>BAXV01000004.1 GCA_001310715.1 Pseudovibrio sp. JCM 19062
TGGGTTCCGGGTCTGCGCCGGGGTATCTGAAGCGAATTCGCGAGATCTGCGACAAGTACGGTGTGTTGCTGGTGTTTGATGAAGTGATGTGCGGGATGGCCGGACCGGTCATGTTTTTGCGTGCCACGAGGATGGTGTGGCTCCTGACATCATTACTATCGCAAAGGGTCTTGGCGCTGGTTATCAGCCGCTCGGTGCGATGCTGTGTTCTGAAGCCATCTATAGCGTGATTGCGCAGGGCTCTGGTTTCTTCCAGCACGGCCATACTTACATGGGTCACCCGGCGGCTGCGGCAGCTGGCAGTGCGGTTGTGGACCAGATTACCGAGCCGGGCCGTATGGAACATGTGCGTGCCATGGGCGAGAAGCTTCAGGCGGCTTTGGAACAGGCGCTCGGTCAGCATCCGAATGTGGGCGATATTCGTGGGCGCGGTCTGTTCCGCGGTCTGGAGTTGGTGCAGGATCGGGAGACCAAGGAACCTTTGGATCCGGCTTTAAAGATCAACGCAAAAATCAAGTCTCTTGCCAAAGAGGCAGGTCTGATCTGCTATCCCATGGGCGGTACCATTGATGGCAAGCGCGGTGACCATGTTTTGCTTGCACCTCCCTTCATCATTGATGACAGTCATGTTGCGGAGATCGTTGAAAAGCTCAGCTATGCGATCAACGAAAGCCTTAGGCAGGCAGGGGTTTTGACGTCATGACCAAACGGCTCATCATGAGTGCGCCCAATGGCGCACGGCGTGGTAAAGCGGATCATCTGCAGTTGCCTGTGACGATTGAGGAGGTGGTGTCTTGCGCGGTGAGCGTGGAAGCGGAGGGGGCTGATGCTCTTCATGCGCACGTTCGCGACGCTGAGGGGCAGCATGTTCTGGATGCAGGGCTTTACAAGGAGCTTATTCTTGAAGTGAGCGCCATGTGTCCTGATCTCGCGGTTCAGATCACCACAGAAGCAGTTGGTCGGTACAGCGCGCAGGAACAGTATGATGTCGTCGCTGCGGTTGAACCGGAAGCGGTTTCGGTTGCCCTGCGCGAAATGGCGCCTGAAGGTGATGAGTTGGATCTTGCGCGCCGGTTCTATCATGAGGCCAAGGACGCGGGCCGTGCGGTTCAGCATATTTTATATGCGCCAGAAGATGTGGCTCGGCTTGACCTGCTGATGGATAAGGGTGTTGTGCCTTCCGGTTATGGTAGCCAGCTTTATGTGCTGGGCCGTTATGCAAAGGATCAGGAGAGCGATCCGCGTGATCTTCTCGGTTTCCTTGCTGCCCGTGATGCAGCTTCACATATTGCTCAGGACAATCCGTTCATGCTCTGCGCTTTCGGGCGTGCTGAGACGGCGTGTGGTGCGCTGGCCTTCGGCATGGTGGTCATGCCCGCATTGGCTTTGAGAATAGTCTGTGGCATGGCTCTGGCAAGCTTGCACAAGACAATGCGGAGCGCATTGAGGTGGTTGCTCATATTCGCAGTGAAATGGGATATGAGGGCGCTGTTTCCAGAAGTGAGGTGCTGAAAGTGCTTGGAAAGCCGGCGTAGGCCGGTTGTGCGCAAAAAGACTCAAGAAAGGCTGCTATCCATGGGATGGCAGCCTTTTCGTTTCAGCAGTCTTTGCTGTGTTCTTCGATTAGTTCGTCGCGGCGGTCTGGGGCTTCGGCCAGCGTTGCCGCGATTTTGCCGGAGCCATAGGCGATTGCGTAGATGGCTTCCTGCTTGTTCATGCCTTTGGCGTAGGCCGAGGCGGTGATGAGACCTCTGAGGACATCTTGTTTGCCCTCCTGATTCATCAAGCCGAAGAGATAGTAGCAGGTAATACGGTTTTGCTGCTTATGAGCGAATTTTTCCGCTCTGCTTTGATTATAGCCCGCATATGCAGTTGATACGCTGGCTGCTGCGATCACGGCCAGTCCGCTTGCGATTAGTAGTCGTTTCATGAAAAACCCCCGTGTTTTCGAGGGCTAGTCTGGGAAAGTATTGTGGCGACTTTTTATTAAAATTGAGGAGAACTCCCGTAATCGACAGGCATCATTAAGGCACTTGTGTGGGAAATGTGATGCGTAATTAGTGCACGTCTAATCCATACTTGCGGAAGGTCTCTTTCGCCGCTTCTGTTTCTTCTTCTGTTGGCTCACGGGTGTCTTTAAGCTGGTAGGACTTACCCATGGACTGCCATTTGTGTTCGCCCATTTTGTGGAAGGGCAGAACATCAACGCGCTTTACGTTGCCGAGCTGGGAAACAAATTTTGCAACACCTTCGACGTTTTCAGGTGCGTCTGTCAGGCCGGGCACGAGGACGAAGCGGATCCAGACGTCCTTCTCCATCTTCTCCAGACGCTTTGCGAACTCAAGGGTTGGACCAATCTCAACGCCGGTGACCTTCTTGTAGGTTTCCGGTACCCATGACTTGATGTCGAGCAGGTACAGGTCTGCCATGTCGATGGTTTCGTCATCGAGATTTGCATGCAGATAGCCGGAGGTGTCTACGGTGGTGTGGACGCCCATTTGGTTGCAGCCCCACAGCAGCGTTTTCAGGAACTCTTTTTGTGCCATCGGTTCGCCGCCACTCACGGTCAGGCCACCGCCACCTGTTTCGAAATAGGTGCGGTAGGTGGAGATATCTTTTAGCAGCTCATAGGCGGAAGATTGATTGCCTGCTTTCAGCTTCAACGTGTCCGGGTTATGGCAGTAAAGGCAGCGTAGCGGACAGCCAGAGGTGAACACGATGTAGCGCAGGCCCGGACCGTCTACGGTTCCGCCTGTTTCTACTGAGTGTACATAGCCCATGGTGTCTTGCATGGCTGGGGTCCTTTGTCGTCGTGTTAGCTGCTTTTTATTGCGAGCTGCGCGGATATTCAGGGCTGTTTCTGTTTTATTATAATGCTTTAAAAGTAAGGCCTTCAACCTTGTTTTTAAAGAGGAACTTGTGCAATGCAGCCATTCACTTTTGGTGCATGTGCGCTCCTGTCGCACGTCAATCGAGTAGTTGCTGCAACAAACAAGGCGCGGGACAGGGGCCCACGCCTTGTTTTGGAGTTTTGCCGGTGAGCGTTCTTAAGGCTGACCGTTGGCCCAAGTGTTTAACGCTGACCGTGGAATGTACGGTTGATCACATCCATCTGCTGCTCACGGGTCAGCTTGACGAAGTTCACTGCGTAACCGGAGACACGAACGGTGAGCTGTGGGTACAGTTCAGGGTGGTCCATTGCATCTTCCAGGGTCTTGCGGTCGAACACGTTCACGTTGATGTGGTGACCCATGTCGTGCATGTAACCGTCGAGCAGGTTGGACAGGTTGTTGATCCGTTCCGCTTCGTCCTTACCCAGTGCGCCCGGGATGATGGAGAAGGTGTAGGAGATACCATCCTGACTGTCTTCGTATGGAAGTTTGCAGAGAGACTTCATGGAAGCAACTGCGCCCTTCTTATCACGGCCATGCATTGGTTGGCACCCGGTGCAAATGGTTCACCTGCTTTACGTCCGTCAGGAGTAGAGCCAGTCTTCTTACCGTACACAACGTTGGATGTGATGGTCAGAACGGACTGTGTTGGTGTCGCATCGCGGTACATTGGCTGGTTGCGGATTTTGTCCATGAACTTTTTCATCATGTCTTCCGCAATCACATCAACGCTGTCATCGTTGTTGCCGAAGCATGGGAAGTCGCCTTCCACTTCATAATCAACTGCCAGACCTTCGTCGTTGCGGATGATCTTGACCTTCGCGTTTTTGATCGCGGAGATACTGTCGGCAACAACGGACAGACCAGCAATACCACAAGCCATGGTGCGCAGGATGTCGCGGTCATGCAACGCCATTTCGACGCGCTCGTAGTTGTACTTGTCGTGGCTGAAGTGGATGCAGTTCAGCGCCTGAACGTAGACCTTTGCAATCCAGTCGAGCATCTGGTCGTAAAGTGGTTCCAGCTCGTCCCATTCCAGCACATCGCCGGTGATTGGGCGTGTTTGAGGACCAACCTGTTTGCCAGTTTTCTCGTCGATGCCGCCGTTGATTGCATAAAGCATGGCTTTTGCAAGGTTGGCGCGGGCACCGAAGAACTGCATCTGCTTACCAATGCGCATTGCTGATACGCAGCAGGCGATACCGTAGTCATCACCCCAGTAACGACGCATCAGGTCATCGTTTTCGTACTGCACAGAAGATGTCTCAATGGAAATCTTTGAGCAGTAGTCTTTGAATCCCTTCGGCATATGCTCGGACCACAGAACAGTCAGGTTTGGTTCTGGTGCAGGGCCGAGGTTCACAAGGGTCTGGAGCACGCGGAAGGAGCTTTTCGTGACCAGTGTGCGGCCATCGATGCCCATACCGCCGATGGATTCAGTCACCCATACCGGATCGCCGGAGAACAGCGCGTTGTAGTCAGGGGTACGCATGAAGCGTACCATGCGGAGCTTCATGACGAAGTGATCCATCAGTTCCTGAGCTTCAGCTTCCGTGATGATACCGTTGTCCAGATCGCGCTGGATGTAGATGTCGAGGAAGGTGGTGGTACGGCCCAGAGACATGGCGGCACCGTTCTGCTCCTTGATCGCGGCAAGGTAGCCGAGATAGAGCCACTGGATGGCTTCCTGAGCGTTTTCTGCAGGGCGACCAATGTCGAAGCCGTGTGCAGCGCCCATTTCCTTCAGCTCAGCGAGGGAACGGTACTGTTCGGAGATTTCTTCACGAAGGCGCAGTGTTTCTTCGTTCAGGACATTGCCGTCCAAAGATGCATGTTGTGCCTTTTTGTCTTCCATCAGCTTGTCGATGCCGTACAGAGCAACGCGGCGGTAGTCGCCGATGATACGGCCACGGCCATATGCATCTGGAAGGCCTGTTACGATGCCAGCGGAGCGAGCGCGGCGAATTTCGGGTGTGTAAACATCAAAGACGCCATCGTTGTGGGTCTTGCGGTGCTTCTGGAAGATCTCTGCGGTCTTTTCGGAGATCTTGTAGCCGTTGCTCTCCAGCGCTGCGACTGCCATTTTCAGGCCACCATATGGCATCAATGCGCGCTTCAAAGGCGCATCGGTCTGAAGGCCAATGATCTTTTCGAGGTCTTTGTTGATGTAGCCTGGAGCGTGAGAAACAATTGAAGAAACAACTTCAGTGTCTGCATCCAGAACACCTTTTTTTGTTTTCTTCTTTCATCAACTCCAGAACGGCGTCCCAGAGTTTGGTGGTTGCCGCTGTCGGGCCGGCGAGGAAATCGTCAGCACCTTCATAAGGGGTGTAGTTGAGCTGGATGAAATTGCGCACGTCAATTTCTTTGTTCCAGTCGCCCTTTTTGAAACCTGCATAAGCCTTGGGTCCGTCCTCTTTCAGAAATGGAAGAGTGTCGGTGGTAGCTTTATCGATGTTCTGGTGAACGCCCATTTTTTAGGTCCTTCATCATTTGAGCAATTCGGCGTGGTGCTACAAGTATTTCCAAGTCGGCTTGCAGAGAGTTACGCGTCGTTGCGTCCTGTGCTTGTTGACGTTAACTGTACTCCCCGGCTGTGGTCGCATCTTGACTTATGTCAAATGGCAACTGGCCAGCAGCCCTGCAAAAAACGCAGGCAGAATTATACAAATGCATACATTTTGGATTGCGCGTGAGCCGTTGTGTTTGGCTCTAAAACACGTGAAAGCTGCATGTAGAGTGAATAAGGCTAGAACTTATCTAAAACTATGAAACTAAAGGCGAAAAGTAACCTGCGGCAGTAATGTATCTCGGAATTCGCTAAATGCACGAAACTATATAGGTAAAAATACTTAGGTATTACATAGGGATATTGAACTAAGTATAAGGTAGATGTGTGGATTCTGCATAGCTGGTATGCCGAGTTTGAAATATTAGTGCGTGGGGTGGAAAAGTGGGTTTTCGAGCTCTGGAAGGCGTCCGAAGGTGCTGAGAGAGACTCAATTTTACCATGGATTTTGATCAATCAGTGGTGATATCCACGGGAGATTCAGGAAGGTGAAGTGGCGAAAAGTTATTTCCAATCAGTTTCCTAGTGCGACAATCTGTACACCCCGCTGAAATTTTATGAGTATTTTTTTCCAGATAGGGTTGACCTACCATCCGTTACATCGTGGCCACCACTGGCCTTCATGGTCTCCGTTGATCATTTGGTACCCGTCATAGGCTGCGCAGGTCATACAAGTGTGATTGGGCAGGATACGGAGCTGTGATCCGAGGGGATATAGCTCGAAGGGGAGCGGGCTGCTGTCTCTGGTGGTGATGTAGCCATGTTCCTGGCTCACACCTTCTACGTAGAGCAGCGGGTCTATGTGGCCGTCTGTGTCGCTTAGGAGGCCGAAGCCGCAGTCATTGCTTTGAGTTGCACAGGAGCGGTCCTTGGAGAGCGCCAGTCCGCCAGCATCGACTACGATGCGGTTGAGGTGCGGGGCGTGGCTGATGATGGTGGTGAGCACGGTTGCGGCGACATCTTCTATCGCGCATATGCCAAGGTTTGCCTGAAAGACATCCTGAAAGACGTAGACGCCTGCGCGCACATCGGAGACGCCCTCGAAGGATGTACCGAACAGAGCCGTTGGGGTGGAGCCGATGCTGACTTGCGGGCAGGGAAGGCCTGCTTCACGGATGGCGTCTCTTACGGCAAGGGTACAGGTGCGTTCCTGTTCTGCGGCGGCTTCCAGTTCCTGCTTGCCGTTTGCGGAATAGCTCACACCACCGCCGTGGGCCATGACACCGGCAAATTCCAGCTTGGATGCATTTGCAAGTATTCTGGCTACATCAATCGCACGCTGCTGACCGGCCTTCACGCCGGTGCGGTGACCGTCCACATCGACCTCCAGATAGACGCGTGGAGGTGGGCCATCCAGTGTCATGGTGGAGAGGTCGGTTGCCATCTCGGTACTGTCCAGACAGATGGACATTTGGGAACCGGTTCGGTTGAGCTTCATGACGCGTTCCATCTTCTGAGGCGTGATGGAGACGGCATAGAGGATATCTTTGAGGCCGTGGGAGGAAAAGTACTCTGCTTCCTTCAGTGTGGAGACCGTCCAGCGGTCGGCGCTGTGCTCCTGAAGGATACGGGCGACATCTATGGATTTGGCGGTCTTGAGGTGGGGGCGCAGCGGGACGCCGATCTGCTTGAACCTGTCCGCCATGCCTTTGATGTTTTGGCGCAGTGCGCTCTCGTCCAGCAAGAGGCATGGGGTTTGAAGGTCTTCAAGCATTTGGCAGCTCCGCGATCAGATGTTTCCTAGGGAAACTGCCTAGCAGGTCCGGGGCGGAAAAAACAGTATATTGCATCGGTTTTGAATGAGGGCTGGAGTATCTTTTGTGTGGGCATGATTGCTGGCAGTTAGAGAGTTCTGCAAAGCAAGCCAGCTGCTTTAAGTATTTGTTTTACGCAATCTTCTTTGGATTCAGCTAGGTCGTCTTAGGGTGTGCCATAAAGGAGATAGGCTTATGGATGCAGACCAAGTCCTGAGTGTTTTGAACCCAGAAATACGGAAGATGCTGGCTGCGAAGTATGATGCAGCAGTGCCTGGTTTGTCTGATTGTGTGGTGGACTGGGCCTATGGCAAGCATTATGGCCGCGAAGGTGTGGACCTGAAGACGCGTCAATTATGCTCTATCGCCGCTCTCACGGCCATGGGTGGGCACACGGCACCTCAGTTACGGGTGAATATCGAGAACACTTTGAATGCAGGCGCACGGCCATCTGAGATTATCGAGATCATCTGGCAGATGGCGGTTTACGCTGGTGTTCCGGCCTGTCTCAACGGTCTGGATACCGCGATTGCGCTTTTTGAGGAGAAGGGGCTGGACCCGCGGTCGTGATCTGACGCTTGCCCGCCGATAAAATAAGAGTGCGGACAAAACGCCCGCACTCTCGTTGTCTTTGTGCTGCTCCTACCTGTATTTCAGGAGGTGCCTGACCTTACAGTTCAGCAGATTGAGCCCAGAGGTTGATGTTGGCCTCTGTGGCATACTGATCGATGGCGGTCAGCTCTTCCTCAGTGAACTCCAGGTTATTGATGGCTGCGGCACAGTCAATAACCTGTTCTGCACGGCTTGCACCGATGAGGCAGAGGTGACGCGGCCTTTGCGAAGAACCCATGCGAGCGCCATTTGAGCCAGTGTCTGGCCACGGCTTTGAGCGATCTCATTCAAAGAGCGAATGTGGCTCAGGGTTGTTTCGTTCAGGAAGCTTTCCTGGAAGGAACCAACGTGCTTGCCAGCGCGGCTGTTTTGCGGCACGCCCTTGAGGTATTTGTTGGTCAGCATGCCCTGTGCCAGCGGGGAAAAGACAATGGAGCCAATGCCTTCTTCTTCCAGCGTGTCGAGCAAGCCATCTTCTTCAACCCAGCGGTTGAGCATGGAATAGCTTGGTTGGTGGATGAGGCAAGGGGTGCCCAAATCCTTAAGGATTGCAACAGCTTCTTTGGTGCGCTTGGCGTTGTAAGAGGAGATGCCCACATACAGTGCCTTGCCCTGACGCACAATCTGGTCCAGAGCCATCATGGTTTCTTCAAGCGGCGTTTCCGGGTCGAAGCGGTGGGAATAGAAGATGTCTACGTAGTCCAGTCCCATGCGCTGCAAGGATTGGTCCAGACTTGCGATCAGGTATTTGCGGCTGCCCCATTCGCCGTAAGGTCCGGGCCACATATCGTAGCCAGCTTTGGAGGAGATGATGAGCTCATCGCGGTATCCGGCGAAGTCTGTGCGCAGGATTTCGCCAAAGGCAGTTTCCGCGCTGCCTGGAGGCGGGCCGTAGTTGTTTGCCAGATCGAAGTGGGTGATGCCCAGATCAAAAGCGGTGCGGCACATCTCCCGTTTGGTCTGGTGCGGGGTGTCTTCCCCGAAGTTGTGCCAGAGGCCGAGCGAGATTGCCGGTAGCTTGAGACCGCTCTTCCCACAGCGGTTATATTTCATCGTGTCATATCGATTTTCGGCTGGTTGCCAAGACATCAAATATCCTCCAAAACGTCTGTTTTTCTTGATGTAATTTGCTTTAGTGCGCACCAAAAAGCAGTGATAATTTCGGCCACGCGTAACTGAATTGAAAATGTGGAGAGTTGGTGGCGCAGTCGCCACCAAAATTCTTGAGAAACCGAATTGCTCCGGACTATACGTTAAGCGGAGAGCTCTACCCAGACAGGAACGTGGTCGGACGGTTTTTCCCAGCCGCGCACGTGCTTGTCGATGCCGACGCCTGCATGATGCGGGCGGCTTCTGGTGAGAGTAGCAAGTGGTCGATGCGGATGCCGTTGTCGCGCTGCCATGCGCCAGCCTGATAGTCCCAAAATGTGTAGGTACCAGCGGTTCTGTTGGTTGCGCGGACAGCTTCTGTAAAGCCGAGGTTGAGCAGGGCGCGGAAGCGTTGGCGGCTTTCCGGGCGGAAGAGGCGTCTCCGACCCAAGCCTCTGGCTTCTTTGCGTCTTCCGGCTCGGGAATAACATTGTAATCGCCGACAAGCAGGAAGGCTTCTTCCTTTTCCAGCTGCGTTTGAGCGTGCTTGTGGAGGCGGTCCATCCAGCGCAGTTTGTAGGGGAGCTTTTCGGTGTCAACCGGATTGCCGTTTGGCAGGTAGAGGCAGCTACGCGGATTGGTTCGTTATCGCCTGCAATGACGGCTTCGATGTAGCGGGCCTGCTCGTCTTCGTCATCGCCGGGAAGGCGGCGGTTTACCTCTTCAAACGGGCGTTTGGACAGGATTGCGACGCCGTTGAAGCCTTTTGGCCATGGGTTTCCAGATTGTAGCCCAGCTCTTCAAACGGAGCGCGCGGGAAGTTCTCGTCAACCGACTTAATTTCCTGAAAACAGGTGACATCCGGTTGCTCTTCCTGAAGCCATTTGAGTACCGTTTCCAATCGCGCTTTTACGCCATTGATGTTCCAGCTTGCGATTTTCATCGAAACTCCCTTTTGAAGAAGCGGCAGGGGTAGAGCTGATGCGATCAGATGCATCTGCAGCATTTTATGCGGCTGCTTTTTTGTATGTCTTGATTTGTTCTAGCACGGTGCCGGAAGAGGGCAAGGTAGGTAGTGTAACTGTTTGTGGATGAGCCTGTCTGGCGGTCTGTGGCCTTGCGGGAATAGATAGCGGGCAAGAGGGGAATAATGATTTGCGTTGAAATGTGCGTTGGTTTGAGCGCAAGCCAGCAAATTTGCGTTTTTATGTAAAGGGAGCTTTGGGGCCTGCCAGAGCGAGCTTACTTTGCCGCAGGACGCTCTAACTTATCCCCCTGACGCCGAAGTGGGTTAAGTTAGATGGAGAAGCTTGTGCCACATCCGCAACCGGCAGCGGCTTGCGGGTTGTTGATCTGGAAGGACTGGCCCATGAGATCTGTCACGAAGTCAATTTCAGAACCTGCCATGTATTGCAGGGAGATGCTGTCGATCAGAACAGTTGCTCCGAGTTTTGCCAGAACGAGGTCATCCTCTTCCTGTTCCTTGACGATATCGTACTTGTATTGAAAACCGGAGCAACCGCCGCCTTCGACGGAAATACGAAGCATGCTGCCTTCGGCTTCCGTTTCTAGAATCTGGGCGACGCGTTTTGCGGCCTTGTCGGTCAAACCGACGGTGTTTTCTGGGGTCTGTGTCATAAGCTCGGTCTTGTTGCGGCGTGTATCTGCTGTTGCTCTTATATTTAAGTGTTCTAAATTGCAATTTCCATAGTGTTTTATTGCTAAATTATATTTGGCTTGGGAAAGCAGTTGTTTACAGGGCCTTTACATCTGTTATGTCTTTGCTGTGATACGAAAAACGGGTCCAGCCATGCGGACAGTTTCAGATGATAGCGGGTAGGGGATAAGGTATGGTCAAGACGTTAGGATACGGCGTCAGCCAAGAGCGGAGTATGCGGTTGACCCGAAGATGACCCAGGGTCGGCTTTTTCCCGAAAGTGACAGTCCAACACGCACGCCGTTTCAGCGTGACCGGGACCGCATTATCCATTCAGCGGCGTTTCGGCGGCTGAGCCATAAAACGCAGGTCTTTGTGTATCATGAGGGTGATCATTTTCGCACGCGGCTGACTCACACCATCGAGGTTTCCCAGATTGCTCGTTCGCTGGCCCGTGCGCTGCGGCTGGATGAGGATCTGGCGGAGTGTCTGGCGCTGGCTCATGACCTTGGCCATACGCCGTTCGGGCATGAGGGCGAAGATGTGATGCATGAGTGCATGGCAGACTATGGCGGGTTTGACCACAACGCCCAGTCCTTGCGCATCGTAACGGACCTTGAGCGCCGGTATGCGGAGTTTGACGGGCTTAATCTGGCTTGGGAAACGCTGGAGGGGCTTGTGAAGCATAATGGCCCGCTGACTGATCGGTTCGGCGCGCCTTGCGGGAAGCTTGAGGGCAAGCCCTTGCCGTTTGCGGTGAGTGAATATGCCAAGCATCAGGATTTGATGCTGTGGTCGTGGCCGAGTGCTGAAGCACAGGTGGCGGCGATTGCCGATGATATTGCCTATGACGCGCATGATCTTGATGATGGATTGCGGGCCGGTTTGCTCAGCTTTGAGGCCATGAAAGAGGTGCC
Source organism: Pseudovibrio sp. JCM 19062 (assembly GCA_001310715.1). The sequence continues at coordinate 11,490 of BAXV01000004.1, forward strand.
TTATCTGAAGCGTATCCTGGAAGAGATAGACGGGAAATATCCCGGTCTTGAGGATGCGCGGCGGATTCACGAAATTGGCCGCAGATGTATTACTGGCATGGTTGAAGACGTGATTGGGGAGAGTATTTCGCGAATTAAACAGCTTTCGCCCAAGAAATGCGGGGATATTCGCGATGCAAATGGTCCTGTTATTGCCTTTTCAACTGAAATGGCGCGAGAAGAACGCGAGTTGAAGGCGTTTTTATTCGCTAATTTGTACCGGCACGAGAGTGTTCTGGCGGTTCGCAGGAAGGTTGCCAAAGTGGTTCGGGACTTGTTCCATTGCTACTTTAAAGCGCCGGAAAGAATGCCGGAACCGTGGTGCGACGGGCTGAAAGGCGAGTGTGATGAGGTGGTGGCCCGCAGGGTCTGCGATTTCATTGCGGGCATGACAGATCGTTATGCCATAGAGGAACATCGACGACTATTTGACGATACCCCTGAACTGGGTAATGCGCCAATTCAAACACTATTATTCCATAGGGTGATCGCGAGGCTGTGGCTTTGCAACGCTCTGTGATCTGTCAAACTAGGCTATTAAAAATGAACATCTTTGCAGACTTCGCCGAAAGGGTAAACAGTGTAGTTCAGGGTCTCGACCTTGCTGCTGACGCGCCGGAGCTGGATCTCCGACGTGTGACTGTTGAGCCGCCTCGCGATGCTGCGCATGGCGATCTGGCAACCAATGCCGCCATGGTGCTGGCTAAACAGCTGAAGATGAAGCCGCGTGATCTTGCTGAGAAGATTGCGGAAGGCCTGCGCGCCGACAGTGAAGTTGAAGCTGTTGATGTTGCCGGACCGGGCTTCATCAACATCCGCGTGAACAAAACTGTTTGGGAACGTGTGCTGAGCGACGTTGTTGCCAAGGGTAACAAGTTTGGCGCTTCCAGCATGGTGAAGGTTGAAGGTGAACGTGGAATACGTTTCCGCTAACCCGACCGGACCTATGCATGTGGGTCATACACGCGGCGCTGTTGTGGGCGATGCTCTGGCGAGCTGTTGCAGTTTGCCGGTTATGATGTGACCCGTGAATATGTGATCAACGATGCTGGCTCCCAGATCGATACGCTGGCGAACTCCGCGTTTTTGCGCTACCGCGAAGCGCTGGGTGAAGACATTGGCAAGATCCCTGAGGGCTATTATCCGGGTGAGTACCTTGTTCCTATCGGCAAGGCGCTGGCGGAAGAATATGGTGAGGGCCTGAAGGACATGGCTCCGGCTGAGCGTCTTGCTCTGCTCAAAGGCTATACCGTTGACAAGATGATGGACATGATCCGTGGAGATCTTGCTGCTCTGAATGTCAAACACGACGTGTTCTTCTCGGAAAAATCCATGCACGGTCAGGGCAAAGCCATCGACCAGACGCTGGATGCTCTTCGCAAACGTGATCTGGTTTACAACGGCACTCTGCCTCCGCCAAAAGGTGAGGTTCCGGAAGACTGGGAAGACCGTGAGCAGACCTTGTTCCGTTCCTCCGATTATGGGGATGACAGTGACCGTGCACTGGTGAAGTCTGATGGCAGCTACACCTACTTTGCCGCTGACGTTGCTACATGCGTGATAAGATCGAACGTGGCTTTAAAGAGGTCATTTTTATTCTCGGTGCGGACCATGCGGGTTACGTGAAGCGTCTGGAAGCAATCGGGAATGCGATTTCCGGCGGTGATGTGGATGTGATCGTGCGGCTTTGTCAGCTGGTGAAGTTGTTCAAGGGCGGCGCTGAGTTCAAAATGTCCAAGCGCTCTGGTAATTTCATCACCCTTCGCGATGTGGTTGAAGAAGTGGGTGTGGATGCGGTACGCTTTATGATGCTCTACCGTAAGAACGACGCGCAGTTGGACTTCGATTTTGACAAGGTGAAAGAGCAGTCAAAAGACAATCCGGTGTTCTACGTTCAGTACGGTCATGCGCGCTGTCACTCTGTGCTGCGTCAGGCCGCCGGAGAGCTGGATTGGTTCAATAATACCGCTGCTGAATTGCAGTCTGCAGATTTTACACAGCTTGAAGATGAGGGTGAATTAGCCTGATTGCCAAGATGGCTCAATGGCTCGAATCGTAGAGGGAGCCTCGGAAAATCACGAGCCGCACCGCGTTGCGTTCTATCTGTATGAGCTGGCCAATGCGCTCCACAGCCACTGGTCCCGAGGCAAGGAAAAGCCGCAATTACGCTTTATTAATGATAAAACGCCAGAATTAACCAAAGCTCGACTCGCGTTAGTCTATGCAGTTTCACAGGTTATTGCTTCTGGCCTCAATGTTTTGGGTGTCACTGCACCTAATGAAATGCGCTAGTGCCTGAGCACAGTTAAGAGAGTACAGGAGGTTCGCGGTGGGGATTGCGAGCCTCTTATTTAAGGGATAACACCGCTGCAATGACTAATCGCTCCAAGTATCCGGGACCGGGTGAGGTTTCTGCCAGGCAAGCAGCAGGCGATGAACCGCAACAGTGGGCAGGCGATCAAGATCCGCTCGTAGAACTTGCTAAAATCGTCGGGGAGAGCACTGCTCAATACCGGCCAAGTTCTCGCGTTGAAAGCCAGGTATCAGACCGTCCGCTGTTCCCAGCAAGTGAAGAACGCGGAGCCTCTGCCGGGCAAGGTTCTCAAAATCACGCTTTTGATGCCCAAGCTTTTCAGGATCACAGTCCTGTGGCTAATGACTATTCAGTGGGTGCAGCTGAGGCACAAGAGCCTGCATCAACTCAAGATTCATTTGCGGCGCTAGATGCCGTGTTTGCTGCTCCAAAATCTTCAGTTTCTCCGGAATTTGTTGATCCGTTTGCGGACCTGAGTGCTGTTGTGCGAGGTGCTGATGCATCGGAGGACTCCGTTGATTACGTGAGTGATCTGCCACCTGTTCCAAAAGCGAAAGCTGTGCCAGAGGCTAAACCTTTGCCAGAATCCGCTCCGGTGGGGCAGGGTGTTTCCAGTGCTGAGGCGAATGATGAGCTGGAAATGGATGATATCCTTTCCCGCGACCTTGAGGCGAGCCTTGTTGCGTCTCTCAATCATACTCAGGTGGAGCGTGAGCCGGTTTCCCGTCCACGCGCTGTGAGCCGTGCGACGCCGACGCTTGATGCTATTGGTGTGCAGGATGTGCGCCCTGAACAGACCTTGCGAGAGCGTCTTGAGCGCCGCAGTGAGGGGGCTCCACGTCCGGTCGTGACGCCGCGTGCCGTTGAACCAGCACCTGCACCAGCGCCTGCTCAAAGTGCCGATACTGGCGAGCCGAAAGCTTTGAACGAGCTTTCGCAAAGTGATTATGACAGCTGGCGCGCGGAGCGTGCTGCGCAGCGTGCAACAGCTGCGGCAGAAAGTAACAAGCCTGTGCCGCCAGTGCACCAGTGCGTGCGCCAGAGCCAAAGATTGAAGAGCCTACGATTGCGCCGCAATTGCGAGGCAGCCTTGATGATATTGCGCCAGTAAAACCGGCAGCTCCAGTGAAGCCAGAGGTTGCTACTGCACCTACAGTGGCGGCGGCAGCTTTGACGCCTACGGTAAACGAGCCCGTGGCTTTTGAGCCGGATATGACGGCGTTTGCATTGGATACGGGTGCCGAGCTGGCAGAGGAACGTCTTGCTGCTACTGAAACTTCGGCAGAAGAAACAGTGATTCCGGCGAAGCATCTTGAGGATGCGTTGCTGGCGGAGTTCAGCCTGGACGATGAGGTCTCTGGCGTACCTGAAGCAGCTGCGCCATATGGCGAGCGGGATATTGCCCGCGAGCTTGAAGCGAGCGTTGATGACATCTTTGCAGATGAAATCTCGTCAGCCCCCAAGCGCGATCTGGAATCCGAACTGGAGACGGGGCTTGCTGCGGAGCTGAGCGAGATTGAGCGCATGAGCGCTGGCTTTGATCAGGATGCAGAGGAGCTTGATCCTTTTGTCAATGACGGCGAAGATGCCTGGCAGCTGGATGAGAGTGTTGCCAATGACCCGTCATTGGACGAAATGTCATGGCCTGCTGCGGCTGAAAAGCTGGCGCAAACAGAAGCTGCGCATCAGGAAGCCTTGAATGCAGCAAAAACGCAGGATGCAGACATAAACCCACCTCCGGGCGGTTATGACCTTGATGCTGTGGCTCAGGCCATGCGCAAGGCAGATCCAAGCCTTGACGGCGGCGTTCTTCCGCAGGCTGTACCTCGGGTTTCTGTTGAAGCTCCGGTTGAAGAAGAAAGTGCCAGTGGCGGCGGTGGATTGCGCAAGGGCCTTTTGGCTGCTGCGTCTATTGCTGCGATTATGGTGGTTGGCGGCGCGGGTCTGTTCCTGTTTGACTTTGGCGGAACGGGTGGAGATGCAACTCCGCCACCGATTGTCCGCGCTGACACCTCTCCAATGAAAGAGACACCATCTCCTTCTGACCAGCCGACGACTGATACAGCGAAGGTTTTCTCACCAGAGCAAGCGGCTCAGCCCGTCAGCGTTGAGAGGATGGTTAATCGGGAAGATGCGGATGTGACGCCGTTGCCGCCTGTATCCAATGAGACGGATACTGTCCGCTCCAGCGCGTTTGATATAAACCCGACGAAGAAGGTGCGCACTGTTATCGTGCGTCCGGATGGAACAATTGTGCAGAACACGGATAGTGATTCTGGCGCGGTTACCATGGCGAGACCGCGGGTTGTGACGAGCACTGTTCGTAATACCAACCCACAGAATACCGGCAGTACTACACCTGCGGTGGTTATACCGCCCTCTGGTCAGTGGTCTCCGCTTCCGGATGAAACATCTAGCACGTCCCAGCAAGCAGCTGTCGCACCTGCGGCCAGCGGTTCGCAAAACGGGTTTGCAAATGCGTTGGCAGGTGCATCAGATCAGAGCCAGCGTAACGCGCTTTTGGGCGTGAGTGTTGTGCCGCAGTCCAAGCCAACGGTTGTGGGGTCCTCTGCGACGAGTGGTGGTGTGCGCTCCAATACACTGGCACCGCTGCAATCTCAGACACCAGCACGGACAAGCAATGCACCGCTGAACCTGACCGGGAATCAGGGGGCCCAGACGTCTGCCGCAACCCCACAAGGGATCGTTTCAACGCCGGCACCGGGTGAAGGTATTCTTGGAGAAATTCCAGCCGGAACTTATATTGTGCAGGTTGCTTCTGTGCGGACTGTTGACGATGCACGGGGGCAAATCCGCTCGTATAACCGCCGCTATCCAGAGCTGATGGCTTTGGTGACACCGGTGATTACGCGCGCAGACCTTGGCGATAAGGGTGTTTTCTACCGCATTCAGGTGCCGTTTGACGGACCGACCAGTGCTAACACCTTCTGTGGTGAATTTAAAACCGCTGGTGGCGACTGCTACGTTCGCCGCAACTAAATCAGAACTCCCGGTTTCTGGACTACTCTTTGGAGCTTGACGCGGTAACAGCGTCAAGCTACCAGCTTTATCCATGTCTTTAAAATCGTTCATTTCCGGATGCCTTGGGCCTGAGCTTGGTGCTGAGGACAAGGCCTTTTTTTCGGGACCAGCAACCAGTTGGTCTGATCCTGTTTGCGCGCAACATGGAAAACGCGGACCAGATCCGTCGTTTGTGCGCGGATTTTCGTGAAGCGGTGGGGCGCGGGGATGCGCCTGTTTTCATTGATCAGGAAGGTGGCCGCGTGCAGCGCTTTGGCGCACCGCATGTGCCGGTCTATCCGGCTGCGGGCACCATTGGACGCCTTTATGAGCGCGATCAAGCGATGGCGAAACGGGCGGCGTATCTTCATGCCTTGCTGATTGGTCTGGATTTGCGCAAGCTTGGGCTCAGCGCGAACTGTATTCCGTGTCTTGATATGCCTGTTGCGGGCGCGAGCGATATTATCGGCTTGCGAGCTTATGGCTCTGACCCTGTGCTTGTGAGTGAGCTGGGCCGCGCGGCTATGGATGGCTGTCTGGCAGCAGGGGTTATGCCGGTTATGAAGCATATGCCGGGTCATGGACGGGCGTTGGTTGATAGCCACCTTTCCCTGCCTGAGGTAACATGCAACTTTGAGGCGTTGGCGCAGCGGGACTTATTGCCGTTCAAAGCTCTGCGGGATTGTCCCATGGGAATGACTGCCCACATCGTCTTTAAAGACATTGACCCAGATCATCCTGTTACGCAATCTTCCTATGCTATTCAAAGAGTTATTCGGGACGCTATAGGTTTTGATGGGGTCCTGATCAGTGATGATATTTCCATGAAGGCGCTTGGTGGTAACCTGAAGAGCCGGGTGGAGAAGATTGTGACAGCTGGCTGTGATCTGGTTCTGCATTGCAATGGCGAGCTGGATGAGATGCAAGTGGTTGCCTCAGTAGTGCCGGAGGTAACAGGAAAGCGGGCAGAGCGTCTTGAAACAGCTATGCAGCGAAATACCCAAGTGTTTGATGGGGATGAAACTGGCTTGCGGGCAGAGTTTGATGAGCTATGCGCGGTTGTTTAAGGCTGTGTATGCTGGCGTAAGGCTGCAACTTGCGATTCAACCACACCAGAAGGATTGATGCTTGAGCGACATTGAGGCCACAAATCCGGTAGAAGAGGCGCTGGTAAGCGCGGTTGCTGACCCGCAGCCCGCGGCTGGTGAACCGAACCTGCTTGTGGATGTGGACGGGTTTGAAGGCCCGCTTGATGTGCTCTTGGTGCTGGCGCGTAGCCAGAAGGTTGATATCACTAAAATCTCCATATTGGCGCTGACCGAGCAGTACCTTGAGTTCGTCAAGGAAGCGCGCAGGCTGCGGCTGGAGCTGGCGGCGGACTATCTGGTGATGGCGGCGTGGCTGGCTTACCTGAAGTCGCGCCTGCTGATTCCGCAGCAAAAGGACAGTGACGAGCCGACCGGTGAAGAGTTGGCGGCGGCGCTGGCGTTCCGACTGCAACGGCTGGAAGCCATGCGGGATGCGTCTGCCAAGCTGATGAACCGCGCCCGTCTGGGCCGTGAGGTGTTTTCGCGTGGTGCTCCCGAGACTGTGTCGGTGGACCGGCGCAGTGTCTGGACTGCCACGCTTTATGATGTGCTGATGGCGTATGCCTCGCAGCGCCAGCGTCATTCGGTGACATCGGTGCATGTGAAGAAGCGGCAGGTGTGGTCGCTTCAGGATGCGCGTGAAATTCTGATCCGTCTTGTGGGACAGGTTGCGGTGTGGACGCCCATTGAGCAGTTCCTCACGGCTTATCTGGAAGACCCGAAGGAGAGGGCGAGCGCAATGGCCTCGGCGTTTTCTGCCAGTCTGGAGCTGGTGCGCGAGGGGCTGCTCGATATTCAGCAGTCGGCGCCGTTTGAGACGATCTATGTGCGCGCCTCGCAGCGCACTCCGGATGAGAATGATACGGATGAAGGAACTGAAGCTCCTGAGAAAGAGGAGGCTGAGCTGTCATGAGTAAAACGCCTGATCGTCTTGTTAGTGCGGCGGCGGATGAAGCTGTTGAGGCTTCTGATGTCGGCGAGATCTTAGAGACAGACCGTATGGTTGAGGCGCTGATTTTTGCCAGTGCGGAGCCTTTGAGTTTTACCGAGCTGAGCAAGCGTGTTCCGGGTAACCGGGATATTCGCGGGGCGCTTAACCGGTTGCGGGCGCATTATCGCAAGCGCGGTGTGCAGCTGCGCTCCAGTGAGGATCGGTGGTCGTTTCGCACGGCTGCGGACCTGTCGTTCATCTTGCACCGTGAGGCGGTTGAGCAGCGGCGGCTGTCGCGTGCTGCGCTGGAAACACTGGCAATCATGCTTTTCACCAACGTGATCCCGTGCAGAGATTGAAGATATTCGCGGGGTTTCTACATCTAAGGGGACGCTTGATGTCCTACTGGAGACGGGGTGGGTGCGTATGCGGGGTCGCCGCAGAACGCCGGGACGTCCTGTGACCTACGGTACCACCTTTGATTTCCTTGATCATTTTGGTCTTGAGAGAATCAGGGACCTGCCAGGTCTGGAAGAGCTGAAAGGGGCCGGGCTGCTTGATAGCGCCATTCCTGCCAGCTTCCATGTGCCTGCACCGGACGACAGTATTGATTTGGCGGAGGATGAAGATCCTCTGGATGAAAGTGAAATGTTTGCAACCGGCGCACTTGAAGAAGACGCCGGAGAAAAATAAACCATGCAGAACGGCCGGGAATCTTGTTCGGCCATCTGCGAGTTTTATGAGGGACTAATGGGACCAGAGAAGGTCGCAACATCAGAGCGTCTGGTGTTTGACAATATCTACCATCATTATGGGGAGTTACCTGCGGTTCGCGGTATTTCAATTTCGTTGCAAAGCGGAGAAGTGCTGTGTTTGCTGGGGCATTCTGGTTGCGGAAAGACGACATTGCTGCGCATTGCGGCAGGGGTTGTGCGTCAGCAGCGGGGCAGTGTGCGCATTAATGGCTCTGTGGTTGCTGATGAACACCACTTCCTGCCACCGGAAAGACGCGGTGTGGGCTCATGTTCCAGGACTATGCGCTGTTTCCGCATTTAACGATCCTCGACAATGTGAAGTTCGGGCTGTCTGACCTTGCCTCCGATGTGGCCGAGCGCCGGGCGCGTGAGGCGCTGGAGATGGTTGGTCTGGGACAGTTTGTGAATGACTACCCGCACGGCCTTTCAGGCGGCGAGCAGCAGCGCGCAGCACTGGCACGGGCGTTGGCTCCGCGGCCTCATACTTTGCTGATGGATGAGCCATTTTCAGGTCTGGACAGCCGTTTGCGCGACGATGTGCGTGCGCAGACGCTGGAGATGATCAAGATGCAGGGTGCGACAGCGGTGGTGGTGACACACGACCCTGAAGAAGCTTTGCGGGTGGGTGACCGTATTGCGCTGATGCGCAGCGGGGAAGTGGTTCAGCTGGCGACGCCGGAAGAGATCTACTTCCGTCCGAACAGTTTATTTGCCGCCAAGTTCTTTTCTGACCTGAACGAGATTTCCGGAAAAGTTGTTGGCGACCGTGTGGTTACACCGATTGGTGACTTTCCGGCCAATGGGCTTGGAGAAGGCGCAGGTGCGACCATATGTATAAGACCACATCACCTTAAGGTATGTCATGGTGGCGGCCATCTCAAGGGCAGAGTACTTTCTCGCGCGATGGCAGGTGAAGCAGACCTTCTGGACATAAAAGTTGAAGGTATAGATCATCCTCTACGTATTCGTACGAGGGATGTCTTACAATTTTACCCAGATGATGTGATAGACTTGTGTATAAACGCAGAGAACGTTTTGGTTTTTGAACGAGAGGCCCCAGTAAATCACAGTGGGTAATTTCTCAAGATACTACCTATTAGTATCGAGGGGATGTAGTGTCTCTCACAACACAGTTTAGAGTTCTTAAGGAGTTTGTTTGATGGGCTCAGTTGGTATTTGGCAGATCGTCATCATAGCGGTTGTCGTAGTCCTGTTGTTTGGACGTGGAAAGATTTCCGAGCTGATGGGTGATGTTGCAAAGGGCATCAACAGCTTCAAGAAGGGGCTGAATGAGGAAGCTACGGACGCCAAGGAAAAGACGGAAGATCCGAAAGTAATCGATCATACGCCAGGCGAAACCGTAAACGCCAAGGAAAAAGCTGAAGACACCGCAAAAAAGGACTAAGCGTTCTTTAGGGTAGTCTATGCAAATTGTTTAGGGAAAGTGGGTGTATTCTGACTTATGGTTTGTGATCCACGCCTTTCCCTGGTGGATGTGCCGTTAGTGGCACGACACGTCATTGATGAGGTCCGGTAACGGGCTGCCATTGTGACAATAACGAAACGGCTTCTTTATGTTCGATATCGCATGGACAGAGCTGCTGCTTGTCGCTGTGGTCGCCATTCTAGTGGTTGGCCCAAAAGAACTGCCAGGCATGTTGCGCACAATCGGGCGCACAATTGGCAGCGTGCGGCGGATGGCGGGCGAATTTCAGTCCACTTTGAATGACGCTGTCAAAGAAGCGGAGAAGCAGTCTGGCATTGATGAAATGCGTAAGCAGGCTGATGCAGCGCAAAACTTCAATCCACTCGGCGACTTGAAAAAGAGCCTTGAGGACGAAAAGAAGAAGCTTCAGGACAGCATGACACAGGCGGAAAGCGACGTGAAAAGCTCGCTTAAGGGAGAGAAAACTCCCGAGAAGAAGCCTGAAAGTGAACCGGAAGCTGCACCTGTAAAAGCTGAAATGCCTGAGCAGAAAGTGGTTTCTTCAGCTGAGCTGGCTTCCAAGAAAAAAAGCAAAAGAAGATGCGGTAAGCACTCCTTCCAGCAAAGACGAAAGCCAGGGCAGCTAATTTATGAGTGATAACGAGATTGAAGATTCGCGTGCACCGCTGATTGAGCACCTGATTGAATTGCGTTCCCGCCTCTTGAAGTCAGTGATTGCTATCGCAATTGCCTTTGCGGTTTGCTTTTACTTCTCCAACGACATCTTCAACTTCCTGATCAGCCTTTTTCCGAGGCAGCCGGCGAAAGCATGGAAGTGAAGCTGATTTATACAGCACCGCAGGAATGGTTCTTCACACAGATGAAGCTCGCCTTGTTCGGTGCGCTGTTTATCGCATTTCCTGTGCTTGCCAGCCAGATCTACATGTTTATGGCGCCGGGCCTTTATAAACATGAGCGCAGCGCGTTTATTCCTTATCTGGTTGCAACGCCGATCCTGTTCGTCATTGGTGCAGCTCTGGTGTTCTTCCTGGTTATGCCGATGGCCATGAGCTTCTTCCTTGCCATGCAGCAGATGGGAATCGACGAGCAAGCCTCTATCGAGATGTTGCCACGCGTGAGTGAGTACCTGAGCTTTGTAATGGTTCTTATCTTTGCGTTCGGTCTGGTTTTTCAGCTTCCTGTTGTTTTGACGCTTTTGGGGCGTGCGGGTCTTGTGACTTCTGAGTCCCTTAAGGGGAAACGCAAATATGCAGTTGTTGGGGCGTTTGCTGCTGCGGCAATTTTAACACCTCCGGATCCGATTTCACAGATCGGCCTTGCACTTCCTACTCTGCTTCTCTACGAAGTCTCCATCTATTGTGTAAGGCTCGTCGAGAAGAAACGCGAACAGGAAGAAAAGGAAGAAGAGGAATAAACTCTCTTCCAGCTCCATCGTTTATTCCCGGCGGGTTGTTTAGAAGGCAAACCTGCCGGGGTTACTAAATTATGCTTGATATCAAGTGGATTCGTGAAAATCAGGAGAGCCTTGATGCGGCTCTCGCTAAACGCGGCCAAGAGCCACGCGCTGCGCATCTTGTTGAACTGGACGATGCGCGCCGTTCCCACACCACCAAGCTTCAGGAAGCGCAGCAGCGCCGTAACTCCGCATCCAAAGAAATTGGTATGGCCATGGGCCAGGGCGATACGGAAAAAGCCGAGGCCCTGAAGCTGAAGTTGCCGAAATTAAAAGCTTTATTCAGAACGGTGAAGAAGAACAGCGTAAACTGAACGCTGCTCTTGAGGGTGCTCTGGCTGTTATCCCCAACATTCCGCTGGAGGATGTGCCGGAGGGTGCGAACGAAGATGACAACGTTCTGCTGCACATGCACGGCGAGAAACCGCGTAAGAACTTTGACCAGAAAGAGCACTACGTGCTGGGCGAAAAACTGGGTGGCATGGACTTTGAGGCGGCTGCCAAGATGTCCGGGTCCCGCTTTGTTATCCTGAAGAGCCAGATTGCTCGTTTGGAACGCGCTTTGGGTCAGTTCATGATTGATCTACACACTCAGGAGCATGGCTACACGGAAGTGTCTCCACCGCTGCTGGTGCGTGACAATGCGCTTTATGGTACGGGCCAGTTGCCGAAGTTTGCCGAAGATCAGTTCCGTGATCAGGCGACCGGTCACTGGATGATCCCGACTGCGGAAGTGCCGTTGACCAACATGGTTTCCGGTGAAACGCTTGCTGAAGCTGATCTGCCGATCCGCGTAACTGCACTGACTTATTGCTTCCGCTCCGAGGCAGGTTCTGCTGGCCGTGATACGGCTGGTATGCTGCGTCAGCACCAGTTTCAGAAGTGTGAGCTTGTTTCCATCACCGATGAGAACAGCTCTCTTGATGAGCTGGAGCGCATGCGCGAATCCGCAGAGAAAGTCTTGAAGCTTCTGGGTCTGCACTATCGTGTGGTCACCTTGTGTGCTGGCGATATGGGCTTCGGCGCGCGCAAAACCTATGACATTGAAGTGTGGTTGCCGGGTCAAGATGCTTACCGTGAGATCTCTTCCTGCTCTGTTTGTGGAGACTTTCAGGGTCGCCGCATGAACACGCGTTATCGTGTGGAAGGCGAGAAGGCTCTGAAGTTTGTTCATACACTGAACGGTTCTGGTCTTGCTGTGGGACGTTGCCTGATTGCGGTAATGGAAAACTATCAGAACGCTGATGGCACCATCACGGTTCCTGAGGTTCTGCGCCCTTATATGAATGGCGTAGAGGTCATTGGTGCTTAAACACTCGGTATAACCGGTTATCTGACGGGAGGGCCGGGCAATCCTTCCGTTGGAATAGTTCGAATTACATAAGGAATTGCTGCGAGATGCGTATCTTACTGACCAACGATGATGGAATCCACGCCGAGGGGCTTGAGGTTCTGGAGCGCATTGCGCGGCAGATTTCAGATGATGTTTGGATTGTAGCGCCGGAAACCGACCAGAGCGGCGTGGCGCACTCTTTGTCTTTGAATGATCCTTTGCGTGTGCGTGAAATTGACAGCCGTCGCTTTGCTGTGCGTGGGACACCAACAGATTGTGTGATCATGGCGCTGCGCTCCATTATGGACACGCCGCCTGATCTGGTTCTGTCTGGTATTAACCGCGGTGCAAACATTGCGGATGATGTGACGTATTCGGGCACCGTTGCTGCGGCTATGGAAGGCACGCTGCTTGGCATTCGCTCCATTGCGCTGTCGCAGGCCTATGCGTTTGGCTCCGAGTTTGGTCCGAGCTACGACACGGCAGAGGCGCACGCTGTTGGCGTAATCCGCTCCCTGCTGGAGTTTGAGCTGCCATCCGATACGCTTTTGAATGTGAACTTCCCGAAAGATGCGCCTGATATGGTCAAGGGCATCAAGATCGCGCGTCAAGGTAAGCGCGATGCAGGTTCGCTTTACATTGAAAGCCGCCGGGATGGTCGCGGAAACCCCTACCACTGGCTGGCCTTTAACAATCGGGTGCCAAGTGCGCGTGAAGGTACGGATATCGGGGCTCTGAAAGAAGCTATATTTCGGTTACGCCACTGCATCTGAACCTGACAGCCAATGAGCTGATGGGGCAGTTGGAAAAGGTTATCGAAAAATCCTGACTGGATTAAGCAGAGCTTGCTGGTGCGCCAGCAGGCTCCATACTGCAGATAGACGGAGTGTTGAAAATGGATGACAGTCTATTTGCCGATGAAGCGGGCCGCGCTGACGAGAGCCTTGCCAAACAAGCGGCATGGGTGATGAAGCTGCGGTCTGAGGGCGTGCGGAACCAGGAGGTTCTGGGCGCTCTGGAAGCTATTCCCCGGAAGATATTCTTGTCAGCGAGCCAGCAATTTCTGGCCTATGAAGATCGTGCGTTTCCCATTGATTGCGGCAGATGAGCACGCAGCCGTCCCTAATCGGGAAGGTGGCGGACTTTCTGCAGATGAAATCCGACCATTCTCTTTTGGAGATCGGTAGCGGGTCCGGATACCAGTGCGCTGTGCTTTCCAATATCTGCGACCGCATTGTCTCGCTGGAGCGATACCGTACGCTGGCTGATCTGGCGCGGGACCGGCTGAGGTCCTGTAGGATCACCAATGTGGATGTGGTTCATGCCGATGGCCTTGTTGCCCTGTGAGTGAAGAGGAAGAGGGTGGGCCGTTTGATCGGATTATCCTGAATGGCGCGCTGGATAGGGTGCCGGGTTTCCTGTTTGACCGGCTTGCGCCCGGTGGTCGTCTTTTGGCACCGCTCAAGCATGAAAGCGGCTTTGCCGACTGATGCAATATGACAAGGGCGGGCGCGGGCTGGACGAGAGAGAGCTCGGACGTTTCCGCTACCTGTCGTTGACGCCGGGGATTGCTGCGAAATTGTAGGGGAATGAAACTTTAATTAAGTCTTTATCAACTCTGTTGTCATTAAACTCACGGCGGTTAGCTTTTATTTGTATTGGGTAGGGCGATTATGCAGTTTCATTCCCGTGAGAAAGCCAGATTACGGCGCGGTGTTGCATTGTTTTTGCTATCAGCCGGCCTCGTTGGCTGCAACAGTAATGTGGGCCGGTTTGGTCAATCAGAATATGTTGAGAAACCAACATCTCCGGCGCAAACTGCCGTTGTTGTGACGCCTGGACTCCAACCCAACAGTTTGAGACCTGATCTTCGCCGCGGTGCTGGTTTGCCAGCGTCAGTCTCGAGCCTTGCTCCTGTCTCGACAGGATCAGAGCAGACGTGGCAGCCGACATTTTCGACCAATCGTGCTGCTGAGGCACGCAGGAGCGTCCCGGTGCTCGGGTTCCTGTTGTTCTTGCCAAGGCGCCCAATGAAGACGGGTACGGCTGGACGCCTGTTGGCGGTCAAGTTGTGACTCTCAAACCGGACGAGAGCGTTGAGAGTCTTGCCTGGCGCTACCGTGTGCCAAAAAAAATGAGATCCTCCGTGCGAACCGAGTGACCGTGAGTTCGGCACTGCAGACGGGTGATTCCGTTGTGATTCCGGTGAAGATGGTTCGCGAGGCAAACTGGTCACCGAATGCCGGTGACCGGGTGATGCCGCATCAGTTATCTTCTGGTAGTGATCAAGGTCTGACTACCGCGTCCATTCCGGGTCAATATGTTACCCCTTTAAATGCCAATGGGCAGAGTAACGCTTCCAGACAGTCGCAGGATGCTTTTACCACCAGAATTGCATCGGCTTTGATTCCACCGGGCAATGTGGGCGAGCGCTCGCGTCCGGTTTATAGCGATGCTCCGCCGCCTGCTTATCCAATCCAGCAGGGCGCGCCAGCTGCGGTTGTGCCGGGATCGTCGCTGGAACCTATTCGCCAGCCAGTTCCTCCTCAGGTATATCGTGAGCAGCAACAGCCGACGACCTATCGCAGCCAGTCTTTGGCGCCGATTGTCGTGCCGCAGTCAGCCGCTCCGCAAACAGCTTATGGAGCGCCGGTTGTGGGGCAGCCTGCGAGCAGCCCACTTCCACTGCGTGTTTCGGTAACGCCAAAGAGCAAGCCGCAGGTTTATGCGGCGCAGCGTCCGGTGGCGGTTGCCAATATCGCTTCGGCAAATGCTGTGCCCAAGCCTAAGCGCGTTGCGGTGGCGAACGTGAGGCCGCAGCATGCTGCGCCTCCGGTGGCGACGCAGCGTACTCTTGCCAACTCTCTTGCCCCTGCGCCTGTTCATACGGCCAGTGTCCAGGAGCCAGAGACTTCGATGTTGCCTGTTGGACGCAGAGAGGAATCAGACATGGTTCGTCTGGAGCCGGCACAATCTGCGCAGCCAGCGCCTGTGCAGCCGGTTCAGTCTGCCAAGGCTCCAGCAGCGTCACCAGCTGAAGAGGCAACCTTCCGTTGGCCTGTGCGCGGGCGGATAATCTCTGACTTTGGTGTGAAACCGGGCGGGTCCAAAAATGACGGCATCAATCTGGCTGTTCCATCGGGCACAGACATTAAAGCTGCTGAAGACGGGACCATCGTTTACGCTGGTAACGAGTTGAAGGGCTTCGGTAATCTGGTTCTGATCCGCCATGATAATGGCTGGGTCTCAGCTTATGCCCATAACAAGGAGCTGAAGGTGCGCCGCGGGGATGTTGTCCGCCGTGGACAGACGATTGCCATGGCCGGTGCGACCGGCTCGGTGACACAGCCCCAGCTACATTTTGAGCTTCGTAAGGACAATAAGCCGGTAGATCCGATGAAACATCTACCGCGGTCCTAACGGGCTTGTGAACAGCAATAAGGGGGAGGGTTCCTTTTTGCCGATCCTTTCGGGGAGAGGCGTTGCGGAGACCTTTTTCATACCAGAGCACGCCGTGGTGATGACCATCACGCGGCGTGCTCTTGCTTTTTAAGAAAGCTTTTGACCGAGGCGGCCTGCCAGATCCTGAATGAACTGCCATGCCACACGGCCCGAGCGGGCACCACGGGTGGTTGACCATTCCAGAGCTTGCGCGCGTAGCTGGTCCGGTTCTATCTTCAGGCCAAAGTGCTCTGTATAGCCGTTGATCATATCCAGATATTCGTCCTGCGAGCACTTGTGGAAGCCGATCCAAAGACCAAAGCGATCAGACAGCGAGACTTTTTCCTCGACAGCTTCGCTGGCATGAATGGCGGTGGAGCGTTCGTTTTCCATCATATCGCGGGGCAGCAGGTGCCTGCGGTTAGATGTCGCATAGAACAGAACATTTGCTGGGCGACCCTCAATTCCGCCATCGAGGGCTGCTTTAAGGCTTTTATAGCTGGTGTCATCACCGTCGAAGGACAGATCATCACAGAAGATGATGAAGTTGCAGGGCTGGCCGCGTAGCTCGTTCATGAGTACGGGGAGGGCTTCGATGTCCTCGCGGTGGATCTCTATGAGAACGAGCTTTTTGATGGTTTTTGAGTGGGCGTGCTTTGCGTTGATGGCTGCATGAGCGGATTTCACCAATGAAGACTTACCCATGCCTCGTGCGCCCCACAGGAGCACGTTATTGGCAGGAAGCCTTCGGCGAACCTAACAGTGTTATCCATCAACATTTTTTTTGGAGTGATCGACACCCTTTAGCAGGCTAATATCAACCCGGTTGACTTTGGGGACGGGAGCAAGCTTAAACGGGGACGGATGGAATACGAATGCGTCGGCTTCGTCGAAACTGACGGGCGCCGGAGGTGTTGGAAGAGAGCTTGCCAGCAGGGCGACAATCTCGTCCAGTTTGGAAGTAAGAAGGGCGACTTCAGAAGTGTTTTCATTGGTGGTCATGTGTATCCACGTGATTAACTCAGGTACGCTGGCGTGCGTAATACGCAAATAAACGAGGCAAAAAATTGTCTCGGGGGCGGTTCAGCTCTTTGATCCGGGGTCAAGTATCCCTATCTACAGCTGTATCATGACCAATACTCTTGGGGAAAGTCCCAGTTAGCATGTCAATGCCTTGAAAACACTGGAGTGGACTGTATAGTCCAGCGCAAAATCCTTGTTCTTTCGGGCCAAGGTCATTTTTGGTGAGGGCTGCTTCGCCAATTGTTTAATGAACGCCATCAGGTTTTTTTGAATCTGTGGTAAGGAGAAACTAATGCTTATTACCCCTGCCTACGCACAGGTCGCAGGTGGTGCACCGGACGTTCTTATGTCCATCGTGCCATTCGTTCTGATCTTTGTGATTATGTGGTTCCTGATCATCCGGCCTCAGCGTCAGAAGATGAAGTCTCACCAGGAGATGGTGAACAATCTGCGCCGTGGCGATACTGTTGTGACCGCTGGTGGCCTGATTGGTAAAGTTGCCAAGGTTGTTGATGAAGCTGAACTGCAGGTGGACATTGCGGAAGGTACGCGTGTGCGTATTGCTCGTGCGATGATCCAGGAGGTTCGCTCCAAAGGTGAACCTGTCAAGGACGGCGAATAATCGCGCCTTGATGCTTGTAGCTTCAGACCGCTCTCCTGTTTCGGCATATGCCGCGGTAAGAGCGGTCTGCCCATACTAGGACGGGGCATATACTCATGCTTCATTTCGCGCGTTGGAAAATCGCCCTGATTATCGTTGTGGTGCTGGGCGGTATCTTAACAACATTGCCGAACTTCTTCCCGGCAAGTACCGTACAATCATGGCCAGATTTTATGCCAAAACGCCAGATTGTACTTGGTCTTGACCTTCAGGGCGGTGCTTATCTGCTCTACGAGGTTGATAAGGAAGATTACAAGGAAAAGCAGTTCAGGCAGCTGGTTGGTAGTATCCGCCAGGCCCTGCGCGAAAACCCGAGGATCGGTTACACCGGACTGGGTATTCAAGGGGATGCCGTGCAGGTGCGTATTCGTGACAATACGCGCTTTGACGAAGCTGAACGACGGCTTTCTGAACTGGTCAATCCCCTTAACTCCGGCGTTTTTGGTGGAGCTACGGTGAATGAATTTGTGCTTGAGCCTCAGGGTGACGGCCTGTTCCGTATGGCGTTTTCCGAGGAAGGGCTGGACATGCGCCTTGCTTCGGTTGTCAGCCAGTCTATTGAGGTGATCCGTCGCCGTGTTGATGAACTGGGCACTACGGAGCCTTCCATTCAGCGTCAGGGTACTGACCGTATCCTTGTTGAGGCACCGGGCGAGTCCGATCCTCAGCGTCTGAAGGATATCATTGGCGCTACTGCACAGTTGACCTTCCATCTTGTCAGTCAGGAAATGAGCGCGTCTCAGGCACTTCAGGGTCGTCCGCCAGTTGGTACGATGGTTGTTGAAGGTTCTGACGGCCAGCCTTATCTGCTCGATGAATCCCCGTTGCTGACTGGTGAAGAGCTGCAGGATGCTTCTGTTGCGTTTGACCATCAGACCAACGAGCCTGTTGTGAACTTCCGCTTCAACACGACCGGTGCTCGCATCTTCGCAGATGTGACCCGTGCAAATGTTGGGCGTCCGTTCGCAATCGTGCTGGATGACGAAGTGATTACAGCTCCGGTTATCCGTCAGGCGATTACGGGAGGTTCTGGACAGATCTCCGGTAACTTTACCGTTGATGGTGCAAACGACCTTGCTGTTCTGCTGCGTGCAGGTGCGCTTCCGGCGCGTTTGGATGTGGTTGAAGAGCGTTCAGTTGGGCCGGGCCTTGGTCAGGATTCCATCGATAGCGGTAAAATCGCGTCTCTTGTTGCGGCAGCTGCCGTGGTGATCTTCATGTTGGCGGCCTATGGGCAGTTTGGTGTGATTGCGAACCTGGCTCTTGCGGCAAACATCTTCCTGATCTTTGGTGTTCTCACCACGCTTCAGGCGACGTTGACCTTGCCGGGTATCGCGGGTGTCGTTTTGACGATTGGTATGGCGGTTGATGCAACGTGCTGATTTATGAACGTATTCGTGAAGAAGCGCGGGCAGGGCGGTCTGCTATCGGCTCGATTGATGCCGGTTTCAGCCGTGCACTTGGCACAATTTTGGATGCAAACATCACAACGTTGATTGTGGCTGTGATCCTGTTCTCCATCGGCTCTGGCCCAGTTAAAGGCTTTGCTGTGACGTTGATGGTCGGGATTTTCACCACTGTGTTCTCGGCGTTCACGGTGTCGCGTTTCCTCATTGCAATGTGGGTGAAGCGCAAGCGTCCATCCAAACTGCCAATTTAATGCGGAGCATGCCTCATGAAACTTCTTAGACTTGTTCCGGAGCAAACCAATTTCCGCTTTATGCATTGGCGGGTGTTGAGTTTTCCGTTGTCTGCAATTGTTGCGGTTCTGGCTGTCGTGCTGTTCCTGACAATTGGTCTGAACTACGGCATTGACTTCAAAGGCGGTACACTGATTGAACTGCGATCCAAGAGCGGCCCTGCCGATCTTGCTCAAATTCGTCAGTCTCTCGGTGGGCTTAATCTGGGTGATATTCAGGTGCAGGAATTCGGAGATCCCTCTGAAGTTCTGATCCGCATTGAATCCCAGGGTGATGAAGAGAGTTCACAGCAGAGTGTGGTTGAAAGTGTTCGCGCGACCTTTGCCGAAGACTATGAATTCCGCAGAACTGAAGTGGTTGGGCCGCGCGTATCCGGTGAGCTTGCTTATGCAGGCGTGCTGGCCGTGGGGTCTGCTTTACTCATGATCATGTTTTACATCTGGTTCCGCTTTGAATGGCAGTTCGCAGTTGGCGCGATCATAACCACCTTCAATGATATCGTGCTGACGATCGGGTTGTTCTCGCTTCTGCATCTGGACTTTACATTGTCCAGTATTGCTGCGGTGCTGACGATCATCGGTTACTCGCTCAACGATACGGTGGTTGTTTATGACCGTATTCGCGAGAACCTGCGTCGTTATAAGCGTCTTTCTCTGGAAGAGCTGCTTGATAAGTCCATCAACGAGACCCTGTCCCGTACAACAATGACATCTGTGACCACCTTGCTGGCCCTGTTTGCGTTGTACTTCCTGGGCGGTGAAGTGATCCAGTCGTTTGTGCTGGCAATGATCTTCGGTATCGTGATTGGTACTTACTCTTCTATCTTCCTTGCAGCGCCGTTGCTGATGCTGATGAAGCTTCGCGCCAATGCTTTTGATAGAAAAGATGATGAAACGTCTCCTTCTAAATCTACGTAATCCGTAGACGCAGCTAGGGTTTTGGATGGGGCTGAGCACAGTTGTGGTCAGCCCCATTTTCTATTGGACATTCTCTCGCGTGTAATTAAACAGGTCTATCAGTTTGCACGTATACTGGGCTTAGGGCATGTCGCGTTCATATGAATTCACGCACCAAGCTCTAAGCGTTTATTTTCACGCGTATTCTTCTCCGAAAACCGGACCCACTTTTCGGGAATACGCTCTAGCAGCCCACCGGAGGTCATTATGGGAAAACGTGGAGAGCCATTGGAATTGCGGGATGCGCACTTTCCGAGCATGGTTCAGATCGACGCCTACGGAAACGGCGGGTTTCGCTTTGCTGACATGTCCCATCGTGGATCTTTGATGTGTGTGCCGTCCGGTGTTTACGGCTGGTCCCCGACGTGCTTTGACGAGATTACTGATGAGGCGCTCGCGCAGATCCTTGAGGAAGCTGACGGTATCGAGGTACTGCTGATTGGTTGCGGTGATGAGCTGAAGCCGTTTCCTGAGGCCCGCAAAGGGCCGTTTCGCGAAAAGGGCATCATGGTGGACAGCATGTCCACGGGCGCTGCTGTACGGACCTATAACGTGCTGCTCGGAGAAGACCGCGCCGTTGCGGCTGTCTTTATTGCTGTCGATATTACCTGAACTAAATATGGGACCCAGCAATGAGTCAGGCCTATTCCTATTGCAATGATTTTGTAAAACGCTTTTCCTATGACCGGTATTTGAGCACGCTATATGCGCCGGACGCGGCTCGTCAAAGCTTGTCCGCGCTTTATGCGTTTGCCTGCGAGATTGCGCGTATCCGCGAGCTGGTCAACGAACCGATGCCCGGAGAAATTCGCTTGCAATGGTGGCACGATGCGCTCACTGGCACTGACCACGGGGATGTGCAGCACAATCCGGTGGCGCAGGCGATACTGGAGACCATCGAGCGCCATAAGCTGCCACGCGAGCCGTTTCTCAATCTGATCTCGGCACGCCGGTTTGATCTTTATTCCGACCCGATGCCGACGGTGAATGATCTGGAAGGCTATTGCGGTGAAACAAGCTCTGTTCTGGTGCTGCTTGCCTCTATGATCCTGAGTGGGCAGCCAGGGGACCGGCAGGTTTCCGATGCCTGTGGGCATGGCGGCGTGGCTTATGCGCTATCGGGGTTAATGCAGACGCTGGCACTTCAAGTTTCGCGGCAGCAGCAGTTCATTCCGCAGGACGTGATGAAGCGGCATAATGTTGATGTCAGCTCCTTGCGGGCCAAGAGTTCAGATGATGGTGTCAGGGCTGTCTTTGACGAGATGATTGAGCTGAGTAAAAAGCATCTTGCAGACTGTGAAGAGGCGCTAAAGGGGATCGACTTCCGTGTTGCCGGCGTTCTTGCCGGTATTTCAGGCGGAGCTGTTTTTCCATGAGGCTGGTAAGGAAAGCTTCGAACCGCTTCAGCTTAGCAGCGGGGCCTCGCAAATGCGCCGGATGTGGCATATATGGCGCACGTCGCGGCGCCTTGCCAAGCTCTCCCGCACCCGCACATAGAAAAAGGCCGGAATTTCCGGCCTTTCCTGTTTCTTGCAGCTGGCTTTGAACGCGTTATACGTTGGCAACCCATGCCTTAAAATCATCCAGACCACGCTTGGCCATGACCTGCTTCTTCAGACGGGTCTTCTCTTTACCGCGCAGACGCTTGCCTTCCGGATGCTTGGGCATTTCATCCAGTGGTGGCAGCAGGCCGAAGTTGATGTTCATTGGCTGGAATGAACGCGGGCCTGAGCCGTCTTCGCGATCAATATGGCCACCGGTGATGTGGTTGACGATCGCACCGCATGCAGTCGTTACTGGCGGAGGTGCGATATCTGTTCCAAGTGCCTGATGGGCTGCGAACAGGCCAGTCAGGCAACCAATAGCGGTGGATTCCACATAGCCTTCACAGCCAGTGATCTGGCCTGCAAAGCGCACGTGCGGCAGGACCTTGAGGCGCATTTGCTCATCCAGAAGACGGGGGGAGTTAAGGAAGGTATTGCGGTGCAGGCCGCCAAGGCGTGCGAACTGAGCATCTTCCAGACCCGGGATCATGCGAAAGATTTCTGCCTGTGCTCCGTATTTCAGTTTGGTCTGGAAACCAACCATGTTGTACAGCGTGCCCAGAGCATTGTCCTGACGCAGCTGGACGACAGCATAGGCTTTGATGTCCGGCTGGTGCGCGTTGGTGAGGCCCATTGGCTTCATAGGGCCATGGCGCAAGGTTTCGCGGCCACGCTCTGCCATCACTTCAATAGGCAGGCAGCCGTCGAAGTACGGGGTGTTTTCTTCCCACTCCTTGAAGGAGGTCTTTTCGCCGCCGATCAGTGCGTCGATGAAGGCTTCATACTGGTCTTTGTCCATCGGGCAGTTGATGTAGTCTTTTCCGGTGCCGCCCGGTCCGACTTTATCATAGCGGGATTGAAACCACGCTTTGTCCATGTTGATGGATTCGGTGTGGATGATCGGCGCGATTGCATCAAAGAAGGCGAGAGCGTCTTCGCCGGTTGCCTTGAGGATCTGCTCGGAAAGCGCCGGAGAGGTGAGTGGGCCGGTTGCCAGAATAACCTGACCGCTTTCGGCGGACGGGATCTGAGTAACCTCCTCACGGATGATCTCTACGTTCTCATGGGCTTCAAGAGCCGCTTGTACAGCTTGGGAGAAGCCATCGCGGTCAACGGCCAGTGCGCCGCCTGCAGGCACCTTGTTGGCATCTGCGCATTTCATGATCAGGGAGCCCGCTGCACGCAGCTCGGCATGGAGCAGGCCAACGGCGTTGTTTTCAGCATCGTCAGAGCGGAATGAGTTGGAGCATACCAGTTCTGCAAGGCCGTCTGTTTTATGTGCGTCGGTCTCACGGGTCGGGCGCATTTCATGCAGGACAACCTTCAGGCCTTTTTCTGCAATTTGCCAAGCTGCTTCTGAGCCTGCCAGACCACCGCCAACCACGTGTATGGGTTGCTTCGTCATTTCCTATCCAATCGACTGGGCTTCTGTTGCGCTAAAACGTCCATGGAAGCCAAAGTTTTTCTTGCTTGCGAATTGCTTAGCCTCTGAACTTGCTCAGTTCAATCATTTAGGCCATCAATCTTCCATGGTTGTGCAAAGTGATTCACATAAACACGTGTATTTTGCCAAAAAGAGATTCGCGGTGCATTGCCGGGGCTTTGTGGTTGCGCTTGGCGCGATTGGCCTAAGTGCCTGCATGAGCCAGATTAATGCGCCGCCAAGCACTTGGTATGCCCAGATGGGGTCGCAGGAAAACAAGGGCGACACGCTATATATCTGCCATGGGTTCGGCTGTGAATATCGCACAGCCGTTACTTTCAGCCAACAAGACAAAGAACGCTTACGCACGATCCTGCAACGGGGCAAGGCAAGCCCCGAAGCAGAGCGGGCCGCGATTTCCGATGCCGTTCAGTGGCAAGAGAGGCGTATCGGGCCTGCGGTCGGGTCATCTAACGACATTGGCGGGCTGGATATGATGCATAGCAAAGTGCGGGGCAGATGGACTGCTTGATGAGGCGACTAATACCACAAGCCTGCTGACCTATCTTAGCTCGCAGGGTTGGCTTAAATATCATCGGGTGACGCGACCAGCCTCGCGCGGTTTCTTTCTGGACCTGAAATATCCGCATGCCTCTGCTGTTGTGGTGGATACGACCACTGGCACGCCCTGGGTGGTGGACAGCTGGCGCCTGAGCAATGGGCAGCCGCCGGATATCCTGCCTCTGTCCAAGTGGATGCGGATGACCAGCGCGGATCTGGAAAAGCCTGTCACTAAGTGATCCCGCCTGTGTTGGCGCGAAATCCCGAGAGCTATCTGACAGTGACGGGCAGGGCGCGGTTTTGCGGGGATTTCGCACTGGTGCGTTTGTGCTGGAGGGGTACTTGATCGGAAAAAGGGCCCCAGAAACAGCTAACGCCCGTCGATGGGAGGAACGACGGGCGAAGCTAGTAAACAGAGAACTGGGAGGAAATCTCTGTTTAGATCCATCAGGTAGCTTGGGAGGAGGTGCTACCGAGGATTATATGTTGGGCTGCCGAGGCTTGATTGGAGGAGTTCCTCAGCGGCCTTGAGTTGGTTTATACATAAGACCGTTTCATTGTGCACCACATCATTTTGCATGTCCGTTATGCGTTAAGTGCATGGCATTGTGGCGAATGATGGCGTAAACGCCACTTAAATCGATATAAATGGCAGTATATCAGATTGTGCGATGCAGCAATTGTGTGATCTTAAGCACAAATATGCATAGCTTAATGGTCTTGTGAGGTCATTTTGGGCGTTGAGTGGTGAAAACCCACTCATACTTCAATCAAATGACACAATTAACCGAGTGCCGAATGAGGCTGCTTAGGATCAGAATCAGCCGATGCGCCTATGAAAAATGGGGGGGTTAGGTCGTGCGGCCTGTGTAAAAAAAAGCCGGGACTGGCCCGGCCTTTGGTTCTTATTCAGCTGCGTCCAGATTGCTGGCGCTGCGGCGGGCGAATAGCTCCTTGAGGAATTGGCCGGTGTAGCTTTCCGGTACCTCCGCCACATCATGTGGGCGTCCGGTTGCTACAATGGTGCCGCCACCGTCACCGCCTTCCGGTCCCAGATCGAGAATCCAGTCAGCGGTTCTGATCACTTCCAGATTGTGCTCGATCACAAGGACCGTATTGCCCTGATCGACCAGTTCGTGAAGAACATCGAGCAGTTTGGCGACGTCATGGAAGTGAAGGCCTGTTGTCGGCTCATCCAGAATATATAGAGTGCGGCCCGTTGAGCGTTTGGAGAGTTCCTTGGCCAGCTTGACGCGCTGTGCTTCACCGCCCGATAGGGTCGTTGCCTGCTGGCCGACCTTGATATAGCCGAGGCCAACGCGGGCGAGGGTCTCCATCTTATCGCGAATGGATGGCACGGCGGAGAAGAAGCCGGCTGCTTCTTCAACGGTCATATCCAGAACATCTGCGATGGATTTGCCCTTGAACTGAACTTCCAGTGTCTCACGGTTGTAGCGTTTGCCGTTACACACATCGCAAGTGACGTAGACATCCGGCAGGAAGTGCATTTCGATCTTGATGACGCCGTCGCCCTGACAGGCTTCACAGCGTCCGCCCTTCACGTTGAAGGAGAAGCGTCCTGGGGCGTAGCCGCGCGCTTTTGCTTCGGGCATGCCTGCGAACCACTCGCGGATCGGCGTGAAGGCACCGGTGTAGGTGGCCGGGTTGGAGCGCGGCGTTCTACCGATCGGGGACTGGTCGATGTCGATGACCTTGTCCAGCCTTTCAAGACCTTCGATGCGATCATGTGGGGCCGGGTTGTCGCGTGCGCCATTGAGGCGACGGGCGGTTGCCTTGTAGACGGTATCGATGAGGAATGTGGATTTGCCGCCACCGGAAACGCCGGTCACGCAGGTAAATGTGCCTAGCGGTATGGTTGCGTTCACGTCCTTGAGGTTGTTGCCGCGTGCGCCGAAGACTTTGATCTGGCGATTCTTATCGATCTTGCGTGGCTCATCTGGCTGCGGGATGCTCATTTTGCCGGAAAGGTATTTGCCGGTAAGAGACGCCGGGTTGGCCATCACTTCCTCCGGTGTTCCCTGCGCAATCACCTGTCCGCCGTGGATACCTGCGCCGGGACCTACATCTACTACATGGTCGGCAGTCAGCACTGCATCTTCGTCATGTTCCACAACGATAACGGTGTTGCCCAGATCACGCAGGTGTTTCAGGGTTTCCAGCAGGCGGGCATTGTCGCGTTGATGCAGGCCGATGGAAGGCTCGTCGAGCACATACAAAACACCGGTCAGGCCGGAACCGATCTGGGAGCGAGGCGAATACGCTGCTTTCGCCGCCGGACAGGGTGCCGGAGGAGCGGGACATGGAAAGATATTCCAGCCCAACATCGTTGAGGAACTTCAGGCGCTCGCGAATCTCTTTGAGAATGCGGTAGGCGATCTCGTTTTGCTTGTCGGTGAGCTTTTCATCGATGCTGGAGAACCAGTCATGGGCGGTTTTGATGGAAAGTGCGGTGATCTCGCCTATATGGCGGTCCGCAATTTTCACGCACAGCGCTTCCGGCTTCAGGCGGTAGCCGTTACAGGCATCGCAGGCGTGATCTGACTGGTAACGGGAGAGCTCGTCGCGCACCATTTGGGAGTCGGTCTCGCGCCAGCGACGCTCGATGTTACCGACTACGCCTTCAAATGGCTTTTCAGTTTTGTAAGAGCGGGTGCCATCGTCATAAACGAACTGTACCTTGGTTTTACCCGTACCAAATAGAACCGCGTTGCGGAAATCCTCCGGCAGGTCCTTCCAGGCTTTGGTCATTGGCTGCTTGTAGTGCTTTGCCAAGGCTTCCAGTGTCTGGGTGTAATAAGGAGAGGTTGAGCCTGTCTTGGACCATGGCAGGATGGCGCCGCCGCGTAGCGACAGGGTCTGATCCGGCACAACGAGCTCGGCCTCAAACGCGAGTTTTGTTCCCAGCCCATCGCAGGTCGGACAAGCGCCGAACGGGTTGTTGAACGAGAACAGGCGTGGCTCGATCTCCGGGATTGTAAAGCCGGAGACGGGGCAGGCGAATTTTTCTGAGAAAACTAGGTGCTTTGCCTTACCTTTCTCGTCTTTTTCATCCGCAAACTCGACAGTTGCGAGCCTTCGGCCAGTTCCAGTGCGGTTTCCAGAGAATCGGCCAGCCGGCCCGCCATGTCTTCGCGTACAACTATGCGGTCAACGACGACATCAATGTCGTGTTTGAACTTCTTGTCCAACGTGGGGGCATCGGCAATTTCATAGTACTCGCCGTCGACTTTTACGCGCTGGAAGCCCTTTTTCATGAGCTCGGCGAGTTCTTTTCGGTATTCCCCTTTGCGTCCGCGTACGATCGGAGCCAGCAGGTAAAGTCGGCTTCCTTCCTCCAGTGTCAGGATGCGGTCGACCATCTGCGAGACCGTCTGACTCTCAATGGGAAGTCCTGTTGCGGGGGAATAGGGAATACCCACGCGCGCGAACAAAAGGCGCATGTAGTCATAGATTTCCGTGACGGTGCCGACTGTGGAGCGTGGGTTCTTTGAGGTGGTTTTTTTTGTTCAATAGAAATAGCCGGAGACAATCCGTCGATCTGGTCTACATCCGGCTTTTGCATCATTTCGAGGAACTGGCGGGCGTAAGCGCTCAGGCTTTCAACGTAGCGGCGCTGCCTTCAGCGTAAATCGTATCAAATGCAAGGGAGGATTTGCCCGAGCCGGACAGGCCGGTCATGACAATCAGGCTGTCCCGTGGAAGATCCAGGTCCACATTTTTCAAGTTATGTTCGCGCGCTCCGCGCACAGTAAGCTGTTTGGTGTGATCAGCGCGTGCAGAAGAATTTTGTGTGTCATGTGTTGGCGACTTCGCCATGGAACTGTCCTTTATCACGGATGCCGAGTTCGCATATAAAAAGCAAAACAGGTCTGGGTGCGATCCTCAAAATGCAGGAGAATGTGCGCAGGAAATCAGGTGGAACATAAACGGAACAATTTTATGGAGCAAGCCTTTTCGCGGTGGATCGCGGAAATTTGTCTCTTGCGAAAATTGGGAGTTGAACTTGCCTGTCTTGCAATGCATTGTATTGGAACAAATATAGAACGAGCGGAGAGCCATGCTTGCTGACGCCTGATATACAAACGGAATGCCTCGGAAATGTGGACAACCACGTTGCCTTTGAGAAAGGCTGTTTGATTTGCAGAGCGCGGAGCATAGGTTACTTGCCAACTTAACTTGCCAGGCTATGGTGAGTTCAGAATTAGGAGTTATTCAATGGCCGGTAGCGTCAATAAAGTCATCTTGGTGGGAAATTTGGGCGCAGATCCGGAAATTCGCCGTACGCAGGACGGTCGCCCGATCGTTAACTTGCGTATCGCAACTTCGGAAAGCTGGCGCGATCGCAACAGCGGTGAGCGCCGTGAGCGTACCGAATGGCACCGCGTTGTTGTCTTCAATGAAGGTCTTGCCAAGGTTGCGGAGCAGTTTTTGCGCAAAGGCTCCAAGGTTTATATTGAAGGCCAGATCCAGACCCGCAAATGGCAGGACCAGAGCGGTCAGGACAAATACTCCACCGAGATCGTTCTGCAGGGCTTCAACTCCACGCTGACCATGCTTGATGGTCGCGGCGAAGGTGGTGGCCAGAGCGGCGGTCAGTCCGGTGGCTTTGGCGGCGGATCCAGCGGTTCTGGTGGTTACGACCAAGGCGGCGGCTTTGGTGGTGGTTCCGGTGGTCAGGGCGGTAGCGGATTTGGCGGTCAAAGCAGCGGCGGTGGTGGATCTGCACCATCTGGTGGCGGCTTTGGCGGCGGCATGGACGACGAAATTCCGTTTTAAGCCAAGAGCGCAGTTCGAAATGGCCCGGGGTGAGCGGAAGTTCGCCGCCGGGCTTTTTTGTTGCCTGTGTTTGACTGCGAGTCTTGGTGGTGTGAGTTGGGTTTTTGGCAGGCAGAAAAGCGCGCTTACGTGCCCATGATGTAAAGGTGCACAAAGATGCAAGGAGCAGTGGGTGTGCTCGGCAAGATTAAGCTGTTTTAGGAGGAGGAAATGGTACGCCCAAGGGGAATCGAACCCCTGTTTCCGCCGTGAAAGGGCGGCGTCCTAACCGCTAGACGATGGGCGCACACCACAGCATTTGCGCTATGTGCGCGCTGTGTGAGGAGGCTTATAGAATTTCACTAGGATATTGTCTAGTGATTAAAGTTTTATAATCTAAACAGTCCACAAATATGAAGGTGGCAGGTTTTTTCTGAATTTCCGTTTGATTTCAGCGCCCCAAGTCAGGGGGCGCTGAATCGTTGGTGCTGTGATTACCAACTGCCAGTGTTGCCCATGGAAAGCCATGGTTCGGCTGGTTTGAGGTTTGCGCCTTTTTGGAGAAGTTCGATGGAGATTCCATCTGGAGACACGATAAATGCCATGCGACCGTCCCGGGGCGGGCGGTTGATTGTTATGCCATCAGCCTGCAGCTTCTCGCAGGTCTGGTAGATATCGTCTACTTCGTAGGCGAGGTGGCCGAAGTTGCGGCCGCCGGTGTACTCTTCCTGGTCCCAATTGTAGGTCAGCTCAAGCCCGGGCTGAATTTGTATTGAAGCTTTCTTTGTCTTCTGGCGCTGCGAGGAAGACAAGAGTGTATCGGCCTGCTTCGCTGTCATGGCGACGGACTTCCTCCAGACCAAAGATTGTGCAATAGAATTTCAGGGATGCTTCAAGATCCTTAACGCGAACCATGGTGTGTAGATAACGCATGTCGAACTCTTTCGTTTTTGGGATTAGCTCTTCGAGCGGCGAACCATCAGAGGTTGAAACTGACAGAAGCTAACGTGAAAAATGCGGATATGGAAGGGTTCCTAGTATTCCTGCACCCGGAATATGCAAGTGGTATCTGCCAATAATGTGTATCTTGTGGCGGCTTGAGGTTTTGAAAGTAACTCATGCATCCATTGGGTAAAATCTTCAGTACTGTTAGCTATACCCCCTCCAAACTTCAGGTAAATGGTGTTGATAGGACAACACTAACCAAATCAATGGGGGATCATTTAGCTCTTTGTTAATTTTTTTACCTTTTTGCCGTCGGGCGTGGTGATATTCTTTTTGTGGAATCAAGTGGTGTTCGGTTTTGATCGGACGTTACATTTCAGATGCGGCAAATTTCGGGGCATTCATCATGGTGGTAAAAACGGCGCCTCAGGTAGGCTCTGTCGAGGACCTGGTTGACGATACAGCCTTAGATGTTCTTCAGGTGGCAGGAACAATCAAGTGGTTTGATATTGGTAAGGGCTATGGTTTTGTAGAGCCGGAAGACGATCTGCCAGACGTCTTGCTGCATGTTACATGCCTGCGCAGAGACGGGTATCAGACCGCCTATGAAGGGGCGCGTGTTGTTTGCGAAGTGCTCAACCGTCCTCGCGGCCTGCAGGCGATGCGCATTCTTTCCATGGATGAGAGTTATGCGGTTCACCCCTCTCAGTTACCCCCGTCTCGCACTCATGTTCAGGTTACTCCCGAAGGTAACTTTATCGAGGCTGAAGTGAAGTGGTTTAACCGTGTCAAAGGGTTTGGCTTCCTGACGAGGGGAGAAGGCACCGAAGATATCTTCATTCACATGGAAACGCTGCGCCGCTTTGGTATCACGGAGCTGCGACCGGGACAAAAGGTTCAGGTGCGTTTTGGTGATGGGCCTAAAGGTAAGATGGCTGCTGAGGTCCGGCCCGTTGGGAGTGGGGCTCACATTCCGGCATCGCACTGATGAAGGTCTGGTGGGTTTGGGGATCACATCTCTGAGATTAGCTGATTATAAGCTTGGTGACTTGCCAAGGGTTTTTCTTTGGCCCAATACTGATGGAAAAGAAGTGCAGGGCGTTACATGACGGTTCTTAGAGTTGTTTTTATCTTTTTTGTGTTGGGTGCGATCCCGGCGCTTGCTGCGGAAATGAGAACGGAAACGCTTGAAGTGCGCAGTGCCGATGGCGCGCACGAATTTCGGGTTGAGATTGCTGAGACGATGGCTGAGCGAGCTCAGGGGCTGATGGGGCGGACGGATCTGAAACCGATGACGGGATGCTTTTCATCTTTCCGCAGTCTGGCTTGCAATACTTCTGGATGAAGAATACGCCGAGTTCGCTTGATATTATTTTCATTGGATCTGACTATAAAATCAAAAGCATTGCAGCCAATACTATCCCTTTCTCAGAAGAGGTTATTTCCTCTGAGGTGCCAGCCCAGTATGTGCTGGAGGTGTTGGCGGGTCGTGCGGCTGAGTTGGGTATCAAGCCCGGCGACCGTGTTATCCGTATACCTTAATTGTTTAGGGTGCCAGCGCCTCCATGTTGAGGGCACTGACTACAAGGACTAGTCGGGACGTGGGGTTGCTAGGCTGTTTTTGAACTGGAGTTTTTTTTCTCCCAGTCCAGCGCGTGCTTTACGATGGTCGACAGGTCATCAAATTGGGGCTTCCAGTCCAGGTTGCTCATGATTTTTGAGTTGTCTGCGACAACCTTTGGAGAGTCGCCTGCACGTCGTGGTTCCTGCCTGACTTCAAAGTCAACTCCGGACACCGCCTTCACTGCGTCAATCACCTGCAACACAGAATAGCCGTCACCGTAGCCGGCATTCATCACGATGCTGTCACCGCCGTCCCGCAGGCGTTTGAGGGCGAGATAGTGGGCGCTGGCGAGGTCCGAGACGTGGATGTAATCGCGCACTCCAGTGCCGTCGGGTGTGTCAAAGTCATCGCCGAAGACACCCAGGTGGGTGCGCTTGCCAAGTACGGCTTCGCTGGCCACTTTGATCAGGTGCGTGGCGTTTTGGGTTGATTGTCCTGTCCGGCCTTCCGGATCGGCGCCTGCGACATTGAAATAGCGTAGGGCGGTGTATTTGAAGTCATGCGCTGCTGCGGTATCACGCAGCATAAGTTCTG
Organism: Pseudovibrio sp. JCM 19062; assembly: GCA_001310715.1. Next base: position 43,059 of record BAXV01000004.1, read on the forward strand.
TCATGAGCTTCGAAGTTCCGTAAGGGCTTAAGGGGCTTAGGGGCGCATCCTCAGAAACTGGAATAACTTTTGGGTCGCCGTAGACAGCCGCAGTGGAAGAGAAAATGAAGTGCTTGATACCGTTTTTAACGCAGGCGTCAATCAGCGTGCGTGAGGCTGCTGTGTTATTTTCGTAATATTTCAATGGGTTGGAAACGGATTCTGGCACGATGATTGAGCCGGCAAAGTGGATAACCGCAGAAATGTCGTGGTTGCGGAAAATAGTCTGAAGCAGATCCAGATCGGTGATCTCACCCTGATAAAGCTTAGCGGCTTGTGGGATTGCCCAATCAAAGCCGGTGGACAGGTTGTCGATGACAACGAAGTCCTCTGCGGCATCGTGAAGGCACCATGTCATGTGGCTTCCGATATATCCGCAGCCGCCTGTTACGAGTATGGTCATTGTCTGCTCCGCGAGTCTTAATATGGATATCCGTCATAGAGTGCTTGCGAGCTGATCTCCATGAAAAAAAAGAAATGATCCTGATTACTTGCCCTCAATAATCTGACGGCTCTTTGCTGCTTGAACTTCGAGGAATATGCGCCCTATCAGGGGCTGGGATCGTTTGATGGTATCTTCCAGTGAGAAGATGACCTCTTCGACAGCGCCTGCGGTAAGACTGTCTTCAAAGTCAAGCGAGGCAGCCAAAAGAACGTCATTAGGGCCAAGGTGGAGCGTGCGGATTTCGTTGACGCCGGTGACGGCTGCCGGTTCCAGCAAAATCTCGCGTACGGAGCGACGAGCTCATCTGAGGCGCTTTCGCCGATGAGGAGACCTTTGGTTTCAAGTGCCAGAGCAAACGCTGTGCCTGCGAGAATGAGGCCGATTACAACGGAGGCAGCGCCGTCGAGCCATGCAATACCGAAGGTTTGAGCGCCGTAGATGCCTGCAAGGGCAACAAGCAGGCCGAGCATTGCAGCTGTGTCTTCAAAAAGAACCGTGAAAACGTTGGGTCTTTGCTGTCACGCACGGCTGTCAGGAATGGGCGCGTGCCCTGTGTTCTTCTGAATTCTTTAAAGGCGACCGTCCATGCCCAGCCTTCAAAAATGATCGCGAGCCCAAGAACGACGTAGGCAATCACGGCGGATTCAATGGGGTGAGGATGGATGATCTTCTGGATGCCTTCATAAAGCGAGATACCTGCGCCAACAGCGAAGATCATTATGCAACGACGAACGCCCAGAAGTAGATCTCCGAGCCATAGCCAAAGGGGTGCTTTTTGTCTGCAGGTTTTTCTGCGCGCTTCATGCCCAGAAGCAGGAGGCCCTGATTGCCGGTATCGACGAGGGAGTGGATACCTTCGGACAGCATGGCGGCAGAGCCGGTATAGGCAGCAGCGGCAAATTTTGTGATTGCAATGAGTGAGTTGCCGGCAAGGGCGGCGAAAATAACTTTTTTTGGAGCCGTGGGCAGCCATTCGAATCCTCCGTAAAATATAAGGGTGACTTTACGAAGGGGATTGGGGACTGCAAGCCCTATTTCACAATTGGCCTAGGGTGCGCCCACAAGTGCTGCGGGCGCGGACCAGATTTAGGAGTGCATCTCGATCAGAGAGAAGATGCCGTCTGCAACGAACTGAACCGACAGGGCTGCGAGGATCACACCAAAGAGGCGGGTGATGATCAGCTGAACAGTAGAGCCGAGCAGTTTGTCGATGCGTGCAGCCAGAAGGAACACGAAGAAGCTGAGCACCAGAACGGACAGAAGCACCGCGATCAGGCCAACCTGACCTGTAACGCCGGGGGCCTGACCTGCAAGCAGGATGATGGCAGAGATCGTTGCGGGGCCTGCAATCAGTGGAATTGCAAGCGGGAAGACAGCTGTCTGGGACAGATCCTCCTGCTCGACGACCTTCTCAGCGCTTTCAGCTTTACGCTTCTGACGATGCTCAAACACCATCTCTACCGCGATGATGAAGAGCAGCAGGCCGCCAGCGACCTGGAATGCAGCCTGAGAAATGCCGAGAACATTCAGAAGCTGACGTCCGGCGAAGAAAAATGCCATGAGCGTTATGCCGGAGATGATCACGGCTTTGATCGCGATCTGGCGCCGCTCGGTGCTGGTGGCACCGGCGGTGACTGCCAGAAAGACTGGTGCCAAACCGATTGGATCGATCGTGACAAATAGCATGGCAAATGCATTGATAAGGAACTCAATGAGCATCGCGCTTTACCTTGTAAATGGGGTGGTTCTGCTTACGAGTATAATAGACTCGCAGTTTTGCAAGTGTTGAGTGGGCGCTAACAGACAATGTTATATTTAGCAAGACTGTGATAGGTTTTTGCACTACCTGCAACTGGTGTGGTATTTTTATGCGCTGAAGCGATGCTTTTAAGCAACTAAACCGCGTAGAAAGCCCTAATGAGTAGCTATGGATAAGGCCCTGAAGTAAGGTAGTTGTTATTAGCTGTCTTTTGAGGTCTTATGGCGTTTGGTTCTACGCTTTGAATCGGCTATAACGAATAAGAATTCTGACTTAAAATTGATGAGAATAATCCTTGGCAGATCAGGACTTAAGCACACCACCAGGTGGCCTACCTAGCGACATTCGGCCCGTCTCTATCACAGATGAAATGAAGCGCAGCTATCTCGATTACGCGATGAGCGTGATCGTGAGCCGTGCGCTTCCCGATGTTCGTGATGGTTTGAAGCCGGTTCACCGCCGTATTCTGTATTCTATGCATGAAAACGGATATGAGTGGAATAAGCCCTACCGTAAATCCGCCCGCGTCGTTGGTGACGTGATGGGTAAGTATCACCCTCATGGTGATAGTGCGATTTACGATGCTCTTGTTCGAATGGCGCAGGACTTTTCCATGCGCCTGCCACTCATTAACGGGCAGGGTAACTTTGGCTCGGTTGATGGCGACCGTGCAGCGGCGATGCGTTACACAGAGTGTCGCCTCGAAAAAGTTGCTCAGACACAGCTTTCCGATATCGACAAAGATACCGTGAACTTCAACGAGAACTACGATGGTTCTGAGACAGAACCTGAAGTTCTCCCGGCACGTTACCCAAACCTTCTGGTAAACGGTGCCGGTGGTATCGCCGTTGGTATGGCGACCAACATTCCACCGCATAACATGGGTGAGGTGATTGACGGCACGATCGCAATGATCGAACGGCCTGAAATTACTCTGCCAGAGCTGATGGAAATCATTCCGGGCCCGGATTTTCCGACCGGTGGTATCATTCTTGGCCGCGCTGGCATTAAGTCGGCATATGAGACCGGACGTGGTTCCGTTCTTATGCGCAGCCGGGTTGAGACTGAAGAAATTCGCTCGGGCCGTATGGCTTTGATTGTCACTGAAATCCCTTATCAGGTGAATAAGTCCTCTATGATCGAAAAGATCGCAGAGCTTGTTCGTGAAAAGCGGATCGAGGGCATCTCTGACATTCGTGATGAATCTGATCGTCGCGGCATGCGCGTTGTTATCGAGTTGAAGCGTGATGCTGTTCCGGATGTTATCCTGAACCAGCTCTATCGTTATTCCCAGCTTCAGCAGAGCTTTGGCTGTAACGTGGTTGCTTGAATGGTGGCCGCCCTGAGCAGCTTGCCTTGAAGGACATGCTCAAAGCCTTTATCGCGTTCCGTGAAGAGGTTATTGGCCGCCGTACACGCTTCCTGCTGTCCAAAGCACGCGATCGTGCACATGTGCTGGTTGGTCTGGCTGTTGCAACTGCAAACATCGATGATGTCATTCATCTGATCCGCACAGCACCGGACCCAGCGACCGCGCGTCGCCAGCTGATGGAACGTAACTGGCCTGCAAAAGACATTGAACCGCTTATTCAGCTGATTGATGATCCGCGTTACGCCATTCAGGAAGACGGGACATTCAAGCTTTCTGAAGATCAGGCTCGGGCTATTCTGGAGCTACGCTTGCAGCGTCTGACTGCTATTGGTCGTGACGAAATTAGCGATGAACTCGATAAGCTTGCTGCTGAGATCAAAGACTATCTGGATATTCTGCGCAGCCGTGAGCGTATTCTGGAGATTGTTCGCACTGAGCTGGAAGAAGTTCGTGACGAGTTTGCGACACCGCGCCGGACCGAGATTACTGATGGCGGCGGAGATCTGGATGATGAAGACCTGATCCAGCGCGAAGATATGGTTGTGACCGTATCTCACACCGGCTACATCAAGCGTGTTCCTCTGGATACTTACCGTGCGCAGCGTCGTGGTGGTAAGGGCCGTTCTGGCATGCGGACGAAGGACGAAGACTTTGTAACTCGTCTGTTTGTTGCCAACACGCATACGCCGGTTCTGTTTTTCTCGTCTCGCGGTATTGCCTACAAGATGAAAGTCTGGCGTTTGCCACTGGCAAGCCCGCAGGCACGCGGAAATGCGCTGGTCAACATGCTGCCATTGGAGCAGGGTGAGCGTATCACTTCTATTCTGCCGCTTCCTGAAAATGAGGAAACATGGGCAGAGTTGGACGTGATGTTCGCGACCAAGCGCGGCACCATCCGCCGGAACAAGCTTTCCGACTTCGCTCAGATCAACAAGAACGGCAAGATCGCCATGAAGTTGGAAGAGGGCGATGGTATCGTCAACGTGATGACTTCAACAGAAGACGATGACGTTCTGCTGACCACCGCAGCGGGCATGTGCATTCGCTTCCCGGCAACAGATGTTCGCGTGTTCTCTGGCCGTAATTCGGTTGGTGTGCGCGGGATCAACCTTGCTGAAGGTGATCACGTCATCTCCATGACGATTCTGGGGCACTTCGAGTGTGATTCCGAAGAGCGGACGGCTTACCTGAAGCTTTCCCGCGCCATGCGCGGTGAAGAGGCTAACGGGGATATCTCCTTCGAAGAAGCTGGTATGTCTGAAGAGCGCTTTAAAGAAATGGATGGATGCGAAGAGGTCATTCTTACTGTTTCTGAAAAGGGTTATGGCAAGCGCACCAGCTCCTACGAGTACCGCACCACAGGTCGTGGTGGTAAGGGTATCGCGGCGATGACTGTGAACGACCGTAATGGCCGTCTGGTTGCTTCCTTCCGCAGTGAAGCCAGTGACGAGATCATGCTGGTGACCAATGGTGGTCAGCTGATCCGTTGTCCGGTCAACGGCATCCGCATTGCTGGGCGTTCGACACAGGGTGTGACTGTGTTTAACACCTCTGCGGAAGAGCAGGTTGTTGCAGTGGAGCGTATTAGCGAAGCTGATGATGACGAGAATGCCGAAGCAGAAGGCGTAGCCGAGGCAGGTGGTAATACCGGTGAGGGTGGCGCAGAGAGCGCAGCTCCGATACCAGAGGGTGACGGCGGAGAGACGCCAAGCGCTGAATAAATCAGAGAAAGGGAGCCTTGAGCTCCCTTTTTTTGATTCTGAAAGGTTGGAGCGCGTTCCTCATTGGTTTTGGTCGTCAAAAAGTGCTTGTTTCTTGCGAAAGCAATGTGCACTGTGCGCCTTAATCTAGAAAATAGAATTCCTGATTGTTCGCTGATTTTGCGAACTGGGAGGTGAGGGGTTTATGAAGCGTATTGCACTGTATCCGGGGTCTTTTGACCCTATGACACATGGCCATCTGGACATTTTAGAGCAGTCATTGGTTTTGGCTGATGAGGTGGTTGTGGCTATTGGTGTTCAGGCGTCCAAGGCGCCCTTGTTTTCCTTTGAAGAGCGCGTGGAGCTGATCCGTCTCGCTTGTGAAGAGCAGTTTGGAGTGGAAAACGCTGCGCGTATTCGCACTGTCTCCTTCACAGGGCTGGTCGTGGATGCTGCGCGGGAGCATGGGTCCAACATTCTGGTGCGCGGCCTTCGCGACTCGACTGATCTCAACTATGAAATGCAGATGGCGGGAATGAATGGGGCGATGGCACCTGACATCAAAACTGTGTTTTTCCCAAGTTCTCCAGTGATGCGCCCAATTACGGCTACACTGGTGCGCCAGATTGCGAAGATGGGGGGAGATTACAGTTCATTTGTCCCCAAGTGTGTTGAGGCGGCTCTCAAAAAGCGCTTCGAGATTGTTTAAAAGCAACGCAACAATGAAGACTGCCTATCTGATAGGGTTAGACTTTTTAGCGCGGCGCGTATATGTGCAATCACGCTTCACCGCTAAATATTGATTTTTATGCGTATCTTTTTTTTGGAAACCTATTGGGTTTTGGGGGATACGCTCTGGTTAAGACAAGGACAGACAACTTGCTACGTATTTTGACAGCATGTGCGATGGTTCTGGGCGCATTTATGATGCCACAGGCCGCAAGCGCTCAAGATCTTGAAAACACGATTTATCTGGACCTGAAGGACGGGCGCGTTGAAATTGCTCTGCGTCCTGATCTTGCTCCTGAGCACGTTAAGCGCATTAAGCAGCTGACCCGCGAAGGTTTTTATGATGGTATCGTTTTTCACCGCGTGATTGACGGTTTCATGGCGCAGACTGGTGACCCAACCGGCACTGGCATGGGTGGGTCTGAATTACCGGACCTTGAGGCTGAGTTTTCTCAGGCACCATTTAAGCGCGGCACCCTTGGCATGGCGCGTTCTAGCAGCCCGAACAGTGCAAACTCGCAGTTCTTCATCATGTTTAATGATGGTGATTGGCTGAATGGTCAGTACACCGTGTTTGGTGAAGTGGTCTCGGGAATGGACGCAGTCGACAAAATCAAACGCGGCGAACCTGTTCGTAACCCTGACAAAATCATCAAAATGCAGGTTGCGGCCGACGCCAAGTAAAGGTTATGTCTGCACTCAGACTTATTCTAAGATAAAGGACAGTCCCGTGGCTGATATCAAAGATCCAGAAAACACACTGCTGCTGGAAACCACTCAGGGTGACGTTGTTATTGAACTGCGTCCTGATCTGGCACCGAACCACGTTGCACGCATTAAAGAGCTAGCTCGTGAAGGCTTTTACAACGGCATCGTTTTCCACCGTGTAATTGACGGTTTCATGGCTCAGACTGGTTGCCCACAGGGTACAGGTACTGGCGGCTCCGGCAAGAAGCTGAAGGCCGAGTTCAATGATGCGAAACACGTTCGCGGCACTTGTTCCATGGCTCGTTCTATGGATCCGAACTCCGGTGACAGCCAGTTCTTTATCTGCTTCGGCGATGCGTCTTGGCTCGACGGCCAGTACACCGCATGGGGTCAGGTTATTGAAGGCATGGAGAACGTTGACAAGATCAAACGCGGTGAGCCTGTTTCCAACCCGGACAAGATCGTATCTTTGAAGGTTGCAGCTGACGCTTAATTGCCAGCGTACTGAGATTTTGAAAGGGCCCGGCGGTTTGCCGGGCCTTTTTATTTGGGCAATGCAAATGGACGCAGTGCCCGCGTAAACATGTTGACCTATAACGCTTCAGAGGGTATCCCCCACTTGCTTCAAGCGTCTGGCTGCGGGACAGGTGACAGCAAGGCCTTACAGCAAAGGCGTTTTGGGCAATAATTCCAATAAGACAGCTCGTTCATGGCGACCACAATTCGTGCGGCGCTAAGGTTCTGTTTTGTAAAGCTGGATACCCTATGCTGGTTGATGATTTTGATTTCGATCTGCCGCCGGAAAACATTGCGCTCCGCCCGGCAGTTCCGCGTGACAGTTCACGCCTGTTGGTGGTGCGGCCAGATGGCGAGCAGCTGCTGACAGATGATCAGGTGCTGTCTCTGCCTGATCTGTTGGAGTCGGGTGATGCGCTCGTCTTCAACGACACAAAGGTAATTCCTGCTCAATTGCTCGGCTTTCGTACACGTGATGGTGTGACGGCAAAAGTTGGTGTGACGCTGCACCAACGGGCCAGCGCCAAAGAATGGCGTGCTTTTGTTCGCCCGGCAAAGAAGCTGAAGGTTGGTGATACGGTCCGCTTCGCTTTTGATGAAGAAAGCAAGGAGGCTACAGAGCTTTCTGCCGTGGTGACGGAAAAGTCCGAGGCTGGTGATATCCTGTTTGAGTTTGGCCGTTCTGCTGGCGAGCTGGATGCCGCTATTGCGCAAGTGGGACATATTCCCTTGCCGCCCTACATTGCGGCAAAGCGGGCTGAGGATGAGCAGGACCGTCAGGATTATCAGACCATCTACGCCAAACACGATGGTGCAGTGGCAGCTCCCACGGCAGGTTTGCATTTTACTGATCGTCTGTTTGATGCCCTCAAAGAACGCGGTGTCGAAAAGCATTTCGTAACGCTTCATGTGGGGGCAGGCACGTTTTTGCCGGTGAAGGCTGACCGCACTGAAGACCATAAGATGCACTATGAGTATGGTGAAATCAGTGAGGAAACGGCTGCTGCGCTGAATGCAGTACGCGCGCGTGGAAACAAGATTGTTTCTGTGGGAACGACCTCACTGCGTATCTTGGAAAGTGCTGTCACTGAAGATGGGGTGATTGCTCCGATCTCCCAGAGCACGGATATCTTTATTACGCCGGGCTACGAGTTCAAAGCCATTGACGCGCTGATGACCAACTTCCACCTGCCGCGCTCCACGCTGTTTATGCTTGTGAGTGCGCTGAGCGGTATGGATGAGATGCGCTCTGCTTATGAACATGCCATCAGCTCTGGCTACCGTTTTTACAGTTATGGGGACAGCTCTTTGCTGTTCAAGAAGGCTTCAAAATGACCGAAACACCAATCGAGACACAGCAAGAAACCAAGCCATTTTCCTTTAAGCTGCTGAAAACAGATGGCATGGCGCGTCGCGGTGAGATTACCACTCCACATGGTAAGGTCCGTACACCTGCATTCATGCCGGTTGGCACTCAGGCAACTGTGAAAGCTATGTATCCGCAGCAGGTGCGTGATCTCGGTGCTGATGTTGTTCTGGGAAATACCTACCACCTGATGCTGCGTCCAACTGCTGAGCGGATTGCAAAGCTTGGTGGTCTGCACAAATTCATGGGTTGGGACCACACCATTTTGACCGACTCCGGCGGATTTCAGGTGATGTCTCTGTCTGGTCTGCGCAAAATGACTGAGGAAGGGGTGACGTTCTCTTCTCACCATGATGGCTCCAAACATTTCATGAGCCCGGAACGCTCCGTTGAAATTCAGGGTCTGCTTGGCTCTGATATTCAGATGCAGCTGGATGAGTGCATCGGTCTTCCTGCTGAGCGGGATGAAGTTGAACGTGCGATGCAGCTGTCTCTGCGTTGGGCGGAACGCTCCCGCGCTCAGTTTGAGAAGATGGGTGGGCCGCAAAAAGGGCAGGGCCTTTACGGTATCGTTCAGGGCGGTGATGTGCCTGATCTGCGCATCGAGTCGGCCCTGCGTCTTGGTGAACTGCCGATGGAAGGCTATTCCGTTGGCGGGTTGGCCGTGGGTGAGCCTCAGGCTGTGATGCTGAAAATGCTGGAAATCACGACACCAGCTATGCCAAAGGATAAGCCGCGCTATCTGATGGGTGTTGGCACTCCGGAGGATATTCTGGAAAGTGTTGCACGCGGTATCGATCAGTTTGACTGTGTGATGCCAACCCGTGCAGGTCGTCATGGTCTGGCTTATACGCGCTTTGGCAAAGTGAACCTGAAGAATGCACGCCATTCAGAAGATCCACGTCCGTTGGATAAAGAATCCAACTGTGAGGCGACTTCTCAGCATTCCCGTGCTTACCTGCACCATCTGGTGCGTGTAGAACGAGCTGGCAGCCATGCTGCTGACCTGGAATAACCTTGCGTATTACCAGTACCTGATGCAAGGCATTCGCGACGCGATTGATGAAGGTCGCTTTGAGGAATTCCGCCAGAAGACCAAGGAAGACTGGGCTCGCGGCGATCTTGAGCCATACGTCTGGTCATAGGTTCGATATTATTGAGAATTTGGCGGCTTGGGTGCAGGTGTGCCCAAGCCTTTTTTATAAGCGCCAGAGAAGCACGTGTTCAGGTGTTTTCTCTCTTTCCAGCAGGCCGTGTAAGTCGGCGACAAAGACTTTTTCCGCACTCAAATATTGTTCCATTATCTCCCAAGGTTCTTCATTATCGAAGAAAGCATGGTGCGGGACAGCGAGGATGACAGCGTCACAGTCTCCAGGTGGTGCCTCCTGATAAAGCTCCACGCCCAACTGCTCTTTGGTGTGCTCCGGGTCAGCCATTGGGTCGACTGCGAAAATATGAGCGCCAAAACGTTCCAGTTCTCTGATTAAGTCGATCACCTTGGAGTTTCTGGTGTCGGGAACATTGGCCTTGTAGGTGATGCCCAGAACCGCAATGCGTGGCGGCATGGGGCGGGCCAGTTTTACACATCCCTGAATAACTTCAGATGCAATGAAGCGCTCATGCTTTCATTGGTGCCTCGCCCTGCGAGGATGACTTGAGGTGAGAAGCCGAGCTGATGGCTTTGTCGGTCAGGTAGTACGGGTCAACTCCGATGCAGTGTCCACCAACCAGTCCGGGGTAAAAGGGGAGGAAATTCCACTTGGTTGAGGCGCCTTCCAAAACATCACGGGTGTCTATATCCATGGCGTGGAACAGCATGGAAAGCTCATTCATGAGCGCGATGTTCAAGTCCCGCTGGGTGTTTTCAATCACCTTTGCGGCTTCAGCAACTTTGATTGAAGGGGCCTTATAGATGCCCGCCTTGACAATTCTCCCGTAGAGCTCCGCCAATGTGTCTAGAGCTTCGTCAGAACTAGCGGAAACAATTTTGAGAAGGTTGGAGAGAGAGTGTTTTTTTTGTCGCCGGGATTGATGCGTTCGGGTGAATAACCGATCTGGAAGTCTTTTGGAAATCTTAGTCCTGATTCCTGTTGCAGTAGTGGCACTGCAATTTCTTCCGTGGCTCCGGGGTAGACTGTGGATTCAAAAACCACGATATCGTTGGGCTTTATGAATGCACCGACAATCTTGGAGGCTTTCTTGAGAGGACCTAGGTCAGGCCGCTTGGAAATGTTGATGGGGGTGGGAACGGCGACGATGTGGATCCGCGCCTGCCTTATATCGGGAGCGGAATAGGTGAGTGTTAGATTTGGAGAAGAAAGATCTTCTTTGGTGACAGAGGCAGTTCGGTCTTTACCCTCAAGCAGTTCCTGAACGCGGTGACGATCGATATCATAACCGATTGTCTTGATACCGACTTTGGCCAGAGCACAGGCTACGGGCAGGCCTACATAACCAAGCCCGACAACTGAGACGATTTCTTCCATAAAACGACACCTCGGGGGTTCCTAGACATTGTAGTAATCCCGATACCAATTGACAAAGTTTGCAACCCCCTCCTTTACGGAGGTTTGCGGCTTGAAGCCTGTGGTTTCAATCAGGTCGGTCACATCTGCAAAGGTGGCTGCCACATCTCCGGCCTGAAACGGCAGGTATTCTTTCTCCGCGCTCATGCCCAGCGCATCTTCGATGGCGGCAAGGTAATCCATCAACTGGACAGGATTGCTGTTGCCGATATTAAAGAGCTGGTATGGCGCGCTGGATGTGGCCGGGTCGGATATCTTGCCGTCCCAATCTTGTGAGCGCGTTGGTGGCTCGTTCGAGATGCGCACAATGCCTTCTACAATATCATCCACATAGGTAAAGTCGCGGATCATGTTGCCATGATTGAAGAGGGGAACTGGCTTACCCTCTAAAATTGCCTTGGTGAATTTGAAGAGGGCCATGTCGGGGCGTCCCCATGGGCCGTAAACGGTGAAGAACCGCAGACCGGTGCAGGGAATGTCAAAGAGGTGGGCGTAGGAATGGGCCATGGCCTCATTGGCTTTTTTCGTCGCCGCATAGAACGAAACCGGATGATTGCCACCGCGATGGGTTGAGAGCGGCATGGTTTCGTCAAGGCCGTACACCGAACTGGTGGAGGCGTAGACCAGGTGCTTTACCGGATGGGCGCGGGCGGCTTCGAGAATGGACAGAAAGCCGGTGACATTTGCATCCACATAGGACTGAGGATTTTCAAGGGAATAGCGCACACCTGCCTGAGCTGCCAGATGTATACCTTTGAGGGTGCGTGTTGCTTGAAGATGCGCATGACTGCTTGTGCATCTTCAAGCCTGATCCGTTCTTCGGTGAAATGGTTGGAGGCGGTGAGGCGTTTCAGGCGCTCTTCCTTCAGCGTCACATCATAATAGTCGGTAACGCAGTCCAGACCGATGACGTGATAGCCATCTTGTAACAGACGGAGGGCGACAGCGTTGCCGATGAAGCCGGCGGTGCCTGTTACAAGTACTTTTTCCATTTCGCGTTTTCCGATAGTCAGTTGGTTTTTACAAGCAGCTTGTCTAGCATTGGACGCAGCTGAGCGGCAAGCTCTGGATCATCCAACGCATAAGCCACATTTGCCGACAAAAATCCTGTACGGGAACCGCAGTCGTAAGTTGTTCCACGGAATTCAACACCATGAAATGCTTGCTTACCCATTAATGTGAGCATTGCGTCTGTCAGCTGGATTTCGCCGCCAGCACCGGTGCTTTGCTTTTCCAGCAGTTCGAAAATCTCAGGCTGCAGGATATAACGGCCATTAATGTAAAGATTGGATGGGGCTTTCCCTGGCTCAGGCTTCTCAACCATTCCAGTAATGGGGAAAGATTCGTCCTCGAGTGCGTTGCCACGTTCAATGATACCGTAGTTGTGTGTCTGCTCCCATGGCACTTCCTCCACGGAGATGATGTTGCCACCGTGGTTTTCGTAGGCTTCAACCATCTGCGAGAGGCAGCCCTTTGGAGCTTTCATCAGCATGTCGGGCAGCAGAATTGCGAAGGGTTCATTACCGATAATGTCGCGCGCGCACCAGATTGCATGACCAAGACCGAGTGGTTCTTGCTGGCGGGTGAAGCTTGTTGTTCCCGCAGATGGGCGGATCTTTTCAAGAAGTTCCAGCGCATGGTCTTTGTTTCTGCGGCGCAAAGTTTCTTCCAGCTCATAAGCAATGTCAAAGTGGTCTTCGATCACCTGCTTGTTTCTGCCAGTTACAAATACGATATGTTCAATCCCTGCTGCCCGAGCTTCATCAACCACGTATTGGATGATGGGACGGTCCAAAATGGTGAGCATCTCTTTAGGAACGGCTTTTGTGGCAGGAAGAAAGCGGGTGCCCAGACCTGCAACCGGGAGAACAGCTTTTCGTATCGCACGTGTCATATATTTGAATTCCTTAAGTCAAGGAGGCCGAAACAGTTATTTAGCCAGCACCTAGCGGGCGCGATGTCGGCTCGTCAATGGTACCAAATGAATTTGTCCTAGGACATAATGCTTCGATTGCCCGAAATTTGAATTACTCATTCTTCAGAGGTGTTCATTCGCAGTCAATTATCGCAAAATTGTGAAGCACTCTTGTTTCTACAGAACATGCTGCTTTAAAAGTTTCTTTCATGTGAACATAGCGCAATCAGGGGAACAATTGTGATTGAAGGTTTTAAGCTTGCGGCACTGGAAGCCGGGCAGCGCATTCTGGAAATTTATGAAAAGGACTTTCAGTCAGACACCAAGGGTGACGGGTCTCCAGTCACAATTGCTGATCAAGAGGCAGAAGAAATAATTCTGAAACACTTGGCATCATCTTCTCCGGATGTGCCCGTGATTGCGGAAGAAGCAATGGCCGCGGGGATCATGCCCGAGACTGGTTCGCGCTTTATTCTTGTGGATCCACTTGATGGAACGCGAGAGTTCATCAGTCGCAATGGAGAGTTTACGGTCAATATAGCCTTGATCGAAGACGGGGTGCCGGTGAAAGGGGTAATCTATGCTCCTGTGACTGGTGAGTTGTTTTGGGGAGAAGTTGGGCAGGGGGCCTATCGCGCCGAGGCTAATGGTTTTGATCTGGGTGATGTTACCCAAATCAACTGCTCTGTTTTTTCTGATGAACTACGTGTTCTTGCGAGCCGGTCCCACCGCAGTGAAAGAACAGAGGCTCTTCTCGCGAAGTTGGAAAATTCTTCAACTATCGCCGCAGGTTCATCTTTGAAATTTTGCCGCTTGGCGGAAGGTAAAGCTGACTTTTATCCGCGTTTGGAGCCTACCATGGAGTGGGATACAGCTGCCGGGCAGGCGATCCTTTGTGCAGCAGGTGGGACTGTTGTTGTGGAAGGTGGGGCACCGCTTAATTATGGTAAGCTTAAAACGCTCAAGACAAGCCTTTCGCAAATCCGTGCTTTTTAGCAGTCGCGGACGAAAAAAATTATTTCCCATTATGGCTTAAGGTCGTTGGTAAGCTTCGGCGCGTCGATGTTCAACCGTTAAACTCAGGCCCAAGACTTAACAACACGTCCTTTGGAGATCGTGATGGGCATTGATAGCCAGTCGCATTTGCGACGACTAGAAAACGAGAGCATTCATATTATTCGCGAGGTGGCAGCTGAGTTTGATAACCCTGTGATGCTTTACTCCATTGGTAAAGACAGCGCAGTGATGCTGCACCTTGCTCTAAAGGCCTTTTATCCTTCCAAACCTCCTTTTCCACTTTTGCACGTGGACACCACTTGGAAGTTCAAGGAGATGATTTCCTTCCGTGATCATGTGGTCAAAAAGTATGGGTTGGATTTGATCGTTCATACGAACGAAGAAGGTGCCAAAAACAACATCAATCCGTTTGATCACGGCAGCTCCAACTATACGCACATCATGAAAACAGAAGCGCTGAAGGAAGCGCTGACCAAGTACAAATTTGATGCTGCGTTTGGTGGTGCACGGCGCGATGAAGAAAAGTCACGGGCGAAAGAACGTGTGTTTTCCTTCCGTTCCAGCAGTCACGGCTGGGACCCTAAGAACCAGCGTCCGGAGTTGTGGTCGCTTTATAATAGCCGGATTGCAAAGACAGAATCCATTCGTGCCTTCCCACTGTCCAACTGGACCGAGCTGGATATTTGGCAGTACATCCTTGCGGAAGGTATTGAAATTGTGCCGCTTTACTTTGCTGCCAAACGTCCGGTGGTTGAGCGTGAGGGAAGCCTTCTGATGCTGGATGATGATCGTTTCCGTCTGGAACCGGGAGAAAAAGTTGAGCATCGAGATGTACGCTTCAGAACTCTTGGTTGTTACCCCCTGACAGGAGCTGTGGAATCCACTGCTGATACTCTTGAAGATATTGTGAGTGAAATGCTGATCGCGCGGACATCAGAGCGTAGTGGACGCCTGATCGACCATGACAGTTCCGGCTCTATGGAAAAGAAAAAGCGTGAGGGGTACTTCTAATGAACAAGATCACGCAGGTGTCACGGGCCTTTGACCTTTCTGACTATATCAATTCGCAAGAGTCTAAGAGTTTTCTGCGGTTTTTGACCTGTGGAAGTGTTGATGATGGCAAATCCACGCTTATTGGCCGTTTGCTTTATGACACGAAGCTGATTTTTGAAGATCAGCTTGCCGCACTTGAGAAAGATAGCCGCAAACACGGTACTATTGCCGATGAAATTGACTTGGCCCTCCTTGTCGATGGCCTCGAGGCGGAGCGAGAGCAGGGGATTACCATTGACGTGGCCTATCGCTTTTTCTCCACTGAAAAGCGAAAGTTCATTGTTGCAGACACGCCAGGTCATGAACAGTACACGCGGAACATGGCAACAGGTGCTTCCACCGCAGACCTTGCTATTTTGCTGGTGGATGCGCGGAATGGACTGCTAACACAGACGCGCCGCCACGCCTTTATCGCCTCCTTGCTGGGCGTGCGCCATGTGGTTCTGGCGGTCAACAAGATTGATCTGGTTGATTATGATCAGAAGCGCTTTGAAGAAATCAAGGCTGAGTTTGAAAGCTTTTCGTCTGGCTTTGATTTCGACAGCAGCGAAGTGATCCCGCTTTCGGCACGCTTTGGCGACAACGTGACCACCCCCAGTGAGAACCTAAGCTGGTTCTCTGGCCCGACCTTGCTCGAGCATCTCGAAAATGTTGAGCTTGGTCACGGACCCAGTGAGGCTGCGTTCCGCTTTCCGGTTCAGTGGGTCAATCGCCCTAATCTGGATTTCCGTGGTTATAGCGGGACTGTGCGCGGCGGGTCTGTCAAGTTGGTGATGAAGTTGTTGTTGCTCAGTCTGGCAAGACCAGTCAGATCGAAAAAATCGTCACTATGGATGGTGATTTGCTGCGTGCTGATGACGGGCAATCCGTTACGTTGACGCTCGCTGACGAGATCGATATCTCCCGCGGTGATATTCTGGCTCCGGCGCATTCTCGTCCAGATGTGAGTGACCAGTTCGCCGCTCATCTGATCTGGATGTCTGAAAATGCAATGCTGCCCGGACGTCCGTACCTTTTGAAGTGTGGTACCAAAACTGTTGGTGCAAGCGTTACGGAGATCAAGCACAAGGTTGATGTGAACACGTTTGATCACCATGCAGCAAAGCAGCTTGCCCTCAACGAAATTGCGTTTTGTAATCTTGCCCTTGCTGAGCCAATTGCATTTGATCCTTATGAGGCGAACCGTGATACGGGTAGTTTCATTCTGATTGACAGGATGACGAATGAGACTGTTGCAGCTGGTCTGATCTGGTTTGGTTTGCGTCGTGCAACAAATGTGCACCGTCAGGCTTTGGACGTGAACAAGAAAGCGCGCGGAGGTCAAAAGGGCCAGACACCTGCAGTGCTGTGGTTTACTGGCTTGTCAGGTTCCGGCAAGTCAACGATTGCGAACGCAGTTGAACAGAAGTTGCTTAGCCTTGGGCGTCACACCTATCTGCTTGATGGAGACAATATCCGGCATGGTCTGAATAAGGACCTTGGCTTTAGTGATGCTGACCGTGTCGAGAATATCAGACGTGTTGCAGAGACCTCTAAGCTATTTGTTGATGCTGGTTTGATCACGCTGGTTTCGTTTATTTCGCCCTTCAAGGCAGAGAGGCAGCTTGCACGTGACTTGCTTGAGGCTGGTGAGTTCTTCGAGATTTTCGTTGATACGTCATTGGAGGAGTGTGAGACACGCGATGCGAAAGGCCTTTATGCCAAGGCCCGTAAGGGGGAAATCTCCAATTTTACCGGGATCGACAGCGCCTATGAGGCCCCTGAGGCCCCTGAGCTACATCTGAAGACCAAGGGACGAAGTGTTGACTCTCTTGCAGACGAGATTGTTGATCGACTGCTTGTAGAGGGGTTCATTGGCTCTGACAGTACCTGGGTCATCTGAACCTGATTGATTGAAGATAGTGAAGCCGGGAACACACGTTTCCGGCTTTTTTCTTCTCGGCCGTTTGGGGTGGGGCATGAAGGAGGACTCTTTCATTGGACCTGAAAGGGAACTGATGGGTTTTGAGAAAATACGCAGTCTGAATATAAATCTGCTGCCAAGGATATCTTGAGATACCACCGAGTGATTGAGTAAGGCGGGCATGAAGAAAATGCATGAGGTTTATCCCGAGGTTTAGAGGCCCATGCTGCAACTATACTCTTTCGGATGCCCTCACGACGTTTTTGCAAAATGCGGATAAACTCAACAGGATTCATGGCATGGGCGTCAGGGGCGGCAACGCTGTACTGGGTGGTGTTATGGAAAAACGGCAAAATCTCCATCTGTTTTGGCTGGACTGAGTTTATCGAGCATGTGGACTGTAAGTTCGCGAGATTTGGGATTCTAACTCTGCTAGCTCTTGTAATTTCGGGGGGAAGGGCCTAATCAACTTTTGGATTATTTTCACGCCTTTTAGGAGATCTCTTCGTGTCTCAACCAAATGCAGAAGTTTCAGTCGGAAAAGCTGTTTTTTCAAATGATAAGCCGTTCTCTCTTATTGCTGGTCCATGCCAGATGGAGAGCCGTGCGCACGCCATGGAGATGGCTCAGGCTGTCAAGGAAATTGCAGAGGAACTGAACATAGGTTTGGTGTTTAAAGCGAGCTACGACAAGGCCAACCGGACGAGCCTGTCTGCCAGCCGTGGCATGGGCATGGCCAAAGGGCTCGAGGTGTTTGCGGAAATCAAAGACACCTATGGTCTTCCGGTCATCACCGATGTGCACGAGCCAAGCCATTGTGCGCCAGTTGCCGAGGTCTGCGATATCCTGCAGATCCCTGCTTACCTGTGTCGTCAAACTGACCTTCTAGTGGCTGCTGCAAAAACCGGTAGGACGCTGAATGTGAAAAAAAGGTCAGTTTCTTGCACCGTGGGATATGAAGAATGTCATGACCAAGGTTGTCGAGAGCGGCAACTCGAACGTTTTGCTATGTGAGCGCGGTGCAACATTTGGTTACAACACGCTTGTATCTGATATGCGCGCCTTGCCGATCATGGCGGCCATGGGCGCTCCTGTGGTGTTTGATGCGACACACTCTGTGCAACAGCCCGGCGGCTTGGTGGCTCCTCAGGTGGTCAGCGCGAGTTTGTGGCAACGCTTGCCCGTGCAGCAATTGCTGTAGGTATTGCTGGGCTGTTTGTGGAGACACATGACGATCCTGACAACACCACATCTTCCGATGGGCCGAATATGATCCCACTTAACCGACTCAAGGACCTGCTGTTGTGGTTGCAGGAGTTTGACCGGATCGCGAAAAACGGAAGTTTTACGCTCTAGATATTTCACAGACCCTAGGGGAAGTGTCAAAAGACTGCGTTTTTACTTAGAGGTGCGACAAAATACATGTCTTTATTCCCAAGGATTTACAGAAGAGAGCGGTCTCTTCTCTTCCTTGCGGACAGTACCTCGGGTAAAAGCTCTTTGAGCCAAAAATCCAAACTCTACAAGTACATTGGAGTACTCTTAGATGACTGCTATCATCGACATTATTGGTCGCGAAATCCTCGACAGCCGGGGTAACCCAACTGTTGAAGTTGATGTGCTTTTGGAAGACGGCTCCTTCGGTCGGGCTGCTGTTCCGTCCGGCGCCTCCACTGGCGCATTTGAAGCTGTTGAACGCCGCGATGGCGGTGAGCGTTACCTCGGCAAAGGTGTTGAGGACGCTGTAGAAGCTGTCAACGGTGAGATCTTTGATGCTATCGGCGGCATGGACGCTGAAGATCAGATCAAAGTTGACCGTGCTATGATCGAACTAGACGGCACAGAAAACAAGGGCCGTCTTGGTGCAAACGCTATTTTGGGCGTTTCCCTTGCTGTTGCTAAAGCTGCTGCAGAAGCTGCTGCGATGCCACTTTACCGCTATGTTGGCGGTTTTGGTGCACGTACGCTGCCAGTTCCGATGATGAACATCATCAACGGCGGTGAGCATGCTGACAACCCAATCGACTTCCAGGAATTCATGATCGTGCCAGTGGGCGCAAGCTCTCTGCGTGAATCAGTGCGTATGGGTTGTGAAATCTTCCATACCCTTAAGAAGGGCCTTTCTGCGGCTGGCCACAACACCAATGTTGGTGATGAAGGCGGCTTTGCTCCTGGTATCGGTTCTACTGATGAAGCGATCGGTTTCGTTCTGAACGCTATTGAGAAAGCTGGTTACACACCTGGCGACGACGTGATGCTCGCATTTGATGCGGCTTCCACCGAGTTCTATAAAGATGGCAAGTACAACCTGAAGGGCGAAGGCAAGATCCTTGGTTCTGATGAAATGGTTCGCTACCTTGAAGACCTCGTCTCTAAATACCGGTATTCTCCATCGAAGACGGTATGGCTGAAGAAGACTGGGACGGTTGGAAGTCTCTGACCCAGGCAATCGGCAACAAGTGTCAGCTGGTTGGTGACGATCTGTTCGTGACCAATTCCGAGCGTCTTGCTCGCGGCATCAAAAACGACACTGCAAACTCCATTCTCGTAAAAGTGAACCAGATCGGTTCCCTGACTGAGACCATGGAAGCTGTCGAAATGGCACACCGTGCAAACTACACCTCTGTTATGTCCCACCGTTCCGGCGAAACAGAAGACAACACCATTGCTGATCTGGCAGTTGCATTCAACTGTGGCCAGATCAAAACCGGTTCCTGTCTCGTTCCGACCGTATGGCTAAGTACAACCAGCTTATCCGTATCGAAGAAGAACTGGGTGTTCAGGGCGTGTTTGCTGGTCGTTCTATCCTGCGCGGATAAGACCTTCTGCATTTGCTTGAAATTGAAAAAGCCGGTCCAATTGGGCCGGCTTTTTTATGCAAACTATTGAAAGCCTGAGTGTTTGTTCGCTATTTTTTTTGAAACGGCGAACTGCATAGGCTGCAATCTCATAGGCAGCCCAGCCAACAATCAGGTAGCCCCAGAGAATGGGGACCAGTAGTAGTCCCCAAGCTGCGAAAAGCCCGAGAGAATAAAGTAGTTCTCCGAAGTCATAACCTGCCCATGAACAGGGATTTACAAAGCCTTCATTTATCTCGCATCCTCCAGTTCTCCTGCCATCATTACGATCACTATGGAGAGCACCCAGAAGATGATGGGTGAGGAAAACAGGAGGAGAAGTACTCTGCGTTTGGTCATTACGAATGGCCCTATAAACAACGAAACGGAAATACCTAAAGTTTCATCGAGTATTGACCATTTTTGCCGCGAGGCTATTCGCCAGTTTTTGTTTCTTCGGCATGCCGGATGGCGGCGGCCAGTGTTTCTGGTGTTTCGGCTCCGGCCACTGCAAAACGGCCATCAATGACGAAAACGGAACGCCGGTTACGCCAATTTCATGAGCGCGAAACACATCGGCTTCTACTTCTTTGACATCCTGATCGGTATCCAGAAGATCTGATACGAGTTTGCTGTTGATACCAGCGCGTTCGGCTGCATTCACAAGGACTTTCTTATCGGTGAGATCAGCGCCCTCGGTGAAGTAGAGTTTGAACAGCTCTTCGACCATGGCGTCCTGCATGTCTTCTGAGCGCGCCCAGCGGATCAATCGGTGACTGTTGATTGTGTTTGGAGCTTTCTCGATTGCTTCGAACTGAAAGTCGATGTTCTCAGCAGCTCCAGTGTTGCGAACATGTGCGTAAATCTCTTTTGCGCGCTCGGGCCCGCCAAACTTGTCTTCCAGATATTGTTTGCGATCCTTGCCATCTTTGGGAAGGCTCGCATCAAGCTGGTAGGGATGCCATTGAACCTTGATGTTGCTTTCAGGTAGCATCATGAGTGCTTTTTCTAGCCGGCGTTTGCCGATGAAGCACCATGGGCACATCACATCGGAGATCACATCAATGACAATCGGGGAGTTAGTAGACATCTGGCTTCTCAGTTAGGGGTGTATGGCATTAGCTCTATAGCCTATCAGTAGTAACCGATAGTTCTCTCTGAATTCTCTCACAGTTTCGTGAGAAGGCAGAAGATCTTATCCGTTGCCAAGTCCGGTTGTGCGAACCATGACCAGAACACGGTTGGAGAGTTGCTCCATCCCTTTTTTTGCTTCGCAGTACCGCAACGGGGCCGCGGCCCTCGATATTCGCGACAAAGTCTCATCGCGGCATACGGCCATGGCTATGGAAAGAACGGTACCGCTCCAATACACCTCATGTTGCGCGAAGGCCTGCGGATTGCTGCCGGTGAAACGTTCTATGAGCTCAAGCAAGTTGAGTTCGTAGATGGATTCGCCGCGTCGTTTGGTGGATTCTTCAAGAAGCGTCAGGTAGTTTCGGTAAGTTTGCTCAGACAGGGTGTCGTCGTTGTTCTGGCGCGCAAGCCATTGGCTGGACACTGTCAGGATTGCGTCGGTGAGGCGTTGACGGCGTCCTGCGCGCACGGCGCTGATGATATGGCCGGTGAGAGCTTTGTCTGAAATATCGCCCAGCAGAACGTCTGTTGCGCCTGCGGAATAGAGCAGGTGGGCTGATTCCTCATCAACGCTGTGGGCGAGTATGGGGAGGTTGAAATAACGTGGTCGGCGCGTAGACGCTCAATCTCTTCGCAGGCCTGCCATGCGGGCATATCAATCAGGACGGCCTCGAACCTGCGTGCCGCCAGATAGTCTTCGGTCATCTCCGAGGAGAACCCACCTACGATCTCGACTGGCAGGTCCAACAGGGCCTGTGTGCGCCCGAAGTGTTTGCCAAATCCCGCAACGAGCAATCCAGCGGATTTTAAGGGGCCAAACTCGGTCTTATACTCTGGTAAGGCCCCAAACAAACCGCGCCGTAGGCGGGCTTCTTCAGCTCTGTTGGCAAGACGTCTTAGACCTGCGATGCGTGGCAGCAGGACATCTGGCGGAATCGCGTCGCTCACCGTCCCGCTCGGTTTTAGCTCCAGAGGGACAGGAGCGCTGCCGTTGGTGATGACAAGCAGGGGAACTTCGGCCCCGGCCCCTTTTCTAAATCGCTTAATGGTTTGCGTGAGTTCGTCCAGCTCGGGAGGATTATCTTCCTGCCAAGGTAACAGAATACAGATGGGTAGAACGCTTGCGCCTTCCAGCTCACCCATGAGCTGGGAGCTTGTTCTGACTGCGACCAGCCGATCAGATAGCACGGTCAAAGGCTCCAACATATCAAAGACATGATTGTGCACGGGAGCGATCAGCAGGATTTTACCCCAGCTGGAATCGTGCGTTTCAAGCTCTAACGGTTGGCTATGATCGGCCATTTATCCTCTCAGGCGACCGCTTCCACCGGTCTCGGCTGGGAGCGTCTGGTCAATTTCTGTCGGTCTACACGGCCATCATCTGTCATTGGCAAGGCGCGTAGGGACAGAATTCTATGCGGCATCATCGTCAAGCTCACGCGTGAAGCGTCGAGGTAGGCGTAAAAGGCCTCTACATCAACGAGAAGACCTTGTGACGGTACCACTGCAACCATAAGGCGTGCACCCATTAATTCATCTTCTACCAGAAAAGCAGCCGCTTCTTTTACCCCCGAGAATTCACTGTATATTTCGTCAAGGCGTTCAAGATCCAACAATCCGGGCGCTCTTTGCCCCGGTGTGCCGAAGCCGTGGATCGCTCCGGTAACTTTATGTAGGCCAACAGGGATTTGTGTAATTAACCCGCGCTCACATTGCTCATCGCTAAAGAAATTCAGTCGGCTGTCACTGGAGGGCCAGTCGGCATCAGGATCATGGCACCCTTGAGTTTGAGGTGATAGCCGGTCTCTGAACCGGATGGTGTCTGTGAAATTCCCTCATTTATTTCAAGGGGATCAATGTTAATCAAACACGGACCATGGGTGGACGTGCTTGGTGCAAATTGTTTGCCGGGGATCAGGGGTACAGGCTCTTGGGAGGTGCCTCGCAGGTGAGCCACCAGCGCATATTCATCGAGCACATGCAGGTCGGTCACAACGCCGTTTGCCGTAAATTTTGCAGGTTTTGGCGAGGTGATTGGCCATGTCGCAACGGTGTTTGTCTTCCAGCCTTGCAGGCCTTCATCAATGTGGGAGGCGAGCGGTCCGGGCGTAAAATATAATTTGCCTCAACAGAGCGTGCGTGATCCGTCAATGTGGATAAAGAATGTGGATGATGGAGGTGGAGCGTGCCTTCGCTCAATAACCAAGGGACGAGACCGGCCCCAATTCCGGTAATTCCGCATAGGATGTAGGGGAGCAGGATGCGTGCGCCCGGTTCCAGTCTTGTCTCCAGAAAGGGCATCAGGCCTGTGGAGACCCAGTGGTTATGGCTGCGCGGGATTGGGCTGATCTCAGAGCCGGAATGAACCCAGGTGAGCGTTGCAACGTGGTTGGCTGGTGCGCCTTCGCGTTCAACCACTGGCTCGGGGAACGAATCTCCGCTTTCGGCAATCATTGGGGCGATGTCGATGAGGCCATCAGGAATATCATTTCCTAGACCGAATACAAAGCGGAGAGAGAAGAAATCAGCGGCGGCATCGCGTGCTTCTTCACCCAGCATGCGTGTTTCGATGCGGTCGGCTGTGATCAGCGCTTTGGCATCGACTGTGCGCAATGCCCGGAGGATTTCGGAATGCCGCCAGTGTAGCGGGAAGGGGGATACGATCAGACCTGCCCGCAAGGCGCCGAGGATACACAGTACATTGTCGACCGTATTGGGGGATTGCAGTCCCAGAATGTGATCGGGTTCCATGCCAACAGCTGCAAAGAAACCGGCAATCTTGCTGATTTCCTGTTCTGCTTCTGCGTATGTCAGGTAACGGGGTTTGCCACCTGTCCATGTCTCTCTGTCGGGTGCATCGACCAATGCCAGGCGATTTGGGTGTTTTTGAGCTGCACGGCGGAACAGCATATCAAGGGTGATGTTGCCCCAGACACCTGTTGTGCTGTGGTTGGCAATGGCATCA
Source organism: Pseudovibrio sp. JCM 19062 (assembly GCA_001310715.1). The sequence goes on from BAXV01000004.1 coordinate 67,042, forward strand.
GAATTTGACAGGATCATTTAAGGAAAGTCCGCTAAGCGACTGAGAAATTAGAGATTCGGCAAGTGGGTTGAGAGACACTCTTGTTGAGTGGGCTGCCTTCATCAAGAACGCAGCCCACTTTTTATGTGTTTATCTACTCTTTAGGTGCGTCCCACCAGTTATCGTACTGCATGCCGTATAGCGGTGTCTTGGCAGGGTGCTCAACTTCTGTCCAGCGGGCGACCCATTCAGCCGGGGCATGATAGAGCGGAATTGCGTAGAACCCGGAGATCAGAACGCGGTCGAACGCGCGTACTGCAGCGACGAATTCCTCACGGGTGCGGGCTGCAACCATGGCATCAATTAAAGCATCAATGGCGGGTTCTTTGGCACCAACGATGTTTCTGGAGTTCCTGACATCTGCTGCCTCAGAAGACCAGCGGGCATATTGCTCGCCGCCGGGTGACAACGAGGCAAACCAGGTGTTGAAGAGTGCGTCGAATTCAAAGGAGGCGCGGCGTTCTTCGAACTGGGCGGCATCGACATAACGGACCTCCAACTCGATACCCAGCATTTTGGCGGTGCGCTGCAGGGCGAGCGCGACCTTTTCTTCGCCCTGTTCGCGGACGAGGATTTCAAATGCAAACGGCTCGCCGGTTTCTGAATGTACCAGTTTGCCCTGATCCAGATTGTAACCTGCCTGCTGGAACAGGTTCAGCGCATCTCGCATGACTTTACGATCGCGTCCTGAGCCATCTGCTGTTGATGGACGCCAGGTTCCGGCAAGGACATCGTCAGTCACCACATTTGGGAATGGTTCAAGAAGCTTTTTTTTCCAGTTCATTTGCCGGGCGGCCAATGGAGGAAAGATCGGACTTGTCCCAGTATCCATCAGTGCGCTGATACAATCCATTGAATAGCGTTCGATTGATCCAGTCGAAGTCCAGCAGCATGCCGAGCGCCTGACGCACACGCTTGTCTGCAAACATGTCACGTCGGGTGTTGAAGGCAATACCAGTCATGTTGGGCGGAGTGCCGCGCTCAAACACGTCTTTGACGACCTTGCCTTCTTCAAACGCGGGGAAGTTACCTGCGCTTTCCCAAAGGTTGGGGTTGGAATAGATAAGGGCTTGGGTATCGCCTTTGCGGAATGCTTCCTGCAAGGCGTTATAATCGCGGAAATAATCGACAGTAACTTCGTTGAAGTTATCAAAGCCGATTTTCTGCGGCATGTCTTTGGCCCAGTAATCATCCCGCCGTGTGTAGGTGGTGCGGCGTCCGGGGTTGATTTCGGAGAAGGTGTAAGGGCCTGTCCCGACGAGTGGGGTCAGTGTGGTGTTGCCGAAAGTGTCGGCATTTGTTGTGCGGCTGTTGAAAATCGGCGCCAGTGCAATCAGTAGCGGAAGCTCTCGGTCGCTGCCATCTGCAAAGTGCAGCTTTACGGAGCGGTCGCCGGTTTTTTCAAATTCGGTGATTTTACCATACCAGCCTGAGAAGGGTGGGCGGCCATGATCGCGGACGGTTTGCAGAGAAAAGATGATATCTTCGACGGTCAACGGATCCCCATTGGAGAACTTCGCATTCGGATTGACGCGGAATTCGATCCAGTTTCGCTCATCCGGCATACGCACTGCTTCTGCAAGGTGTGCATACAATGTGAATGGTTCGTCGTTGCTGCGCAGGAGCAGGCTCTCTAAAATGTAGGAGCCCATCTGTCGTTCTTTCATGCCTCGGGCTGAAGTCCACGCACCTTTAAGAGCGAAGGAATTCAGACTGTCAAATGTTCCTTGAACACCGAGAGAAAGACGGCCACCTTTAGGAGCATCCGGATTTGCGTAGGCAGGTACGGATAGTCTGCGGGCAGCGCAGGTTCCCCATGCATTGAGATACCATGGCTCCAAGGAACGGTGTCCTGAGCGAGGGCAGTTGAGTAAGCTAATGTTGTCAGACTGGAAACGACAACAAGACCCTTTGCAAAATTATGTATCCCATTCACATAGGACCGGCAATTGTTCATTCGAAATTCTCCTAGAGCACCTGCAGAAACTAGCAATAATACGATTCTGAGGCAAATTCAGCACAATGGCTTTGAAAAAGCGCCGAAACCACTCCAATCTATAGGTGGAAAAATAACTCGGAGCCGTTTAAAGAGTACATAAGTAGCATTTTATTAGTATGTTGCCTTTTTTTTCAGCTCTGTTCTGAGTATGCTTGGCGTCGAACAAGCAGTCATAACACTGTTGAACCTATAAATTGGTTGCTGCGTAACTGCCGGAGGCATCATTTGGCATCGGATCGAACTTTGAGGAAATTGGGGATGGGCGTTAATCTAAAGGGCGTTCTCACTGGTGGGATTGTTGCGGCAGTGGCTGCTGTTGGCTTTGCTGGCACCAGTGTTGCGCAGAATGCACAGGCAGAGGATGCTTGGGTAAAAGTGTGTAACACTGATCCAAAATCCAAAAAGGAATTCTGCCTAATTACACAAGAATTGCGTACGGATACTGGTCAGTTCCTCGCTCAGGCTGTTGTGCGCGAAGTTACTGGCGAAAGCCGCAAGTTGCTGCACATTGCTGTTCCTCCGGGAATGCTGATTCAGCCAGGCCTTCGGGTGCAGGTTGATGCGGGCACACAGTCGGAAGCGAAATACACAATCTGCTTTCCAAACGCGTGTATTGCCGAAATGGTTATTGATGATACCTTTGTGGGCGGCCTGAAAAGAGGCGGCAAGTTGGTCATTACTACGTTGAACCAACAGGGTAAGGCGCGTCCGTTCGACCTTACTTTGAAGGGCTTCACCCGTGTTTATGATGGCGAAGCGATTAAGCCTGAAGAACTCCAGGCCAAGCAGGAACGCCTGCAGTCTGAACTTCAGAAGCGCGCAGAAGCCGCTCGTCAGAAGTTGATTGAGCAGCAGCGTCAGGCGAACCAGTAATCTGGTTCCCACTTTGAACACTAAAAAAACCCGAAGGATCATTCCTTCGGTTTTTTTCATGAACGCTAAGAGTTGTGGCTCATCTTAATAAGGTTCCAGCGATAGACCTTAATGGATTTCTACATCCTTGACGATGTAATCGCCGTCCATAGTCTCATCAAAAAATTCTTCGACCTGCGGATGTCGCACAGGTTCGCCGCTATCATCTTTTTCCAGGTTTTGCTCCGAGACATAAGCAATATACTCACTCTCCGCATTTTCTGCGAGAAGGTGATAAAAAGGCTGGTCTTTGCTTGGGCGTGCTTCCTCGGGAATTGACTCCCACCACTCATCTGTATTGTCGAATGTGGGATCAACGTCGAACACTATGCCACGGAACGGGTACAGGCGGTGACGTACGACCTGTCCAATTCTAAATTTCGCGGTTCTAATTGTCTCCATAATCCACCAAGCTTTCGCAGATACTGTATCTTGTCAGGGCGCCTTAAAGGTCATGTTGCGCACTTGTTGTCAAGATATATAGCGCAGCAAAGAGGCAAGAGGCAGCACAAACCAATCAAAATGTGATGTTTGCAGATGAATAGCTCCTCACAATTCATTGATATGCACATTTGCAAGGTTGAGGAGTGGTTGTGGTCACTCCCCATAGTTGGCTATTTATAAGTCTCTGCCAAATCGGGATCTTTGGAAATCACAAGATCTGCTAGGTCGCAGATCACTTTTGCCTGTTTCCACGTTGCGTCATCTTGCATTTTTCCGTCCAGCATCACCGCGCCGGTACCATCGGGCATTGCTTCCAAAATTCGGCGAGCGAACTTCACTTCTTCCGGTTCTGGGGAGAAGACTGACTTTGCTATGCCGATCTGGCTCGGGTGCAGGGTCCATGTTCCAAGGCAGCCCATCAGGAATGAGTTGCGGAACTGTGCTTCGCAAGCGGCGGCGTCGCTGAAGTCCCCAAACGGCCCATAGAATGGCTTGATGCCAGCGGCTAGACAAGCGTCGACCATCTTGGCGACGGTGTAGTGCCATAGATCCTGCTGGTAGCGGGTGCGCGGAGCATCGCCGTTTGCATCTGCAAGGACCTGGTAGTCCGGGTGGCCGCCGCCGACACGGGTTGTTTTCATGCCGCGCGAAGCTGCAAGATCTGCGGGGCCAAGGCTCATGCCATGCATGCGTGGGCTGGCTGTGGCGATGGCTTCCACATTGTTCACGCTTCAGCAGTTTCCAAAATGGCATGAATCTGGATTGGCTTTGCGATACCTGCCTTGGCTTCGAGCTGAGCAAGCAACTGGTCGAGATAGTGAATGTCCCAAGGGCCATTCACTTTAGGGAGCATGATCACGTCTAGCTTATTGCCGCAGCGCGTCACGATTTCGGTGATGTCGTCCAGCACCCACGGGCTCTCCAGTGAGTTAATGCGGGTCCAGAGTTTTGTGGAGCCAAAATCGTTGTTATTGGCCATTTGGATGAAGCCTTCGCGGGCATTGAGCTTTTCATCTGCCGGAATAGCGTCTTCCAAGTTGCCCAGAATAACGTCCACCTGAGAAATCATCTGCGGGACTTTCGCGCGCATCTTTTCGATGTGTGGTGGAACAAAGTGGATCATCCGTTCCAGCGCAACAGGTGGCTCAGCGAATGGTGCCGGAGCACCTATCGCCAGAGGTTTGAAAAAGGAACGATAGGTTTTCATCTGGCAAGCTCCCTCCCGAGCCGAAGTACAAATTCAGAGGGCGAGTATACAGATTATTGTGCGGTGCAAAATCAGCTCTTTGGGCTAACTCCTGAACCGAACTGGCTAAATCCATTTCTTCATGAACCACATCCACTGTGATGGCTCTTCGCGGATCCATTCCTCAAACTGATCATGCACAGCCTGTGTGGTCGTAAGTGCATCCTGCACGCGATCTTTGGTGCGCGCAACAGGTATTTCCTTGCCAGTCACCTCGAAGCGTGCGCCATTTGTTCGGAGCGATCTCACGGCGATGAGGCGCTTGTTCATACTACGGGCAAGTGCTGCCGGGATGTGTGTTGCGGCAGCTCGTTGGTTGAAAAACTGGATTTTGACGCCGCGGATGTCACGTACATCAGCAACAAATGCCAAGGAACCTTTTTTGCGCAAAATTGAAACGATTTTTGCGCCGGTGTCGTGACCTTTGCGATACAAGCCGAGCCGGTAGAGAAATTTGCGTTTGTTGATCAGATACTCTTCAGAATACGGGTTTTTAAGCTTCTGGTAGATACCCGCCACAGGAAGCCCACGTTCCTCAGACTTGTCGGGAATAACCTCCCAGTTGCCATAGTGCATGGTGACAAGAACAGCGCCTTCGCCGACAGAGGGATCAAGGACCTCCGGGTTTACGTAGGTAACGCGGCTTGGATCATTGTGGATTTTGGAGAGCAAAACGGTTTCAGCAGCAACGCGGCCTAGGTTTTCCCACATATCCCGAATAATTTTATCGGCTTCATTGTGCGTCATTTCGGGATAGGCTGCCATGATGTGCGCTTTCGCGCGGGCATGTCTGTGGTCATCGGAGCGATGACGCGCCAGATATTTCCCATAAAGGCAGAGGCCCAATCCAGTGGCATGGAGCCCAGAATTCCGCCGAAAAATTTTAAGGCCAGCCATTCACCGCGAAACTTGAGCTTCTGTTTACGTGAAATGGGGCGACGTCTTTTTTTTAGCTTTCATATTGGCCTTTGGAGAGATGGAGCTGTCCACTTCCGCTTACTCGCATACTATAGTGTCGTAGTTGCCGGTATGCCAACCTCCAGAGATTGGCTATATACGCATAACTCGGTGATGGTGATTAGCCAATCAGTATTTCAAAAGCAACTTATTCTCCAGTCGGATGCGGAGAACATAAAAAAAATTGCATGGAGAAATGGTTTAGATGCTCAATGTCGTGAATTTGGCAATGCCATTTTTCCTTCTGATTTTCCTTGGGTTTGTTTCTGGTCGCCGTGCGAAGCTGTCACGGGATGGCTTGGCATGGATGAACTTCTTTGTAGTTTATCTGGCCCTGCCTGCCTTGTTTTTCCAGTTACTTTCCGAGACTCCGGTGGAGGAGCTGGCCACTTTTGATTTTGTGGCGGCAACCACATTTTCAACCTTTGTGATGTTTGTACTGGCCTATTCTATCGCGAGATTTATCTTGCGTGGGAGCATTGGCAAGGCGACAATTCAGGCACTTGTAGGTTCCTATTCCAACATCGGTTACATGGGGCCGGGCGTAACCCTTGCTGTTCTTGGGGCCGGAGCGGCTGTGCCGACAGCTTTGATCTTGTGTTTTGATACGATCCTTTTGTTTATTCTCGTGCCTATGATGATGTCCATTGGTGGCTCGCAGAATGTAAAAGTGGGGCCGTTGGCGTTTGAGATTGCCACGAAGATCGTGACACATCCCTTTATTCTGGCAGTTTTTGCGGGCGTTTTGGCGGCTGCGATTGAATTCAAACCGCCAGTCGCCATTGATCAGACCATCTCGTTTTTGAGACAAGCGGCTGCGCCTTGTGCGTTGTTTGCCATGGGGGTGACCATTGCGCTGCAGCCAAGCCGCAGAACTGCTAAGGAGCTGCCCGTGCTCCTTCTGATCAAGCTGGTGCTGCATCCGGTTCTTGTATTTGTTTTGCTGGAGTGGATTGGCGGGGTTGATAGTCTTTGGATCTCAACAGCGCTCTTGATGGCAGCTCTGCCGCCAGCTGCGAATGTTTATGTGCTGGCTCAGCACTATTCCAGTTATGTGGAGCGTGCTTCCACCGCCGTGCTTTATGGAACGTTGGCATCGGTTATCACGCTGCCAACGCTTATCTATCTCATTCAGTCAGGAATTCTGGTGCCTTAGTTGTTGGGAGCGCGCATGAGCGTAGGCAGGTTCCATGATGGGGCGATGCCTTCGCGCATGAGCAGGCGGCGCACCAGCGGGATCCTGGAGCTGAATAGAGCCCCAGAGACCGCAGCATCTGAACGGGTAGGGCATCTGTCAAAAGCGAGCGGTTGAGCAGGTCAACGGCGGTCGTGCGGCTGATGACATCTGCCTTGCGGCTGCGGTCATACTTTTGCAACAGCTCTGCCGACCCATGTCGGCCTTGGTATGTTTTGCTTTGCCCAGCAACTCGGTGGCAACCGCCACGTCGCGTAAAGACAGATTCAGGCCTTGTGCGCCAATTGGCGGAAAGGCGTGGGCGGCTTCACCCATGAGCAAGGAGCGGTTGCCGCTCATGTGCACGGCTGTCAGGCCGGAGAGCGGATAGACTTGGCGCGGGCTTGCCAGCTTCAAGGAGCCCAGAACGAATTGGCTGAGCTTTTCCAGCTCTGCCTCAAGCGCTTCGTCTTTGTAGTTGTTCAGCTCTTCCGCTCGCTCGGGCGTTTCCACATAGACCAATGAAGAGGTCTTGCCCGGCAAGGGGACCATGGTGAATGGGCCGGTTTTGCGATGGAACTCGGTGGAAATGTTGAAGTGTGGCAGGTCGTGCTTGAGGTTGAGAACGAGGGCCGCCTGAGGGTACTTCCAGTTCTTGGTTTCAATGCCTGCAGAGCGGCGGACGACAGAGTTGCGGCCATCTGCGCCGATCACCACCTGACAGTTCAGGTTGGGTGTGTTGCTCAGCTCAATGATGGCTTTGTGATCGTTGCCTTTGACCGTTTTGATCGTATCTTCGACAAGCTCAATAAGCTCGTTTTTCTGCACAAGATCAAACAGAATGCGGTTCAGGTCCTTGTTGAGGATGTTGTAGCCAAAGGCAGGCAGATCCAGTTCTGCTGCAGAGAAGGTGGTTTCCGGTGCGCGTATTAGGCGGTCTGTACCGTCGATCAGGCGCATCTTTTCGAGTGGCGTGAATGCGGACCGCAGGTCTTGCCAGATGCCGATGTTGTCAAGAAACTGACGTGAGGCATCCATCAGCGCGGTGGTGCGGGCGTCGTTGAAGTTGACCGGAGGTCCGACAAGGACGGTTTCCAGTCCACTGCCAGCAAGGGCGAGTGCTGCGATCATACCTGCTGGGCCGGTGCCAATTACAGCGCAATCGTAGGTCTTTTCCTGCGCAGGTGTGAGGCCTTTACTTTTGCCTTTGGGGCTGTTAGTTGCAAGATTGGCTGCCATTTTCTCATTCCGCATTCAGTTTGCGTTCTATTACCCGAGTATCTAGGGGATAAAACCTATCGGTTTCAAGGTGCTACACGCGGATAGTCCCCCAATGAAAGGGAAATAGCTTTGTCTGTGCCAGCTTCATCATGTCGCAGCCGCCAACTTAAATTTGAACTAAATCAATGTCGCATTGGGACTAGTACTGGTCTATGAGAGAAGCTGCATGAAGTGCTCAGGCTCCAGAACCGCTGAATTTTGCGGTTTCTGATTGATTTAGAGGTTGTTTATGTCAACTACCAATCCAAAACCGGATTTTCAGTTGTCCTACCGGCTCCCTTATATCCTTTTGGGTGGTGCGGTGGTTTTGGGCTGGCTTTATCTGGGGGCGATGGTGCTGGACATGATCGCGCGCATGGATATGGGCGAGATGGGGCCGGGCATGGAGCTGTTCAATCAGTTCAACATGTTCAAAGGCCTGCCGGAACATGTGCGTATGCAGTTGGCCTCCCTTTGTTTGCCGTTGGCTCAGGAAGCGTTTGGCATGCCTGGACTGGCGAATATGGGGCTTTACGACTACTTTCTGCTGTTTGTGATGTGGTTCATGATGGTGTTGGCGATGATGTTGCCAAGCGCTATGCCAATGCTGCAAACATATCATGAAGCTCGTGGCGATAAGTCCATTTATGTGGTGGCAGTCGGATATCTGTCAGTCTGGGCGGCGTTTTCTGCTGTGGCCACGGTTGCGCAAGGTGTTCTGCATCAACTGGGCGTGCTGAGCCCGATGATGTTGCCGGTTTTCTCTACACTGACGATCACAACGGTTTTTGCAGCTGCAATCTATCAGTTACGCCTGCCAAACAGGCCTGCCTTGACCGGTGCCGGACGCCGAATATTGCGTTGGCGGTGCATTCCGGTGAGCAGAAGCAAAATGCCTTCCAATTTGGGGTGGAACAAGGTTTGTACTGTCTGGGCTGCTGCTGGCACTTATGGTGCTTATGTTTGCGGTGGGAATCATGAATATTATCTGGATCGCGCTGCTTGGGCTCATAATGACACTTGAAAAAAAGAGCAAAACACCGTTTACAAGCTATGGAATAGGTATCGCACTTCTGCTATGGGGCGGTGCAAACATATATTTCGCTCAAGCAGACTTACCTCTTATTGAAGCTTTGGGCGATAGATTGTTCTAAGTGGTACCATCACTTAAAGAATAACAAAGGACCCAAGTTGACCGGTCAGACAAACCCCCAACTGTTCCTCATTCATGTACTCACCGCATTGGGGGCACCTATTGCGTTGCTTGCGCTTGTCGCTGGAGCGAACGGCAATTTGCCTATGATGTTCTTCTGGCTCTGGGTGGCACTTGTTGTCGACGGGTTGGATGGTCCTTTAGCTCGGAAATTTCTTATCCAGACACGCCTGCCTCGCTGGAACGGGGTGATTCTGGATCTGGTGATCGATTATTCCACCTATGTTTTCCTGCCTGCATTTGCACTTTATCAAAGCGGATTGCTCTCCGAGTTCTGGGGATTGTTGTCTGGTGCAGTCATTGTCTTTACCGGCGCAATTTACTTTGCTGACGGTAATATGAAGACTGAATCCGGTGGCTTCCTAGGCTTTCCTGGTGTCTGGAACATGGTGATTGTGGTGCTGGTTGTGTTGCAGTCGCCGGCATGGATCATTATCGGCATGGTGGCGCTGTGCTCGGTTCTTACCTTTACGCCCGTTGAGTTTGTGCATCCGGTACGCACCGCCAAGTGGCGCTTGTTGACCCTGAGCGTTATCACGATCTGGAGTGCCGCACTTGCTCTGGCGCTTTATCAGGACTTTGCGATTGAAAGCTGGCTGTTTGCGTTGATTGCCGTGACCAGTCTTTATCTGTTTTGCGTTGGTGCGGTGCATCAGGTGTTTCGAAAGCTCTGACATCCTTTAGAATCACTGCTTGTTTTGCGCCCGGCCTTTTGGTCGGGCGTTTTGTTTTTTTAGGCTTCGTATTTCTGCTTAGATGGTATGTTTGGGTCAAGTTGCTTGCAAGTTGCGGGCAATCTGGTCAAACTCCGCAGCTGATGTTTCTAAAGGAGCAATAAAATGGTCTGGGCCGTACGCGTCAAAAAAGCTGGTGATCCCTCCGTTCTTTCCTATGAGGAGGTTGATGTGCCAGAGCCGAAGGCGGGTGAAGTTCGCATTCGCCACACTGCCATTGGTCTCAATTTCATTGATACTTACTTCCGCTCCGGCCTTTATCCAGCTCCGGGGGGCAGCTCGTTTATTCCTGGAAATGAAGGTGCAGGTGTTGTTGTTGCGCTTGGTGAAGGGGTGAACAATCTTGCTGTGGGGGATCGGGTTGCCTATGCAGGGCCGCTGGGTGCTTATATTCAGGAACGAAACATTCCCGCCAGTGCTCTTGTCAAAATCCCTGACGGTGTGAGTGACGAGCAGGCGGCGTGTTCGATGCTGAAAGGCATGACAGCGTGCTATCTGCTTAAAAAGACATTTCGGGTTACGCCGGATACGACGCTGCTCTTCCATGCAGCGGCTGGCGGGGTTGGCTTGATTGCCGGACAGTGGGCATCTGCTCTTGGGGCAACTGTTATTGGTACTGTCAGCTCTCAAGAAAAAGCACGTCTGGCTGCGGCTCATGGTTATGAATATGTGATCAACTACAAGACCGAGGATTGGGTTGCGCGGGTGCGCGCGATTACAGACGGTCGGCTTTGCGATGTGGTTTATGACAGTGTGGGCAAGGATACATACCCGGCCTCGCTTGATTGCATTCGTCCGCGTGGGATGTGGTGTACCTTTGGTCAGTCTTCCGGTCCGATACAGGACATGAATATTGCCTTGTTGGGGCAAAAAGGGTCATTGTTTGCGACCCGTCCAAGCCTGTTTCATTATGTCGCCGAGCGTTGGGAACTTGAGGAAACGGCTGCTGATCTGTTCTCAGTAATTGCGGATGGAACTGTCAAAATCGAGATCAACCAGCGTTATGACCTAAAGGACATGGCGCAGGCGCACAGAGACCTTGAAGGACGTAAAACCACCGGAACAACTGTCATTATCCCGTAGGTCGGGTGAAACTGAATACAGGGAGAGCAGATGGACCGGTCGCGGTATCTTTACGGCCCAGCGCTTCGCTATTTTGCTGCAGCTGCAGAAGAAAGCTCCATCCGGGCGGCGGCACGCAAGCTCAATGTGGCCTCATCCGCAGTTAACAGGCAGATACTGGGGCTGGAAAAACAGCTGGGAATGGAGCTGTTTGAACGTGTGGGGCGCGGGATCCGGCTATCGCCTGCAGGCGATATTCTGCTCGCGCACATCCGGCGTACCCTGTCTGATCTGGAAGCCACCGGCGCCGAACTTGATGCGCTCAAAGGGTTACGGCGCGGTGTGGTTTCTATTGCAACGGTTGAAAGTGTGACCGAAGCGCTTTTGCCTGAGGTGATTGCCCGTTTCCATAAGGAGCATAGCGGCATTCACGTGGACGTTCAGGTGATGGGCGGAGAGCGGGTTGTTGAGGCTGTTGAGAAAGCCGAAGTGGATGTTGGTTTTACGTTTGAACCGCCGGACACAGATGCGCTCAATGTGACCTACAAGAAATCGCTGCAAATCGGGGCGATTGTTGCGCCAAGCCATCCTTTGGCAGGGCAAGACCAGCTCAGCCTTGCGCAGTGTTTCGAGTATCCGATTGCGCTGCCAGCACCGGGCATCTCGATCCGGTCACAGCTGGATGTAGCACTTTCTCATGGTTCGATCAGTCGGCAGAGCAGTGTGGAGGCGAACTCTCTGCGGTTCATGAAGCATTTGGTGCGTTCAGGCGAAATGGTTGCGTTTCAAACATCGGTTGGGCTTGAAGAAGAGCTGGCAAGCAATAGGCTGTTGTTCAAACCGCTTCGTGACGAGCAACTGGCGCAGGCGCATTTTTGCGTCATTACCTCGTCTTTGCGCGGCCTTGCATTGGCACCAGACATATTTGTTCAACAAACTGTAGCAAGTTTAGAAAAGATCCTTTCACCGTCTGTTGCTTAAATAGCATCGGTGAGTGCTCTTTTTTTGTTCTTTTGTTATCACTCAAATGAGTGCACCTTGTAGTTTCACTTATATATCAACATCTGATGTAGATGTTATTTTGCAGGCGAGGAAACTATGGGGCGTTTAACCACCCACGTTTTGGACAGTGCTCAGGGAAAACCTGCAGCGGGGCTGCGGGTTGTGCTGCTGCGTGTGGACGGCGACCGCTTCACAAAACTCAGTCAGTTCATAACCAATGCTGATGGGCGTGTGGATGGGCCGTTGCTTGAGGGTGATCGCCTGAGTGCCGGCACCTATGAGCTTCAGTTTCATGCTGGCGATTACCTGCGCGGTGAAGGCTTGTCTCTTCCTGAACTCGCTTTCCTTGATGTTGTTCCCATTCGCTTTGGTGTTGCGGATACCGACAGCCATTACCATGTGCCGCTTTTGCTCTCTCCGTTTGGCTACACCACGTATAGGGGGAGCTGAGCTGATGCGTACGACACTCCGTTTTTTTTGCGTAAAGGGAAAGTGGTTGAGTTGGACCGGTTTGAGCCGACGACCACGCTCCTCGACTATCTGCGGCTTCAGGAACGCTCCACCGGCACTAAGGAAGGGTGTAATGAAGGCGATTGCGGTGCGTGTACCGTAGCACTTGGTCGTTTGCGCGATGGCAAGCTGGTGTATGAGCCGGTGAACAGCTGCATCTTAATGCTTGGGCAGATTGATGGCTGTGAGTTGGTTACGGTTGAGGATCTGGAAGGGCCGGACGGGCTTCACCCTGTGCAACAGGCGCTTGTGGACCTTCACGGCTCGCAATGCGGGTTTTGTACACCGGGTTTTGTGATGAACCTGTTTACGCTTTATCACGCCAACACGCCGGGATTGACGCGGCAAGATGTGAATACGTGGCTTGCGGGTAATTTGTGCCGGTGCACGGGGTACAGGCCGATTGTGGATGCGGCGTTGGACGCTTGCAGTGCTGGCTGAACGATGCTTTTGCTGCCCGAGCGGCGGAGACTGAAGTCAAACTGGCTGAGCTTCATGATGCGCAGGATATCCGTGTGGGCAATCATGAGCGGTTTTTCTTTGTGCCTTGCAGCTTCCAAAGTCTGCTGGAGACCTATGGCAAACATCCTGATGCCACGCTACTTTCCGGCGCAACGGATGTGGGACTTTGGGTGACCAAAGATCTGCGTGATCTGCCGAAGATTATTTATCTGGGCCGGGTGGCTGGTTTGAGCACATGTTATGAGGATGAGCAAGGCATCCGGCTTGGTGCGGGCGCATCCTATACGGTTGCGGAAGAATTCCTGAAGTCCATTGATCCTGATCTTGATGTGGTGATCAGCCGGATCGGCTCCAAGCAGGTGCGTGCCTCGGGGACGGTTGGCGGGAATATTGCCAACGGATCGCCTATCGGGGACATGCCGCCGATGCTGATTGCTCTTGGGGCAGAAATCGAGCTGCAAAGCAATCGCGGTCGGCGCACTCTGCCGCTGGAGAGTTTCTTCCTCGACTATGGCAAGCAGGATATCACTGAGGGTGAAGTGCTGACATCGATCAGTGTGCCGCGTCTGGCTGAGGATGAACAATTTAGGCTTATAAAATTTCCAAGCGCTTTGATCAGGATATTTCTGCGGTGATGGCTGCGTTTTATCTGAGCGTCAAAGAAGGCGTGGTTGAGAGCGCACGTATTGCATTTGGCGGTATGGCGGGCATCCCCAAACGAGCAAGTGGAGCTGAAGCGGCTCTTGTGGGGGCAGCGCTTCATGATCCTGACAGCTGGAAGCAGGCGCTGAGCGCTATTGAGAATGATTTCAGCCCGCTTAGTGACATGCGGGCCTCGGCCTCTTACCGGCGTGATGTGGCGTGTGGGCTTTTGGAGAAAGCTCTTGTGGAGATAGCTGCAAAGTCCAGCCAACACACGCGGGTCCACGGGCAACGTGAACTGGATACGGGAGGCGCACATGTCAGCTGATCTTCTTGAAAAAAACCAAGAAACGCTCGTCTTCGTCTCAGGTGGTTGGAAAGCCGCTTAAACATGATAGTGCGCAAAAGCATGTGTCTGGTAAGGCAACCTATGTGGATGACATTATCGAGCCTCATGGCACGCTGCATGTGGCGCCTGGGTATGCGGCAGATGTAGTGTGTGGCCGGATCACGAAGGTTGATCTGAGCGCAGTTAGGGCGGCTCCAGGTGTTGTGGCTGTGTTGGATGCCTCTGACATTCCGGGTGTGAATGATTGCTCGCCTGTCGCCGGAGATGATCCGGTTCTGGCGACGGACAGGATTGTGTTTCATGGTCAGCTGATCTTTCTTGTGGTGGCTGAGACACGCTGCAAGCCCGCAAAGCTGTGCGGCTGGCGCAGATCGAAGTTGAAGATGAAACGCCGGTTTTGAGCATTGCCGCTGCGCTTAAGGCGGAGCAGACCGTTCTGCCTGATTATGAATTTCGCCGTGGTTCACCAGAGCAAATTATCGAGCGCTCAGAGCGAATGCTGGAAACCCGTCTGGTGATGGGTGGGCAGGAGCATTTTTATCTTGAGGGACAGGTCGCTTTTGCATTTCCCGGTGAAGATGGGGACATGCTTGTCCAATCTTCCACCCAGCACCCGACAGAGGTGCAGCACACTGTTGCCAAGGTGCTTGGTCTTGATGACGGTGCGGTGACGGTAGAAGTGCGGCGTATGGGCGGCGCGTTTGGCGGTAAGGAAGCTCAGGCCAATCAATGGGCTGCGCTGGCGGCGCTTGCCGCTTATGCGACGGGGCGGCCTTGCAAGTGCAGGCTGGACCGCGATGACGATATGATCCTGACAGGAAAACGTCATGACTTTATGGTCGATCTGGCAGCTGGTTATGATGGATCGGGCAAGATTGAGGCGGCTCAAATCGAACTGAACTCCCGATGCGGCTGCTCGGCGGATCTGTCGCTCGGGATCAATGACCGTGCCATGTTCCACTCCGATAATAGTTACTATTATCCGCAGGTGCTTATCCGATCCAAGCGTCTGAAAACAAACACAGTTTCCAATACGGCGTTTCGCGGGTTCGGCGGCCCGCAGGGGATGCTCTCCTGTGAACGTTTGATGGATGGAATTGCGATCCGGCTGGGCTGGACCCATTGGACGTGCGCAAGGCGAATTTTTATCGCGAAGGTGCCAATACCACGCCCTATGGTCAGTCGGTGGATGAGTATGATGTTTTGGCGAAGCTGGTTGACCAACTGGAACACAGTTCTGATTACCGGGCGCGCCGTAAAGCGGTTGAGGCATTTAACACTGAAAATACAGTACTGAAAAAAAGGGATTGCGCTCACTCCGGTGAAATTCGGCATTGCCTTTACCCTGACGCATCTGAATCAGGCCGGGGCGCTCCTGCATCTTTATCGTGACGGGTCGGTGCATTTGAACCATGGCGGCACGGAGATGGGGCAGGGTCTTTATCAGAAGGTTGCTCAGATTGCGGCAACCGAAATGGGTGTCAGCCTGAGTAAAGTGAAGATTACGGCGACCAACACATCCAAGGTGGCGAATACCTCGCCAACGGCGGCCTCGTCCGGTGCGGATCTCAATGGCATGGCGACGGCCATTGCCTGCCGTGAAATTGTTGGCCGGCTTAAAACATTTGCCGCAGGGCACTTTGACGTGTCTAAAGAGGACATCACTTTACGTGATGACCAAATGCTGATTGGCGGAAAGCGAAGATATCGATCAAAGCGCTGGCCCAGCTAGCCTATGAGCACCGCATTCATTTGTCGTCCTCCGGCTTCTACAAGACACCGGAAATCGTCTGGGATCGGGCGCAGGTGAAGGGGAATCCGTTCCTGTACTATGCTTATGGTGCCTCCTGTTCTGAGGTGGTGATTGATACGCTGACGGGTGAGATGAAAGTGGAGCGGGTGGATGTGCTTCATGATGTTGGCACGTCGCTCAACCCAGCGCTGGATATAGGGCAGATTGAAGGTGGTTTTGTGCAGGGGATGGGCTGGCTGACCACGGAGGAACTTTGGTTCGATGAGGCTGGTCATTTGAAGACCCATGCGCCCTCGACCTACAAAATCCCGACGGCCTTCGATGTGCCAGAGATTTTCAACGTGGCCCTTTATGAAAGTGAGGGCAATCCGGCGCCGACCATTTACCGTTCGAAGGCGGTTGGGGAGCCGCCACTCATGCTACCGATCTCGGTGTTTTGTGCGATCAATGATGCGATCTCCAGTCTCAATAAGGGCGTTTTGCCGAAACTGGATGCGCCTGCAACGCCTGAAGCGATCTTGAAAGCTGTCAAAGCGATCAAAGCGGGAGAGGGTGCGTGATGTTGGTTTGGGGTGAGGTTCTGTCTGCTCTTGATGCTACCGGTCAATGCGTTCTGGTGAGTATCGTGAATGTTGCCGGATCTTCTCCCCGTGAGGTCGGCGCGCGGATGGTTGTGCGTCCTGACATGTCTTTTAAGGGAACTATCGGCGGCGGCCGGCTCGAATTTGATGTTTTGCATGAAGCTGTTTCATTGATGAAGAGCGATTCTGTGGACTTCCAAACCCGATCTTATGCGCTTGGTCCAGACCTTGGACAGTGCTGCGGTGGCCGCGTTGAGATTGCATTTGAGCAATTTTTTTCTCAATTTCCGTGATATTGCACAAGACTTTTCCACAAAAGAATGTGTGGGAATTTTTTTCAACCACTGCAAATACTTGCAGTTCCGGGCCGCTTGAAAGGCATGTATTACCTGCCGTAATGAGCAGCTCCGAATCAGCAGAAATTGTTCTAAATCAAGGTAAATTGACGGAAAGGTTCGGGGAGGACCGACCCCATCTTTATCTGTTTGGTGCAGGGCATGTTGGCAAGGCATTGGTGCTTGCGATGGCCCCTTTGGGCTTCAAGATCAGTTGGATTGATGAACGTGATGAAATTTTTCCTAAATATCTACCTTCCAATATCCGCTGCATTCATCTAAACGAGCCCCAAGTCATCGTAAAAAAACCTTGAGCCGGGAAACTTTGTCATCGTAATGACCCATGATCATAAACGTGATCATGCTATAGTAGATGCTGCTGTTCGAAGACTGATCTGGCATTTATTGGATTGATAGGCAGTGCAACCAAGCGCGCGCGAACACTAAAACGGTTCAAAGACTCCGGAATATCGGAGGCGCAGAGCAAACAGCTTGTTTGTCCGGTCGGAATTACTGAGATTAAAAGCAAAAAGCCGTCTGATATTGCAATTTCCATTGCCGCTCAACTTCTAGTGGTCAAGGAGAAACAAATAAGCAATGCTCAGGGAGGCTTTCGTTTTGCTTCTTAGGCTCAAGGAGAACGTCTTGATCTGATTTTTTGTTGGGGAACGGGTAACACGATGGAAAATGGGCAGAGATCCAGCTCGGTGGCAGAGGGCGCGGATCTCATAGAAGCCAAGGGTATCACCAAGAGATTTGGCGATATTCTAGCGAACGACACTGTCGATCTTGTCATCAAGCGGGGCGAAATTCATGCGCTGCTTGGCGAAAACGGAGCGGGGAAATCCACGCTCGTAAAAATTCTCTACGGCGCTCTTGAGCCAGGCGCGGGAGAGATCCTGTGGAAGGGGAAACGGGTTTCGATCTCGAACCCTGCTGCTGCCCGAAAACTGGGCGTTGGAATGGTGTTCCAGCACTTCTCCTTGTTTGAAGCGCTGAGTGTGGTTGAAAATATCGCGCTGGCCCTGCCAAAGGGCGAAAAAATTGAGGCTCTTTCCAGACGTATTTCTGAGGTTTCCCAAAAGTATGGCCTTCCACTGGACCCAGCAGCGCTTGTTGCAGATCTCCCGGTTGGCATCCGTCAGCGTATTGAAATTGTGCGTTGCCTTTTGCAGAACCCCAGTCTCATCATCATGGACGAGCCGACGTCGGTCTTAACGCCGCAGGAAGCAGATCAGCTGTTTGTCACGTTGCAGCGTCTGGCGTCTGAAGGTTGTGCGATCCTTTACATCTCCCACCGTTTGGAGGAAGTGAAGCGGATCTGTCATCACGCTACGATCATGCGTCATGGCCGTGTGGTTGGCGAGTGTGATCCTGCCAAGGAAACACCAGCCAGCCTTGCCGCATGATGGTGGGCGGCGATGTGCATGACATTTCGGCAAGCTCAACTGAAGCGCAGCGGGTGATGTGATGCTGGAATTGCGCAACCTGTCGCTGCCATCGGATGGTGCGTTTGGTATTGCGCTCAAGAACATCAATCTGCAGCTGCGCGGCGGCGAGGTCGTTGCTGTGGCTGGTATTGCGGCAAACGGTCAAAGCGAGCTGTTTGATGCCATCACCGGTGAAACGCAGGTTAAGGACGCCTATGCCGTTGAGATTTGCGGGGTGCCAGTTGGCAAGCGCAAGATCAACGCCCGCCGTTTGCTTGGCTCGGCGTTTGTTCCTGAAGAGCGCTTGGGGCACGGGGCGGTTCCGGGCTTTGTCCTTTCCGATAATATTTTACTGACCCGTTACAAGTCTGATCCTGAGTTGATCCGGTATGGCATGCTGAATCAGAAGCTTGCAACGGAAATGGAAAAGCGCATCACCGCAACTTACGATGTGCGTATGTCCCACGATAATCCAGAGGCGCGTTCGCTCTCCGGCGGCAATCTGCAGAAGTTTGTGGTTGGCCGTGAGCTGGACAGAGCGCCGAAGGTTCTTGTGATCAACCAGCCGACATGGGGCGTTGATGCGGGGGCTGCTGCATTGATCCGTCAGGCGATTATTGATCTGGCGCGCAGTGGGTCTGCCATTTTGGTGATCTCTCAGGATCTTGACGAGATTTACGAGGTTGCTGACCGGATTGCTGTGATTTCACGCGGTGAGCTTTCAGCAGCAGAGCCTGCTGCTGACATGACCCGTGAGCGAATTGGCCTTTTGATGGCTGGTATGGGTGAAGAGCAAGCTTCCTCCTCCAAGGTGAAAGAGGTTGAGACCCATGCGTATTGAACTAGAAAAACGCGCTGAACACTCTCAGCTGATGACCGTTGTTTCTCCACTGATTGCCATTGGCCTGACGCTTGTGTGCGGCTCCATCTTGTTTGTCAGCATGGGGTACAGCCCTGTTGAAGCACTTTATGCCTATTTCATCGAGCCGCTGACAACCAGCTGGTCCATTGAAGAGTTGTTGGTAAAAGCCGGGCCTTTGATCCTGATTGCGGTTGGTTTGTCTGTCTGCTTCCTGTCCAACTCATGGAACATTGGTGCTGAAGGTCAGTTCACCATGGGTGCGCTGGGTGGTTCCATCATTCCGGTGCTGTTTTATGACTTCACGGGGCCAATGGCGCTGCCACTGATGGTTTTGATGGGCATGTTGGGCGGTATGGCGTGGGCGTCTATTCCCGCGTTCTTGAAGGTTCGGTTTGGGACCAACGAGATCCTAACCAGTCTGATGCTGGTTTACATCGCGCAGTACATTCTTGATTTTCTTGTCCGTGGTCCATGGCGTGATCCGGATGGCTTCAATTTTCCGGAAAGCCGGATTTTTGATGCGGCGCACGTTCTGCCGAAGATCGGTGAAGGGCGTTTGCATATCGCATGATCTTTGCCGTTGTTGCTGTTCTGGTGGTCTGGTGGATGTTGTCGCGTACGCTCAAGGGCTTTGAGATTAAAGTAATGGGCGAGACACCTCGTGCTGGCCGCTTTGCGGGCTTTTCCAGCAAAGGCGTTGTCTGGTTCGGGTTCCTCGTTTCTGGCGGCTTGGCGGGACTTGCGGGCATGGCGGAAGTGTCTGGCTCCATTGAGCAGCTGACGCCTGTTATTTCTCCGGGCTATGGCTTTACGGCAATTATCGTGGCGTTTCTTGGCCGTTTGAATCCTATCGGCATTTTGTTTGCAGGGTTGTTGTTGGGGCTGTCTTACATTGGCGGCGAAGCTGCTCAGGTGAGCCTTGGGCTGACTGACAAGATCACCCGTGTCTTCCAGGGGATGCTGCTGTTCTTCGTGCTCGCGTGTGACACGCTCATTCTTTACAGGTTCAAATTTGTTTCCAACGCCAACCGGGTGAAGGAGGCAGCCAATGTCTGATCTTTCCATGATTGAAGCTGTTCTTCTGACGATCATCACCGCCTCCACACCGCTGTTGCTTGCTGCAATTGGTGAGCTGGTGGTGGAGCGTTCCGGTGTGCTCAACCTTGGGGTTGAGGGGATGATGATTGTGGGCGCTGTGATGGGCTTTGCAGCAACACAGGCGACTGGCTCCCCGTATATGGGCATTGTGGCTGCCATGATCGCCGGCGTTGCGATGAGCTTGCTGTTTGGCTTTTTGACGCTGAACCTGATGACCAATCAGGTGGCGACGGGCCTTGCTCTGACTATTCTGGGGCTCGGGCTTTCGGGTATGGTCGGTGAGGCATTTATTGGCCAACCGGGTATTAGTCTAGAGCCGATTGCCATACCGGGTCTGTCAGCTATCCCGTTCATCGGGCCGCTTCTGTTTAATCAGGATATTCTGGTTTACGCCTCTTATGGTCTTGTGATTGCGGTTTACTTTGTGCTGTTCAGGTCCCGTTCCGGCTTGATCATCCGCGCGGTTGGCGACAACCACGGCTCGGCGCACTCTCTTGGGTATTCGGTTATCAAGGTGCGCTATCTGGCGGTGATGTTTGGTGGTGCGTGTTCCGGTCTGGCGGGTGCTTACCTGTCGCTGATCTATACCCCGCAGTGGGTTGAAGGCATGACGGCAGGGCGTGGCTGGATTGCGCTGGCTCTGGTGGTGTTTGCCAGCTGGCGTCCGGCGCGGGTACTGGTTGGGGCGTATCTGTTTGGGGCTGTTTCCATTTTGCAGTTCCATGCGCAGGCTGCCGGCATCGCTTTGCCTACGCAGCTCATGTCTGCATTGCCGTACCTGGCGACCATTATCGTATTGATCATTATTTCACGCAGCAAGACGCTGGCCAAGGTGAATACACCGGCCTGTCTGGGCAAGCCGTTTGTGCCGGATCGCTAGAAAGAACTGTTTTGGCCAATGCCCCTTCAGTGGCATTGGCCAGATTGCACTACTCGACCTTCCTGGAATTGAGGGCGAGCGCAAAAGACAACAGAGACCTTGGTATTGCCGGTCAAATCAAGGGGCATCGTTGTGCAGATCGCGGAAACCTGCCCGCACTGAAATAAAAGATCGCATTTTTTTGCGAGATACAAAAAAACGCAGGAAACAACTTGATAGCGCACAAATGCGCAGAACGGGCTTCGGGTTTGTTCCTATCGTGTTTGCTTGGCGCTGTCGTTCATCTGGTTCTTTAAAGAGCATTCCGCCGCGCTTGTCAGGGCGTTGCGCGGCTGGAGTGCAGGTCAACCTATAAGGGGGAGCGCATAATGCGCACTATCTTTAAACTGGCGGCAACTGCTGCAGTTGCACTTGGTCTTTCCACTGGGGCTTCCGTTGCTGCTGATCCACTGAAAGTGGGTTTCATCTATGTTGGTCCGGTTTCTGACCACGGCTGGTCTTATCAGCACGATCAGGCCGTCTGGCGCTTGAAAAGCACTTTGGCGACAAAGTTGAAACGACCTATATCGAAAGCGTGCCGGAAGGTGCGGATGCGGAACGTGCGATTGAGCGTCTGGCACGTTCTGGTCACGACCTGATCTTCACAACTTCCTTCGGCTACATGAACCCAACCTTGAAGGTTGCGCGCAAGTTTCCGAAAGTGAAATTTGAGCATGCAACTGGCTACAAGCAAGGAAGAACCTTGCCACTTATGGCGCTCGTTTCTATGAAGGGCGTTATATTATCGGTCAGATTGCGGCCAAGATCTCCAAGACCGGTACTGCCGGTTACATCGGGTCTTTCCCGATCCTGAAGTTGTGCGTGGCATCAACTCTTTCATGCTGGGTGCGCAGTCTGTGAACCCTGACTTCAAGATCAAGACCATCTGGGTGAACTCCTGGTACGATCCGGGCCGTGAAGCAGATGCTGCAAAAGCCTGATCGATCAGGGCGCTGATATCATGGTGCAACACACTGACTCTCCGGCACCTTTGCAAGTTGCTGAAGAGCGCGGAATCATGGGCTTTGGTCAGGCATCTGACATGATCAAGTTTGCGCCAAACGCACAGCAACCGCGATCGTTGATTACTGGGATTCCTATTACATCTCCCGCGTACAGGCCGTGATGGATGGTACCTGGGAGAGCCAGGACGTCTGGGGTGGTCTTGACGTTGATATGGTTCACCTCGCACCATTCACCAACATCCCGCAGGATGTTGCAGATGAAGCTGCCAAAACACTTGCAGCCATCGAATCCGGTGAATTGCAGCCATTTACTGGCCCAATTACCAAACAGGATGGCTCTGTGTTCTTGAACGAAGGCGAAACTGCTGACGATGCGTCTCTGCTTTCCATGAACTTTTACGTCAAGGGCATCGACGACCAGCTGCCTAACTAAGCTCAGTACAGCTTAGTTTTAAAAGAGTACTGCTGTTTTTATGGTGCTCTTTTCAAATTTTGCAGTGGGGGGACAACTCCCACTGCCCACCTATTTCAATTGAACATAAAAGAACAAGACAATGACAGCCACTTTCCTTAGTGAATGGCTCAATCTGCTTTTCCGCTGGTTTCACTTGATTGTGGGCGTGGGCTGGATTGGGACCTCGTTTTATTTCATGGCACTCGACCTTTCCTTGCGTAAACGGGAAGGGCAGGCATCCGGCATTTTAGGTAGCGCATGGGAAGTTCATGGCGGCGGCTTCTATAATGTCGAGAAGTACATGGTTGCCCCCAAGGAACTGCCGAAAGACCTGATCTGGTATAAGTGGGATGCCTATCTCACCTGGGTTTCCGGTTTTGCACTCCTAACGGTTCAGTACTATTTCAATGCTTCGGTTTATCTCATTGATCCTGAGGTAATGCGGCTTTTGCCAGCCGAGGCGATTTCGATTTCGGTTGTATCTCTTCTGGCCGGTTGGCTGATTTATGATCGGTTGTGCCGTTCTCCCATCGGGCAAAACACGCCCTTGTTGGCAGGGTGCCTGCTGGTGATCATTCTGGCGGCGACCTATGGGTATGCGCAGGTCTTTTCAGGCCGGGGCGTTCTGATCCATGTGGGCGCGCTGATCGGGACCATTATGGCCTTCAACGTGTTTATGGTGATTATTCCAAACCAGAAGAAGATTGTAGCGGCACTTTTGGCGGGGCGTGAACCAGATGCGAGGCTCGGGGCAATTGGCAAGCAGCGCTCGGTTCATAACAATTATCTGACGCTGCCGGTGCTTTTGTTGATGGTGTCCAACCACTATCCGCTGTTGACGGGTCATGCTCAGCCTGCTCTGGTGGTGGCGCTTATCCTTGTGATGGGCGGTATGGTGCGGCACTTCATCAATCGCCATGATGCCCATGATAAATTTGGTAACTTCTGGTGGCGTTGCCAGTTGCGGCTGTCAGCCTGATTGCTGCGGTTATTGTGACGACGCCTGCGAAACTTGGCGGAGGAATGGCTGTTTCCGATGTTCGGGCCTTGGAGATTGCACAGGTCCACTGTGCGAGCTGCCACAGTGCAACGCCGAGCAATGAGGCGTTCTCGGAGGCACCAAAGAATATTGAGCTGGAGAGCATTGCTGATTTGCGTCGTTATGAGGCTTTGATTATGGCGCAGGCGGTTCGCTCCTCTGCCATGCCTTTGGGCAACGAGACTGGCATGAGTAAACAGGAGCGCGAGCTTTTGGGGGCATGGTTGCAACGTCACTGAGGTGTTTGGAATGAAGACATATTCTTTAGAAGAGGTGAACCGGTTTACGCTGGACGCCTTTGTCGATGTGTTTGGCAATGTGGCCGAGCATTCTCCATGGGTGGCGGTTGTTGCGCAGCGGTCAGCACCTTTTACCTCTCGGATGGCTTTAATTGACGCCTTTGTCCGGGCCCTTCAAAAGGCCGACAAGGGTGGCCAGATTGCGTTGATCCGGGCGCATCCTGATCTTGCCGGGAAAGCGGCGCGGGCAGGGGAAATGGCCGCGGCTTCGGTAAAAGAACAGGCCGGTGTGGGGCTGGACCAGCTGAGTGATGATGAATACCACCGGTTCAACCAACTTAACGACGCCTACAAGTCCCGTTATGGCTTTCCGTTCATTTTTGCAGTGAAAGGGGCGAGTAAGCACCAAATACTGGAAGCTTTTCAATTACGCCTGCAAAATTCTGCCGATGATGAGCTTGCAGAAGCGCTTCGCCAGATATGCCGGATTTTCAGGTTTCGTCTGGAAGATCTTGTCTGTGATGAGGAAACAGTCGACAACTCCTGATAAGTGTTGTTCCGGCTTTTTTTGCCGCTACGTGATGGGAAATAATCCACGGGAACATGCGATGGCGTTTGATAAGAGGCTTGCAACCATCACAGTTATCTATTGGACTATGATCTCTAATAATTTCAAAGGGAATGTTCATGAAGGCCGCGATTGAGAGCCGGTTTGCGGAGCAGGTTGAATTCTTACGCGAATTGGTCATGGTGCCGAGCGATAACCCGCCGGGGGATACGGAGCGCCACGCATTGCGGACCGCCGAGCTGCTTGAAGGCCTTGGCTTTACCGTTGAAAAACATCCGGTACCTGAACCGTTTGTACGTCAGAACGGGATGGTGTCCGTTACCAACCTGATCGTGCGCGAGACATTCGGTAATGGGTTCGGTCCGGTGATTGCGCTCAATGCTCATGGGGACGTTGTTCCTCCGGGCGACGGCTGGTCTAAGGAGCCTTATGGCGCCGAGATTGAAGATGGTGCTCTTTATGGCCGTGGTGCGGCTGTTTCCAAGGGGGATTTTGCCACCTACGCCTTTGCGCTTCTGGCACTTCGCGAATATGCGGATGAGTTGGAAGGCTCGGTGGAACTGCATCTGACATATGATGAGGAAACCGGAGGCTTTGTTGGGCCTAAGTGGCTTCTTGAACAAGGGGTGACCAAGCCGGACTATGCAATATCTGCTGGTTTCTCCTACGCTGCTATAACAGCTCATAATGGCTGTTTGCATATGGAAGTCATTTTCCGTGGCCGTCAGGCCCATGCGGCGATGCCGGAAAATGGTGCTGACGCTTTGCAGGCAGCAACGCCGGTCCTTGCTGCGATTTACGACGAGCGGGAGCGTTTGAAGTCAGTTCACAGTGAGCAGCAGGGTATCGGTTCACCGCAAATCACCGTTGGTCTGATCTCTGGAGGCATCAACACCAATGTGGTGCCGGATCGGGTTTCGCTTCGTATTGACCGGCGACTGATCCTGAAGAAAGCGGCGAGCAGGTGGAAGAGCAGCTTATTGAGCTGATTGAATCTGTGGTGCCAGCGGATTGCGGTGTGGAAGTAGAATGCCGGCGTATCATGCTCGCTGAGCCTTTGCGCGAGCTGCCCGGTGCCAAGAAATTGGTAGAAGCGCTGAAATGGCCTGCCAATGAGGTTTTGGGCATTGAACTGGAAGCCACTGGCGCACCGCTTTATACGGACGCACGCCACTATGCGGAGGCGGGTATTCCAACCGTGCTTTACGGGGCAGGGCCGCGCTCCATTCTTGAGGCAAATGCTCATGGCGCTGATGAGCTCCTCCAGCTTTCTGACCTGAAGGCCGCCACGATCATTGTGGCCGATGCCTTGAAGACGTTATTACGCTGAGATGAAAAGTCCGGGTTGTCTCGGTGAGTATGGTTTGAGCCAGACTGTCAGCTTTCCGGTGCTTTCAAAGCCTGCCTGCAAGGCATGTTGCAGGGTTTTGCTACGGGCGTAGCCCACGATTGGTTTTAGTGGGCGCAGCGTGTTGGTAAAGATGCTGGAGAGCCCGTTTTTCTGCAGACGCGCTTTTTGTTTACTTTATGGAATACATAGTAATTCTGTGTTATACTATAATAATTACAAGTTATTCCATAATCTACCTTATGCCTTTCTAAGTATATATACTTACAAGTTGCCGTCATTCAAGTAAATTACTTACTGTTATAAGCTTAGCTACTTGCAGGTCTGGGCAAAGAGTAGGGGCTTGTGGTGATTCCTGGAGGGGTTTAGTTTAGAGGAAAACATTTCATCCCATCTGGGTAAATACGCTAGGTATTTCACCTAAGATACTGAAGTAATTTCACTTTATATGGATACGTGCAGGTTGAGGTATCAGTTTCTGCAACGCGATTTTCTTAGTAATGCGCTGGTTTTTTTCAAGGTTGAATGACTGTGATGTCGCGTTATTAACCGCAGAAGTATACTTGAAATATCATCTCTTTTCTACTTGGGTTTCGGTTTGTTAGGCTCTTCTTAAATGCTGGCGACCCCCGCCTGTATTTCTGAGAATTTCGCTTTCCCTGTATGTTTTGGCGCCGCCGTGGCCCGCGCAGGAAAAGCTGCTTAAGGAGCCCGTCATGTCTATGATGAAAGCGGCCGTTGTGCGCGAATTTGGTGCACCTTTGGACGTGTGTGAAGTTGAGAAGCCAACCGTCACCGATGATAGTGTTCTGGTGAAGATTGAGGCCACTGGTGTGTGTCATACTGACTTGCATGCTGTTGAAGGGGATTGGCCCGTCAAACCAACACCAGCCTTTATTCCAGGCCACGAAGGCGTGGGTATTGTGGTTGAGAAGGGGCGCAACGTAACGCATGTGAAGGAAGGGGATCGCGTCGGGATTCCCTGGCTCCACACGGCTTGTCGCTGCTGTCGCCATTGTGTGGATGGCTGGGAAACTCTGTGTGAATCGCAGCAGAATACCGGTTACAGCGTTAATGGCAGTTTTGCAGAATTTGCGTTGGCGGATCCGAACTTCGTGGCGCATCTGCCCAAAGAACTTGAATTTGTACCAGCCGCGCCAATTTTGTGCGCAGGTGTGACGGTCTACAAGGGCCTAAAGGAAACCGAGACGAAACCCGGACAAACCGTGGTGATTTCCGGTATTGGCGGCCTTGGCCATCTGGCAGTTCAGTACGCCAAGGCCATGGGGATGCATGTGATCGCGGTTGATATTGCAGATGAGAAGCTGGCGCTTGCCAAGTCTTTGGGCGCTGATATGACGCTGAATGCATTCAAGTGCGATCCAGTTTCTGAAGTGCAAGCTGGCGGTGGTGCTGAAGGTGTGCTGGTGACGGCTGTTGCTGGTAAGAGCTTCCAGCAAGGGGTTGGCATGTTGGCTCGTGGCGGCACTATGAGCTTGTTGGTCTGCCTCCTGAAGATTTCCCGCTGAACATCTTTGATATGGTGCTCAATGGGAAAACATTGCGTGGTTCCATTGTGGGTACACGAAATGACCTGCGTGAGTCATTGGAGTTTGCCGGTGAAGGCTGGTGGCGGCACACTACAGCACAGAACCGCTGGACAACGTCAATGACATTTTCGACCGTATGCGTAATGGCAAAATTGATGGCCGTATCGTGATGGATCTCTAGGGCCATATCGCCCAACACAGACCATGAATGCCGCAGCCGCTTTGTGCGTGCTGTGGCATTCTCTTTGTCGGGGTCCTTTAGGGAAGTTGGCTAACTCACCACGAATTTACGCATCATGTCATAGTCTTCGTGGGTGATAATATGACAGTGCCATACATATTCTCCGGGAAGGTCGAAATGAGCAATGATGCGGGTGACCTGCCCAGGTAGGGCAATGACCGTGTCCTTCCTGCCTTGTTCATTTGGCTGAGGCTGAACCGGATTTCCCTTTACGCCCTGAAGCTCGATGGTAGCACCTTCGAAGGTCCTGCCGGTGTTCATCAGAGGTTGTTCGCGGGGCGTGAATTCCCAGTCGAATTCCTGACGGTCGATGACTTCAAATTGCACCTGATGTACGTGTATGGGGTGCCCGGAAGCGGTGGCGTTATAGACCTCCCAGACCTCGGTTGTGTTGAGGGCCACATTTTCTGTTACTGGGTCCATGAAGAACACGGAGCCGGATTCCGGTGTGCCAAGCAGGTTCAGCTCGCGGCCCAGATCATCATCCTGCGGATAGATAATGAGCTGTCTGACAACGGCGACATCGTCTCTTGGAATTTGTTGCAGAGGTGTGCGTAAAGTCACATTTTCAGTGAACTGGGCGCCTGCGGCGGGATCGCATCATTGGCCTCGGCCACATCAAAACGCATGATAACGCCCGTGTTATCCGGATTGGCGATGGGGGCTAGTCCGCCATGTCCATCCGAGATCGGACGCTCTCCATCCTCATTATAAACAAGCTTGATTGCGTTTTCCGGATCGGTAGGATCGACAAAGCCACGGAATGGAATTTCCGGACCGTGGTTTCGCAAAATGATCTGAGACCCAGCGACCTTTGTGAAGTCTACCAGCACATCCATACGCTCTGCAGCTGATGACCAGCTGGGTCAGCCGAACCGGCCTATCCAGAAATCCGCCATCGGAGCCGAGTTGATAGAACGGCATCTTGTTTTCGAACTCAAGCACATAGCTACGCGAACTGGATGCGTTGAGCAGGCGGAAGCGGTACTTGTTGGCCTCCACATCCAGTTTCGGCCAGACCATCCCGTTGACCAATATGAAATTTCCGAAGAACTCATCCAGAATTGACGGGTTTGGCCACGTGTCTTGAATGGCCTTTTGTATAATTGGATTAACGGGTTGGCCGTGCCAACCGGGATAGTAGAGCTGGCCTTGATCATCAAACAAAACGTCTGTGATGGACAGATCAATCATGTGGTGATCTGACGGCAGAATGTCATTTTCGATCAAGCGCTCTTCATTGTCATCCTTGATCAGATACATGCCATGCAGTCCGGCGTGAACGTTGAGGCGGGTCATGCCAACTGTATGGTCATGGTACCATGCGCCCATGGCTTCCTGAGTGTTGTCATATTGGTATTCTTGCTTGACGAACGCGGGACCCGTTGACTGATAGCCTTGTGTGTACCAGGCAAGTGGATTGCCATCGCTATCGGCTTCACTATGGCCGCCGTGCAAGTGAATAACCACTGGTTTTTCAGCGCTGAACTGACCATCGGGAGAGTTCACATCAGGTATGTGCATACTCGTATCAACGGGCAAAAGATGCGGCCTGTCATTGGGCAGCTGGTTTTGCCAGTTGACGTGCAAGGTCTCGTTCTGCCGTGCAATAAGTGTTGGTCCAGGGGTTGTGAACTGACCTGCAACGCCCAGGCCATAAACGGAGGTTTTTAGTTGCTCACCGCGACTGTCAACCAAGCCCATCCACTGAGTTGTGGCGCTGATAGGATCGTGATCGGCGTATCCGGATGCCCATAAATTCGTGGTGGGATCGGCAGTGAATTGACGAATTTCTGCTGGGTACCAGGCTCCATAAGTGTGACCGTTCCGTCTTGCGGCCCGCTGCTGGCAAAACTGGTTCCAAATACAGACAGGTTTGTCCCTAACAAGGCACCAGCTGCAACAGTACCTTTGAGAAAGCGACGACGCCCAGCATGGAGTGCGTTGTCCGGTACACGTACTCTTTTATTCATCTTTATTGTTTCCGGATGTAGAGATTATGAATTATTATTGGATAGTCTCAAGTATACAATGACTACCTACGTTATTACCTAAGGGAAATTATAGATAATTAAGATTAGTGTCAATGAGTTGTGCCGGTAGGGTAGGCTAACTCCCTAGAAGATGGTGATGTGTACCTTTATTTGATCCTGACGTTTGTAAATTGTACTCAAGTGGCGATGAATACTACGGAATTTACTTATATTGTGCGCATCTTGTGCTGATGGACAGGTTCGACTGGTCTTAGGTCGAGCGCTGCGCTGCTTTCTGTCGTGTAATCTTGCGAAAGCCTTGTAGCTGAGCTTTGAGCTGAGATGCGGTATGCGCCAATTTGATGCTTGTCAGCTGTACCAAAGGCATCATGGCACGCGTATATGACCAATACGCATAAGGTAGATTATGGAACTAAACATGTAATGATGAGTTTGGTGCTAGTCGCATGAGTTTATGTGGCTTTCGACGGCGTCTGCAATACGCTGTGCTGCCAGACCATCGCCAAACGGGTTCTCGTAGTTGAGCTTGGCGCTTTTGGACCTAAGGATGCGATTGGCTTCCTCGGTGATGGTTTGCTCGCATGTACCGACGAGTTTTGCCAGACCGCTGGTGATTGCTTCTGGTCGCTCGGTTGTCTTGCGCAGGATCAGCAATGGCGTTCCGAACTCTGGAGCTTCTTCCTGAATGCCGCCGCTGTCTGTGAGGATCAGGTCTGAGTCACGCTCCAATGCGATGAGCGCTTCGTATGACAGCGGATTGACCAGATGGACACGATCGACATTCTTGAGCACAGATTCAACCACATCCTTGACCGCTGGATTTGGATGCACCGGCAGAACGATTTGCAGATCGTCATGACCATCCGCAATGTCCTTTATGGCCTGACATATATTACGCATAGGTTCACCCCAGTTTTCACGCCGGTGTGTGGTGACCAGTATCAATCGTTTTTGTGGGCTAGAACGTCCTTCAGTTCATCGAGCTCGCGTGATGGTTTGATCCGTTGCGCCAAATAACGAACAGCATCGACCACCGTGTTGCCTGTGGTGAGGATTTTCTCATGGCTGATGCTTCGCGCAGTAAGTTGTCTCTGGCGATGGCTGTGGGTGCGAACAATCTGTGCAGAGCTGATCAGCCAGCCGCCGGTTGGCTTCTTCCGGAAACGGGTCATGTAAATTGCCGCTGCGTAATCCTGCTTCAACGTGACCGACCGGCACGGAACTGTAAAAGCTTGCAAGCGCTCCGACGAAGCCTGTTGTTGTGTCGCCATGGACAAGAGCGTATCTGGGGTTGTGGTGCACAATATACGCGCTGATGCCTTTGAGAAGTTCTCCGGCCTGATCTGCCAATTTATGGCTGGTAGCGGATAGATCGAGCCAGTTGATCTTATGTATGTCAAAGGATAACAGCGCGCTTGATGCGATCTCGCGGTGCTGGCCCGTCATGAGGACGTGGGCATTGAGGTTTGGGCGCTTTGCGATTGCGTCGATAACCGGTGCCATTTTGATGGCTTCCGGGCGTGTACCGATGATGCATAAGACCGTTGCAGGCCCTGCTCCCATAATCTTTGTGTGTTTCCTATTCATTCTTAGGATCTGATCCATCGGTGTTGCCACAGAGTTGAGCATTATGCGCCAAAAATTCTTCGATATCGCGGCTGTGTTTGTTGTCGAACCTGAGGACATGGCTGGATAATGAGAACAAGGCCACAGGCTGATCAGGCGCAGAGCGCGCATTCTCCAGTCTGCTTTTCATGGTGTTCATAGTGGTCGGAATTGTCCTGAACTCTACAGTTCTTGGGTCTATCTCAAAGATCTCGATTACCGGAATGACTCTATGGGTCTGTGCACGGAAGGCTAAGCTGATTGCGCGCTGTAAGCTGCGGCTGGAATTAGGTTCCATAAGCTTGGCCCCTAGCCCGTCTTGCAGAAATAAGATGTCTATGGAGGACCGCGACATGAGGTTGTTCCAATGACTAGCCAGTTTAAGTGGCTCCACTTTCAAATCTGCGTAGCCGGAAATAGCCACCGGACCCGGCAGCACCTCTCGCAACACATCACGGGTTTGGGTAGCGTATTGGGTGAGCAACAGTCTGAGCTTGCTATCCAACAACAATCTGCCATCGATTTCATCTGGTATATACCAGCCCGCAAAAACCTCATCCGGATGCGTTGAATGATGGATATGTGCTTTCAACGCATTAGCCAGCAACCTTGTTTCCTCAAGCCGCCTGTTCAGGTATGGCTGTCCTTCCGTCTTCAGCTTCTCAATGAATGAAGGATCGTAACGCAGGCCGAACCAGATCTTTGTGCCGGATTGTTTGGCCTGTGCGACTGCGGCCTCCATCCAGACTGGTAGCTGGATGTCCTGACTTAATTCCGGGCCCCATACGGCCCATTGAAAAACGACTTCATCAACGCCAAGTCTTTGAAGTGAAAGAAGTTCACTGTACCACAACTGGTGGCTAGGAAAATAATCCGTACCCCAGGGTTGTATGAAACTCAATTTAATAGGAATACATTCCTTAAGACCGGAGTCTCTTTGTGCGCTGGCTTTGGTGGGCATCATGAATGCGAAAAGAACAAGGCAAAATAGCCCGAAAAACAAGAGCTTAGAAGTTTGCTTGGAGACCAAAGAGTACTCTGCTGGTTTGGCTATCATCGGTGTTTAACACTTCATGTCCTACACGCCCAAACACTTCAAGCAGGAGCAGGTCACCATAGGTCTCGGTGTACACACCTCTCCACTTCAAAGATGCACCCAGCCCTGCTTCGATTGCCACAGCGCTGATCTGGGAGTTCCAGTTTCCACTTCCGATAGAATAGGCATACGGTGAAAAAAATCAGGTTATGATCGAACCTAAAAGTGTAGCCAAGTCGTCCATCACCATAAAATAGTATTGTCTTCTCTTTTTCGAAGAACCGGCCCCCTTCCAAGTACAGATTGACGTAAGGCTCTTTCTCGATTGGTAATCCCGTGCGTTCATCGTACAGAGGAAGGAAATCGTGGCCGCGGGTGAAAGACCAAAGCACCCTCCCCAGCCAGTTATCTTCGGTAATATCTCCGCCCTTGAAGAAGCGCTCCACACCGATCTTCAGGTTCTGGCTCATAAAAGGCTTGAAGCGTGCGCCAACAATTGTTTGAAACGTATCCGGGTTGGGCCGGAAGCTATAGCGTTCGTTGAGCCACTGGACACGGGCTGTGAACTCAAACGTGCGGCCATTTTGATAGCCGAACACAGGTGGTCGCCATGCTGCCTCCACAGATCCGAACGGGCTACTGGATGGGATGCCAAGAATGGCACCGGTGACGTTCTCTTCATCCTGGCGGGAGGGACTCACGCCGTCGAAAAGCAGAAAACTGAACGGGATTTCCAGTATACGGAGCTGGCGCTGGAAGCGTTCCAGTTTGTCTTGATCATAGATATCGAGTTGTTGTTGGTTCAGCACTTCGATGCGCTTGCGGAACGCAGCTGCAGCCTTCTTGTTTTCAAAGGCAGTCAGGTAGGTATAAGCCAGATCCTCCTGTAGGTCCTCCTGATCAGGGTTGATCTCCAGCGAGGCTTCAAAGCGCGTGATAGCCAGATCTTGCTCCCCCAGCGCGCGGGCCAGATAGCCACCCATTGCCAGTGTGACGTAGTTTGTTTTGTCCTCGGGTGGCAAGGCCAGATACTCGGCTTCGGCCTCCTGCACCCGACCTTGCTGAAACAGAATCTGAACCACCGAGGACCGAACGTCCGGGGTTGAGTTCAGCGATCTTGCCTTGAGCATATCGGCCAGTGCACTTTCCAGCGCCTCGGGTGACTGGTTGCCTGATAAAGCGTGACCTGCGCTCTGGCTGCATGATAACCGGCCATCTGCTCACGAGTGAGTGTGGAGACATTCAGTGCGCCAAGTAAGCGAGCGGCCTCGTCAAAATTTTCCTGTTCCAGAGCGATGTAGAGCAGGCCCATGCCTGCGGTCTGGTCATTGTACTCCTTATAGGAGATTGCAAACCAGTGGTGCGCCGCCTGATCATCGCCCTGCTCCTGATAAAGAAAGCCGAGCTGGTTTGCGGCAGCAAGACTGGGGCTTAGCTTATAGGATTGCAACAGCGCCTTTATTGCCTTTTCATCGTCATCCCTTTGCAAATAGAGATTTCCCAGATTCAGATAGCCTTCAGCGTTGTCGGGCTGCCCCTCGACCTCTGCCAGAACGCAGGCAAACGCTTCGTCACTGCGGCCAAGCGCGCGGTAGGCCTCACAGCGGATTGCTGTGACTGCGTCAACGTGTTGGGGTTGGTCCAGCGTCTCAACCAGGCTTAATGCTCTTGAAGGTGCGTTGAGTTGAAGAGCCAGATAGGCGCTCTCTAAAACGGTATCCGGTTGAGGATCCTGCCGCAGTGATTGGGTATAGGACCTGTCTGCTTCCTGAAGGTCGCCAGCCGTTTTTTGGACACGTGCCAGCGAGAGAAACACAAGGGCAAACTTCTTTCTGTCTTCCTTTGACAGGTCGGAGGCGTTGATGGTGTCAGTCACGTATTCCAGCCATTTGCGTGCAGCCATGTCGTCTGCTGTGTCTTCTTCTTTCAGCACGAGATAGGCAGGCAGGATCAGCGTAGGGTCGGGATCAAGCGTCCAGTCATCAATCAGATAAGCAAGTGCGGTGTTCCAATCCTGATTGCCTGCCGAGAACGCTGCAAGATCAAACAAAAGGTGAGCATAGGCTTCCGTTTCGCTTTTAGTGAATGTGCCGGTAGCGCGGGCCTGTTTTGCGCCGACAAGTGCATTTTGAAGCAGCGTTGAGGTGAGGCTTTCGTTGTTGGAAAGCAGAGCAATATGTCCCCGCTTGGCCGAGATGCGCCAACTGGGCATGAGCTGCTCTGCTTCCTTCAGTGTTTCGTCGGCAAGGATCAAATTCCCGGTCCGGCGCGCCAGGTCGGACAGTTTCAGCAGCAACTCGGCCCAAGTATTGGCTTCCGCTTCCCGATCTTGCGGTTCTGTAATGGTGCGTAACTCCACCAAGATATCAATGGCACCTTTTATCCATCCACTGCTCAGCGCCAGTTGGCTGAATTGCATGGCATATTCCGGGTTGCTTGCGCGTTGGACTAAATATTGGCCCGCAATGGCGGCTCTGGCCTCATCGCCCGCACGGAGCGCAATGTCAGCGAGCGCCAGATAGTAGTTGGCCGCCTCCTCCGGGCTGGATGCTTGGTATTAAGCACTTGACCATCACTGGTCAGAAGCGCCTTCTCGGCTTCAGCGCTGGAACCTTTTTTCGTCAAGGCATAGGCGAGCTGCACGCGGGAGGATAACCCCAGCATATCGATACGCCCGGGATTAAGGAACGCAAGCAGTTCGTCAAGGTGGCCCGAATTAAGCACTGGCGGCGAGCGCTCTGGCGAAGGTACGTTGTTCAAGGGCGGTGGATTGGCGACCTGAAAAGAGTCCGTTCTTTTCCGCACGCCGCAGCGATTGGTAGGCTTCTTCATCCTCTCCTTGTTCTATGAGGAGGAACGCCTCGTTCAAGATTGCAGTACGCTGAGTTTCAGGAACACTGTCTAATTGGGCGAGCGCCTCCCACTCCTTGCGTGCTTCTTCAAACTGATTGAAGTTGCGTAACAGGTCTGCTCTGATGAGTCTTTGACGTGGTGTGGCAACTCCCAGCTCATAAAGGGCATCGAGCGCATTCAACGCCTCCTGTGTTTTGCCAATCTTGATTGCGGCCTCTGCCCCGCCAGCAAGAGCATCATTGCGGTCGCTCGGCAGCAATTTGCCGGTTTCAATCGCCAGCTTGAAGTCATTAAAGGCCTGCGTATACTCGCCACTATTCATATGCAGGTGCCCGAGTGTGAGGTATCCGCGACTGAAAGTGGGCACCTGTGCCTGCAAGATGTCCAGTTGCTCGATTGCGGCCTCCGGGCGATTGAGGGCGATCAATAGCTGTATATTTTGCCAGCGGGCAACAAGATGGTTCGGGTGGTGCTCAAGCAGCTTGTCCAGTTCGACGAGGGCTTCTTCCCTGCGCCCTTCTGCCAGAAGGCGGTAGGCGAGATTCAGCAAGGGAAAGGTAAGGTAGTCCCGCATTGTTCGTCGCAATAGGATTGGCTGTCCTGCCTGTCTTTCAAAAAGCTATTGTAATAGGCGTCCCTTTCTGCACTCGTATATGACTTATCCCCTTGTGGCTGGGTTGGAGGTTCTGGAGAGTGCGATTGGTTGGAAGCGTCAGACCAAGCACGAACATGACGAACCACAGCAGATAGAATGCCGCTTTACGGTTCGCCTTCCCGCGTATCCTGTGGGGTTCGCTTAAATGGTTCATGAGCGTGGTGGCCGCTTCACTGGGGGGGGGGGAGTCTGGCTCTCCTCCTCCGGATAGTCATGGGCAGTCTTGTCCCAACCGATCACTTCTCCTGTAGCTAAATGCCGGATCCAGGCTTTGATGGCTCGCACCATGGCAAAATAGTTGATGAAGACCGAAAGGAAATAGCGCGGAATGACAGGGAGTAATGCCTTTAACCCGTAATGGTAGCCAGTCCAGATATGGCGCTGGATCAAGCGGTGGGCGAGCAGGAGCACGATGAACCAGATCACGTACCAAAATGGGCTATCTTCCGGCAGCAATGGCGGCAAGTTGTAAGCATCTGGTACGAAGTGTACGTACAAGTACAGGCACCAATAGACGAATATTGCGACATACCCGATGACAATGGCGTGGCTGAAAAATATCATCTTCCTGTCACGCCAGAAAAAGTACTTTGCGGCGAGGCCGCCTTTCCATCCCAGCTCTGACCAACCCTGAAATGAAATGCCAATGTCCATCGGGTCTTCTGACGCACACTTTGCCAGAAGACAGAGGGAAACATCTCCTGCGTTACTGCAAAGTTCGTATACTCGCTTTTTTTTCGACGGGTGGATCCAGAGCAAAATATGCTTGAGCCCGGTCCCCGTGAGCCGCATGGACAGATCATAGTCTTCGGTTAAGGAGGCGGTGTTGAAGATTTCCGGTATACCGTTCTTATCGCTTCCGGATATGGACTGCGCTGTTTCTATGGTCTTTTTGGAGTAGCAGGTGCCTACCCCAGCACCGGGGACTGTGCCGGTTAGAATACCTCTGACGATTAGTTCCTTGGAATGAAATTCTGCGAACTCATCCATATAGTGACCCGCTGTGAACAGCCGACGGTGCCGGGGAACGGAGAGAACGGGGAGTTGGACTACATCAGCAAGCTCAAGGCTGGCGTTCAATATACTCAGAGTATTTGGATTGAGGATATCCTCTGCGTCCTGCATGAGGAACCCAACAAAAGAGATACTGTGCTCTTGCTCGAACTCCCTGATGTTGGCGATGATGGTATTGACGCAGTCAGCCTTACAGGTTGGCCCGTCATTTTTGGTTATGACAACCCTCAGGTTGTCATGTTCGGCTGCTAACCGGTAGGCTGCCTCTTGAGTTGCCTGGTCGTTGGGATAGACGCCAATGAATACCCAGTAGGACGGATAGTCCAGCCGTTGCATTATAGCCGTGACAGCGGGATAAAGGATTGAGCCTCATCCCAGGCAGGCAACATGATGGCGAATGGTCTTGGCGGGATATGACCGGTTTTTTCGTAAAGCTGTTCTTCGGTTTTGCCGACCAGAGGCCCCCGATACCATGCAACAAACGAGTAAAAGAACGTGTCGATGATCAGTCGTCCGCCCCAGACAGGGCGAAGACGCATGAGGCAACAAGAAAGAGGCCTTGTGTAATCAGGAACAACAGAACAAATGCATCTGTTACCAGCATACTCTTACCCACCTAGATGCAACGCAACAAACTAATGAAAGTTATCCTAGGGCATTTGGGTGAGTGCGTTCATTCTTTGGAAGTGCCCAAAGGATCTGCCTGAGACACTTACAACATGGGTAGACGTGCTTGAATTTCCTTGGTTATTTCGTGTTTCTCATCGGCATTTGATGCAGAATTAGGCCAAAATCTTGCTTTGGAGCATTTCATCTATCTCAGCTTGGGAGAAACCAACCTGCTGTAATATCTGTGAAGTATGGTCTCCGGTTTTGCCAGAGGCTCAGGTGTTTGCGGAATAGTGCGGCTGAAGCGTGGAGCGGGCGCTGCCTGCGTGACGCCATTCAGCCGAATCCTGTTGCTGCGTTCGGTGTTGAGTGAAGCGGCGTTTGCCTCCTCAATGGATAGCACCGGGGCAACGCAGGCATCGGTTCCGGCAAAGACCCCTGTCCAGTGCTCCAGAGAGTTGGCTTTGATTGCAGTCGCGATTTGTTCTTCGAGCTTCGGCCACTCTTTCATGTTCATCTGAATTTGGGAAAGCTCCGCTGGCAGGTTTAGCCCCTTCAACAGCAATGCGAAGAACTGGGGCTCCAGCGAGCCAACAGACAGATAGCGGCCATCGCTGGTCTCATAGCAGCGGTAAAACGGTGCACCGCCATCCAGCAGGTTTGCCTGACGCTTGTCCTGCCAAAGACCACGGCCAAGCAGTGAGTAGATGATCCCCATCATCGCCGGAACGCCATCGACCATGGCGGCATCGATCACCTGCCCCTTGCCGCTTTTGGTGCGTTCGAACAGCCCAGAGAGAACACCCAGCAGCAGAAACATGGAGCCGCCGCCGTAGTCTGCTGCCATGTTGAGTGGCGGAACTGGCGGGCGGCCCTCCTCGCCTATGGCGTGGAGCATCCCTGTCATGGCAAGGTAGTTGAGGTCGTGACCGGCTGTGTGGGACAGCGGCCCCTCCTGCCCCCAACCGGTCATGCGGCCATAAATCAGACCCGGATTTCTGGCGAGGCATTCGTCAGGTCCAAGGCCGAGACGCTCCATGACGCCGGGGCGGAAGCTTCAATGAGGATATCGGCTTTCTCAATCAGGGAGAAGAAGACTTTGAGCGCGCCGTCACTCTTCATGTTCAGCGCAATGGATTGCTTGCCCCTGCGATTCACATCCTTGTCGATGCGCTCGCCGGCACGCCGATCGACGACGATGACGTTGGCTCCCAGATCTGCAAGCAGCTGTCCGGCCATTGGTGCCGGACCAAGGCCAGCCATCTCCACCACCTGAAGTCCAGAAAGTGGTCCCGTTTTTGCTGCTGTCATTGATGCCTCCCCCAGTCATGTCCGACACCGGTTTCCCAATTGATGCTTCACAGAGTTGGTTCGACAGACCATGATACCTGAGAGCAGCGCTGGGTGAATAACTCCGGTTTATGTCGCTTGGATAAGCTTAGAGTGGCAACGGATGATTACACAACTCTCTATTTGGTTATTGTCTTATCCATTAGGTTAAGAGAGGCGGTGCTGAATATGAGGTTTGTTGGGGAAGATATAATCGGGATGTTATGATGAGGAGAATTCATCGGCACGGAAACATTTCAACTTAAAGTAACGCATGAAAAACGTAAACCACGCAAAATTGCGCAAAAGTAACGCAAAATCGCGTAATGTTGATATGTGGTTGTTTTTCAATGGGTTGCCGTTATGTGTTCAACATTGTTGTGAGGAGAAGGCTGCCTGCCTGTTCCAAAGATTCCACCACCGTAAAATGGTTTTTCCCCGGATCCTCATAGGCTGTGATCTGCGTTTCAAACCCACCCCAGATTGTACACTGGGCGGCGTTTTGACGACGAAATTCCGCCAGCTCCTCAGCACCCACCCAACCCGTAAAGCGAAGATTATCAAGTGTTCGTGCAGAACCGGACTTTCCGCGAGCGCTTCGGCCTCATTGATATGCAAGGTCTCGTTCATGGCCGTCCTGCGGATCGGTCGCAGATCGTAGACGCCGCTGATGCCGAGGATGTGCTTTATCCGACTCGTGAGGCTTTCCGGCATTTCCCGTTTCTTACAGCCAAGCCTTGCGACCAAGTGACCACCCGCTGAGTGGCCGGTCAGATGAATCGGTCCCTTTACTTGTTCAGAGGCCACTTCAAGAGCGCATTGCATCTGTTTGGCAATAAACGTTAATTTCACTTCAGGGCAGAGGTCGTAGGATGGAATTGCGACGGTGTATCCCATCTCCACAGTACCCTTTGCAAGATGGCTAAACGCGGATTTGTCGAAGGCCTTCCAATAGCCGCCATGAACGATCATGACGAGACCTTTAGACTCAGAGCCTTGTGGGAAGAAGAGATCGAGCTTCTCTCTTTCCCCGCTTCCATAGGCGACATCCAACTGGTTTTTGGAAGTTTCCCGAAATACTTTGGAGCGTTCAACCCATTGACCGAACAGTTCTTGTGCGTTCGGCACTACTCCGGAGTTATGATAGGCCGCATCCCAATCCCGCATCATGTTATCCCGCTTTCGGCAGCACTGCCGTTGCTTCAATTTCTACTTTTGCTTGATCTTCCACCAGATCAGCCACTTGGATCATAGTCATGGATGGAAAATGCCGTCCAAACACAGACCGGTAGGCCTCTCCGACTTCTCTCAAGCGGGCGGTGTAGTCCTTTTTGTCGAGCACATACCACGTCAGACGAACCACATGTTCTGGTTTCGCACCTGCCGTGTCTAGTATTTCTCTTATGTTTTCAAGCGTTTGCTTGATCTGGTCAACAAGATCGTCGCTTTCGAAAACCTGTTGGCCGTTCCAGCCGATTTGTCCTCCCAAGAAGATCGGTGTGCCTTCTGCATGATGCCATTGGCGTATCCGGAGGCTGGCTTCCAACCTTCCGGCTGGAGAAACTTGAACAGTGCGTTTTGTGTTGTCATGAAGGTCCCTCTTCCTTCAGGAAAAATTCCATTTGTTTTTTTTAATGGCTTGCGGCCAACTTACCGGGTTTTATCTGCGCCTTTGACGTAAACAATGACCTGGCGGCTGGTGAGCCGGAGTTCGTCTTTGCATGTGACGGTGAACTCCAGATGGACGCTGGAGCGTCCGAGTTGTAAAACCTGAAGTGTGAATAAGAGTTCATCACCAAGCTTGCTCGGCTTTTTGAACTCTGTTTCGATCTTGGCTGTGGGGACTGCATCCCCTTGATTTATATGAATGTCTACGAACGATGCGCCGAGTGATTGCTCAAACCACTCCTCGGTAACCTGATTGATCATCTCGAAGTAGCGGGGATAAAAGACAATTCCAGCAGGGTCACAGTGCTGAAACGCCACTTTAATGCTGCGTTCAAAGACCAAGATACCTGTCCTTCATTTCCTCGGTGAGCGTCTCCGGATGTCCTGCCCACACAGACGCGCCTTTCTCCAGAATGACGGCCTGATCCGCCAGTGGGAGAAGCTCCTTTAAGGTCTTATCGACGATCAGGATGGACAGTCCTTCCTTCTTGAGCGTGGCGATGGCTTGCCAGATTTCCCCGCGGACCACTGGTGCCAGACCTTCTGTTGCTTCATCGAGGATTAGCAATTTAGGGTTTGTCATCAAGGCTCTGGAGATAGCGAGCATCTGTTGTTCGCCGCCAGAGAGGGTGTTGGCGCTCTGGTTTTTCCTCTCCTTGAGACGCGGGAACAGACTGTAGACACGCTCCAGCGTCCAAGGCCCCTTGCGGGCGGCGGCGCTGAGGTTTTCCAGCACCGAAAGGTTCGGGAAACAACGGCGGCCTTCTGGAACCAGACCTAGCCCAAGGCGTGCGGCCTTGTGACTGGACATACGGTTCAGGGTTTGGCCAGCGAACTTTATTGTTCCCTTGGTTGGCGTAACCATCTGACAAATCGAGCTAATTGTGGTGGACTTGCCCATGCCGTTACGACCAAGCATGGCGACCATCTCGCCCTCATTGACCGTCAGATCAACGCCGAACAGGGCTTGTGCTGCGCCGTAATGGCTTCCAAGCCGTTGACTTCTAGCAGCATCAGGCTTCCTCCCCGAGATAGGCTTCTCTGACCAGTGCACTGGCGCGTATTTCTTCGACAGAGCCTGACAGGATGGCAGCACCGCCCACCAGAACGGTGATGCGATCTGCCAGACGAAAGACAGCATCCATATCGTGTTCAATGAGCAGGATCGGAATTTCTGGCCGGATTTCCTCAAGGAATTCAGTGAGCTGGATTGATCCCGTAGGGCCAAGACCTGCCATGGGTTCATCCAGCAACAGGGCTTTGGGCTTGAGTGCGAGAGCGCAAGCCACCTCCACCTGACGGCGTTCGCCGTGAGATAGCTCGGAGACAGCGATATCTTCCCGCCCACCAAGACCGACCTTTTTGAGCCAGTTTCCGGCAGTTTCGCGTAGGCCCTGATCGGATTTTGTTTGCTTCCAGAAGCGGAAGCTGGAGCCCTGACTGGCTTGAACGGAAAGCATTACATTGCGCCGCGCGCTGACTTCCATAGCCAGAGAAGAGACCTGAAAACTTCGTCCAAGCCCCTTGCGAGAGCGGCTGGCGACAGTTTCATTTGTGACGTCTTCGCCGTCCAGATAAATGGTGCCGCTGTCTGGTGTGATCCAGCCTGCTATCTGGCCAATGAGCGTTGACTTGCCAGCGCCGTTAGGTCCGATAAGGGCATGAATCTCATTAGGTTTCAGGTCCAGAGAGACGTTTTTAGTGGCCTGAAGAGCGCCAAAGGATTTGTGCAGGCCTTTGACTTCTAGAACGGGTTTAGTCATGTCGTGCCCTCCCTGCAATCATGCCCATAACGCCGCCGCGGGCGAAGAGAACGACGCCCAGCAAGGCCAGACCAAGCAGCAGTTGCCAGTGCTCGGTCCATTCGCCGATATAGGTTTCCAGCAGCACAAACAGTGCAGCGCCAATAACAGGGCCATAGAGACGCCCTACGCCGCCGAGAATGACAAACACCATGATCTCGCCGGAACGGTGCCAGGAGAGCATTGACGGGCCTACAAAGCCGTTTAACTCGGCAAACAGAGCGCCAGCAAGTCCCGTGATCATGGCGGAGATGACAAAACCGGTGAGTTTGATCGGAAACGGGTCAATGCCGGAAGTCGCCAATCGGGTCTCGTTCATACGTGCCGTTCCAAGAGCTGCGCCGAAGCGAGAGCCGGACAGGCGGGCGGAGACAAAGATGGCACCAAGCAAAAGGATAAAGCAGAGGAGGAAGAACGTCAGCGCATTTTCAGCATCCACCAATGGCACTTCGTTGCGCAGGTAGATGGAAAGCCCGTCTTCCCCGCCGTAGGTTGGCCAGGAAATGGCGAAGTAGTAGATCATCTGGCAAATGCCAGTGTGATCATGATGAAGTAGACGCCTTCGGTACGCAGGGAAATGGCACCGATTGCAAGGCTGCTATGCCACACAGGACCATGGCAACAATCCAGATGATCAGCATCTGATTGGTGCCGGAAATTGCGAAAGGCATGGCCATGAAGAGGGTTTCTTCAAAGCTGTGAAACGCCGCAATACCAGTGGTGTAGCCGCCAATGCCAAAGAAAGCAGCGTGGCCGAAGCTGACCATTCCGCCTTGCCCGATGGCAAAGTTGAGACCCACACCTGCGATAGCGAAGATGGTGATTAGGCTTGCCAGATTGACGTAGTAGTCCTCTCCGATGGAGGACGCCCACAATGGGAGAGCCAGCAGGATTGCCATAACTGCGATGTTGACGATCGTCTCACGGTTCAGCTTTGGCATGGCAACGGGTTTAGGAGCAGTATCACTTCGCTGCATTGAAGAGCCCCTTTGGTTTTACGGCCAGAATGCCTGCCATCATCAGGTAGATAAGCATGGAAGATAGCGCAGCCCCAATGCTGTTTGCACTGGCGTTCTCCATGAAAACCTTCAGGATAATGGGCAGGAAAATGCGTCCCAGTGTATCCACGAGGCCAATCAGGATGGACCCGATGAGAGCACCCTTGATCGAGCCGATGCCGCCAATGACGATCACGACGAAGGCAGAATAAGAACGGGTTCGCCCATGCCGACTTGCACGGAGCGTAATGCCCCGACCAGTGCCCCGGACAGGCCCGCGATGGCTGCACCCAGCGCAAAGACGATGGTGTAAAGCGTTTTGATATCAACACCTAAAGCAGCGATCATCTCACGGTCGCTTTCTCCAGCGCGGATACGCATGCCGAGGCGGGTTTTGGAAATGAGAAGGTAAAGCAGCACGGCAACGGCCAGTGCCGCCAGAATGATAAACAGGCGATAGATAGGATAGGCTTCCACGCCCGGTAGCGCTACGGTTCCAGTCAATGCCTCAGGAATGTTGAGGTAGAGCGGCATGGAGCCGAACACCATGCGGGTGCCTTCAGAGAAAATAAGGATGAGCGCGAAGGTTGCCAGCACCTGATCCAAGTGATCGCGGTCATAAAGCCTGCGGATTACAAGCATCTCGATGAGTGCACCGGCCGCTGCTGCTCCCAGGACACCACCACCCAGACCAAGCCAGAAAGAGCCGGTCTGCTGTGTGATCCAAGCGCAACAAAAGGCTCCGACCATATAGAGCGAGCCATGAGCAAGGTTGATCAGGCCCATCACACCAAACACAAGCGTGAGGCCAGCTGCCATCAGAAACAAAGTGAGACCGAACTGCAGCCCGTTCAATATCTGCTCAAAAATCAAAGCTGCCGTCATAACGATATTCCCGAGGCTTCTTTTTGACTATCAAATCAGTATGAGAGGAACA
The DNA here is from genome assembly GCA_001310715.1 of Pseudovibrio sp. JCM 19062. The sequence continues at coordinate 110,929 of BAXV01000004.1, forward strand.
GCGGGGGAGGATTAGGCTCCCCCGCTGATTAGTAATTTTATTTCAACAAGTTGGCTTAGTTCAACCGGCACTCGGATGCATAAACATCCTGATGGTCTTTGATGGCGACACCAATGATTTTGTTGGTGACCTGACCCTCTTCTTTCACCACTTCACGAACGTAGATGTCCTGAATTGGGTGGTTGTTGTTGCCGAACTTGAAGTCGCCGCGCACTGACGCAAAGTCTGCTTGTTTCAGCTGCGCGGAAGGCATCCTTGTCGCTGACGTCGGCCTTTTTCATGGCGGACAGGATCAGGTTTGCAGCGTCATAGCCCTGCGAAGCGTAAAGGGATGGCAAGCGGCCATAAGCTTCTTGGAAGCCTTTGACGAATCTGACGTTCACTTCGCTTTCAATATCCTTGCCCCACTGGGAGGAGTTTGCAACGCCAAGTGCTGCTTCTCCGATTGCAGGCAAAATATCCTGCGAGAAGGAGAAGGCCGGCCCCATGACAGGGATATCAACGCCGGACTGGGCGTACTGCTTCATGAACGAAATGCCCATGCCGCCCGGTAGGAAGAAGAAGACGCTGTCAGCGCCAGAAGCACGGATTTGTGCGATTTCTGCTGCATAATCATCCTGACCGAGCTTGGTGAATAGTTCACCTGCCAACTCGCCTTTGTACAGGCGCTTGAAGCCGTTCAGAGCGTCTGTGCCAGCCGGGTAGTTTGGTGCCAGAATGAAGGTCTTGTTGTAGCCTGCCTTGTTGGCGTGCGAGCCCATGGCTTCGTGCAGGTTGTCGTTCTGCCATGCCACGTTGAAGTAGTTCTCGTGACAGGCTTTACCCGCCAGCGCAGAAGGCCCTGCATTGGGGCTGATGTAAAGGGTCCCTTTGCGGGTTGCCGCAGGAACCACAGCCATAGCCAGGTTGGACCAGATGATCCCGGTCAGGATATCAACCTTGTCTTTTTGAATGAACTTGTCTGCCAGTTTCTTGGCAACGTCCGGTTTGCGGGCGTCGTCTTCAATAAGCAGTTCCACATCGGTGGCACCTGCTTGTTTCAAAGCGAGCTCAAAACCATCACGAACGTCAATGCCAAGCGTGGAACCTCCCCCTGACAGGGTGGTGATCATGCCAATTTTAACATCTGCTTGCGCCACTCCGGCGGTGCAACACAAGAGGGCAGCTACTCCGGCTGAAACGAATTTCTTCATATTAGTTCCCCTGATTTATCCTCGACCGACTGTTCCTTCAGGCGGAATCTTTGAATCTTGCCAGTCGTGGTTTTTGGTAGCGAATCTACCAGTTTAAGTGAACGAGGGTACTTATAAGGCGCTATTGCGGATTTTACATAGTCCTGAAGACGTTTGATCACATCTGCGTCCTGCGGGTGGTCCTCCACCAGCACCACATGCGCTTCAACAATCTGTCCCCTGTCCTCATCAGGCACACCTATTACGGCACACTCGGCCACCTCCGGGCTGCTTAAAAGAGCAGCCTCGACTTCCGGTCCAGCCACATTGTAGCCGGATGTGACAATCATATCGTCGGCGCGGGCTGCGAAGTGGAAATAGCCGTTCTCATCCTGAGAGAAGGCATCTCCTGTCAAATTCCAGCCGTCACGCACATATTTCTGCTGCCGGTCATCTTGCATATACCGGCATCCGGTTGGTCCTCTCACGGCAAGTTTGCCAATGGTACCGCGAGGGACTTCGCTCATGTGCTCATCAACCACCTTTGCCGAATAACCTTTGATCACGCGGCCCGTGGTGGCTGGCATGGCATCTCCCAGATGGTTGGAGATAAAGATGTGCAACATCTCCGTTGCGCCAATGCCATCCAGCATGGGAATGCCAGTTTTTGCCTGCCACTGTTCGAAGACAGGTGCGGGCAGTGTTTCGCCTGCCGAGACTGCTATGCGAAGTGAGGACAGGTCTGCGCCCTCATCCATTGCCGCCATCATGGCACGGTATGCTGTAGGTGCGGTGAACGAGATGGTTGCCTTGTAGGTCTCAATAATCTCAATGAGTTGCTGTGGTCCCGCCGTCTCTAACAGGGTTGCTGTTGCGCCAAAGCGCAGCGGGAAGATTGCCAGTCCGCCGAGGCCGAAGGTGAAGGCCAGTGGTGGGCTGCCAACGAAGACGTCCGACGGCGTGACATTCAGCACCTCATTTGCGTAAGCATCTGCGATGATGAGCAGATCGCGGTGGTAGTGCATGGTTGCCTTGGGCTTTCCGGTGGTACCGGATGTAAAGCCCAGCAGACAGACATCGTCCCGGCCTGTTTTTACTGCCTCAAACTGCACCGGCTTTGACAGTGCGATCTGATCCAGCTCCCCAGCAAAGTTGGCCGTGCCGTCAAAGCTTATGATCTTGCTCAGATGATCGTTCTGCTCAAGGCAGAGTTCGAGCTCCTCCATGAGCCGGAGATCACACAGGGCCAGCTTGATCTCGGCCTTGTCGATGATCTGGCCCAGCTCGCCTGCACGCAGCATTGGCATGGTGTTGACCACGACCGCACCAGCTTTGGTGGCTGCCAGCCAGCATGCGACCATTGCAGGATTGTTGGCAGAGCGGATGAGAACGCGGTTGCCCGGTTCCAGCCCGTAATCTTGCTGCAGGGTCAGAGCGATGCGGTTCGTCCAGTCCGCAAGTTCTTTGTAGGTGCGTTTCCTGCCATTGCCGATGAGTGCAATGTTGTCACCAAAGCCACGCTCGACCATCTTGTCGGTGAGCTCTACAGCGGCGTTGATGTAGTCTGGGTACTCAAATCCCTCCAGCTGGAAAACTGGCTGCTGATCAACCGGTGGCAGCCTGTCCCTTGTGAAGGTGTCCTTGTGTCCGCTTGGTCCCAGCATTTCTCCCCCCCTGAGAAAGCAATTGCCTTGCTACTATGATTTTTTTGAACATCAGATGCGCCTTCGTAAATGCGAAGAGCTCTGATTTCGCGATAAAGTTTTTCGACAGTGTTACCCGAACGGACGCCCTCGCCTCCGTGAATTTGCACGGCCTTGTCAATAACTTGCTGAGCCTGATCTGTCGCAAACTGCTTTGCCATGGCGGCCTCGCGGGAAACCCGTGGTGCTCCCATGTCTTTCGTCCACGCAGCGCGGTAAATCAGGAGTGCAGAGGCATCAATATCGATTGCCATTTCTGCCAGATGGCCTTGCACCATCTGCATATCTGCCAGCACACCGTCCCCCAGTTTGCGGGTGGTTGCGCGGGCAAGGGCTTCTTCCAGTGCGCGGCGGGCAAAGCCAAGAGCGGCAGCGCCCACAGTGCAGCGGAAGACGTCTAGAACCGACATTGAGATCTTGAAGCCTTCTCCAGCTCCTCCAATGCGGTTTGCAGCAGGAATACGCAGCTGCTTGAAGCCCAACCGCGCAAGCGGATGGGGGGCCATCACATCCAGACGCTCCTCAATGGTCAGTCCGGGTGTATCTGCTGGCACGATGAAGGCACTAATGCCTTTGGCTCCCGGTGCTTCGCCCGTCCTTGCGAAGACAACGTAAAGACCAGCAATTCCGCCGTTGGAAATCCAGGTCTTCTCGCCATTGAGCACATATTCATCGCCATTGCGGATGGCTGAAAGTTCAATATTTGCCACATCTGAGCCAGAGTCAGGCTCAGTCAGAGCAAATGCAGAAAGGGTTTGGCCTGCTCTGGTTTTGTTTAGCCACTGCTGCTGTTCTGGTGTGCCGAACAGGCTGATGGCACCTGTTCCGAGGCCCTGCATGGCGAAGGCGAAATCTGCCAGACCGTCGTGACGGGCCAGTGTTTCGCGCATGATGCAAAGGCTGCGTACATCCAGCGGTTTGGGATCGGCTGGATCGACTGCAGTGAGTTTTAGGAAACCGGCGGTGCAAGATCGTTGACGAGCTTGATGCAGGCGGCATCCATGTCCGAGTGGTCTGCGGGTAGGTTCTTGCAGCACCAGTCTTCAATAGCTTCGGCCAGCTCTCGGTGTTTTTCTTCAAAAAAACGGCCATGTGAGGAAGGTGGTATCTGCCATTTACGCGCCCTCAAAGACCGGTTTTTCTTTTGCAATGAATGCCTTATAGGCGGTTTCGAAGTCTTTGGTCTGCATACAGATGGCTTGCGCCTGCGCTTCCGCTTCGATGGCCTGTTCCAGACCCATGTTCCATTCCTGATTGAGCTGGGTCTTGGTGATGCCGTGAGCAAAGTTTGGCCCTGCGGTGATGCGCTGTGCCATGCGGATCGCATCTGCCTCCAATGTTTCAGAGGTGGACATGGAGTTGAAGTAACCCCAGCGGTAGCCCTCTTCTGCACTCATGGAGCGGCCTGTATAGAGCAACTCGGCTGCCCGTCCCTGCCCGATAATGCGTGGGAGGATTGCGCAGGCTCCCATGTCGCAGCCGGCCAGACCCACACGGGTGAAGAGGAACGCGGTTTTGGTCTCTGGTGTGCTGATGCGCAGATCAGAGGCCATGGCCATGATTGCGCCTGCTCCTGCACTGATGCCGTCCACTGCGGAGATGATTGGTTTGGAGCAATTGATCATTGCTTTGACCAGATCGCCTGTCATGCGGGTGAACTTCAGCAGATCCTTCATATCCATCGAAACAAGCGGGCCGATAATCTCGTGGACATCGCCCCCTGAGCAGTAATTGCCTTCGTTTGAGGCGATCACGACCGCATTGACGTCATCTGCATAGGCCAGATTGCGGAACGTATCGCGCAGCTCGGCGTAGCTTTCAAAAGTCAGCGGATTTTTGCGATCTGGCCGGTTCAGCTTGATGACAGCGACATCACCTTCCATTTGCCATAGAAAATGCTTTGGCTGCAAATCCGCCATTTTGTAGGTGGTTAGCATTATCTGGTCTCCCTCTCCCATTCGCTGGCAAACACCTTCAAGGTTTCGGCCAGAGTTTCGGCCTCTTGAGGCGAAAAGCTCGAGAGCAGCTCGTTGACCCACTCACGATGCTGGTTGCCATTTGTTCGAAATTTTCGCGACCTGTCTTGGTGAGAAGAACAACGGAGGTCCGCCGATCGCCATCTCTCAAGGTGCGGTGGACCAGACCGTCCGTCGTTAAGCGGTCTATAAGACCGGTGATATTCCCGTTGGATACCATCAGGTATTTCGAGAGCTGGGACATAAGCATGCCCTCCGGCTCGCGGTAAAGCGCTGCCATTACGTCAAAGCGTGGCAGCGTTACGTTGTAGGTGGTGCGTAGCCGTTCGCGCAGTTCGCCTTCAATGGCGCGGGAGGCGCGGAGCAATCTCAGCCAGAGGCGCACTCTGGATCGATCATCGTTTGCGGTGTCTGACTTGAACACTTCCTGTGAGGCTGTCATTGGGTTTCGCCTCCGGAGATCGAAATGGCCTGCCCTGTCACGGAACGGCACCATCGCTGATGAGCCAAGCTACGGCTGCGGCAACTTCGTCCGGCTGGATGAAACGCTGCTGTGGTTGGTGCTGTAGAGTGCTGCGCGGGCTTTTTCTTCGTCCATTCCGGTTTTTTGCATGATGTTGTCTATTGATCGTTGCAACATTGGGGTTTGTGTGTACCCCGGACACACTGCATTGACCGTGAACGGTTTGCTGGCAAGTTCGAGTGCAAGTGATCTGACCATGCCAACTATGCCGTGTTTGGCGGCGCAATAGTGCGCTACATACGGATAGCCGCGCAAACCTGCGATAGATGCAATGGCAATCAAGCGCCCGTACTCCTGCCCTTTCAAGTTCTGCATGCCCTTTTGGAAAGTCAGGAATGTACCAGTCAGATTGACGTCCAGCATACGCTGGAAGCTTTCCAGTTCCATCTTTGCAAACGGTGCAGAATCTGCAGCTCCGGCATTGGCAATCACAATATTGACCGGACCATGTGCTTGTGTTGCCTTTTCAAACATTTGCGCCACAGAATGCTCATCGGTCACGTCTGCTGTGACTGCATGAATGCGGCTGTTTGCGCTTGCAATAAGATCAAGCGGTTCTGGTCTGCGTCCAGCGATTGTGACTTTTACGCCGGTCTCAGCGAGATGGCGGGCACTTTCAGCGCCTACGCCAGTTCCGCCGCCAGTTATGAGTGCATGCTTTTCCAAACGATTTTTCCTTACACCCGAACTTTCATGGTCTCTGCGCGTTCTGCGAGACGGTAGAGCTGATCACGACCCGCATGATATGGTTCGGGCCAGTAAACGCCTTTGTCACCAAGCTCTGCGGCAGCATGCAGTGTCCAGTATGGGTCAGACAGATGCGGGCGCGCCAGACACACGAGATCAGCGCGGCCAGCCATGAGGATGGAGTTGACGTGATCGGGCTCGTAGATGTTGCCGACTGCCATCGTCTTTATACCTGCATCATTTCGAATGCGGTCCGAGAAAGGTACCTGAAACATGCGGCCATACACGGGCTGGGCGCGGGTGCTGGTCTGGCCTGCGGAGACATCACAGATATCGACCTGGGCAGCATCAAGCATCTTCGCGATCTCGACTGCTTCATCGGCGGTGAGGCCTTCATCTTCCACCCAGTCGGTTGCGGAGATACGTACGGACATGGGCTTTTCCTGTGGCCAAACCTCGCGCACCGCTTTGATGACTTCCAGCGGGTATCTCATGCGGTTTTCCAGTGAACCGCCGTATTCGTCCTCACGTTTGTTGGTGAGCGGCGAAATGAAGGAGGACAGGAGATATCCGTGTGCGCAGTGCACCTCGACCATGTCGAAGCCAGCGGCATTTGCCATTTTCGCTGCGCTAACGAACTCCTGTTTCACGCGATCCATGTCCGTGCGGTCCATTTGCTTTGGTATCTGATTGCGTTCGGACCAAGCGATTGGAGAAGCTGCAAGAAGTGGCCAGTTGCCATCTTTCAAGGGTGCGTCCAGCTCTTCCCAGCCGCGCTGCGTGGAGCCCTTGGGGCCTGCATGGCCGAGCTGGCAGCAGACCTTTGCATGGCTGTACTCGTGGATAAAGTTGGTGATGCGCTGCCAAGCGGTCTGGTGTTCTGGTGCATAAAGGCCCGGGCATCCTGGCGTGATGCGGCCTTGTGCGCTGACGCAGGTCATCTCCACCACCACCATACCAGCTCCGCCTTTGGCGCGTTCGCCGTAGTGGGCCAGATGCCAGTCGTTGATGGTTCCGTTCGCTGCTTTGTACTGGGCCATTGGAGAGACAACCACGCGGTTGTTGAGTTCCATCTCCGCAGTTTGAATGGGGCAAACATGGGTGGGCGCGGTGCGTTGTCAGTGTCTGATACACCGGCCTGATTTTGAAACCAGCCTTCTGCTGTGCCAACCATTCGGCGTCGCGCTCACGTAGGTTTTCGTGGGAAATACGCTGGGAGCGGGTCAGCAGCGAGTAGTTGAACTGGACCGGGTCCAGTTGAAGGTAGCGCTCGACATTTTCAAACCATTCCAGAGAGTTGCGGGCAGCAGACTGAAGCTTGAGAACTTCGGTACGGCGCTCATCCTCGTATTTTTGGAAAGCATCTTGAATGGAGTTTTCGCTGTGCAGGTAGTTGGCAAGCGCAATCGCGCTTTCCATGGCAAGTTTGGAGCCTGAGCCGATTGAGAAGTGTGCGGTTGCGGCGGCATCTCCCATGAGCACGAGGTTCTCGTGGGACCACTTTTCGCAGAGTACCCGTGGGAAGTTGATCCATGCGGAGCCACGAATGTGGCTGGCGTTGGTCATCAGCTCATGCCGCGAGGTGCTTTTCGAAAATCTTTTCGCAGGTCCGGCAGGAGTCTGTCTGACTCATATCGCCAAAACCGAATGCCTCGTAGGTCTCTTCTGAACACTCTACGATGAACGTGGCGGTGTTATCGTCAAACTGATAAGCGTGCGCCCAAACCCAGCCGTGCTCGGTTTCTTCAAAGATGAAGGTGAAGGCATCACCGAATTTCTGGTGGGTGCCGAGCCAGACGAACTTACATTTTCGCGTGTCGATGTCCGGTTTGAAGACTTGCGCAAACTCGGTGCGGCTGGTGGAGTTAAGGCCGTCAGCTGCAACAACGAGATCGTAGTCATTCATGAATTCTTTGGCGCTGGTGTAGTTGCGCTCAAACTCCATATGGATACCAAGCTCACGGGCACGGTCCTGAAGGAGGAGCAGCAGTTGCTTGCGGCCGATGCCGCAGAAGCCGTGACCACTTGAGATATGACAGGTGTCTCTGTAGTGAACCGCAATATCATCCCAATAGGCAAAGTGGGCGCGGATGGCTTCTGCACTCTTTTCGTCGTTTGCCTTGAAGTTCTCGAGCGTCTCATCAGAAAGAACCACGCCCCAGCCAAAGGTGTCGTCAAACTTATTCCGCTCGATGACAGTGACCTCGTGTTGAGGATCACGCAGCTTCATGCTGATTGCGAAATAAAGACCTGCCGGACCGCCTCCGAGACATGCGACTTTCATTGCTCTTTCCCCCCTTAGGCTGCGGATGCCTAATTCAATCTGGGGCAAGCGTGACAGGTTTTCAAAAGTATTTCAAATATAAAATATCTAAGTATGAAATATATAAAGCAACACCTGAATGAGTATCAACCTGTTGTATTTTATGCGTTGATTATTGTTTGGAGGTATACTGGATAAAGAGGTTTGGAAAAACAGGGATCATGCGCTCGTCACTGAAATATCTATATCAGCATAAAATGCGGAGGTCTGACAAGCGCTGATTCTGTGTGAATCCGAGAAGAATGCGAGGGCCTCAGGCCGTCGCATGTGCAGGAAATTCGATGGTGCGACCATCAAAGGCCGGAGACACATTCTCAGGCAGTTCTGATTTTAACTGCTGGTAATCCAGATCGCAGTGCAAGTTGGTGAGGATGGCCTTGTTCGGTTTCAGCTTACCAATCCACTCCAGCGCATCATCGACGCAGAAATGGCTCTGGTGCGGTTTACGGCGCAGTGCGTCGACGATCCACGTATCCAGCCCTGCAATGCATCGATACTGCTTTCCGGGATATCCTTGAGGTCCGGGGTGTAGGCCAGATCCTGAAAGCGGAAGCCCAGTGCATCAATATCGCCGTGATTGACCTTAAACGGCAGAGCGGTGATTGTCCCCCCTGCTCCGTCGATGGTGACAGGTGTGCCGTCAATAAGTCTATTCTCGGTCAGGATTGGCGGGTAGCCCGAGCCGGAGGGGTGGCAAAGCAATAGTCGAAGGCGGAACGGACGCGCTTTGAGGTAAACTCGTCCAGATACACCGGCACCTTGGCGCGTTGCATCAATGCAAAGAAGCGCAGATCATCAATGCCGTGCAAATGGTCAGCGTGTGCATGGGTGTATAGAACAGCATCGACCTTCGTGACACCAGCGCAGAGCATTTGCTCGCGCAAATCAGGTCCGGTATCAATGACAATGGTGGTTGTCCCGTTTTCGGAGAACCGCTGAACCAGAAGTGCGCATCTCAGGCGACGGTTTCTAGCTCGTTGGGGTCACACTCGCCCCAATCGCCGCCAATTCTTGGTACGCCGGTTGATGAGCCGCAGCCCAGAATGGTGACCTTTAAATTGCTGGTCATCGGTCCTCACAAAAATATAGCGGCAATTGGGTCCGCATCAGTCTAGCCAATCAAGCTGGCTGTGGCACCTTGGAAAACAGGCGCAGGAAATTGGCTGTGGTGGCGGTGGCCATCTCTTGTTCCGAGACGCCTAGTGCTTCGGCCAAAACCTTGTTGGTATGGCTACATACGCTGGTTCATTGCGTTTGCCGCGCCACGGTTGCGGTGCAAGATAAGGGGCATCTGTTTCAACAAGAAGGCGGTCCATTGGCAGTTCTGCTGCGATTTCGCGCAGTTCTGTCGAACGCTTGAAGGTCAGGATGCCGGAGAACGACACATAAAGACCCAGTTCAAGGCCCTTCATGGCGAGTTCCTTGCCTGAGGAGAAGCAATGAAGCAGTGCCGGAAAACTTCCGATGTTCATCTCTTCTTCCAATATGCGCATCATATCTTCATCGGCATCACGGCTATGGATCACCAATGGCAGCTGGGTTTCACGTGCTGCTGTGATATGGGTGCGCAGGACCTTTTCCTGAACCTCGCGCGGGGCATGGTCGTAAAAGTAATCCAGACCAGCTTCGCCGATCGCCACGACTTTCGGGTGTTTTGCAAGCTCGATCAGCTCTTCAGATGTGACGTCGGTTTCTTCACCAGCTTGATGCGGGTGAGTGCCAACGGAGCAGTATACGCTGTCATAGGCTTCAGCGATTTCTTTGATCTGCTGGAAACGGCGGACACGGGTGCAGATGGTGACCATCAGCTTGACGCCAGCTTCGTGGGCGCGCTCGATGATCTGGTCGCGTTCTTCTGCGAAATCTGGGAAATCCAGATGGCAATGACTATCAACTAACATGGTCACAGCAAAAGCGCCTCCAGCGCGATTCTGTCAATAGGCCTTGTCGGCCTCTTGTTTTATTTCTTGCGGAAATGCCAGTGCATCTCCATCAAACAGGATGGATTGCTTCAAACGAAAGCAAGGCAAACTACTGACGATGCGGATTTAATGCAAATGAAATTGTTTGCCCGATGCGTTGGTGCGGAAATTCCAGAGCATAAAACCCGAAGGCGTAGAGGAAGCTCAGAGCTTATCGGGTAACGGAAGGCAAAGGCATCATAAAACAGCGTATATGTCGCCTGAATTGGCTTCATGGTCCATCTGAGTGATGAGTTGGCGGACTTGCTCTGCGGGCTGGTTTTGCTCGTAGAGCATACTGCAGCTTTCGCCGAGTGATACATTGAATTTGTAGTCACCAATTGCCTGCAGATACCTGACGCAATCGAGCGCTATTTGTCGCTGGATCGTTGTGAACTCGAAAGACAGCGCCGGTATTTTTGTTTCAAGGCGAGAGAGAATAATCGCTTCGTATCCTTCCACATCAATTTTGACAAAGGTTGGTATGCCATATCGGCGGAGCAACCTTTCCAAGGTTATGGACTGTACTTTTAGCGTGGTATCCCAAGTTTCCTGCTGCCAGTTCTGAGCGGAATTTGCAGCTTTAATGAACTCGTTTGATGCGGAAGAAACCGTCGGTTGGCAGAGTTTACATGCAATGTGACTGGTTCGTTGTTCGCTCCGCAGACTGCCTGAATCAGCGTGACAGCACTGTCTGCGCCGTGGATGAGCTGCAATGCACGGAAGGCAAGAGGGTGAGGCTCCAGAGCGACTACTCTTGCGCCCAGACGCCTGAATGATGAGACACGGTCTCCCACATGGGCACCGATATCAAATGCCAGATCATTAGGCTGAGGAACTTGCCATAGAGCTGGTCTTTGGCGTTCGCCTGCACTTTGTCACCATGATAGAGGCGTAGCGAACGGAATATTCCCTGAAGGGCGGTTGATGGCATACGCTCTCAGTCCTTACCTTGCACCTCAGAAACAATCGTGGATTGCTGGCAAGCTTAGTAAGCGCATATGTCTTTTTTTAAATTCGATAAGAATGTCGAGCGAATTAGGCCTAATCTAACTGACCCTGTCACAAAAAAAGGGAGGCTGTAGCGCCTCCCCTTATGCCATCTTGCCTGATGTTTTATTCGGCTGTTTCCGGCTCAACGTAGCGTGGGAACACGCCTTGTGGTTTGGGCAGCTCGCGGCCGCCTTGCAGGCGACCTGCTTCACCCAGCTGAGCAAAGGTGCGTTCGTCTTCACCCAGCACCAGCAGATCAAGCAGCTTGGCTGCGGAGCCCGGCATGACTGGCTGAGCCAGAATACCGACCTGACGGATGATCTCTGCGGTGGTGTATAGCACGGTGGCCATGCGCTCTGGGTTTGTCTTCTTCAGCGCCCAAGGCTCTTGTGAAGCGAAGTAGCGGTTCGCTTCACCAACGGTTGACCAGACGCACGCCAGTGCGTGGTGGATTTCCTGCTTTGCCATGAAGCCACGGCATTTTTCCAGCATCTCGTCAGCTTGCTGCAGGATTGCCTTGTCTTCAGCGGTGAATTCACGGGAACCGGCAGTTTGCTTCGCAGTTCTTGAAGATCATGGAGAGCGAACGCTGAGCAAGGTTGCCGATGTCGTTGGCAAGGTCAGCGTTGATGCGGTTCACCATTGCTTCGTGGTTGTAGTTACCATCCTGACCGAATGGAACTTCACGCAGGAAGAAGTAGCGAATTTGGTCCAGACCGTAGGTGTCTACCAGATCACGTGGTGCGATCACGTTGCCCAGAGACTTGGACATTTTCTCACCGGAGTTGAACAGGAAGCCGTGGGCAAACACGCGCTCTGGCAGAGGCACACCGGCAGACATGAGGAATGCAGGCCAGTAGACCGCGTGGAAGCGGATGATGTCCTTACCGATGATATGAGCGTTGGCAGGCCAGAACTTTGCCATATCGCCGTCCGTATCCGGATAACCAAGTGCGGTGATGTAGTTGGTGAGCGCATCGACCCACACATACATGACGTGCTTTTCGTCACCTGGAACCGGAATGCCCCAATCAAAAGTGGTGCGCGAGATCGACAGGTCTTTCAGGCCGCCCTTTACGAAGCTCATGACTTCGTTGCGGCGTGCGTTTGGACCGATGAAGTCCGCGTTCTTCTCGTAAAGCTCGATCAGCTTGTCTTCGTAAGCCGAGAGACGGAAGAAGTAGCTTTCTTCTTCGACCCATTCAACAGGAGTACCCTGAGGGCCGTAGCGAACACCATCTTCGCGAACTTCGGTCTCGCCTTCCTGATAGTAGGCTTCGTCGCGTACGGAGTACCAACCGGCGTAGCTGTCTTTGTAGATGTCGCCTGCGTCAACCATTTTCTGCCAGATCGCCTGACAGGCTTATAGTGACGTTCTTCGTTGGTCTGAATGAAATCGTTGTTGGAGCAGCCCAGCATCTCTACCATTTGACGGAAGAGAGTGGAGTTTTTATCTGCAAGATCTGAAGGTGACATGCCTTCCTTGACGGCGGTCTGAAGCATTTTCTGACCATGTACGTCGGTACCGGTCAGGAAGTATACTTCACGGCCATCCAGTCTTTGGAAACGGGCCAGCACGTCAGTTGCAATTGCCTCGTACGCGTGACCGATATGCGGCTCACCATTTGGGTAGGAAATTGCTGTTGTAATATAGAAAGGCGATTTTTCTGTCATATCCTAAGGTGATCTCTTGATCCGGGACCTAAATCTGGGAAGCTCATTGAGCGCGATGCCCAAAGACAACAGTCTACCGTCAGCCAGAGTTTGCATTCCGCAGGTCAATGAGGAAAGACAATACAACTTGCTTCCGGTCGAGGTTTAAAGCATCTGCAATTGAGGCAGTGCGGCCCACCTTTTCCCACAAGTCTGCCCACCTGACAAGCGCATCTGGACTGGAGCTTGCATCTTTACGCAATTGATTGCTCAAGAATGCGCGCGCAAGCTCCAAAAACGTGTTCCATGCATCCTCAGCACCACGGGCCGAAACCTTGTCTGCAAAGCTGTAGGCGCGGATCATGTCCAGATTGGCAATGGCCTCAACCAGCGCCGTGAACTCCTGTGCAATGTCCAGCGCTCCGCCGTTTGCAGCCAATAGTGCCTGCCGCAGGCTGCCGTCTGCAAGTGTATGCAGGCGGCGGTGTTGCCAGAGGGCCTGCACCCCATCTCCGACAAAGCCTGATCAATCATCGGCTCTTCGAGCTTACGCATAGTGAGCTTGCGGCATCTGGAGCGGATTGTCGGTAAAAGACGTCCGGGATTGTGGGAGAGCAGGATAAACAGGGATTGTTTTGGTGGTTCTTCGAGGATTTTTAAGAGAGCATTGGCCGCAGACTGATTCATATCATCTGCGGAATCAACGATACAGATACGCCAGTTGCCGCCTGCTGCTGTTGATCCAAAAAAAGCCTGTTGTTTTTCGCACTTCGTCCACTGGAAGGTCGCGCTTGAAGCGCTTTGTCTTCAGGTCCCAAGGACGGCGCAGGTGCAAAAGATCCGCATGAGATCCTGCGGCAAGCATTCTGGCACTATGGCTTTCTGGTGGCACATAGAGGCTGTTTGCGGCCATTACTGGGGTTGAGAAACGGTCTGGATGCTCAAGGATAAAACGGGCGAAACGAAAGGCAAGTGTGGCTTTACCAATGCCTTTGGGACCTCCCAAGATCCATGCATGGTGAAGCCGCTGTGACCTGTAGGCATCCAGCAGTTCTGTTTCGGCAACTTCGTGACCGTAAAGCCGGGACTGTTCGCGTGGCAGCGGCAGGCCCTCAACCTCGTCAAACTCAGGGGCGTCTTCAATTATGGGAGCCTTTGCCATACTCACCCTTCCCTGTCAGCTTGCAGTTTGATGGCTTCTTGCTCAATATCTTCGGCAAAGCGGTGTTGCACGGCCTGCCAGATGTCTTCTGTTACCTTATCCTGAGATTGGTCACCGTCAATGACCACAATGCGTTCTGGTTCGTTACGGGCCATTTCAAGGAACAACTGTTGCCTGCGTCGGTGTGTTTCCAGAGTGTCGGTTTCAAAGCGATCAGGACCGTCGAACTCGACTGGTGCGGCTCGTTTTGAGACACGCGCCAAGCCAACTTCAGGTGTTACATTGATCAGCAAGGTCATATTCGGATTATGACCTGCGATTGCGACTTGTTGCAAGGCTTCAACGGTCTGCGGTGGCACGCCGGATTCACCCTGATAAACGCGGGAGGAGTCAGCAAAGCGGTCACAGAGCACCCATTTGCCGTCATCCAGAGCCGGTTTTATGAGTGTGTCGATGTGGTCGGCGCGCGCAGCGGCAAAAAGCACAGCTTCAGCCGTGACACCGTAGGCTTTGGCTGCTCCTGATAGAAGGACTTCGCGGACAAGCTCTGCACCTTTTGAGCCTCCTGGCTCGCGGGTCGTGACAGCCTCAATGCCTTTCGAGGCAAGCTTGTCACGCAAGCGCAGAATCTGTGTAGACTTACCGGCGCCTTCGCCACCTTCGAAACTTATAAAGATACCCGACAACGTCGATCAGGCCTCCAAGACCTTCGGAATTCAATAGTACTGAAGCCCAGTTATTTAGAACAATTGGTAGAAGAACTCGCCAAGCGCGTCCCAAGCACGGCCTTGCAGGTCTCCGATGGTTACATCTTCTCCTGTAACCAGTGTTGCCCGATAAATCACGTCATTTTTAGAAAGAACTTGCAGTTCTCCAACTTCCATTCCCTCTTTGACAGGTGCCTGGATCGGCCCATTGTAAACAACACGCAGCTTATATTTGTCTTTCTCATTGGGATTGATAAGAGCTGCGACTGCATCTCTTGTTTTCAACGAGACGGTTGTCTTCTTGCCGCCATAGACTTGAGCATCGCTGACCAAATCCCCTTTGCTATACAATTGCTCGAGTTTGAGTCCCGAGAAAGATGGCAGCAGCAGGTTTTCAGGTCCTTGATGCGGTCCTCAACCGTTGGTGAGGCTGCGATGGCTGCCAAATAGCGTCGGCCGTTGTTGTCGAGCGTGCCCAGTGCAGCAAAGCCCTCTCTTTCGGAAAAGCCAGCGCCAAATCCATCCAGCCCCTCAATTTCCCGGATCAGCGGGTTCTTGTTGCGCTGCGTGATTTTGTTCCATGTAAAGCGATCCGTGGCGAACACTGAGTGGAGTTCTGGTTCATGCTCAAGAACATAGGCCGCGAGGATCGTCAGGTCCTCGAGCGTTGTTTTGTGGTTTTCGTCTGGAAAGCCGGTCGGATTGGTGAAGTTGGAATTTTTCATGCCAATGGTTTTGGCAAGCTTGTTCATTTCATCGGCGAAGTTTTCTTCGCTGCCTGCAAGCCCTTCAGCAAGGATAATGGCAGCGTCATTCGCACTTTGCACGATTAGGCCATACATCAGGTCATTTACCGAGATGGAGGAGCCCAAACGCGCAAAACATAGTGGTAACACGCGCAGGTGCACCTCCTGTACGCCATGCGTGTTCGCTTACCTCAAACATGGTTTGCGGTGTTATGTCTCCGGCATGGATTGCCTGCTGCACGGTGACTGCAGTCATCAATTTGGTCAGGTTTGCAGGGGCAAGAAGTGCTCGTGAGTTCTTCGAGAACACCATGTTTTTGCTGGAAAAATCATAGAGTGTCGCAGCTTTGGCTTTTATCTCCACTGCCATGGCGGCAGGAGATGACGCCAGCATGGCGCACAGTGTCAGCGCTGCAATGGCTGAAGGTCTCCAGCTTTTGAAAGAAAGCCGGCGATCAGTGTTGTTTTGAGTTTTATGCTGCCTGCACTTCTTCGACCCAACCTGCACGCCTGCGTCTCCCTAATTGTTTATAGTGAGGCTTATGCTACGCCTCATCTCTTAAAACAAACACTAACGCAGGTCAGCAGACTGGGTAAAGCCGCTTGAAACTAAATGGCTTAGTGATTTTGACCAACACGAGATAGCAGTAAGTCTTTTAGTCCAGTTCCACCGGAAACTGCCTCGAATGCTTCATAAGCATTGTTTAGTCGTTGCTGTGAGACATAGGATGAAATCGCGTTGCCTGTCTGGAATGCTGGCGCATTGCTGCTCGACGGGGTTTTGTAAACACCCGTGCTTGGCGGTGGTAGGAGTGAGCTGC
The DNA here is from genome assembly GCA_001310715.1 of Pseudovibrio sp. JCM 19062. The sequence continues at coordinate 127,356 of BAXV01000004.1, forward strand.
CAAACGTTGATGACACGGGTTGCACCGCAATTGCAGGATCAGGCGTATTTTGGTTTGCGCTTATCGCCAACGCGTTGTTTATGCGATTTTTGAAGTTGCCGATGGAAGCAACTTGCGTTGTGCTCATGCTACGCTCGTAGATAACTGCCGGATCGATCTGGTTTGTGTTGAATGCCAGAACACTTTGCGCCGCAAGGGTTGGTGTATCGTACGGTCTGCTTCGTGGTGTAGGCGCTGGACCAGAAATGCGGTTTACAGGATTTGCAAATGCAAACATCGAGCGCGGTGCGAAGCCGCCACCGTTGCCAGAGTAAGAGGCAAGCAGTGTCTTTTCATCCTTGCCATGCAATGGTGCGCGGCCAATATATTCAACACGCACTTTTGCAACACCGCTGGATTTGGTACCAAGCATGCCTGCTACACGTTCTGACAAGTCGATGACGCGGTTGTCGTGGAACGGCCCACGGTCATTTACGCGCACGACCATGGAACGGCCATTTTGCAGGTTCGTCACCTTCGCATAACTCGGTAGTGGCATCGTCGGGTGTGCGGCAGTCAATGCGTTACGGTCGAATACTTCGCCGTTTGCGGTTTTGCGTCCATGGAAGGTCGGGCCGTACCAAGAGGCTTTGCCGGTCTTCTTGTAGTTCTCATCCTTTTTAGGGTAGTACCATTTACCGGCAACCTTATAAGGTTTACCGACAACGTAACGCCCTCCCCCTTTGGGGACAGGCTTGGCACCTTTCACCACACGCGGGCTTGCAGCGACGCCGTATTTCTTTTCACTGAACTTCACTTTATCTGTACCGCCACCGCAAGCTGCGATGCCAGCACACAAGGCAACCACAGATATGCTGGTCGCTACGCGTTTGATCGTTTGGGGAGCTGGTGTTTTCACCGAATAGCCCCAATTCAGTAAAGAAGTCATACCGTTGTTACTCACTACATGTTCGGCACGGACGGATTTCAGAATGATCGAACAAAAATACCCGAGTTCATTACAAACTGAACCAATATTAAAAAGATAGCCGATAAACCTTAACTGAATCCAATCAAAATGTCTCCACAAGAAACCGAGATTCTTAAGAGAGCCGATTTCCTTAGGGGAAAAGGCGATTTTGTCGGGAGCTTTTGATTTTGCAGCGGAAAAAATAAATTCATGCTGTGGAACAAGTTTCTCGCCCGCTTGACTTTGCACTCCGCATGAACCAAATAGAGCCCACACCACACAGCCGGAGAGGTGGCAGAGTGGTTGAATGCACTGGTCTTGAAAACCAGCGGGCGTGGAAACGTCTCGTGGGTTCGAATCCCACCCTCTCCGCCATCTATCTTATTGATAGATAAGACAAAAGAGCCCACCTTCATGGTGGGTTTTTTTGTTGTCTGGTTGGGAACAAAAGCTGTTCGAAATCTGGTGGAAGTCCTAGAAAACCGCCAACAGTCCCGGAAAAATGTAGCGCGCATTTTCCAAATGGAAACTGCGCAAGTTAGCGTTCTCACCCTTCGAATGGACCTACCAGCGATACGTCATCTTCGGTCTGCGGGACTTTATCAGCGTCTCTAAGATCTAAAGGCATCGAAGATTAGTCCTCTTAGCCAACGATGGCCAGGGTCGGCGTCCATGCGCGGGTGCCAGATTTGGGAGACTGTGACTTCAGGCGTGCTGACTGGTAACTCGAACATTTCTGTTTGAGCCGCCAACCCTGCACGGCAGTAGGAGCGAGGTATAAGGCCAATCAGATCAGATTCTGCTGCCACCGCAATCACGGATGGGAAACTAGGCACCACCACATTCACATTGCGTGAGAGACCAAGCCTTGCGAGCGCGTCGTCGATGGGGCCGGTAAAACTTCCCCGTCTGGAGGCCACAACATGTGGCCAGGCAACGTAGTCATCTACACTGACCGGCGTTTTCATCAGCAGTGGGTGCCCAGAATGCACAATGCCAACAAAAGAGTCCCGATAAAGGGTCTGGGCGCGCAGCTCGGCACCATCACCGGAAATGACACCAATCTCCAGATCCACAGTTGCATTTCTCAGTGATTGAATTTCTCTCTCCGGCTTTGCAGCAAAGCGCAGTCTGATGCCTGGAGCTGCTTCCATGACCATGGTGCTCAAACGGGCGGCATGCATAAAGACAAAAGCTGCATTTGCGCGAATGGTGAAATCTCTTTGGAGTTCGTGAATGTCGAGTTCTGGTGGTGTGCTGAGCACCTTTTGCGCTGCCCCTACGAGTGCGTGAACCTCATCGGCAATTTCCAGAGCGTGGGGTGTCGGCACCATGCTCGTCCGGCGGGAACAAGAAGTGCATCCCCTGTGGCCGAGCGCAGGCGCGATAACGTACGGCTCATGGCAGAGGTGCTCAAGCCAAGTTCGCGGGCGGCGGTCGTTACACTGCGTTCGTGAAGCAATACATCCAATGCAATGAGAAGGTTAAGGTCTAACTTAGGCATGGTGCAAATTATCAATGCAAGGCGTTTGATGCAACTCTATATTTACTTCATTGCGTCTGGCGCACTGTATCTGTCGCTGTTATTGTCTGACTAAAAGAAATGACTAAGGTTTGCGTTAATGTCCGCTGTTACCACTTCTCAATCTCATCATGATGGCCTCCCCGCGCCACAGCGCTACATGGCACTTGCAGTCCTGTTCGTTTCGCTCGTTCTTGTGGTTCTTGACGGGGCAATTGCAAACGTTGCATTGCCCTCGATTGCAGCCTCCTTCAACGCCAGCCAAGTGACACTGTCTGGGTGGTTTCAAGTTACCAACTTGCTGTGCTTGTTGCTCTTTTGCCCTGTGGTGCGCTTGGCGAAATCATTGGCCCGCGGCGTGTGTTTCTGGCGGGTGTTGCCGCATTCACCATCAGCTCGGCTATCTGTGCCTTTGCGGGAAGTCTGTCAGTTCTGATTTTGGCACGCTTTATTCAGGGGCTCGGCGGAGGTGCGATCATGGCTCTTATTGCCATGAACCTGCGTTTTGCCGTGCCGCATCGGATGCTAGGGACAGTAATCGGCTTCAATGCAATGGTTATTGCTATTTCTTCTGCGGCAGGTCCAGGCATTGCTGGAGCAATTTTGGCGGTGGCGCACTGGCCGTGGCTTTTTGCCGTCAACGTGCCAATCGGTATCATCATCTTGCTGAGTGGTGGGCTTTTGAGCAAAGTGGGAGGGCTTACACGGCGCTTGAGCAAATCGGTACTTCTGGCCAATGCCCTGATGTTCGTTTTATTCTTTACGGGTGCAGATCAAATGACCAGTGCTCCGATATTTGGTGCCTTTCTGATAGCGGCCTCAATCCTTTGCCTTCTGGCAGTATTGTATATGGAGCGTGGCGCCACTTCACCAATTGTTCCAACGGATCTTCTTGCCGCCCCTGCGTTTCGTTCGGCTGCGATCACTTCTGTTTTATGTTTTGCCAGCCAAACACTTAGTTTCGTTGCTCTTCCGTTTTACCTGCACCACAACTTAGACATGAGCCCGATCCAGATTGGGCTTTTTATGATGCCGTGGCCTATAACTGTGGCGGTGGTCGCGCCAATTGCAGCGCAACTGGCAAAGCGCATCAAGGTTGCATGGCTTTGCGCTGTTGGTGCAGCCTTTCTTGCCGTTGGCTTGTTCATCATTGACGTGTTTCCAACAGACTCTGCTGCGACGGCCTTTTTGGTTGGAACAGTGCTGGCTGGGATCGGTTTTGGTCTGTTTCAAACCCCGAACAATCAGGTTCTATTGCTTTCAGTACCAAAGGTGCGCAGTGGGGCAGCAGGTGCTGCGCAAGGTACGGCGCGACTTATGGGGCAAACCATTGGCTCAATCTCCATGTCACTCATTTTTGCAAGTGTTTCTCTCTCAAATGCATCCACTGTCGCGCTTGGCGTTGCCAGCTTATCAGCACTGCTGGCTAGTTTCGTCAGCTTGAGCCGTGTACGCCAAGAGGTTGTTGTGTAGGCCTGTTTCTCAATCGGGCCGCGATGGCTTAACCCATCCTCATCTGTCTTGTTGATACAAAAAGAGCTGCAATCGTGAGATCGCAGCTCTTCGTTTTTTTTAGAAATTAGCTTTTATTGCTCTTGTGAGTTCAGTGCTGCGGCCATTAGGCGGTAGGTGATCTGAGCTGCGGTGAAATCCCATGCAGCATTACCGTCTGGGGCAAGCTCGACCACGTCGAGACCAACGCATTTGCGCCCCTTTAGTGCATGCTCAACCAGATGCAGTGCCTGATAGTATCCCAGACCACCGGGCACCGGTGTGCCGGTTGCTGGCATCTGTGACGGGTCCAGACCATCCACATCAAACGAAATGTAGATGTGCTCCGGAAAATCTTCGGGCAGGTCAATGGCATGCAGGCCCTTGGTGACCAGCTCTTCCGCATCAACAAAGAACACATTGTTGGCTGTACGGCTGTCCATTTCCTGCTGGCAAAGCGCGCGAACACCGAACTGGGCTAGTGAGTTGCCCTCTTCCACCAGAAGGTTCATGACAGAGGCGTGAGAGTGCTTCTCGCCTTGGTATGCAACGCGCAAGTCAGCATGAGCGTCCACCTGAACAATGCCGACCGGCTTACCAAGTGCCCGTGCGACACCAGATACAGCGCCATAGGACAAGGAATGCTCCCCGCCTAGCGTGACTGGGATTTTTCCGGTTTTCACCGCAGCTTCTGTACGCTGTGCCAGTCGTTCCATGACCTCTGGTAGTGGGCCTTCACAGTCCACTGGTGCTTGTGTTGCTACGCCAGATGCGCAAGGCTCAACACCGTTGCTGCCGCGTTCCAGTTCGTTACTGGCCTCGATGATAGCCTCAGGTCCTTTAACAGTGCCTGAGCCGTAGGAGACGGTGCGCTCCAATGGCATGGGAATGATGGTAAAGAGCGCGTCTTTGGCACTGCGTTCAGCTTCAGTGAGTTCACTGTCAAGAAAAACAGACATTTCGTACCCTTAGGAAAGACGGTTCAGGAAATCGTTGTAGGCAAACTCACGAATGATCTTAAGTTCGTCACTCACGGAATTCCAAACTGCAAGTGTTGGCAGGGGAACACCATTAAAAGTGTTTGTCTTGACCATTGAATAGTGCGCTTGATCCAAAAAGGCGAAACGGTCACCAATCTTCAGCGGCTCTGCTCGTGTGTAGTCTCCAATGACATCACCAGCAAGACAAGAGGGACCGCCCAGACGGTAGGTATGACCCTGCTTCACCTCGCCCAGCATAGCTGGACGGTATGGAGCTTCAATCACGTCCGGCATATGACAGGTTGCGGAAATGTCCACGATTGCCAGGTTCATGGTGTTTACCGGCAGATCCAGCACCTCACCAACCAGAATGCCAGCATCCAGTGCAACAGCCTCACCCGGCTCCAGATAGATTTTCAGTCCGGTTGTTTCACGCACGTCCTTAATGAAAGCAATCAATGCTTCACGGTCGTAGTCTTCGCGGGTGATATGATGGCCACCGCCAAAATTGATCCATTTTAGCTGGTCGAAAAATGGGGCGATCTTGTCCTTCACCGCATTCCATGTGCGCTCAAGAGGTTCGAACCCCTGCTCGCACAATGTGTGCATGTGGATCCGTCGACACCTTGCATCACCTCGGTATCTAGTCTGGAAACTGGAAAGCCCAGTCGTGAACATGGTGCACACGGATCGTACTTTTCGACCTCACCTTCGGAGTGCTCCGGTTGATACGCAGGCCCACATCAACGTCATGCTTAGCAGCACGTACGTTTGGCAAGAAACGGTCTTTCTGGTTGGTGAGTTGAAGATCATATGGTCGCTGTAGCCAATGATCTGATCGATCTCGCTGGTTTTGTAGCCTGCGCAGAAAGTAGCAACTTCGCCGCCATATTTCTCGCGACCAAGACGTGCTTCATAAAGCCCTGAGGCGCAGGTGCCTTCCAGATATTCGCGCACCACGGGCGCGAGTGAAAACATGGAGAACGCTTTTAACGCGGAAAGGACGTGTGCGCCTGAGCGGTCCGCGACGTCCTTAAGAACGGAGAGGTTGCGACGGACCGCAACCTCATCAACGACAAAGCATGGACTTGGGACCCGGGAGAGATCAAAGGTCTTGAAAGCTCCCGCGTCCCCTGCCTGTGTCTGCATCATCCCAGCCATCAGCTTAAAACTGAACCGGGCCGTCGAGCTCATGTACCTGCCAAGGCAGGCCGTGCTCGTTCAGCATGTCCATGAATGCGTCCGGGTCCAGCTGTTCCATGTTCCAAACACCTGGTTCTTTCCAGATGCCTTTCAGCACCATTGCCGCGCCGATCATGCTGGAACGCCAGTGGTGTAAGAAACAGCCTGTGAGCCAACCTCTGCGTAGCACTCTTCGTGGTCGCAGATGTTGTAGATGTAGTAGGTTTTCTCACCAGAACCGTCTTTTGCCTGACCGGTTGCGATATCACCAATGCAGGTCTTGCCTTTGGTCAGCTCACCCAGATCACTTGGATCGGGCAGAACGGATTTCAGGAACTGCAGTGGGATGATCTCGTGGCTTCGTGCATGACTGGCTCAATGGAGGTCATGCCGATGCCTTCAAGCACGCGCACGTGATTGATGTAGGCATCACCGAAGGTCATCCAGAAACGGGCACGCTCTATTTCGGTGAAGTGAGTTTTCAGGCTCTCCAGTTCCTCATGGTACATGAGGTACATGTTCTTTTCGCCAACCCCCGGGAAGTCAAATGCCACTTTGTGTGTCATTGCAGGCTGTTGACCCAGTCGCCTTTTTCCCAATGACGTGCATCAGCAGTGACTTCGCGGATATTGATTTCCGGGTTGAAGTTGGTTGCAAACGCCTTGCCGTTGTCACCGCCGTTACAATCGAGAATGTCGATCTGACGGATGGTATCCAGCTTGTGCTTCTTCAGCCAAGTTGCGAACACGGAAGTTACGCCCGGATCGAAGCCAGAGCCGAGGATCGCAGTCAAGCCTGCTTTTTTTGAAGCGCTCCTGATAGGCCCACTGCCAGTGGTATTCGAACTTTGCTTCATCTTCCGGCTCGTAGTTTGCGGTGTCCAGATAGTTGATACCAGCTTCCAGACAGGCATCCATCAGCTTGAGATCCTGATAAGGCAGCGCAAGGTTCACAAGAAGCTCAGCGCCACTTTGTTTGATCAGCGCAACAACTGCAGCAACGTCCATTGCGTCAACTTCTGCGGTCTTGATCTCAACGCCGGTTTTCTCTTTAACACTCTTAGCGATCTCTCGCATTTGAACTTGCGACGGGATGCCAGCGTAATTTCGGAGAAGATATCCGAATTCATTGCCATTTTGTGTACGGCAGCAGAGGAAACCCCACCTGCGCCGATTACCAGAGTCTTACCCATGTCTATTCCCCGGTTCCTGGATTATTCGTAATAAGTATAGCCGTTGATGCTGTCGCGATAGGCAGCAACCAACGTGCGTCGATCAGCATTCTTGAGCGTGCCGGCGGAGACCGCCTCATCGATGAGTTTGCGGAACGCGTCTACACAATCGCGTGGATCATACTCTACATAAGAGAGAACCTCCGAAATTGTATCCCCTTCCACTTCCTGAAGGAGATCAAATCCGCCATCAGCTCTCAAATCGATGGTTGCCACATTGGTGTCGCCGAACAGATTGTGCAGGTCACCCAGTGTTTCCTGATAGGCCCCAACAAAGAAAACGCCGAGATAGTAAGGCTTGCCTTCCTCGAGGGTGTGCACCGGCAGCGACGGTGAGATACCGTCTGCAGGATGAATTTGTCTACCTTGCCATCGCTATCGCAAGTGATATCGGAGATGACGGCACGTCGATCCGGTGCTTCATTCAAACGCTGCAACGGGACGATTGGGTGGAGCTGGTCGATCGCCCAAACATCTGGCAGAGACTGGAATAGCGAGAAGTTACAATGGTAGATATCTGCTACCTTTTCCAGCTGTTCGTCGATCTCGGGCGCACTGCCTGTTGGAGGTGCCAGTTCCTTAATCTTGGACATGAGATGCAGATAGATGCGCTCAGATCGGCCCATCTGGCGCAGGTCAATATATCCACGGCGGAATAGTGCGCGCAGTTCATTGCGGTAGAATGAGGCGTCGTTCAGACATTCCTGAAGCCGCTCTGCATTGAGGTAACCTTCAACGGCTGCAAGGTCCGAGACCATGTGGTGGTCATCTTTTTCGGGCTTTGGTGCGGTTGGAGCATCAAACAAGGTTGCTTCAAGCACGTTGAAGATCAGCATTGAGGATGTGGCCACTACGGCGCGGCCGCTCTCGGTAATCAATGTGGGATGCGTGAGTTCCGCCTCATCCATTGCATAGGCAACAGTTTCCACCACATTGGAGCAGTATTCTTCAACCGAGTAGTTGGTCGAGTTCTCAACCGCCTTTTTCTCACCGGTGTAGTCGACACCAAGACCGCCGCCGAGATCCAGGTGGGTCAGCTCAGCCCCTTCCCTTGTCAGTTCGACAAAGTAACGACATGCTTCGCCCACCGCACGACGAACATCGTTGACGTCTGGCACCTGCGAACCAAGGTGTGAGTGTTGCAGCTTCAGGCAGTGGAGCAGTTTTGCATCGCGCAGTTTATCTATAACTGAAACCAGCTGATCGGTGTTCATGCCAAAGGTGGAGCGGTCGCCGGAGCTTTCTTCCCACTTGCCACCGATCTGGTTGGTCAGTTTAACCCGCACTCCCAGCAAAGGCTCTTCACCGAGCTCCTCGACAACAGAAATAACGGTATCGAGTTCTTTCGGGCTTTCCAGCACGATAATGGTGTTGAAGCCCAGCTTGCGTGAAAGAATTGCGAGGCGGATGAACTCTTCATCTTTGACGCCATTGCACACGATGAGCGCATCTTTGGGCAGGCGATGCGCGAGAGCAATGACAAGCTCAGGTTTGGAGCCTGCTTCCAGGCCATATGAGTATGGCCGACCAAATTCAACAATGCGGTCAACAACCTGCGCTTGCTGATTTACCTTGATCGGATAAACACCGCGAAACTTGCCCTTATAACCGACGCGTTTGATCGCATCTGTCATTGAGTTATTGATGTGAGCGATTTCGTTTTGGAGAAACGAACTTACGCGCAGCAAAAGCGGAGAGTGGATACCACGTTGTTCAAGGTCATGAACGATCTCCGGCAGGCTCACTTTCGGAGCATCCGGCATCAAAGGATTACTAAGAGCTATATCACCGTTTGGCAGCACAGAGAGAAGATCTCTACCCCAACGCCCCATACCGTAAACCGCATGGGCATTACCTTGATTATCTGGCAACCATTTATCTCCTTCCAGAAATGATTTTGCCCCATTTACTCATGGTATACCCATCTGACAAGCACAATATTGTGGTTCTCGGCATCGGAGGGCACAGAACAGGTGCACAAATCATTTTTGCACAAAGGAAAATTTTAATTGGCCGCGATGTTCGGGGGCTGACGGAGCTGTTAATTTTACGGCACTCGCTTTCGTTGCTTCATTGTGACCTAGCACCCTCCAAGATCTGAAACCTTCACCGCCTACTTGATTATGACATAGGCATTGTAGATCAATACCTGTCAGATTCATGCATCATAAACCTGTTTTTTTACGGAACACGCTAGGCGCATGAAGACCTAATCTATCACTCTGATCTTCTGATACATTTCGGAGATGTCGATTTTCTTCTGAGTGCAGCTTTATCTGATTGTGAGCCTGAGCTTAAGGTTGGGTACCAGCGCGGAGCAAAATTTCATCTGACTGGCTTTGATCTTCTGGCATTGCCAACATAAAAAACGCTCCATCTAGGGAGCGTTTTTTATTTCATACTTGCAGTTGGATGGATCAGTTGTTTGAGGCGTCACTGAGTTCAAACTCAACAGGTTTGAGTACGTAGTCGTCTGGAATGTCTGCAAGTTGAACAACCTTACCGCCGTTCTCGGAGGAGAACTTCTCGGCACCGGCTAGTGTTCCGAACGGGATGGTCTCTGGCGCACCCATACCGCCGTTTTGCGTACTCTCAATCACGAAGAACGCGGCATCAGCGTCAACCCAGTTGTCGGTTCCAGGCTGCTCCCAGCTTTCTGCTTTATCCATGTCGTTCACGTAGACTGCCACATAGTCTTTGGATTCTTCAGGCAAACGGGTGAAGGCAACAGCATCGCGCACCTGTGAGAACCAAAGCGGGAACGGGCTTCCAGCCAAGTGGATCTGGCTTTTGGTCCTTCATGATCCAGCACGGTCATTTGGCAATAAAAGCCGGCAGCTTCTGCATTGAGCTGCATTGGATCTGGTTTGACGACCTGTTCTTTTTCCTGACAGGCTGCCAGAAGCAGTGTGACACCGACGACGGCTAGTAGTTTCTTCATCATGGGGAAACCCTCTTAAGCAGCAGGATTGCACCAGACATCGCAACGCCCGCAAACACAAAGATTGATACAAGAGCAGCAATTGGTGAGAATGGAAGGCTTTCGGCCACACCTGCCATACCACCAACCATGGCGTTGGCATCCAGTGCAGACAGGTTGAACAGGCGGAACGCATCAGCCGGGTTTGCCAGAAGAGCGAATGGGAAAACGCTGGAGGCAAAGAAGCCTTCGCTGTCTGCAACCAATGCACCGAGCAAGGCAAGATCATAAAGCACGATAAGCACAAGCCAGATGCCGATTGCCATGGCAGCTGCGGTTGTGACCTGACGAACAAGTGAGCTGACAACATAGCCAAGCGAAAGGAAAGCAAAACCGAGAACAGTTGAAGTTGCGATGAGGCGCGCAAAATCAATGAAGCCACTGGTGTCACCACCGCCGGTGAAGGTCAGCATTAATGCTGTTGAACCATATCCAAGTGTGAGTGCAAGGAGCAGGACACAGGTGTGTCCGACGGCTTTACCGATGAGGAACTCACTGCGGGTTATTGGGGAGGAGAAAATCAGCAGCAAGGTGCCGCGTTCGATTTCTCCTGCGACAGCATCAAAGGCCAGCAGAAGCGCGATCAGAGGCACCAGATAGACGGACAAGCTGGCGAGTGAGGCCACGGTGATTGTCATACGGCTCACATCAAGCGTGCCCGCAGGGGCTGAGCCGAGCAAGGCTAATGCCAGCGAGAAGGCACTCAGGATTATGACCGACAGCAGAATCCAGCGGTTGCGCAGGCCGATGCGGAACTCTTGATGAGCTACAGTCAGGATACGTTGCAACATATCTTAAGCCTCCCCTGCTCTGTCTTCTTGGTGTGCTTTTTCAGAGAAGTGCTTATAGACATCATCCAGTGTTGGCAGGTGGACATCAATATCCTCGATCATCGCGCCAAGACTGGTGACAGCTGCAATTCTCGCAATCTTGTCTTCGTGTGCGCACATGATCTCCACGGAGCGGCAATTAACGGGAGTTCCGCCCAGTCGGTCCGCGAGTTGCTCTGCCGGCTCGTCTTTTGACTTCACCTTCAGCCGGATTGGCAGTCGTGCCGCCGTGCGCAGGTTTTCCAGCGTGTCGTTGGCAACCAGTTTTCCTTGGGACATGATCAGGATGCGATCCGTGCGTGCTTCCATTTCTGTCAGAGCGTGAGATGACAGCAGCACGGTAGCCCCGTTTGCGGAAATCTCGGTCACCAGATCATAAAAGTTCTGGCGGGAGATGGGATCAAGACCGCTGGTCGGCTCATCAAGCAGAACCAGTTTCGGCGTTCCGATCAGGGCTTGAGCCAGTCCAAGACGTTGGCGCATACCCTTTGAGTATGTTCCGATACGGCGGCGTCCCGCTTCTGCAAGGCCGACGCGTTCAAGCAAACCAACGGCTTTCTTGGCGTCTTCGCCTTTAAGTCTGGCGTAGTATTTGAGAACCTCGACACCTGTCAGGGTTCTTTGAAAGGCGACAGACTCAGGCAGGAACGCGGTGGATGCGCGTGCTTTGTCACTGCCGGGCTGCGCGCCCAAAACTTCAATCCGTCCTTCTGTCGGGGTCAAAAAGCCAAGCGACATCTTGAAAAATGTCGTTTTGCCTGCCCCATTGTGACCAAGGAGCGCGACCCTCTCGGCGCTTCCCAGCTCAAAAGAAAGGTCTTTAACAGCATCCCGTCCATCGAAGGTTTTGCGGACGTTTTCAGCTCGAAGAACTGTTGTATTCATCTTCTTGCTCCTACCTTCGGCAGTGTTATCTCCGGAGGGTGCATCAGTGGTTTTGTATCCACGATGCCGCCTGGCAAAAGCGCCGGGAACTGCGACTGTGTCCAACTGAGAAGCTGAACCGCAGGGCTACCGGTGAGCAGTTTTGCGGAGGGCTGTGTCCAGAGAATTTGGTCGACCATGTCGTTTGGTCGATAGGCGGTGTCGGCTATTCCATCTCCGTTCATGTCAAAGGCTGAGTGGTCACTCCAGAAATTCCCCCTACCCTCGTGCGTCCACTCCAGGTGACGTGTGCCCACGTATTTGACCTGTGTTTTGTTTCCAATAAAGGCGTTGTTGGAGAATTTGTTTCTGGCGGAACCTGCTGTGAAGTGAACTCCAATCTCGCAGCGCTCAAACCTGTTGCCGTCAATAATGTTCTTGTTGGCGTTGTACATGAAGATGCACTTTTCCGGAGAGGCTTTGACGTAGTTTCCGGTGATGACTGCGTTGTTGGCGTAGTTCAGCATCAGGCCATGATCGCGATCACCATCGGATGTATTGCCTGTGATGGTGAGCCTGTCAGAGAACATCAGCGCGTAGCCGATGTGGTTATCGATCGATACATTGTTGGAGATCACACCTTTGTTGCCATACATGTAGTGAACGGCAAAGCGTGTGTTTTCAATGTAGTTGTTTCTGAAAGTGTCATTCGGGCTGGTGTTTACAAAGATACCGTCCCGACCATATCTAATGGTGTTATATTCCACGGTAAGTCTTGGAGCATTCCAGACGTATATACCGTTGCCGCGCTCGTTGGGGCGCAGGTCCTGCCGTCCTTCAATCAGGTTATCGGCAATATAGGCGTCCTTGGGTCCGTGGGCATCTACACCCACCAGATTGTTGAGTAATTTATTGCCAGTAACTCGGGCACGGGCTGCATTTTGTGTCAGTTTTACGCCAGAATCAATTGTTTCATTGGAAAGACCTGAACCGGTGATCACCAGTCCATCGATGACCACATCGGGTGCTTCGACAGTAATGACCGAGCCTTTGCCATTGCCCTTAAGCTCTGCACCTGGCTCTCCTTTAATCACCAAAGACCGGTCGATGACGACCGGTCCCTGATGAATTCCAGCAGAAAGGCGCAAAACGTCTCCGTCCTGTGCCTTTTCCAAGGCGCGGGCTAAGGCATCGGGCTGCGCAGGAACCTTTAGCTCGGCGGCGTGCGCTGTCATGCTCACGCCAACCAAAGCCGTCGCTCCCAGCACTATTTGCCAGAACAACCTTGTCATGCCCGCTGCTCCTTATGCGTCGCGAGGTTCTACGAACATACGACCGCGCATTTCCATGTGCAGTGCATGACAGAACCACTGGCAGTAGAACCAGTGAACACCTGGACGCTCCGCAATGAAGGTTACGGAAGCCGTTGCCTGAGGGGCAACCTCCATCGCTACACCGTAGTTGGAGATACAGAAGCCGTGTGTCAGGTCGTCAATATCATCAATATTGGTGACATAAACGGTGACTTCATCGCCCTGCTTCACAGTAAACTTCTCAAGAGAGAACATTGGTGCAGCAGAGTGCATGTACACCCGAACCTTGTTACCGTCGCGGATAACATGTTCTGCTTCTTCCAGATCAACACCGTCTGCTTTTGCCTGCGCAACTGCATCAGCAAATGTTGGGTCGTTACGATCCCAAACAGATTTCGGGTTCACTATAGAGCGGTGAACGAGGATGACGTCATGTGGCTCAGCAAATGTCGGGCCATCATGAACAATCTTCATTTCGTCGCCGGAAATGTCGATCAGCTGCTCGTTTTCTGGCTTCAAAGGACCAACGTTCAAGAAGCGGTCTTTGGAGAACTTGTTCAGAGAAACAAGCCATTTACCGTCCGCATCCAGAGTTTCA
>BAXV01000005.1 GCA_001310715.1 Pseudovibrio sp. JCM 19062
CCCCCAGACCATAAGCCGTGACAACTGATTTCGTTGCGGCCCAGCGTGCGTGGCTCCAAATCCTCAACCTGCCTATATGAGCGTGCGGGTGAAAACGGTTTGAAGGAGACCCCTCAACCTTTTGCCAAATCCGAGATTTTTGCATCATCAAGGCTTGAGGCTGACCTGAAGCAATGCTGCCTGATGGGGTTTCCGGCTCTGTACACGTAAAACGCGAACATGCCTTGAAAGAAAACCCTAACACTTATCTTGAAGCATCCGCACAGGAGCAAAACCGAGCGAACGAGATAGCTATTTGACGCAAGAAAACATCAACCAGCCCGTGTTTTGCCGAGATAATCAAGGAACACAATCATGCGGATGAAGTTACTTGCAGGAACGGTTATCGCTTTTTCAGTTGGCTATACAAGCCAGATCGATTTTTCCGAGATACCAACCGGCGTGTCTCTTTTCTTTTCGGTCGGTGCTGCCAATGCCCAGAATCAGGTGCGAAATACTGCACGACGCACATCACGGCGAACCTCCCGCAGAACATCACGGCGCGTTAATGCGCGTCAGTCCATCGCGGGATGTACCCCCTTCAACACCTACTACAACTGTAGCGGGGTTTATTACCGGCCTATCGTTGAGAATGGTGCCACCGTTTATGTGGTTGTTAGTCCGTAATTTTTGCCAGTCTGGAGAACTCTCATGATCAAGCTGATCAGTACCGCTGTTTTTGGCGTTGCGCTTTTCGCCTTATCGTTTAGCCAGCCTGTCCTCTCTCAGGATGGCACCCAGGGTGTGTTGGAAGCGTGTGAGCCGGAAATCAAAGAACTTTGCGAAAACGTAAATCCTGGTGAAGGTCGCCTGTTTGCGTGCCTTTATTCCTATGAGGACCGGGTAAGCCCACAATGTGCAAATGCGTTTGATGACTTTGCGGATGCGTTGGACTTTGTGTTTGCAAATGCAAATGAGGCGCTGTCCGTCTGTGCACCGGATATCGAGGCACTATGCTCCGACACAACCGTTGGCGGTGGCCGCATCCTCACTTGCCTGAGCGAAAACAAGGGCTCGGTTTCTTCTGAGTGTCAGGGAGAGATCGAAGTCTTCGAGAACAGGTTCGGCCTGAACTAATTCCGCTGGATCTGGCGATGCGTCACCGATGGCTGGGTAGAGCAATGTGCTTTCCCAGCCATTTTCTTTGCCATCTTGTCTACGGATCAGCCCCTCCCTTTAGGCACCCGCAGCAGTTTTATCAGGCAAGTTCAGCAACAGCCGGTACTGCGTGTTCAGCAGATAGCATGGCTTTGAACTGTTGAAGAGCGTTGGCCTCGAGCCAGCGGCCTCAAATACGGCAGCGGCAAAGGAAACTGGCGCGGTACCCGGTGCGGAGATTATACCACCATCTGCAACAGCTGACGGGCTTGGACGGAAGTGCACCGCCCCTTTATAGCCCTTTGCATTTCGTTGCAGAAACTCCAGATCATTTGAAGTGTGCGCCACCTCATCAAGCAGGCCAGCTCTGGCCAGAGCAAGCGTTCCGCCGCAGATACCAGCAATCGGGATATCACGCTGGTGGTGTGCCCTGAGCAGATCTGCAATGTCCGGTGCCTTGTCGGTATCCCAGATGGTGCCGCCAACAACAACAATGACGGCTGGGTCAAACGCCTGATCTCTTCCAGCCTGCGCGAGACGATGGCTGGAAGTCCGCCTTGAGATTTCACTTCTCCCGCTTGTGGGGCGAAGAACTCCACCTGCATGCCGAAAAAGGGACCGCCTGTTCCTGCGATCAAAGCATACTCCCAGTCCGCAAAGCCCTGGGTAAGGATCACTGCAATTCTTGTCATTCCCAATATCCTTTTAGGCAATCGCATAAGCTGATTGCCAACGTCTCCAATGAATCATGTTCACTATATGTTCATGAGCTTGGATTGACCATCCCTTTCTTATCGGAGGCATAAGTTTAAGTACACAGCATCCCTTCATGGAGTTTTCTTTGATCCGAACTACCAAGCTAAATCTCGGGGATTTTGGAATGACACGAGATGTGGTGCGGTAGAGTTCCACATCGGGTTGGGAGGCAGGAATGGGGCACTGGAGGCTTGCTGTTCAGGCGGCACTTGTTGCGCTGATGGTGGGGTGTGCCACGCTTGTCGCGTTCGCAATTGATGGAACACCGTCACCGCAATATCCGGAGCTGGAGGGGCAATGGGTGGTGATCAAGAAAGATGCCGTTTACTGGCATCGGGACATACAGAGTCAGGAGAGCGGGCCTTCTCACCTGCGCATAGATGAACAGACCGGACCTGTGTTGGAAGGTGTGTTCTTTTGGCAGGTCAGTCCCGGATCGGGACGTGATCATGATGGGCGTTCGGAAGTCTCGAAATCCAAGGAACCGGTGATCGGGATGATTGGTTGGGATGGGGCCTCAATCACGCTGGTGGAACACCCGGACACGGGCACCATGCAAGGGCGGATGATCAACTCCGATACCATGGAGCTGATGCATTATGAGGCCGGACCACACGCAACCATCTCGCGGTACCTGCTTGTGCGGCCTTAGAGGCTCAGGAGGTGAGCTCAGGTGCAAATGCACCGCGCTTTACAGGGCGATCAGTTTTGTGATCACCCATGTATTCATCAGATCGATAAAGAAGCCGCAGGTCAGTGGCACAATGAGGAATGCTTTGGGGGAAGCACCAAATTGACGGGTGACAGATGTCATGTTCAGCACTGCAGTAGCAGTGGAGCCGAGTGCGATTCCGCCGAATCCGGCAGAAATGACCGCAGCATCATAGTCTTTGCCCATAAACGTAAAGACGATGAAGATGGCATATACGATGGCAAGGGTAATTTGCAGGGACATCACTAGAGCGATGAACCCCATGAACTCCCAGACAGCCAAAAGGTCCATGGTCATCAGTGCAATACTTAAGAAAATACCGAGGCTGATATCCGAGATCATGGCCATGCCTTTTTCGCGGCCGGCGTTGTCGTAGTTGCGAAACAGCAGGCGTCCCGTATTGTTTATGATAATGCCAGCAACAAGAACCGGCACAAAGACGGGAATGACGACCCCTGCTTCTTCCAGAGCAAGATACATCATATAGCCAATGAAGATTGCCAGATTTGTGAAGAACACAGCGCCCAGAACATCATAGTAATGCAGGTTCAGTTTGCCATCATCTTTGAAGTTTTGCCCGACTGCCTCATCGGTGCTGAGCGATCCTGTCAGTTTGTGTTTGCGCATGAGAAACTGGGCAATCGGGCCACCAATAATACAAGCCGATACGATGCCAACGGTGTTGGCCGCAATGCCGATTTCCTGCGCATTCTCGACACCCAACTCAGAAGCAAAAATGGGCGCCCAAGCCAGCGTTGTGCCGACCCCGCCGGACAGCGAAACCGAGCCTGCGATAATGCCTGTGTGAACCGGATAACCGTAGAAGCTTGCCGCCCCCATGCCGACAAAGTTTTGAAGGCCCAGAAACACCGAGGCGATGAGAATGAGGATCACGAGCGGCTTACCGCCAGTGAGGAGATCACTCACTTTTGCACGCAGACCAATTGTCGCGAAGAAGTAAACCAGAAAGAAATCAACCGGAGCTGTAGAGAACTGGATTTCGACTCCCCACCAAACTGTCATCAGGGTGACGATGATCGCACAGACCAGGCCGCCTGCCAGTGGGTCGGGAATCGTCAGCTTGCGAAGAGTTACATTCCTCCTTACAAGCTCGCGCCCGACAAACAAAACAAGGATAGCAATTGTGATTGTCGTAAATGCTTCAATCTCAATTAGCTCGGGTAGCACAGCTTCCATGCGGGCCTCATTGTTCACCGGCCTTCGTTTTATCAGCGAGCCCTCACCTCTCGTTTAAAAGTGAACCGCGTATTTTAATCGGGGTGATCACTTTTATTTACTCTGATGGGACAACAAAACCTTACGCATTGCGTAGCTTTTCGGGTGGTTCTTGTGTAAGGAAGACCCTCAATTTCAATTATACAGCGGCTCACCTGTCACCATGACAAACCTAGACAATGAAGCACTTGCCGAAGCCTACAACCGGGCTCTCGATCTGGAAAAAGCAGGCAAGTTTGATGAGGCTGCTGAGGCCTACAAGCACGTTCTGGAGCTTGATCCGGAAGATCATGGTGGCGCTGCGGTTCGGCTGGCCAGAATGGGCAAAGGAGATGCGCCAGCAAAAGCACCCGATGCTTATGTGAGCACACTGTTTGACCAACATGCAGAAGTGTTTGACATGGTTCTGGTGGATCAGCTTGGCTATTCCGTGCCGTTGATGGTGCGCGATAAGATTGAGAAGCTGGAGCTTGGCCCGTTCAAGCGCCTTTTGGACCTTGGGTGCGGCACCGGCCTTTCCGGCGAAGCTCTGCATGATCTGGTTCCGCACAAAACCGGTGTCGACATTGCCGAGGGCATGGTTGAAGTTGCGGATGAAAAGGAAATCTACAACGACCTCTATGTGGGCGAAGTGGTTGAATTCCTTAAGGTTGATGAAGAGGAGCGCTGGGACCTTATCGTCGCGACTGATGTGCTGCCTTATATGGGCAAGCTGGAAGAATTCTTTGCCGGTGTTGCGGAGAACATTGAAGCAAAGGGTGTTTTCGCCTTTTCTTCCGAGACGCTTCCGGCAGACATTTTGGGTGATCAGAACTTCATGGTTGGCAAGTATCACCGGTTTGCACATGCAGAGAACTACGTGCGCGGTTTGCTGGAAAAAACAGGGTTTTCTATCCTTGACCTGTCCCCGATCATCGTACGCTACGAACAAGGGGAGCCCGTGCCGGGTCACCTTGTGATTGCGGCGTGCGACAAGGGGTAAACTAGCAGAAATAGCCACTTACATTTAGGTGGCTATGTCCCCTTCAAATTGCAGTAATGTCAATTTTACCTTCGATTTCCTCTAGGAATTCGGCGTGTGTTTATGTAGCGTTCACAACCTAAGATACGCAGATCCCATTTATAGAGCAGTGTGGGTGCCCATGATCAGTCTTATTATCAATGGCGAGAAGGTTGCCGCCGAGTCTGGTGAAACTCTCTTGGAGGTTGCTAAGCGTGGTGCGTTTGAATTGCAGTGTGACTGCGGGAATACCCAGTGCGAAAGCACGCGTGTTACGGTGGTTTCCGGTGCTGTTGACGCCAATGGGACACAGCTGAAAAGCACTGTTCTTGCTTGCAAGGCGACTGTTGCGGGTGATGCCGAAATCCGGTTGCCTGCCTCCTCTGAGTTGCAGTCGCTCAAAGGACATGTATCTGCGTTACGGCGGGTTTCCGATGATCTTTTCGAGTTGCGGCTGAGTTTTACCAAGCCCACTTCGTGGCGCCCCGGTCAGTATTATCATGTTGAGTTTCGTGGTTTGGAGCGTGTGAACCTGTTTGCCAGCTTCGCTTTGGATGCAGGCACGGAATTCAATACGCTGATCTTCCTCATTGAGCGTAGCAACACGCCGGATCTTTTCGAGATGCTGGTGAAAAAAGGGGATGTGAAGGGGCGTGTCGGCATTACCGGCCCGTTTGGGTCTTCGTTTCTTGGCCATGATGATGAACGACTGATTATGGTTGCGGGACCGGGCAGCCTTGCGCCAATCTGGGCGATGGCACTGAGCGCCGTCATGGGTCAGCCGCGCCGGCAGAAAGTGCTGCTGCTTGACCAGTCGTTGAGGCAGGACCAGTTTCAGCAGGTGTATACGTGGCTGAACCGCCGCGGGGTGTCGCCAGTCTTTGCGGACCTTCAAGGTGCGCAGGCAGCTGGTGAGCTGCAGACCTTGGTGCCGGATCTGACCGAGTTTGACATGGCGTACGTTGCCGGATCGCACAGTTTTATTGCGGGCGTTGAAGATGTTTTTGTTGATGCGAAAGCCACTTACGCGCGCATCCTCAACTTTCAGCCATGGGATGATGTTGCACCGCAAGCTAATCATGCCACGGCACTGGAGCCAGCTGATTAACCGGCAGCCTTCTTCGTCAGCTTTGAATTGTTGACCTGATCTTCCAGAGAGATGCCACGGGCCTCTTCCAGCATCCAGAACAAGGCCTGATTGGGCGGTGCTGGTTTGCCGAAGTAATAACCTTGTGCCTCGGTACAACCGCCCTTTCGCAGCTGCTCTGCAACCTCTTTGGTTTCCACGCCTTCTGCAGTGGTTGCAATGCCGAGGCTATTTGCCAGATCGATCACGGAGTTGACGATGAAGCGGGCATCATCATCCTTGCTCATGCTCATCACGAAGGATCTGTCGACTTTGATCCGGTCAAACGGGAAGCGGCGGAGCGTACTCAGTGACGAGTAACCGGTCCCGAAATCATCCATGGAGATCTTCAGGCCCATTTCCTTGAGCTTCATCAAGGTCTGACGCACTCGCAGGTGGTCAGCCAACAACACGGTCTCTGTTACTTCCAGTTCAAGCCGTCCCGGATCCAATCCGGTCCGCTTCAGCACATCATCAACAACGGGCAGAAGTTGTTCGCAGAAGATCTGACGCGGGGACAGGTTGACTGACAGATTTACACGCTTTGGCCAACCAGCAGCCAGAGAGCACGCTTCATCCAGTACCCATGCTCCGATTTCCAAAATCAGACCGGTTTCCTCTGCCAGAGGGATAAATTCAAACGGCGGGATGAAGCCGTACCGTGGGTGGTTCCAGCGCAGCAGTGCTTCAAATCCGGAGATTTCACCGGTTTCCAGCGTCACCTGTGGCTGGAAGTAGACCTCCAGATCGCGGTTTGCGGTGGCGCGATAAAGATCAGTGATCAGGGTCTGGCGCTGTTTGATCTTGGCCGCCATGTCATCTTCGAAGAAGCGGAAGGTGTTGCGGCCATCATTTTTGGCCTGATACAAAGCAAGGTCTGCAAAGCGGATGAGTTCATCCACGTTCTGGTGCTCCTTGCTGAACATGGCGATGCCGACGCTGGCGGCGACCACAATCTCATGCCCCTCCAGGAAGCATGGTGAGGCCACGACTTTCAGCACTTCTTTTGCAAGCTCTTCCAGTTCCTCGCGTGAGGCGGGCAGTTTGGAGAGGATCGCAAATTCATCACCGCCGAGACGGGCAACCATTTCTTTGTTGGTGACCTGCTCGCGCAGGATTTTTGACACGTGCACCAGCAGCTTATCACCAACGGCGTGGCCCAGTGAGTCATTGATGGTCTTGAACTCATCAAGGTCCATCCACAAAATGCCGAAGTGTTCGTCCTGCTCAAGGGCGGCCTGTTTCATTTCCTGCAAGCGCTCGTTCATGAGCAGTCGGTTGGGCAGTTTGGTCAGCGCGTCGTGGGTTGCCAGATAGCTCAGGTGATCACTGATGCGCTGCCTATCGGTAATGTCTTCAAAGATCGCAACCCAGCCGCCGCCGATCTGCGGTTCAAGCGTCATCAGGATAACCTGCTCGCTTTGCAAGGTGAGCGTGAAGGTGCTGCGAACGGAGCTGGGCCAGTCCTGCTGGGCCACGGAGTTCTCACCCGGATCATCCCGGAACTCCTGTGCCAGTGGCAAGAACTCGACCATCTCGTCCCATGTCATGCCAACTTTGGCGCTGCCTTGCTCACAGCCGAAGATGTCGTCAAAGCGCTGATTGAACACAATCAGTCTTTTCTGAGTATCAAACATGCACAGCCCATGGGACATGTTGTTGAGCGCTGCATCAAATAGCGTATTCTGCTTCACCAATGCCTGTTCTTGATTGCGAAGTTCCTTGTTCTTTCGCTGGATGCTGAGGCGCAGGCTGTCGCGCTCGCGGGCGGAGGCTTGCAGGACTTTCACGGCGCGGGCGATCTCACCCACTTCGTCCATTCTTCTGGTGCCTTCCACTCGCATATCAAAGTTGCCACCAGCCACATCAGAGAGGGCATCGGCAATACGCTGCAGAGGCTGGGACATTTTACGAGAGACGAACAGCGCCACAATGAAGATTATAAAGCACGCTGCAAAACCCAAAACAATAAGGCGTTCAAAGGTCTGAGAGCTGGTTTCCTCCCCAACAATACGCAGGCGTTCCTGTGCATCAAGGAGGGCTTCCAGCGGTTTGAATGCGCAAACGATAAGGGGCGATGGGCCGTTGTCACAGTATTCAAAAGCGGTGTTCAGAATTCTGAGGCGGCGCAGGTCTCCGGGGCTTTGCAGCGCTTCAACCGGTGCATTGGGGGACGCTCCCACGAGCCTGTTCTGATAGAAGATGGCGACTTCGGCGCCCGAGATCTCGCTGTATTCATCAATGACGGTGGAGTTGAACGGGAACCACCTTTGAGCCAACAAGGCCCCGCGCCATTCGGTGCCGGGATCAACAAGCTCGGAGTAAAGGACCTGAGACACGCCGCATCCGGCTCTCCGGGCAGCAATGGTCCAAACTGGGTTGCGGGGAGGATCGTGTATCTGACCGCAGGTCCACTGCCGCTTGGTGGGGTCCAGATTATGTTCAGAGATTCTTTGAGGTCTGTTTTAAGGAGCTGCTTCTGGATCAGCCCCGGATCAGCCCGCTTGGAAGCACCGACGATCTGGCCACGGTTGTTTAACAGGATGATGGCATCAAGCGGAGTGCCTTCTTGCACCAGTGACAGAAGATTAACGTCTCCCGGCCAGACGCGCATTTCGGCGGCGGTGACGATATCACCGCGCTGACCAATGGCAGAAAGGCTGGCTGCGGTCTCCGTTAGCTGGGATTGGATCGTCTGTTTAACCAGCGCAACGTCGCGCTCCAAGGTGTTGGAGAATTGGCTTACAGCGATTTGGGAGAGTTGCTCACTTTGCAGCTGAAGCGTTCTTTCCCATTGAATTACAACAAGAAACGTCAGCGAGAAATAAGATAAAGCAATAGCGACGACAGAGATGATTGCCAGTTTTAGAGAAATTGAGTGCCGGACTCGTCTCATAGAAAATGCCTGCGCCGAACAGTTTACGACTCGCTAGATGAACAAAAGCCCCACGCGTGATGGGGCGCTGATCCTATATCTGAACGAAGGGGAATTGTCGCGAAACTGTCTTAAGCAGGCGTGAGCATTAGCAGACTATGAGTTTTTTTAGGTTAATGCTCACTCTACCAGATTGCTTGAATGCACTTAAATTGCATTTATTCCGGCTGGCGGTTCACTTTTGCGTTCAACACCAGCACTCATACAACCCCTAATCTCATCCGCGTTTTCAATAATTTGAGTTAGATTTACGGAGTCGAGTTCTTCCATAAAGGAGTCCAGCGCATGCTTTAGCTTGCCTTTGAAGCGACAAACACCGGACAGCGGGCAAGGTTTGGCTGGATTACAGGCAAAGCATTCCACAAGTGCGAAGTTATCTTCCACACTGCGAATGAGTTTGCCGATGTTTATGGAAGCCGGCGCATGGGCGAGCATCAGTCCTCCCAGACGCCCCCGTCGAGACTTGATGTAGCCTTTTCGGTTGAGAATCTGCACGACCTTGGCGACCTGAGGACGCCCGCTGTTGGTTGCCTCAGACAAGCGGTCAATTGTCCACTTGTCATTCCGGTTGACAGCCATGAGCATCAATATACGTACTGCTACATCTGTCATCCCAGTTAATTTCATAGGTACCTCGACCTCACTCTAGCGCTGAAATTTCTTCATCTAACTGTCATAAATAAAAATATTTTTGGTACTCTTTTTATTGGTGGCACCGGCCATATACTAGAAAAGAGCAGTACTCACATGGGAACATTGATTTTCGTCAAAAGCTTTAAAATATAAATACATTTGGCAAATGAACACATCCGGACTTTTACGCTGAGACAATCCGAATTTTCCTTATCCACTTAGCGTAGATAACCCTTTTCGCAGTTTTTTTCTTTCGTGATCCGAATAAATCCCAGCGCAATACCTGAGCCGGAGGATGCGTGCTCTCCTCCCAGCTGGCTGTGCTGCTTACGTTTATGGTGAGCATCTACCGAGGGATGATGTTTTAATACCGCCGGTCGTGGGTTGCCGTTTCCACCAGTCATTCCCTTGCCGGTCTGGCGGCGTTTTACTGGTTTGCGCTTTTACGCTTCGCCTTGCAAAAAGGCGCTCGGGGCGCCTTTTTCATTGTTATCTTACGTGGCTGCAACTCAGCTTTCAGATGCTTCTTCTGGTTGCCATCTTTGCCAGTTCACCGCCAGTGCCTTTTGCTGCCTGACCTTCTTCAATGGTCCAGCCTGCTTTTTCGCGCATCCACTGGAAGCTGACATAAAGGGTCGGGATGAGGAAGATGCCGATGGTTGCCGAGAACAGCATACCTGCCAACACCGGAACACCCACGGCGACCATGGCACCTGCACCCGGTCCAGTGGAGACCACCAGCGGAACCAGTCCTGCGGAGAAGGCAAGAGATGTCATCATCACAGGCGGAAACGCAGGCGAGCGCCTTCGATTGCAGATTCATAGAGTCCCATGCCTTCAATGCGTTTTTCAAGCGAGAACTCGTTCATCAGGATCGCGTTCTTACCTGCCAACGCAATCAGAATGACCATACCAATCTGGGCATACAAATCGAACGCCAGACCGAAGACCCATAGGCTTAGCAATGCACCTGTCAGTGCCGGAGCCACGGAAAGCAGGACCGGAATTGGTGTGTTCCAGCTTTCATAAAGAGCCACAAGAAACAGGTAGGCAAACAGGAATGCCAGTCCCAGCACCACTGCTGTTTGTCCTGCCGCTTCCTTTTGTTCCAGCGCCAGACCGGTCCACTCATAGGCATAACCGCTTGGCAAGGCATCGGCTGCCACGTTGCCATTGCATCGAGAGCTTCACCCAGCCCAACACCCGGTGATGCGTTGCCGTTGAAGGAAACAGCACGGTAGTTGTTGTAGCGGGTGATGTTGTTCGCGCCACGGGACAATTCAGTTTGCAGGACGGCAGAGAGTTCGACCATCTCGCCTGTGTCCGAGCGAACAAAGATGGCGTCGATGTCTTCAACACCGGAGCGGTACTTTTCTTCAGCCTGCATCCTGACCGTCCATGTGCGGCCATAGAGGTTGAAGTCGTTGATATAGTAGCCGCCAGTGTGGCCTGCAATGCGTTGTATACGCTTGCGATGTTCAAACCGAGCACCTGCGCACGCTCACGGTCCAACTGCACGTTCAACTGCGGGGTGTTTGCGTTAAAGGTGGTGAAGAAGGACGCGATTTCCGGGGCTTCGTTGGCTGCGACTATCAAGGAGCGGGAGATCTGCGCCAGCACGGTCGGGTCCTGCCCTTCCAGCGCTTCCATGATGAACTCGAACCCGCCTACGGTGCCAAGGCCATCGATGGCGGCTGGATTAACCGGAAAGAACGTTGCTTCCGGAATTCCGGCCAACGCGCCATACATGCGATAGACGAAGGCGAAAGAGGACAGATCGCGCGTGGGGCGCTCCTCATAGTCTTTCAGCTTAACAAAGAAGACGCCTGCGTTTGAGGACGATCCGCCACCGGCAAGCAAATCAAGTCCAGCAATCATTGTAGTGGAGTCAACTGCCGGGTCCTGACGAATAACATCGTCTGCTTTGCGCATTACGTCCTCGGTCCGGTTGCGAGAGGCACCGGGAGGCAGGTTGACCAACACCATGGCATAGCCTTTGTCCTCGTCCGGAACAAAGCCGTCTGGCGTATTGGCAACGATCAGGAAGCCAAAGAGCGCGAAGCCAACAACGACGGGCAGCGAGACCAGAGACATTTTTGCAATGCGCTTGATCAGGTTGGCGTAGCCGTGGCCAACGTTATCAATCTTCTTGGAGACCTTGGCCATACGCCCGTCAGCCCCTCCGACTTCATCAAGACCGCGCAAAGTGCCGGAGACAAAGACAGCGCATTGATGGTGGAGATGACCATAGCTGCGGAGATTGACACAGCGAACTCTCTAAAGAGCACGCCGGATGATCCCGGCAAGAAGGCCACCGGAACAAATACGGACAGCAGCACCAGTGTTGTCGCCAACACGGGGGCTGCAATTTCGCCAACAGCTTTTGAGGTTGCTTGCGCCGGTGTGAGGTCGGGCTCCTCATGCATGATGCGCTCGACGTTCTCCACCACGATGATCGCATCATCCACCACAATCCCGATGGCAAGCACCAGCGCCAGCAGCGAGATGGTGTTGGCGCTGTAGCCCATGATGTAAGCCACGGCGACCGCACCAATAATGGACACGGGCACGGCAATGAGTGGGATAAGCGTTGCACGGAACTTGCCAAGGAAAACAAAGACCACGATGGTCACGAGCACGAAGGCTTCCAGCAGTGTGTGGATCACCTTCGAGATCATTTCATTCACGAAGAGCGACGTGTCGAAAATTGAAACGTATGCGAGATCTTCCGGGAAACGCTCTGCAAGGACTTCGATACGTTCATTGACCGCTTCGGACACGGCAACTGCGTTAGCGCCCGGTGACAGGTAAATCCCGACCATGGCGGTCGGCTGCTGGTTGAACTCGGCTAGTACATCAAAGGAGGCGCTGCTTAGTTCTACGCGCGCCACGTCCTTCAGGTGCACGATGGACCCATCAGGTTTGCGCGCAGGACGATGTTCTGGAACTCCTCAACCGTGTTTAAGCGACCTTTCGCAGTCACGGTCAGCTGAAGCTGCAGATCTTCCGTCAAAGGGGCTGCCCCTACGCGCCCCACAGCAGCCTGTCTGTTTTGTGAGCGAACGGCAGCAATGACGTCTTCTGCCGTCAGGTTCAGGGATCTGAGCTTGGTGGGCTCCAGCCAGATGCGCATGGAATAATCCTGCGCACCGAAAACGGTTGCATCACCAACACCGGGAATACGTTTCAGCTCATCGACAATGTTGATGGTTACGTAGTTGGAAATAAAGAGGCCGTCATGGGTCTGTTCCGGCGAATAAAAGGATACCGCCTGCAGAAGGTCACCCGCCTTTTTGGTAACATTGACGCCCTGATCGCGCACCTCTTGCGGGAGCTTACTCTCGACCGTACTGACGCGGTTTTGAACGTTCACCGAGTTGATATCCGGGTCGGTGGTCAGGTCAAAGTAGATTGTCAGGGAGTAAGTGCCATCGCTGGAGGACGATGATTTCATATAGCGCATGCCATCTACGCCATTGACCGCCCCTTCAATGAGCTGGCCAACACTTTCTTCCACCGTCAATGCATCAGCACCAATGTAGGTGGCTCTCACCTGCACGGTTGGCGGTGCGATCGTCGGGTATTGCGAGACCGGAATTGAGTAGATGGAGATCACCCCGACCACGACTATGAGGATCGAAATCACCATCGCCAACCGCGGTCGGCGAATAAACACGTCATAGATCATGGTTTACTGACCTGCCAGCTGCGCATTGACTTTGATTCCCGGACGCACTTTTTGAATGCCCGAGGTGATTACGAGATCGCCGTCATTGAGCCCGTTGCCAACAACAACGAGGCCGTTGATCTGGTCGACGACGGTGATACGCTGCTGCTCAACTACGTCTTCCTGATTGACCTTCAGAACATACGGGCCTTCCTGATCCAGCAGTAAGGCAGATTGGGAGACGACGAGAACAGGGGCTGCATCCTTGGCCTTGACCACAACATCAACCAGTTGCTGGTCAAACAGGACGTGGTCTGGATTATCAAAGACGGCGTAGGTGGTTACGGTGTCTGTACCCGGGTTTGCTTCAGCTTCAAGAAACTCCAGCCTACCGTTGTGCTCATAGTATTTTCCGTCGGACAGACGCAGCCGGATGAGAAGCTCGTCTGTCTCAAGATTGTTCGCACGTTGGGCCTGTATGATCAGTGTTTGTGGAACGGGGAACGCAACACGGATGGGGTCCAGAGAGGTGATGGTTGCCAGAGTTCCGCTACTGGCATTGACGTAGGCGCCTTCCTGAAACACCGCAGTGCCGATCTGGCCATCCAGTGGCGCACGAATTTCGGTGTAGCTCAGATCCAGCTGGGACAGTTGCAGATCTGCCTGCCGGAGAGCCAACGTGGCGTTCGCTTCTTTCAGATTGGCGCGGGCTGTATCCAGCTCTGACACCGAGATGGTGTCACGGTTGACCAACTGCTGCTTACGGTCAAAGTCGACCTGTGCCAGATCCACCCTTGCCTGCGCGCTTTCCAGAGTGGCTCGGGACTGCTCAACGGCAAATTCGTAAGGTTCTTGCTGGATCACGAAGAGCAGATCGCCCCGCTCGACGGTCTGACCTTCGTTGAATTCCAGCGGCTCCAGAAATCCACCAACGCGGGCGATCAGATCGACCTGACTGATGGATTCGGTTCGCCCAGCGAATACGCGTTCTTCCTCAATGACTTCCATGCGTGCAGGTTCGACGATCACACCCGGAGGGGGAGGTGCTTCCTGCGCGGTGGCTGTTCCTGCAATTATGACAGTCCCAGTGTGACCGTCAGAAATGAAAGGAATGCCTTGCGCAGAGATGACGTCAGGGTTCGATCAGGACCGGCATAAGGTTCAATATTGTTGTTCATTTTTTACTCTTACACAGTGAGAACTGCTGGCAGCACTTGCCTAACATTACCTTAGGGAAGTGACTCAATCCTTGATGAGGGCAGACATAGCTCAAGCGTCTGCTGCCAAGGTCTCCTGGCAACCGAAAATTCCAGACAGATTTAGTGGTAGAGTCCTCCTCTCACTTTTCAGCTGAAAAGCCGTGACTGATGTCACAAAAAGAGGTTTCAGGAAATTTTTTTTCTCTCTGATTTGCCTGAGCCAGCTGCACAAGCTGCGCGGTTTCTTCCCAGAGTCTCGTTTGTGTTTCTTCGTTCAGGAAAGACTCATCCAGTGGAATTTTTCTAGCGCACTCATAGAACCCACCGGTCTTTTCTGCGAAATCCTGCGAGAGCAGCATGTGCATTGCAGGCAGCGCCGCATAAGCGGGTGTGCGACCTATGAGAGTGTTTTGCAGGCTGAACCAGAGCCTTCTCATAGCGCTGTAACCGTGCACCTGTTTGGTGGCGACCAAACCCGGGCCAAAGGCGTTGACGCATACTTGCGTGCCTTTCAGCCTTTCTGCCAACTGCGCCACAAATAACAGGTTGTAACTGGTGTGGGCGGTGTTGCGATCCCAGTTGCTGAGGTTGCCGTCGGGATCGTTGAGCACACTCAGATTTGGAGCTTCGAGCCGCGTTGCCGGACTGGCAAAGGAGACTACTCTCGGCTCCTCCTGCTTCTTAAGCAGTGGCGTGAGTTTGTCCAGCAGCTGAACCCTGCTCAGACAGTTGACAGAGAACCCTGCCTCAACACCGTCAGCTGTGATGCCGTGGAACCCCGGCATGGCACTTGCGCATAAGGCAACGCGGTTGAGGTCCGGCAGCTTTTGGGAAAGCTCCTTAGCCAGACGGTCAACTTCCGCGATGCACGAAAGGTCTGCGACAAAGCCGCAGTGCGGGTGTCTTGGGCCAGCATCGTTGATGTCGCTGAGAACGGTTTGTACCTTTTCCTCAGAACGGCCCACGATGGCCAGCGTTTGCCCGGCATCAGCCAGACGAATGGCCAGCGCACGTCCGATCCCATCGGTTGCGCCGGTCACAAGACAGGTGTGGTTTGTGGTCCGCCACTCCTCCAAGTACCCTGGAGGAGGCGGCACTGGTATAGCCTTGGTATTCTTCATAGCGAAACTGGAGCTGAAAGCCTTTAATCATTTACAGAACCTTTAGATAAACTTGCAAAGGGAATGTGCAAGGGGTGCCCCGGAATGGCCCAAATGGCTCTGAAGAGGCAAAATCTTCGACAAAAAGAGCATGGCCGGAAAGCTTGTCCAGCGACTGGAATCACGCAAATTTGATAGTAAGTTATTGTAGTCACAAGGATAATTTATGCAGGATACATAAGCCGATTTCAGGCGCGCGCCGCGCCGTTTCTCCTTCGGCACGACCACAATTGGGCGCTTCTGACGTGTTGGCCTATTGATCTTTGATGTGGTCACGATCCTCTACTTCGTGCTGCCTGCCACACTTCCCCAGCTTGAAAGCTACCCGCGCATGGACTGGTGATCGGCTTTGTTTTTATGGTGAGTCCTGATTGTGGCCTTAATCATCACGATAATGAACGCCGTTCACTGCAAGCATTGCGGCAATACCCTGCGCATTCCCACAGAAGAGGAATGGCACTAGGGCGACTTGCGCAAGTCGTAAATGACGGCACAAGTTTTAAGAGTAAGACCGGCTCTGAGGCGTATGTTAGCATAACGAAGAATAATCTCGGCACGTCCTTGAATTATCCATGAGATTCAATGGACTTAATCCCTGAGAGCAGCAAGAAGTGGAATGCGCATGGGCCTTCTTACAGGTGCAGTTACATTGGCTACGATGGTTGCTCCAGTCTGGTTCCCAATGCCACAATGGCAGAGGAAGCGAGCTGTGGTGTGAGCTCTCCCTGTGAAGTCGAGAGCGGCCAGTATTATGTTGCACTTCCGGATTCCCCTGCAGATGACGAACCAATTGGTGCCATAATCTACCTCCACGGCTGGAAGGGCAAAGCTGATCAAACCATTCAGAACCAAGCACTTCGTAGCCTTGCAAGCGACCTCGGCGTGGCTCTCATTGCTCCGCAAGGGCTTGGCGGCTCATGGTCCTATCCCGGATCGCCAAGTCAGGATCGTGACGAGTTCCAGTTCTTTGACGAGCTGCTCGATGATGTCTCCGAGCGCTTCCCGATTGATCGGGACAAAATCATGCTCTCCGGCTTCTCCATGGGTGGGTCCATGGTCTGGAATCTTGCCTGTTACAAGGGCGAGAATTATGCCGGTTTTGCCCCCATTGCCGGGGCCTTCTGGGATCCGGTCCCTGTTTCCTGCCCTTCTCCTTTGACCAACCTTTACCACACGCACGGTATTGAAGATAAAACCGTTCCTATGGTGGGACGCGCGATTGGCGCAAACTGGCGGCAGTCAGATGTGTTTGACAGCCTTGATGTGTGGAAGCGGCAGGCCGGACTTTACGACCTCACCCCAACCTCGATTACGGCTGGTGATCTGCAGTGCGATGTTTGGTCGGCCCATGGCGAGAAACTGGAGCTTTGCCTGCATGATGGCGGACACACCATGAAAGCCAACTGGATCCGCCGCGCCTGGCTGGATCTTGCCAACACCAAACACTGGTAGCCCCCACAGGTCCATCCCGCCCTCACACCCCTCACGGAGCATCACGATGCCGTGTGTTTTTCAGTTTGAGGTGGTGGGCTATTTAAGCGTGTTTTAACGTCTCTCCAAAATTTGCTGGATTGCTGCAAGCGAGAGGGTCAGTCACCCTCACTTGCGACCAATCTTGCCTCAATACCAATGGATTAGACGGTTTGAATTCTCTAGCAGACGGTGAACATCACCAACCCTCAGGCAGCAAGGGACCTTTGGATGGTCTTGTGGTGCTTGACCTTTCCCGTATTTTGGCAGGCCCAACATGTACCCAGCTGATGGGTGACATGGGCGCTGAGATCATCAAGATCGAGCACCCTCAGCGCGGCGACGATACCCGTAAGTGGGGGCCTCCTTTCCTGAAAGGGAAAGATGGAACTGACACCACGAGAGTGCCTATTACCTCAGCTCCAACCGCAACAAGTATTCTCTTGGCGTCGACATGCGCTCGGAAGAAGGCGGGCAGATGCTGAAGGAGCTGGCAGCAACGGCAGATGTTGTCATCGAGAACTTCAAGGTTGGGGACTTGCCCGTAAAGGGCTCGGGTATGATGATCTGCGCGCGCAAAATGAGCGCTTGATTTACTGCTCCATCACCGGGTTTGGCCAGACCGGCCCATATGCGCATCGTGCTGGGTACGACGCGCTCATTCAGGCTATGGGCGGGATTATGGGCCTCACCGGACTTCCGGAGGAAGATGGAGGCAGCCCGACGAAGATCGGCGTTGGAATTGCTGATGTGATGTGCGGCATGTATGCCAGCAACGCAATTCTGGCTGCTCTGCACCACCGTGAGAAAACCGGCGAAGGCCAATACATCGACATCTCCTTGCTTGACTGTCAGGTGGCGTGGCTGATCAATCAGGGGCTCTCTTATCTCACAGACGGCAACGTGCCGAAGAGGTTTGGCAATGCCCACCCAACCATTGTGCCCTATGAAACCTTTCCGGCCTCGGACAAGGACTTCATGGTGGCGGTTGGCAATGACGCGCAGTACCAGCGGTTCTGCGAGGTTCTTGGCTGTGCGCACTTAAGCACAGACCCACGTTTTGCAACCAACGCTGACCGCGTGCGCCACCGCACTGAGCTGGTGCCACAGCTGCGGCAATACACAATCAGACAAGAGGCAGAGCATTGGCCCGCAAGCTTGAGGCTGTGGGCGTACCATGTGGTCCGGTGAATGACCTTGCTGGCGTGTTCAGTGATCCGCAGGTGCTTCACCGCAGCATGAAGATTTCTCTGAGGCACAAGGACGCCCATGATGGGCAGGTCAATTTGATTGGCAACCCGATCAATTACAGCAAGACGCCAGTTACATACCGGAAGGCCCCGCCGACGCTTGGGGAGGACAGTCTGGATGTGCTCAGCAGACATCTAAAGAAATCAAAAGAAGACATTGACGATCTCGCAGCTCGCGGCATCATCTCATTGGGGGAGTCATAAGTATGCGCGGCGCTGATCTTATTGCTCAAAAATTGCATCAGGCTGGCAGCCGGTATGCCTTTGGTATTCCGGGCGGCGAAGTGCTGGCTCTTATGGATGCGCTCAACCTTGCAGGTTTGAACTTTACTCTGGTGAAGCACGAGAACGCTGGCGGCTTTATGGCTGAGGGGGCATGGCATGGCTGTGCCCGTCAAGGCACTGATGCACCGGTTGTTTTGCTGGCAACATTAGGGCCGGGTGTGACCAATGCGGTCAACGTGGTTGCCAATGCGTTTCAGGATCGG
The DNA here is from genome assembly GCA_001310715.1 of Pseudovibrio sp. JCM 19062. Next base: position 18,770 of record BAXV01000005.1, read on the forward strand.
GTTCCGCTGATCTTCCTGACCGGCTGCGTGGACAGCGCAGAGGCAGAAACCTACACCCATCAGGTGATGGACCATCAGCAGCTGCTGCGCCCGATTGTGAAGGCCAGTTTCAAAGCAGCCTCGGGGGCGTTGAATGCCATGATGGACAAGGCGATTTCCATCGCCATGTCTGGTCAGCCGGGGCCAGTGCATATTGATGTGCCCATTTCGGTGGCAGAAAGCGAGAGCACAGAAACGCAGAAACCGCCGAATTACGGTGTTCGTGCGGCGCGGTTGCCCGCCGGTGATGTGCTGGAACAGGCACGCGCTCTGCTGGGTTCCGCTCAGCGCCCGATTGCGATTGCCGGTGTTGATGCGGTGAATGCAAATGCTGGCAGTGAGCTTGAGGCTTTTTGTGAGGCCTACCAGATTCCACTGATTACCAGCTACAAGGGCAAGGGGCTTATCTCAGAGTGGCATCGGCTCTCTCTTGGGGGGCAGGCTTGTCTCCTAAGGCTGACCAGAGCCTGATGCCTTTGCTCGCCGATGCAGATTTGATTGTGTTGATTGGGTATGACCCAATGAGATGCGTGTGAACTGGCGTAATCCATGGAGTGATGCGACGCCCGTGATTGAGCTGACGCCTGTGCTGCGTACCCATGGGATGCATCATGTGAGCCACACGCTTGAAGGCGATATCAAACCGACGCTGCTTTCTCTGACGCCACAGCATGAAGCGGATCTTGTGCTGGATGAAAGCGAATGGCTTCGTGACCGGATCAGCCCCGCCAGAGACAATCTGATGGCAGACTTTGCCGCTGAAGAAAGTGGTTGGGGTCCGGCGACTGTGTTCCGCACCCTTCGTGATGTGCTGCCGGATACAACGGTGGCTACTGCTGACAGCGGAGCACACCGCATTCTGGTAAGCCAGATTTGGGAGTGCCTGACACCTCGCACCATGCTGCAGAGCTCCGCGCTTTGTACGATGGCCTGCGCCCTGCCGCTTGGTATCGGGCATAAGATGGCGAAGCCGGAGGATCCGGTTGTTGTGTTTGTGGGGGACGCTGGTCTGGAGATGGGGCTTGGCGATCTGGCGGTTCTGCGTGACATGCAGGTGCCGTTTATTGTTTGCGTGTTGGTGGACGAGAGCTTGGCTCTGATTGAGCTGAAGCAGCGCGCCAACCAGAACCCAAATCTGGGCGTGGACTTTTCTACCACAAACTTCCCGGCACTTGCTGAAGCTTATGGCGGGCATGGCGTTTGGGTGGATGATGCTGCGAGTCTGGAAGCGGAAGCAGCAGCAGCGCTGGAGCGCGATACGTTTACCGTGCTTGCCTGCCGGATTGACCGGCGGGCCTATGACGGCAAATTATAAGGGCCGAATTTCCGATCGTGCCTCAGGTATCTCCTGCGGCACGGTCTGCAATGCGCTGGAAGATTACATCGAGTTCCTCACTCAGCGAGATCAAATCCACAGAGGCGGTGTCACGATACGGCTGGAAGACGAAGCTTGGTGTCTTCCATGACAGTGTTGCGGTGCCATCTGGATCTTCCGTCAGGTAGAAGCGGATGGGCGCTTCGATGCCTGCCTGAACGCTGGACGCCAGCATGCGCCGTGCGAAGTCATTGCGGAATACGCCAATTACGTAGTTGCCGGGTATTTCAAAACCGTTAGCTGTGGCACCACGAGATGCGCTCGCCATGCTGACAAGCAGCATGTCTTCTTCACGAATGGCCTGCTTCAAGGACTCCAGCAGCTCATCAACTGTTTTCGTGGTTTCGATGACACGCCAGCCGTTGCGCGGAAGGACTTTGCCTGATGCGCTTGCTCAGTGGTAATTTGGGCCTGAGATGGGTGAAACGCGGCCATCACGAACATAAGTGTTCCAACAAAACCGAACATCCCCGTCAGAAATTTCATGGTTCATTCCTTCTCATAATGAGATGAGTTTAAGAGCGGGAGTTGAATAGCCTGTTGCGCAGGCTCCCTGTATTTTAAAAGGCGGGATTTTAGTTGTTCCGTAGGTGGGTTGCTATTTTACGTTGATTGGTCTCGGGTCCATGCCGATCAGATACCGGAGGCGGGTTCCCAACATGGAGCCGGCAAAGGCAAAAACGAGCCACAGCCAGCCGTGGATTGAGCCGGAGGTTACTCCCCCAAGATAAGCGCCGATGTTGCATCCATAGGCAAGGCGTGCGCCGTAGCCGAGTAACAGCCTCCAACGATGGCAGTCGTCACATCTCTGAGGCTGATCTTTTTAATCGGATTGAACCGGCCAGCCAGTCCTGCCGCAATCAAAGCGCCCAGCAGGATCCCGAAGTTCATGACCGAGGTTCCATCGGCGAAGACCGATCTTTGGATCGCACCAACCTGCCATTGCCAGTAGGGCCAGGTCTCTACCGGGATACCAAGGGCATAAAATATCTTTGCGCCCCATAGTGCCAAACCGGATGTGACGCCCCATGGGTGCTGCAACACGATAAACGTAAGAACGCAAACCAACGCCAATATCAACGCACCCAGAACATAGCTCCATTCACCTCGCCAAATTGAGATTGTCCTGCGGGACTTCTCCAGCTCACCCCATTGTTTTTTTCTCGATAAACACCGAGAATATCGCAAGAGCGCTGAGCGGTATAAGTGTGATGAGCAGTGCCGGGACCACCCCAAAATCGCGCAGCAGTGAAACCGCCGGTAATCGAGGAAGAGAATTCCAGAACGTAATATGTGCTGTTGCGATCACGCTGCCCAGAATGAAGAAGGCAAGCGTTATGACCATGCGCGAAGACCCGCCGCCAACGGTGAACAGAGTTCCAGAGCCGCACCCACCGCCGAGCTGCATGCCGAGGCCAAACATGATGGCACCGACTGCTGCTCCTACACCGAATGGAAACACAAAGCCTGCGGTACGCAAACCTATGTTCGATCCGTATTGCAGGAGTGGGAAACTTATCAAGCAAGCCAGTGCGATAAGCAGGAATTGAGCACGCAGTCCCTGCCCTCTTCGCTCGGTGACGATGCGGCGCCATGCGGCGGTAAATCCGAAACTGGTGTGGTAAAGAGCAGCCCCTGCCAGAGCTCCGATCAGCACCTACGGCAACACGCCAACCGTTGTTTTCAAGCCCGAGCAATGCCACGCCCGCCAGTGCAAGCAGCGCAACGCCGACGATTACAGTTTGTGGCGCTGGAAGCTGTTGATCACTTGCTCTTTGTTGATAGCTTTGCGTATCCGCCATGAATTTGCCACGTACTTGGTCTTTGTTGCAGACAGGAGACTACACCGTTCAGGCTTGCAGGAAAGTCAAGAAACGGTGAGCATGCCCCTAATCTACAAGCAGAAAGAGACCTAAGAACAACAAAACACGGCAACAAAACAACTAAATAAATAAAATTTTACTTAATACTATCAATAATAATAGTAGTACTTTACAAACAAAATCCTCCTTATCACGCAGCTAATCTTACAAACAAGAACATTGTTTTCTATTTATTCATGAGGTTGAACTATATTTTCTGTAAAAGCAAAACCTGCTGATATTAAACACCTTTTTGTGTGTTGAACGTCATCGCCAGTTTTGAAAGGGTTCTGTTCAACAGATTTCCAGGCAGACCTGTATCGTTCGTAGTGCGTACTCAATGGCTTTCTCCTCGTGAGGAATTGCGCTGTGCACGAATTACCGGTCGCCGTAACCACGGATCGCATCCATGCGCATAGATGACCAGTTTGAATATGCGGTAACGCTCTCCGATAAGAGCGCAATAACACACTGGAACAACACTATTCTTGCGTTCCTCGCCCATAGTGCGGCAACGCCTGAGCATCTTGCAAAAACACTGGAAGCAGACCCTGATTTTGCTCTTGGCCAAGCTGCGCGCGGCTTGTTCTGCCTTCTGCTTGGCAGACGCGAAATGACGGCAACTGCTTTTGAAGCCTACGTTATTGCAGACAAATGCCGCAAAAATCATCAGGTTACAGACCGCGAAGAAGCGGTTGTTGAAGCGTTAAATGACTGGCTTCAGGGGTTTCCTGGCAAAGCTGCGGATCGCTTGATGATATGCTTGTGAAATATCCGAGGGATGCTTTTATCCTGAAGCTCATCCACGCTATTCGTTTTGTTCTCGGCCAGCCTTCGCGGATGCGGTCTTCCATTGAGGGGGTGATCTCGTCTTACGAAGACGATCATGTCGCGAAGGGATATGTGCACGGCTGTTACTCCTTTGCTCTGGAAGAGAGCGGAGACTTTGACAGGGCCGAGCGGATCGGCAAAGAAGCAGTTGCCCTTCAGCAAGATGATGCCTGGGGCCTGCATGCGGTTGCCCACGTGCTGGACATGACCGGCAAGACCGAAGAAGGCATCAGATGGCTTGATGACCAGCCACAAGCCTGGGAACACTGTAACAACTTTGGCTACCATGTCTGGTGGCATCTGGCGTTGTTGCATCTGGACCGTGGCAATGTGGAGCGTGTTTTCGAGCTCTACGACCAGAAGTTCCGCAAGGATCACACAGACGACTACCGCGATATTTCCAACGCGGCTTCCATGCTGGTGCGCCTTGAGCTTGAGGGCATCAAAGTTGGAGATCGCTGGGAAGAGCTGGCAAGCATCAGCGAGAACCGTATCCAGGACTCCTGTAATGTTTTCGCAGACTTACATTACATGCTTGCGCTGCTAGGCGACAATCGCCGTCAGGCCTCTGATCGCCTGCTTGTGCGTATGCGAACCTTTGGAGAAGAAGACAGCAACGAGATGGGGCATGTGACGAAGGTTGCCGGATCACCCATCGCCTCTGGTTTGATGCAATTCAAGAACGGCAATTTCTTCAGCGCTTACCATCACCTTGCAGAAGCACGCCCAATGCTGAGTACCGTTGGGGGCAGTCATGCTCAACGTGATGTATTTGAACGGCTGGCAATTGAAGCTGCTTTACGCGCAGGTCTATGTCAGGAAGCAAAGCGCATGATTGACGAGCGTACGCGCCTGAGAGGCGGACCAGACTCCTATGGCGAAACCCGCATGGCTCAGGCGAACCGTCTGATGGACGCCACCAACCTCATGCAAAGTGAACACCTAAGATTTCGTACAGGATAAACAAAGATCCGGCTTCGTGGGATATCGGAGCCGGGTTTCATCAGTTATAGTTTCAGAGATACCGTGAACAGACACAACATATCGGCGCCCCCTATGAAACCGGCAAGCCGCCCAAGAGATCCTCGCCTCGATTTTTTTCGAGGCATCGCGATGTTTATCATCTTCATAGCGCACCTGCCGGGAAACCAGTGGACGCTATGGATTCCAGCCCGCTTTGGTTTTTCTGATGCAACAGAGATCTTTGTGTTCTGTTCCGGCATGGCTCAGCAATCGCGTTTGGTCGCGTGTTTGAATTGCATGGTCTTGCTATGGGAAGCGCGCGCGTTCTTTACCGGGTCTGGCAAGTCTACTGGCCCATATTTGCCTGTTCCTCACAGTTGCAGGTTTCCTCGCCTTCGTTCAGGACAGCGGCTGGTCCACTCTTGATTATGTGGGGCAACTAAATCTGTGGCCGTTTTTTTGAGAACCCCTTGCTTCAGTTACCGGGCCTACTGACACTCACCTACGTTCCGAACCTGTTTGATATTCTGCCAATGTATTTGGTGATCCTGGCAATGATGCCACTGATGATGATTGCCTATTACAAGGTTGGGCGTGGTGCGGTTGCAGCCCTTATTCTGGTGTTCTGGTTGTTGGCGACATTTCGGTTGGTTGACCTTCCTGCCGAACCCTGGTCTGATCGCCGCTGGTTCTTCAACCCGTTTGCATGGCAGCTGCTGTTCTTTACCGGCTTTGCGTTCATCAAAGGCTGGATCCCGGCACCCCCGATTAAAAAGCGCTTGCTGTTCCTGAGTGCCGCAATCATCATTCTGACTATTCCATTCGCTTATCACGGTATCCTCAATGAGGTGCCGGAACTGCGTGCAATCGCCGACGAGATTCGCTTTCTGACCGCTAAAACAGAGATGGGAGTTCTGCGTTTCATCCACTTCCTTGCACTTGCCTATGTGGCGTGGGTGGCTGTCGGTGAAGGTGGGCAGCGCCTGCTTGTGGGCGGTTTGCGCGGCAAAGTCGTGCGCACGATCAAAAAGGTGGGCCAGCAGTCTCTTGCAGTCTTCCTCGCCAGCATATTTCTTGGGCAAGCTCTTGCGATCTTGCGCAATGAGCTCGGCTTAAAAGGAACTTTTGCCGGGGATGCAATGGCAAACCTGTTGGGTTTTGCCGGCTTAATAGCAGTTGCCTATATGGTCGGATGGTTCAAAGGTGAACCTTGGAGAAAGCCTAAGGAAGTGCCTTCTTCCTAGCTTTTGAGAGAGAGTATACCGCTAAAAACTGGAAAGCCGATTGTGCGTTTGAAACTCGCTCAATCGGCTTTTTTTATTGGGAGGGGCTGAAGCCTCTTTATTCTCAGCCGAGATCTTTAATCCGAGTCGGCTAGCCTTTTCTCTCCGGCAGCTTCCATGGCCACTCGGCACTGCTCTTTATCGAGATTTTCCAGTTCCTGCGGTGTATTGACTTCTTCAGGTAAAGCCCAAAGTCCAGAGTGCTTGAAATACCTGCCCAGTTCCGGCTTCGATGTGATCATAGCAAACGGGATTGCCAGCAATGGTCCGAGGATAACCGGAATAAGAAGCCATGTGCTCGAAAGAGTGTAGCCCGTCATCCAGACAGCACCCAAGAGACCAAAGAGGGTCTGAGGCCAGAACTTTTGAAAAGCCAGCTGCAAAGGAATGCCATGCGGCTGTCTTTCTTGCCCACCCCAGTGGGGCCGTCTGCCTGCGAACAACTGCACGATAAAAATGGTGTGCGCTACCGCCATAATGGGAGCAAGCAAGATGGCATAAATCAACTCGGAGAACACACTGACAGCAACCAATAAGAATCCGCCGTAGCTACGTCGTTCCTTACTGGATGTCAGGACATGAAACTGTGTCACCAGCTTGGGCGCAAAAACCATAAACATAATCACAATGAACAGGAGAGTTCCGTAGAACGGATCGAACGGTAACACTCCCGACACAGAGATGGACGCAGTCAAAATAGCCATGGCAATAAAAAGGAGCCATGCGGGCGAGCTGGCAAACATAAGAATTGCTAGAAACAGCTGAATCCGGCCCAGCAGGTTCACGTTCGGCATGGCGAGCAGTTTACAATATTGCAGGTTGCCGTGACACCAGCGCAGATCCCTGCGAATGAATTCAATAAGGTGTGGTGGATTTTCTTCGTAACTGCCCTCTTCCACCGGCCAGACGCGAACCTCATACCCTGCACTTGCCATCATAGTTGCTTCAACCTGATCGTGGCTGAGGATTGGTCCACTTAGAGCATCTTTTCCCGGCAAGGGCGACAGCTGACAGTATTTCTTGAAAGGCTCTATGCGAAAGATGGCGTTGTGACCCCAGTACGGACCTGCGGGGCCCTGCCACCACGCAGCCCCCAATGTGAAGGAACGCATGCCCAGGCGCATGCCCCATTGGAAGACGCGGGCGAAGAAAGAGCTGGTGGAGAGGCCGAGGATTAGGGTCTGCAAGATCCCCAAACGCGGATTTGCATTCATCTTGCTTACGAGATTACACAGGGCTTCTGCCGACAAAAAGCTGTCTGCATCCAGTGTAAGCGCATATTCATGGCGATCACCCCAGTTGTGGCAGAAGTCTTCGATATTTCCGGCTTTAAAGCCACATTGTGCTCACGTCTGCGGTAGTGCACGTCTATGCGTTTTTCCCAGCGCGCCTTAAACGCCGAAAACCCCTGCATTTCCTCCTGTATGTGACCAGGATCGCTGCTGTCGCTCAATATGTAGAGGGAGAAGCCATTGAGCTTTTTCAGACGATCAAGATCCTGAAGCATTGCTTCCAACTTGGCGGCAACTTCAGGAAAATCCTCGTTTCTGACACATGAGAGCAAGGCTGTTTGTTTGTCCTTGAAGGAACTTTCGAGGCCAAATGTGTCCAAAGACGTACCAGCGTAAACATGAGCTACGGGATTTTCCGAGAACTTCATCAGCAACAAGCCAATGACAGCATGCCAGAAGCCGATAACAAGCAACGGTAAGGTAACCAGAAACGCAAGAAACATCACGAGTTTTGAAAGTGCAAAGCCCGTAGTGAACAACGTCAGAACCATTAAGGTTATGAGCACCGCGAGGGACACGATCACAAGTGTCCCAAAGAACAGCCTGCGCCAGTATAAACGCTGACTTTCCTTATACTTATCAGCAATGTTGGCAGAAAGCAGCAGACCAGCGAGGCTGGTAGGAGTATTCTCTTCAGGAACCGGTGATTGCTCAGTCATGTACTACCCAAATATTTTTTGTTTTGTTATGGCACCTACATTTCTGCTAGTTTCCTTTGTTCACGTTTCCTTAGAGTATACTTGTGAAAACTAAGCGATCGAGGGAGCGCATTTTTGTCAGAGATAGCCAGAGCGCTTTGGTACACTGCACCTCAAACCATTGAAATAAGAGAGGAAAAACTCTCTAAATCAACTGGTAACCGTGTTCACCTAAAAACCCAAGCTTCGGCGGTAAGCCGGGGCACCGAGGCCATTATTTTTCGCGGTGATGTGCCGGTGAGTGAGCGCGCGCGGATGCAGGCTCCGTTTCAGGAGGGAACATTTCCTTTTCCCGTTAAATACGGTTACGCAAACGTTTCTGAAGTGATTGAAACATCGGCTGATCTAAAGACAGGGCAGCGGGTGTTTTCTCTCTTTCCCCACCAATCCAGTTTTTTTCCTCCCCGCCGATGCGCTCTATCCAATTCCCTCGGATTTGCCCAGCAATCGCGCCACACTGGCCGCGAATATGGAGACAGCGCTGAATATCGTATGGGACGCAGGTGTTCTGCCATGTGCCCGTGTTGCGGTGGTTGGCGCTGGCACGGTTGGCGCGCTTGTTGGCTATCTGTGCGCGCGCACACCCGGCGTTCAGGTGACGCTTGTTGACGTTAATCCCAAACGGCACGACATCGCGGATGCGTTTTCCTGCGCGTTCTCACTGCCGGAAGACGCCCCAAGAAATCAGGATGTTGTGGTGCATTGCAGTGCGACAGAAGCCGGTTTGAACACAGCACTTCGAATTGCCGGAAAGGAAGCCAGAATTGTGGAGGCGTCCTGGTATGGCTCGCGTGCTTCCGGTCTTTATCTTGGCGGCAGTTTTCACAGCCAGCGCCTGAGCCTTGTCTCCTCCCAGGTTGGACAGGTTGCACCGGTCATGAGGCCACGCTGGACACATCGCAGGCGGATGGAGGCAGCGATCTCCCTATTACAAGACAACGTGCTTGATATCTTGCTGGCAGCTCCCATCGAGTTTGAGGACGCACCGCAAGGCTTGGGGGATATTCTTTCAGGCAAGAAGGACACCCTTTGCCAACCCATTGTATACTCTTAGTTTTACAAGGATTTTGAGATGTATTCAGTTGAGATCAGCAATCATGTTATGGTTGCGCATAGCCTGAAGGGAGAGGTTTTTGGTCCAGCCTCTCAGCTTCACGGGCTTACAGCGCATGTTCACGTCGCTATTTTTGCCGAAGAGTTGGATGAGAACGGAATTGTCATCGACATTGGCAACGCGCTTGAGGTGCTTGCGAGATCCTGCAGCCTCTCAATTACAAGAACCTTGATGATCTGCCTCAGTTCAAGGGCCATAACACCACCGTCGATTTTCTTTGCAGCTACATTTACCAGCGCGTGTGTGATGCTGCTTATCTGCATAAGCTGGGCCGCGAGCCGCGTGAATTGAACAAGGTGCGGGTAACGATCACAGAAAACCCAATTGCGCGTGCTTCTTATGAAGCGCCGCTCACAGCATCCGAGGCTCATGAGTAACTTGCGTCCTTCAATCGAGCAGCCCACCGCAACAATGGGAAAATCCTGCTACTTCATGTTTCCAGGAGACCTGAACACTCCAACGGGTGGCTACCGATATGACCGGGAGATCATTCGGGGGCTTCAGAAGAACGGGTGGGATGTTTCGCTGATTGGTCTTGAAGGGGATTATCCCGATCCCTCAGACGCGGACAAACTGTTGGCGCTTGAGGCTCTTGGTGAAGTTGGCGAGGCGGCACTGGTTATCGTGGACGGTTTGGCATTGGGGGTGTTGCCCGAGCTGGCTCAAAAGATTGCGGATCACTCAAGCCTGATTGCTTTGGTGCATCACCCGCTGTTTCTGGAGAGTGGTATTGACCCTCAACTGGCAACAGCACTGCGCGCCTCTGAGACCGAAGCTCTGGCACATGCGGAGCATGTGATTGTAACCAGCCCTTCAACACAGACGACACTTGTCTCTCAAATGAATGTGCCAGTTGACAAGATCAGTATTGTTCTGCCCGGTATTGAACGTCCGGATCTGGCAGAAGTTACACACTGCTCGCGACGAGCGGATGCTGGCACTCGGTTGTTGTGCGTCGGCTCGCTTGTTCCGCGCAAAGGCCAGCTGCATCTGGTTGAGGCGTTGGGACAACTAAAGCACCTTAGCTGGCATCTGGATATGATTGGCGAGACACGTTTCGATCCAGAATATGCGCAACAGGTGCGGTCGCAGATTGAGCGTTATGATCTTGAAGACCGGGTTCAAGTTCGCGGGGGCATTCCAAAGGCTGAACTCTCGGATTTTTACCAGTCTGCGGACATTTTTGTACTGCCAACTTACTACGAAGGCTACGGAATGGCATTTGCCGAAGCCATGAGCTATGGCCTTCCGATCATCTCAAGTGGCGATGGCGCAGTGACCTCAACGGTTCCCGCAACGGCGGGACTTCACGTTGAAGCGGGAGACCCGATTGCGCTTGGAGAGGCTATTGCGAGGCTGCTGACCCACGATGATCTTCGGTGCGAACTTGCCAAGGGCGCGCTTTCTGCGGCACAGGCATTGCCGAGCTGGAGCGATAGCGCCAAAGCGTTTGCTTGCACATTGGAGGCGTACAGTTGAGTGGATTTTCCTCTGAATGGCTCTCCCTGCGGCGCAAAGCTGACAGGCGTGCGCGTAATCAGGACATCATGAAGATGTTCTGTGACTGGTTGGCGGAGCATACCCCTAACGACGAACCACTCCGGCTTATTGATATCGCTGCTGGAACCGGGTCTTTTCTGCAGGATCTGGCAGAATATATAGGACCAGGAAGGGAGCAGGATTGGTTGTTGATCGATAACGACCCGGAGCTCCTGAGAGTTGCCAAGGCGGCTCCTCGTCCCTTCCCTGACACTCGGACCAAGACAGTTCTCTGCGATCTGACTGATACGGGGGCGCTGGATATTCTTGAGGGGTATCATGGGGTTGTTACGTCGGCCTTTCTTGACCTTGTCAGCGCAAATTGGATAGACAGTCTTGTTGCTCGCCTGCACCAGCTACAGCTCCCGTTTCTCGCCGGGCTTTCTTATAACGGCATCTTGCTCAGCGAGCCTCACCACCCGACAGACCGGCTGATTCAACGCGCCTTCAACCAGCATCAGGCAAGCGATAAGGGCTTTGGTTCAGCACTTGGGCCACTTGGTGGATTTCATGCGCACGAGCGCCTACTCAAAGCGGGCTACACCTGTTTTACAGGTCGCTCGGACTGGGTGTGTGCACCAGAAGAGCGCGCATTGCAGCTGGAGCTCATCAAAGGCTGGGCTGAGGCTGCGCGCGAGATTGGGGTGCCCATTGCAACGGTAGATGATTGGCTGGCTTACCGGTTAGATGCAGTTGATCAGGGCAAGTCGCAACTGCAAGTCGGGCATCTGGATATCGTTGGTCTTCCGCCTCTTTGAGACTATGAAGTCCCGTTGGCGCGGCGGAAAACTCTACAGACCACAGTTCTTCAGGATCAGTGCTTGCGTGAGCATGAACAGGCGGGGGCAGCGGATTTTTAGCTCGTTGTAAAGCTTGCGAAGATCAGCGAATGCAAGCTCAACAACTTCTATATCTTCGTCCTCATCCAGGTTACGGCCATCGATGTTCAGGTCACCAGCAGTGTACTCGGCCAGAAAGAGGTGAGCGCGTTCTGCCAGACGTGCCGGATTGATGAATACATTGGCGACTTTGACGAGGTTCGTAAGCTGGCAGCCCAACTCCTCCTGAGCTTCGCGCTTGCATGCTTCTTCGATGGACAGATCACTGATCTCGATGCCACCTGCGCATGCTTCGAGAATGATTTCGTCCTCTGTGATGTAGGGTGCAACACGGAGCTGTTTGACGAGTAAAACCGTTTTCGCCTGAGGGTCAAAAGCCAGCACAGCAATAGAATCGCCGTAAACCCATACCGGATCTGTGGTGACGTGCGCACGACCGTCCTCGTGAACGACTCGCACCTGGACCTCTTCGATCTGGCCTTTGACGTCGAGGAGGGTGGTACGTCTGATAAGCTCTGGCATGCGTGCGTCCTTATTCGGAAATACACGCAAGTTTATAAGAGCACTTGCCAGCGAATGGAATTAGTTTTCCACCTTCTGCAGCAGTTAGTTGCGCAAGCTTAAGTCTGCAAGCATATCAACGCCTAGCGGGTACCAGGTTACATCAGGCCGAATAGCCTGTGCCAGATAATCAATGGCAGGCAACTGCAGTCCGCGCGGGCCTGACCCTATGATCAATGGCGCGATCATGAGGTGCAGGCGATCGATCACCTTGAGTTCAATAAATCGCGATAGGGTCCAGGCTCCGCCTTCAACAAGGACGCAGCGGAACTCCCGCAGTGCATGGCGGATTTCCGCACATGACAAGCGGCCTTTTTCATCCGGTTGCAGCTGAACGCATTCAACCCCTTCAGGATAGCGCGCATTTATGTCATTCCGGGTGATAACAATCCGGCGGGTAGTGGTGTCTTGCAGTAACGTACTGTCTCTTGGCATACGGCCATAAGGGTCAATGACGACGCGCGCGGGATGATGACCGCTCACGTGCCTGACGGTCAGTTGAGGGTTGTCGGCAACGGCAGTCCCAACCCCAACCACGACCGCATCGCACAGGGCCCGAAGTCGGTGTAGGTGGATCAGCGCTTCGGAGCAACTCACGTAGTTGGAGTCTCCGGTTACGGTGGCGATGCGGCCATCAATTGACTGGCCAAGCTGGCCAACAACAAATTGCTTCTCTGCCATACAAAGAGGTGCAAACACACTGCCATAGCCCTGAAGGTCTGGTGCGCGCCTCTCATGTGAGGCGGCCAAAACTTCCTGCCATTCGTCTTTAGACAGGATGCCGGAAGACTGGGCCTGTGGCTTTTCGCAGGTTAGCTGAGAACTCTTCGATATTTCGTCCAACTGTGTTGGTGTGGTATGGCCCCTATCCATCAGCCCCCTTGTTTTACCGAGTTCACAGCCTACATCACCTAAGGTTAGTCTAGTGGTAACGAACCTTAATTAATCTGTCGATCAGGAGATTGCAGGGGCTCAACAGAACCTTTGTGAACATCAGGAGAAAAGAGCATGAGCGAGCAAGTTGCCGGATACTCCGCGATGTCGAAGACCTACCACTGGCTCGTTGTCATACTGGTCTTCATAACAGTCCCAATCGGCATAACAATGGCGACGATCGGGCCCGGAGACCTTCAGAATTCGTTATACTTCTATCACGAGAGTATCGGTGTTTTGATTTTCGTGCTTGTCGTGCTGCGTCTTATCCAGCGCTGGATAACTCCTCCCCCTCCGGCGCCAGCCTCATTGCCTACAGGACTGCGCATTATCTCGGGGACAGTTCACTGGATGCTTTATCTTTTTCTGATCGTTAATCCGCTTCTCGGTTGGTACGGAGTGTCTCTCTTCGGTCCACAGGTCCCCTTCTTTAACTTGTTTTCGCTTCCAAGCATCGCCGCTCAGGACCAAACTGCAGCGAATAATGTTCTACTGTTGCACGCTGCTATCGGGCTTTTCATCGCGCTTCTGGTTGTGCTCCATATCTGCGGAGCATTTTACCACTGGCTCATCAGAAAAGACGGTATTATTGAGCGCATGACTACGGCACCCTATCAGAAGCCTGAGGACTAATCAGAGCTTAGTGCCTGGCTATTTTAGGGCTGCTTGCAGCTTTGTGAGGACTTCATCAGTCGAGGCACACTGAATGGAACGAGGGTTTTCCGGGCGTTTGAGCATGGCAACCGGGAGACCGAGCTCACGAGCGGCCCTGATCTTTCCGTAGGATGATGTTCCACCGCTGTTTTTGCTGATCACCCAATCCACATTCTGCTTTTCGAAAAGCTCACGTTCTGCGAGCCAATCCGCATTAGGCAATCCCTCAATGTATTGCGCATTAGGGATGGCATCAGCATCACCGGGAGCATTCAAGGTACGGATAATGAACGTGATGTCAGGGCGTTGTTTAAGTGGCGCGGCAACCTTCGTGCCAGCGCGAAGAAGACTTTTGCTTTGGCTGGGATCAGGTCCCTTGCTGCCTCGACGCTTTCAACGTGATGCCAGATGTCTCCTGAAACCTTCTCCCATGGCGCTCGTTCAAAACGGAACAATGGAATAGCGATACGCTCTGCTGCTTCAACCGCGTTGCGGGACATTTGCGCTGCATACGGATGGGTTGCATCAACAACCGCTGCTATGCCTTCGGCCTGAAGATAGTCTGCAAGGCCATTTACTCCGCCGAAGCCACCAAACCGCGTATTCTCCCCCAAGTCGGTAGGGTTCTTCGTCACTCCTGCAAGGGAAGCTATCACTTCATAGTCGCTCGTAGAGGCTAGGCGTGCGATCAGCGTTCTTGCCTCCCGCGTACCGGCAAGGACAAGTATTTTGGAGGGCGCAGACATCAGTGTTGCTCCAACTCAGCAGGATCGTCAGCTGGCACATGCGCGAGTATCCGCCCTTGGCGGTCTGTCACCATGATCTCCACACTCACCGGAGCACCACGCAGGATGTTTAAGGCGGCGCGTTTTGCACCGTGTGCGATGACCTCTCCTATTTCAAGGTTTTCGGCAGCAGCCCGTTCTGCAACGTAGGAAACCAGAGACGCCTCTTTTGTTTCCTGCTGGAGCTGGGCAGATGCACCTGCTTGCTGCAACACCTCTGCGAGTGCTGCAAAATCAACAGAGGAGCGGGCTGAATGAAGATCCATAGCGCCTTGTGCCAGCTTTGTCAGCTTGGCAATGCCACCTGATATTGTCAGTTTGGGAACCGGATGGGCACGCAGATATTTCAACAAGCCCCCCGCAAAATCTCCCATGTCGATATAGGCCTGCTCCGTCAAATCAGGATAGTAGGCTCGCAGCACGTCTTCCGAGGTCGCGCCTGTTGCTGCTGCAACGTGGGTCAGCCCTGTGGCGCGTGCCACATCAACGCCGCGATGGATTGATGCAATCCAGGCCGCGCAGGAGAACGGGCGAACGATACCGGTTGTTCCAAGTACGGAGAGGCCGCCAACAATGCCAAGGCGGGGGTTCATTGTTTTTTTGCGCAAGTGCTTCGCCGTTCTCTATGGAAATCTCAACATCCACAGCCAGAGATACGCCATGTGCATCGGCAAGCTTTTGTAGCTCAGCGGCCATCATCTTTCTGGGGACCGGATTTATGGCTGGCTCACCAACGGGGATCGGTAGACCCGGCTTGGTGACCGTGCCTACTCCGGAACCTGCAAGAAACCGAATTCCCTCGACTGACGGGTTTGGTGTGACCCTTGCCTGAATGCGCGCACCGTGCGTTACATCGGGGTCGTCACCAGCATCCTTGATGATGGCTGCGGTTGCTGCGCCGTCCTCCAGATCTTCGAAGAGGAGCGCGAAGGATGGCGCTTCTCCGCGTGGGAGTGTGATGCTCACCGGATCAAGGAATTCGCCGGACAACAACGCCGCATACGCTGCCTTTGCAGCGGCGGTGGCACAGGCTCCGGTTGTCCATCCTGTTCTTAGTTTTTTCTGCCCAGTTTCAGCCATTCGGGGACTATACAGATTTAGCGGGAGATACCAAGTAGAACACTTTGGACTTCCGATGGGATTCCCATTAAATTGCCTCGCAAAATCACATAACTCACGAGAACCATTTGTTTGATCTCTCCCTCCCCGAATTCGATTTTCCAACGCTAGAAGCTGGCTGGGTCTGGCTTGCAGGCGCAGGCCCCGGTGATCCCGGCCTCCTGAGCTGCATGCTCTGAACGGCCTCAGGCAAGCGGAGGTGATTGTTTATGACGCGCTGGTGGATGAACGCATTTTGCAGTTTGCCAGAGATGATGCGGAAATCATCTACGCCGGCAAGCGCGGCGGCAAGCCTTCTCCCAAGCAGTCAAGTATATCCATCAAGCTGGTAGAACTGGCGAAATCCGGCAAGCGTGTGCTGCGGCTAAAGGGCGGAGACCCGTTTGTTTTCGGGCGCGGGGGCGAGGAAGCTCTTGCGCTGGTAGAGGCTGGCGTGCCTTTCCGCATTATTCCCGGCATCACGGCGGGTGTTGGTGGATTGGCATATGCGGGCATCCCTTCAACACATCGCGGGATTAATCAAGCGGTTACATTCCTCACAGGTCATGACCAGAATGGAGTTGCCCCGGACCAGCTTGACTGGGATGCTCTTGCCAAAGGGTCACCTGTGATCGTGATGTATATGGCCATGAAGCATATTTCGCTGATCACACAGAAGCTGATGAATGGTGGTCGCAGCCCATCAGAACCGGTCGCCGTGATCTGCAATGCCACGCAGCAGAACCAGCACGTCTTGGAGACAACGCTTGGTTCCTGCGCGCAGGACATTGCCACGAGCGGTCTCGAGCCGCCTGCTATTGTTGTGGTTGGCCAAGTTGTAAACCTGCGTGAGCAGTTGAACTGGATTGAGCCAGCGCTTGCGCGCACCTCGCAAGCCTCCAAACTGGAAGAGGGATCAGACTAATGACCGTTGCGAAGGGTTTCGTTATTGCAGCGCCATCTTCGGGATCGGGAAAGACGACGATCACTCTGGCGCTGCTGCGCGCGCTTCGCAACACCGGGCTTCGCATTGCCTCTGGTAAATCGGGGCCTGATTACATTGACCCTGCCTTCCACAGCGCTGCCTCCGGGCGTCCATGCCTCAATTATGATGCCTGGGCGATGTCGCTGACACAGCTCTCACTCAATGCGACAGAACAGGAAAACCACACCGACGTTGTCATTATCGAAGGGGCGATGGGTCTGTTTGATGGTGCAGCGGATGGGTCTGGGTCTGTTGCCGAGCTGGCGGTGCATCTGGGTTTGCCTGTTATTCTGGTGGTGGATTGCAAATCTCAGGCGCAATCGGTGGCCGCGCTTGTGCATGGCTTTCTCACCTACCATCCACATTGTCATGTCACCGGCGTCATCCTCAATCGCGTCGGGTCTGCCCGCCATGAGCGGATTTTGCGACAGGCATTAGAACCACTTGGCGTAATTGTTCTGGGCGCGTTTTACCGCTCAAAACAGCTGGAACTGCCAGAGCGGCATCTGGGGCTTGTTCAGGCCAGCGAGCGGGCCGATCTGGAAGAGTTTTTGAACGCTGCCGGAGAGATTGCTGGCAAAAGTATTGATATGCCCGCGCTGATGCAGCTTGCGAAAGTGCTTGCTATTCCAGCCAGAGAGAACAAAGAGTTGACCGGCGTTGCGCACTTGCCCCCTCTTGGGCAACATATTGCGATTGCCAAGGATATCGCCTTCGCGTTTTGCTATGAACACCTTTTGAGTGACTGGCGGCGACAAGGTGTGACGCTCTCGTTCTTCTCTCCGCTCGGTGATGAGGCTCCTTCTCCCGAGGCTGATGCGGTCTTCCTGTGTGGGGGGTATCCGGAACTGCATGCCGGACGGCTCTCTCAGGCTGACAATTTCAAGCGCGGAATACGAGACGCAGCGGGTGCGGATAAGCTGATTTACGGGGAGTGTGGCGGCTACATGGTGCTTGGAGACGGGTTGATTGACAAGAGCGGACAGTCTCATGAGATGCTTGGCCTGCTGCCGATTGAAACCAGTTTTGCAAAGCGAAAGCTCAATCTTGGCTATCGCAAACTGAAGGCAACCGAGAACGCAAAACAGTCAGGTTTTCCATGGCTTAAGCCTCTGGGGGCCCATGAGTTCCATTATTCGACCCTGACTGTGAAATCAGAGGCACCGTCACTGTTTGAAGCACAGGATGCCGAGCATCATAAACTTGATCCTCTTGGGCACATCAACGGTCGTGTGATGGGATCTTATGCGCATGTGGTGGCAGAAAGAAGCGAAGAATGGTGGTCCGCTTCTTCCTGACCTGATCATTTATGCTGGCGCTTTGGTCTTCTTCTTTGGCCGAAGGACGTGAACGTGATTGGCGTCGTAAAGCGCGCTGTCACGGAATTCCTTCCCTGCTTTCAGAGCAGGTCCTACAAAGATAAGAGCTGTTCTGGTGATCTTGGAAGCCTTCGCTTTTTCGCGGATATCTGCCAGAGTTCCGTGAATGAACGCTTCATCCGGCCAGCCAACGCGATAAGCGACGATGACCGGGCAGTCTTCACCATAGAGTGGTGCCAGTTTCCGATAGATTTCGCCAAGGTTTCTGACACTCAGGTGAATTGCCAGAGTGGCACCAGAGCGACCCAGCGTTTCCAGATCCTCACCTTCAGGCATACCGGAGGATTGCATGGAGGTGCGAGTGATGATGATGCTTTGCGCGATTTCCGGAATGGTGAGTTCCGTCTTCAGCGCTGCTGCTGCGGCTGCAAAGGCAGGCACACCGGGGGTAACATCATAGTCGATGCCCAGTTCATCCAGACGGCGCATTTGTTCTGCGGTAGCGCCGTAGATGGATGGGTCGCCGGAATGCACACGGGCGACATCGAGCCCCTTCTCATGGGCCTTGGCGATCTCGTCGATGATCTCCTCAAGTGTCATGGACGCCGTGTCCATGACCAAGGCATCATCAGGTGCAGCTTCCACGATGGCAGGTGGCACCAATGAGCCGCGTAGAGGCAGACTTTGCATGTTTCGATGAGCCGTAGTGCCCGTACTGTAATCAGCTCGGGATCACCCGGCCCTGCTCCAATGAAATGAACCGTCATACTGCTGTCTCCGTTTCTTTCTCTGGTGCATCGATCCTTTTTGCGTAGCCGCGCGGTGTATACACAAAGTGCAAGGACTGGCCATTGCCACCCAGACGGCTTTGGCTGCAGCCCACAATCACCGTGGTCAGCATGTCGACGTCATCGACTTTCAGATCCTTGAGTGTGGTTGTGGTGATAACCTCGTTATCGCGCCCGATATTTGAGCCGAGGATAACAGGGGTCTCTTCCGGACGGTGCTCCAGTAGTTTCTCGCGGGCCCATGCCAGTTGGGTGCGGCGGCGCTTGGAAACCGGATTGTAGAAGCCAATCACAAAGTCACCAATTGCTGCGCCTTCCAAACGCTGCTGGATCGTCTCCCACGGGGTGAGAAGATCTGACAGGGAGATTGCGCAGAAGTCGTGGCCCAGTGGTGCGCCGATGCGATTGCTGAGAGCAATCATGGCAGAGATGCCCGGTGCTGATGCGACTTCAACACGGCGGGCTGCGTCGCTGACGCCGCCATTGTCCTGTGCGCGGTCAAGCAGTTCAAAAACCAGAGCACCCATGGCGTAGACGCCAGAGTCTCCTGAACAGACGAGCGCTACGTTGTGGCCCTGCCCTGCCTTTCGAGCGCAAAGCGGACGCGTTCTTCTTCTGCACCCAGCGGGAAGGCGTGGCGTTGCTTGCCTCTGATGAGCGAGGAAACAAGGTCCAAGTAGAGGCCGTAGCCGACAACTTCGTCAGCTTCAGCTAGCCAGCTGGAGGCTTCTGGTGTGCGCCATGCGTCTTGTCCCGGTCCGATACCGATGACATGCAAGCGGCCTCTGGCACGGCCTATATTGCCGTAATTGACCGGCGCTGAGGCTTTTGCGATGGCAACCGTGGCGTTTGCGGTTTTCTGTTTTGGAAGGACCAGCTCACCAGCTGCACCCACACCTGCCAATGCGGAGCCCTCACTGACGCCATAACAGCCAACTTCTGCAAAAACGACGTCGGATGGAGTTTGCAGGCGCTCTTTGTGTTCGTTCAGCTCATCAGCGGTGAAGAGGCGGAAAGGTTTGTTGTGGCGGGTGGCAAGTTTGTTCATTGCCACTTCGTCGGCCTTAAGGTCGATGCTGGCGAATGCGGCTACTGCACCGATTGAGATGTTTGCCTGCTCCAGACTTTGTTGCAGAAGGTCATCCAGCTCCTCAAGAGAGCAGCCGCGTGAACATCCAAGGCCGACCACATGGGTTTGCGGGTGAAACACAAGCTTTCCAGAGTGTCCGTCGTGGGGCTGTTCTGTTGCAACGATATGCAAGTTCGCCTCATCAGCAAACGGCAGGGTTGCGGCTTCCAGCCAGTCAGCTTGACCGGTGAGCTTTACGGACCTCCTGCCAGCATATCGGCCATCACAGACTTGGCGTCTGACGGATTGGCGAGCGTCCAGCCTCTGGCGGGTCATCCAGCGCGACGCCAAAGGCAGTGTCGCCGGCGGTTGTGATTGCTGCATGGCCTTGCAGGGTCTCAGCGATTTTCTGCGCCAGGGCATTTGCACCGCGATGGCCGCCGAGCAAGGGAACAATGCTTGAACCATCTTCAGAAACCGCGATCACTGGCGGCTCATTGCGCTTTTCTCCCAAAACAGGGGCAAGAGCGCGGATGAGAATTCCGGCAGCACAGATACCGATGATCGGGGTTCCGGATTGAAACAGGGAGCGAAGGTGCTCCACTGGCTCAGAGAAAGAAAGGTTATAGTCGACATTCGGCTTTGAGCCGGGTCGTGCGAAGCCATGGATCAGGCTTTCATCCAGTACTGTTGAGAGCTTTTGGGCTGTCTTCAAAGCGACCGGGCTGATCACAACGATTGCGGGTGCAACGTCCATGCCTCATCTCCCTTATATACGATTATCATTGAAAAGTAGGGTGCCGTTTCATTTGGATAGTCAACCAGCGGGGTCACCACCATTTCCGGCAGGGTCGCGCGTTCGACATATCCGGCGGCACCGAGTAATCCGAGTTTTTCCAGCAGGGCTTTCACGCGGGCAGATGACGCCCCACCTTCATGATGACAAAGGCATCTGACTGCTCGATCCGTTGTTGGAGCTGCTCATCCTCCAGCGGACCGGGGATGATCGTCAGCACGTCATTGCGCGCCGCCAACGGTCTGCCCAGCGCTGCGGCACAGGCGTTGATGGAGGAGACGCCCGGGACAATCTCGCAGTTAAAGTCACCGCGCAAACGTTCATAGAGGTACATGAACGAGCCGTAGAGAAACGGATCGCCCTCACACAGAACGACGACATCCTCTCCAGCTTGCAGCTTCTTCGAGATTGTCTCTGCTGCCTGATCGTAGATTTCCTTTGCCGGGAAGCGCTCGACTTTCATTGGCATTTCAATGGGAATTTCTGTTGTTCCCTCTTGAATGTACTGCGAGGCGATTTGCCGGGCAAAGCTGGGCACGCCTACGCTGCGGGGTAGGCTATTGTTTTGGCGGAACAAATGAGCCGATGCGCCTTTAACGTCAAAAGCTCAGGGTCGCCCGGTCCAAGACCAACGCCATAAAGCGTGCCTGTCATGATTTTACCAAGCTCCATTGTGTTACCGGCATCATTGGACGCCAACCCGTGAGACCTCCGATTGGGTCTGCTCTGGAGATTGCGAGGCGGCTTAGCTCACCGCCGTATTTCTTCCAGCCTTGCGCCAGCACCTGTTCTCCTTCCAGCGTTACCGCGTTGGCAACCAGACGCCCCCCTGATGGCAGGGCCTCAAAGCAGGTTTTGATTATCTCTGTGGACGTGAGGCCACCACCAACAAAGATCGCATCGGGTTGGGGCAAGTCATTGAGTGCTTCAGGTGCTTTGCCTTCAACCAGTTGAAGCTGCGGCGTGCCAAGAGCCGCTGCATTGCCACGGATGAAAACGTGCCGCTTTTCCAAGGGTTCAATGGCGATTGCTTGGTGTTCATAGCGGCTCGCAGCCACTCGATACCAATGGAACCACTGCCTGCACCGATGTCCCAGAGAAGCTGTCCAGGAATAGGGGCAAGTTTGGCGAGCGTAACTGCGCGCACTTCCTGCTTCGTCATTTTGCCATCATGGCGGAACGCAGAATCCGGCAGGCCGGGTGTGCGGGACAAAACTGGCGTGTTCGGGATCGGTTTGGCTTCAATTGCCACGGTGTTCAGTTCAGCTGCTTCACCGGTAAACTCTTCGGCTTCGCAGACTGTCACTTTCTCTTGTGGGCCACCAAGGTGTTCCAGCACGGTCAACGGGCTTGCGCCGTAACCTTCATCTGCGAGAAGGTCAGCGATTTCGCCGGGTGCCGCTCCGTTGGAGGTGAGCGCGATGATGCGGGCACCGGGGTAGAGGAAACCGCGCAAGGTATCCAGCGGGCGACCATGCAGGCTGATTGTTTCAACATGCTGCAACGGCCAGCCCAAACGGCTTGCGGCTAAGGAGAACGCGGAGAGATGGGGTATGACCTCGATTTCCTCAGCGCTGAATCGGCGATGGAGTGTTGCTCCGATACCAAACCATTGCGGATCACCCGTTGCCAGCACGACCGTGCTCTGGCCTCGGTTCGATGCCAGCTCTTCAATGCCTTTTGAAAACGGAGAAGGCCATGCTTTCATTTCGCAGTTGATACCGACCGAGCTACCTTGCAGAAGCTCCAGATGCCGTGCTCCGCCGTAAATCAGCGAAGCAACTTGCAGAGTCGTTCTCGCAGTTTCAGACAAGCCGCTCCAGCCATCTTCACCAATGCCAATGATGGTGAGCCATGGTGCTGTTTGACTGCTCATTTGGCGTCCTCCCGCACCTTCTCTTCCGGCAGGCCTGCGGCCATGGCGTTGACTGCGGCAGCTGCGATTGCAGAGCCGCCTCTGCGCCCCAGAAGTGTTAGAAACGGAATACCCAGCGAACTTTCTGTCAGCGCCTGCTTGGATTCAGCTGCACCGACGAAGCCGACGGGGAAACCAAGGATGACGGCAGGCTTGGGTGCACCGTTTGCCACCATCTCCATAAGGTGAAACAGCGCGGTTGGTGCATTGCCGATAGCGACTACGGCACCGTCCAGATGTGGCTTCCAGAGTTCAACGGCTGCAGCAGATCTGGTTGTGCCAAGTTGCTTTGCAAGCTCGGGCACTTCTGGCTGGTTCAACGTGCAGATAACCTGATTTCCCGCAGGCAGGTATTTGCGGATGATGCCGTGGGCAACCATTTCCACATCGGTGAGGACGGGTGCGCCACCACGCAGGGCTGCGCCTGCTTTTGCAACAGCATCTGCCGAAAACGCCAAGTCCTGCGGAATGTCGGTCATCCCACAGGAATGGATCAGGCGGATTGCAACGGGCCGCAGGGTCTCCGGCAGGCTCTCCAGATCAGCCTCGCTCCGTACGATCGAAAAGGACTGCCGATAGATTTCGGCAGGATCCTTAATGTACTCGTAGGGTGCCAGAACCTCTTCATTCATGTTCCGGCCCATTCTCAGGCACTATCCTTCAGCATGGACTTGGGTCCAAGCGGGTGATCTGCATGCGGATACGGGTGATGATGGTGATCATGCCCGTGGTCATCGCCGTGATGATGGTGATGTCCGTTTCCATGACTGTGGTCGTGTGAGTGATCATGTGAATGACCGTGGGCATCTGCCCCTTTGTTGTCGCACTCACCTGTACAGGTGACATCACACAGTTTGCACTCGGCCTCGTCGCCCAAGCCTTCCACGTGGTGGTGGTGACTTTCCTGTGGCAGGCCGATTTCGGCTTCAAACCCAAGAACCTGCTCTCTGTACTTGCAGAGCTGGCAGTTCATGTTGTTTGACCCTTCAAGGATCTCAGTGACACGCTCTTTCATGGTGTCGATGACCTTTGGATGGTCATTGAGATAGCCAGCTTTGATGAACTCCACATCCGGATGGCGCGCGGCAACTTCATCGGTGAAGTTGTAGATGCGCTGGACCAAAACGCCGGTGAACAGGAAGTACGGGAAGACGATAATGCGCTTGTATCCGAGCTTGACCGCATGCTCCAAGCCCGGTTCCACGAGCGGGAACGTCACCCCGGAATAACAGGTCTCAGCCCAGCCGAAGCCAAAGCCTTCCCAAAGCATACGGGTGATTTTCGCAACGTTGGAGTTTGCATCTGGATCAGACGCACCACGGCCCACGACCATGAGCAGGGTTTCTTCCGGTTTGACATCACCGCCAACTGCATCGATGGCTTCCTGAATGCGGGCACCTGCGCTTGCACCATGCGGGTATCAACAGCCAGTTCACGGCCATACTCGATAGACACTTCAGGGTGCTTGACCTGATAGGTGTTCAGCACGGACGGAATATCATTCTTCGCGTGGCCGGCTGCAAACAGCATACCCGGTACGGCAAGAATGCGTGTGCAGCCTTGCTCGCGCAGGTTATCCAGACCGGAGTGGATGACCGGATTTGCGAACTCAAGGTAGCCGTAGTCCACTGGCAGATCCGGGAACCTTTCACGAATGCCTTCTGCAAGGCGGGCAAATTCGCCAACTGCACCTTTGTTTCGGCTGCCGTGACCACAGATCATGACGCCGAGTTTTTCTTCTGTTTTTTTTGTCATTATGCTGGCTCTGCTTCTGCGTTTCCTGGGGCCGGAGTACCATCACTCGCGGCACTATCCGGTGTGTTTTCGTCAGCAGTTTCGGATCGTTTTCTTGCTTTCGCGGCCAGGCCAGCGATAACCGCAGCGCCGGCGATGGCTGCTACGCCAATCCAGTGGCTGTGGCCAGCAAGCTCACCCAGATGACCGGCATGAGCAAAGGCAGCGGACGAGGAAAGACCCATCACGCCTGCCAGAAGTACGGGCTTCAAAAAAAATAAGACATATTCTATCTCCAACATGCAGCCATGCCCCTTGCCAAGGACAAAGGAGGGACATTCACTGTCATTTAAGGAGACGTCGCAAAGACAATAGATTGACCGACGAAACAGAACATCAGCCACACACCAAAGGCACGCAGCTTTACACATTATTTCGCCAGACAGCTTCGATTCTGGTCCCCGATGTGGGTCAACCGCCCCCGAAATCCATTTCAGTCCGTCACGGGACGCCGTCCATAGTTTTACGGTTTGCAAGCTAGATGGCACCTATGGAGATAGCAAGACGATAATTTGCGCAATGGTCGATACCAGAGGTTTTCTTAGGTGAAAAAAGGGAGAGTTTGATCGAAATGTTTGACTTAGGCGTGCATCTGTCATTGCTATTGTAGTTGGGCCTCAGCCTGTATCAGAGGTCATTTTGTGGAGAATGCGTTATGAAAAAAGAGCTTGTGCTCACCGTCGTTGCCGATGACCGTCCGGGTCTGGTTGGCGATATCTCCAAGGTTGTTGCTGATCACAAAGCAAACTGGATAGATAGTTCTCTCTCGCGTCTGGGTGGCCAGTTCGCGGGGATTGTTCGTGTGCACGTTGAAACAGCACGCGCCGAAGACCTTTCGACAGCGCTCACCAAACTCGATTCCATCGGGCTGACGATTGGCATTCATGAACTCGACACAGGTGAGGCTCCTGCAGGGGCGCTTGCGCTTCTTCATATTCTTGGACAAGACCAACCGGGTATGATCTCGCGCGTCTCCAGTGTGCTGGCTGATCTTCATGTAAGCATTGAGACACTGGAATCACTGGTTGAACCGGGCTCCATGAGCGGTGATCTGATGTTCCGCGCCAATGCCCGTATTGTTATTCCGCCGCATATGTCACCGGCGGACGTCTCCGAGGCTCTGGAAGCGATTGCTACGGACCTGATGATTGATGTTGAACTGAATGAGGCAGCAATCGTTGAAGACTGATCTCATTGGCGCATCACGTTGTGCTCAGATCTATCCCGGGTAATTCCGTATTTTCTCTCGATCCCTCTGGGGATCTGAGTTAGGTATGGCTGTTTGATACAATTCCTAGGGAAGACCTGATGCAAGAAACTGTTCGGAAGATTACAGCGCTTCGCGGCCATGTATTCCAATTTAGCGGCGATCCGTTCTGTGATCATCCGGCAGAGGCTCTGACAGACTGGCCTGACGGGCTGGTCGTCACAGAAGACGGCAAGATCATTGCGGTGGGTGATGCGAGCGAGCTGCTGGCGACGTTGCCTGAGCATGCTGTTATTCATGATCATCGCGGTAAGTTTATTCTTCCGGGCTTTGTTGACTGTCACGTCCACTACCCTCAGACAGAGGTTATCGCCTCTTACGGCGCGCAGCTTATTGAATGGCTGAATACCTACACCTTCCCTGCTGAAGCCAAATTTGGCGATCTGGACTACGCGCGCCGCGCTGCTGATGTTTACCTTCAGCAGAGCTTTGCAAATGGCATTACGAGCGCCTCCGTCTACTGCACCATCCACCCTGAATCCGTTGATGCTTTGTTTGAGCAGCGTCCCGCTACAATATGCGGATTGCCGCCGGTAAAGTGATGATGGATCGCAATGCGCCAGCCAACCTGCTGGATACGCCGCAAACCGGGTATGACCAGTCCAAGGCGTTGCTGGAGAAGTGGCATGGGCGGGGCCGTGCGCTTTACTCCATTACCCCGCGCTTTGCTCCCACTTCCACACCGGAACAACTGGAAGCAACGGGTGCACTTTGGAAAGAGCACCCGGAGGCTTTGCTGCAGACGCATACTTCGGAGAACCGGCAGGAGTTGGAGTGGGTTGGTGAACTTTATCCTGAACATCCTGATTATGTCGGCGTCTACGAGCATTATGGGTTGCTGGGTAAAGGCTGTGTGCTCGGCCATGGTATCTATCTGAATGACCGTGAAAAGGCGCTTCTTCATGAGACCGGGACTTCCATTGCCCATTGCCCGACCTCGAATACCTTTATCGGGTCTGGTCTGTTTGATGTGAGAGGCGCGCATTTTACCCACCAGCAATCCGGGTCGGGCTGGCGACGGATGTGGGGGGCGGCTCTAGTTTTTCCATGCTGACCACCATGCGAACAGCCTATGAGGTCGCCCAATTGCAAGGCTATTCGCTGCATCCGGTTCAGGCTTATTATCTGGCAACAGTCGGTTCTGCAAAGTCGCTCTATCAGGACGAGCGGATCGGTAACATCAAGGTTGGTATGGAGGCGGACTTTGCTGTGATTGATCCGCTCTCGACACCGCTTATTCGTCATCGGATGGCCTATGCCAATAACGTAATCGAGCAACTGTTCATTCAGATGATCCTTGGAGATGACCGGGCGATTGCAGCGACCTATGTGGATGGCAAGCGGGTTTATTCTCAAGTCAGCTAAGCGATGAAACAGAGGCTGATCGTGTGGTCAGCTTGATACTCAGTGTCCTCTACAATGTCGCCCGTTCCGAAATATAAATAAGAGCACCAGCAGCATATCAGTGAGATCACGGCGGCAGTTCCAAACACAAGTTCGTAGCTCATTGTGAAGATGAAGATTGAGCTGGAAATGGACATGCCGACTGTTCCACCCAGCATCTGACAGGTGATCATTACACCGCTCGCTTGCCCCTTCTTTGCTGTCTGCACGGAGTCCAAAGCCGATTTCATGGCTGGCAGGAACAGCAGGGGCAAAGATGCGCCAAATGCCAAAAGTGCCGGAAACAGCAACCAATAGCTGTCTTTTGATATGAAGACTGTGACCCAAAGCAGTGAGCCGGACATGATCAACAGGCCCCACATATTTGGGACGCGCACCCCAAATCTATCGATACAGAATCCGCCCAGTCCTGCTGTCGCTACGTTCATCGTGACAGCGGCCATCAGTGCTAAACCCGCAATGAAAGGGGCAAAGCCGAGGGTTTCCTGAAAATAAAGAGCTCCAAAAATGAACATGACGATCTTGACGTACTGCGCCTGAAAGACCACGAACGCCGCCGATGTAAAGGAAGGTGCCTCGAACAAGCCCACGTCAATCAGCGGTGCCCTTCTGCGCAGTTCATTCCAAATGAACATTGCAAGGCCTCCTAACCCCAAAATAAAGGAGAGAATGACATCGCTTGATGTCCATCCCCAATCGGGTGCCTGCATGATGGCCAAAACGAAAAAGAAAAGCCCGACAAGCAGGAAGGTGACGCCCATCCAGTCGAATGAGTCCTTCGAGATATCCTGATCCTGTCCGTAGGCAACTGGTCCTCTTAATGGCGCAAACGCAATCACCAAGCAGACAACAACGACGAAGGGTGGTTGATCCAGAAGATCCAGTGCCACGAGAAATAGCTCGTGAGGTAGCCGCTGACCAATGGCCCAAGGGACATAAAAACGGTCGCAACCGAGCCGTAGATGCCAAGTGCGAATCCTCTGACTTTCGGTGGAAATATTCGTGAGATAACGACAACCGGGAGGGGGAACATGATTGCTGCGCCGATGCCCTGAACAACGCGTGCGGCAATGAGGAACTCTCCGGTGGGTGCAAAACCACAGGCGAGTGATGCAAGGCCGAAGATGCTCATTCCTAAAATGATGAGATAGTTGATGTTTACCCAATCCGCCATCTTGCCGCCAAACGCGACCAGAGCTGCAAACATCAGAAGGTATGAGTTTACCACCCAATGAGACTGGGTGAGCGTCATCCCAAATTCCTGGGTGATCGTTGGCAGAGCCAGACTGACAACGGTTTCGTCCAGCAGTGCCAAACCGAGAATGAAACTCACTGCACTCAAGATCATCCATCTATGAACGGGTGATGGAAGATGATCCTCATTTGTGGGATTTTGAGGCGGATGCGCCATTGGATGCTAACTTCTCTTGGGCCAACGCGGTCACGCCAGCGACTTCAAGAGGTTACAGCTATCACATGGAGAGGAAAGCGCTTAAGGGCGCGCTTTCGTATAGGCTTAACTTAGAGCAAAGGCTCAGGTAAGATTTTTATAAATCACCCGAGCCTCAGCTATTGTTCTAGTCGGCGTTTATTCGCCCAATGCAACGCCTTCGCGGCGTGGGTCAACACCACCTTGCAGACCGTTATCAGTGATCACAATTCCATGAAGACCGGAGTTGAGATCGCGGATGTTGGTTTTGTACCCCATTGCTTCAAGCGCTGGCTGCAGTTGTTCAGCTGCGGTTCCTGCTTCAAGGTCATAGGTGCCAAAGCGGTTGACCAGATGCGGCATGTCGATGGCATCCTGAATGTTCATGCCCCAATCCAGATTGGCAACCAGCGTTGACAATACATATCCGATGATGCGGCTACCACCGGGAGAACCGACAACAACAAATGGCTTGTCGTCCTGCATGACAATTGTTGGTGCCATGGAAGAACGTGGACGCTTACCCGGTTCAACACGGTTGGCAATAGGCACACCATTGCTATGTGTACGGAAGGAGAAGTCCGTCAACTCGTTGTTGAGAAGGAAGCCGTTGGTCATCAGGCGGGAGCCGAAGCCGTTTTCGATGGTGGTTGTCATGGAGACAGCATTGCCGTTCGCATCCACAATCGAGAAGTGGCTGGTGGATGGCAGCTCAATGCTTTCATCATCAGCCAGCAACATGGCGTGATCCCATGTTGGATTACCCGGCACGACCTGCTCAGCAGACAGGGCTTTGTCGGTATCCAGAAGCTTTGCGCGCTCTTTCAGATAGGCCGGATCAACAAGGCCCTTAGTTGGCATTGGGACGTAATCACTGTCAGCCATATACCGACCACGATCGGCAAAGGCGAGACGGGATGCGTCGCCAATCAGGCGCCATGCATTCGGATCGCCAGCATCCATTGACGGCAGGTCATAGTTTTCCAACTGGCCAAGAACCTGACCCACGGTGAGAGCACCGGAAGATGGTGGGCCCATTCCACAGACCTCATAGACCCGATATTGTGCACAAACCGCCGGACGCTCTTGGACATCGTAGTTTGCAAGATCTTCTAGAGCCAGCTTACCGGGATTGCCCGCAGCAGACTGAACTGTCTCAACGATGGACTGTGCAATGTCACCAGTATAAAACGCGTCAGCGCCATTTTGGGAGATTGCTGTCAATGTCGCAGCATATTCAGGTTCTTGAGCAGGTCTCCGACTTGTAGTGGTGTACCGCCGGGCAGGAAGTAGTTTTTGGTTGCCTCAAAGCGAGAAAGGCGTTCGCTATCGTTAGTGATCAGAGTGTTCAGGCGCTCAGAGACTTCAAAGCCTCTGTTGCCAGCTTGATGCTGGTGCGACCAGATCTTCCCATGGCAGCGAGCCCAGCTTTGTGTGGGTATCATACAACAGCCTGACCGTACCGGGCGTTCCAACAGAAAGGCCGCCGACAACTGCATCATAGAAACGTAACGGCTCGCCATTTGCGTCCTGAAACAGTTCTGGCGTTGCAGCTTCAGGGGCGGTTTCACGGCCGTCAAACGTGGTCAGCTTGCCTGCTTCGGCGTCATAATACACGAGGAAGGCACCGCCGCCGATCCCGGAGGATTGAGGTTCAACCAACCCCAATACAAGCTGCACAGCAACCATTGCATCAATGGCATTGCCGCCTGCTTTCAAAACATCAAAACCCGCTTGCGATGCATATGGGTTTGCGGCAACCACCATAAAGTCCTGTGCGGTTACCATTTGCTTGTCGGAGACACCGCTTGCCATTTCCGGGGCGACACTGTCTGCAGCTTCCTGCGCCTGAACAGGCAAAGCAAGCCCCGCGGCCAACACTGCAGAGACCCATAGTTTTTTCATTATTTTCCCTCCTCAAGCGGGCAAATACCCGCTAATTAAACAAGTTCTTCAAACTCGATTTTCTTCTTTACTGCAAAATCCAAAATTCCACGCACGTGTTCTGCGGTGCTATCAAAGACAGGGGCCGAAATATCCTCCTGCCCCACCAGCAGTCCGAGCTCTGTCGAAGCCAGAATGACACTATCTGCCCCCTGATCCTGTGCTTTTCTGACAATTTGCAGGAGTGCGCGCCGAGAATCTTCATTGATTTGGCCGCGACACAATTCATTGTAAGCAATATCATGGACGACGGCCTGACCTCCACGGTCCGGGATCATCGGCGAAAGCCCATAGTCTTCCTGCAGCCGTTTGATATAAAAACCCTGTTCCATGATATAGCGCGTTGCGAGCAAAAGCGGTTTGCTGCGCTTGGCCTGCTGAACGGCATTTGCCGTTGTGTCAGCTATGTGAATGAATGGGATCTTCACGCCGTCCTGAATGCAGGAGGCAACCATGTGCATTGTGTTGGAACAGACCACGATGCAGTCAGCGCCAGCACTTTCCAGCTTCCGGGCGGCCTGCTTCAGAACACGGGCCGCTTCCTCCCACTCACCGCGTGCGACAAGCAGCTCGATCCGAGAGAAGTTGAAAGACCACAATATGAGCTCAGCGGAGTTTAGCCCGCCGAGCCGCACACGGGACTGCTGATTAAGCAGTCTGTAATAGGTGGCAGTGCTCTCCCAGCTCATTCCCCCTAATAAGCCAATTGTTTTCATAGTTTCCTCAACGTAGGACACTCATTAGTGGAACTATGTTGGCAAATTGTACAGGGTTAGAGAAGGGGGTTTTTTGTGCACTGAGGCCGAAAGCCTAGAATCAAGGCACTCTACAGGTGATATCTTCACCTGCCTGAGCTTCACAGCAGGTCCATTCAGTGTAATCATCCAGACATGCCTCGCCCCCTATAGAACGACGGTTGCAAAGCTTATTCGTCTGGAAGGTATAGCGATCATCTCGCGCTATATCAGTAAAACGATAAATCTGGCCATTGGGAGCGTCCGGTCCGATTGTGACCTGAACTTCGCAAACTTTCATACCATTCCCTTCCAAAGTGATTGAGGTCGCATTGGCTTTCTCACCCAGTGCCAACACAAGGAAAAGAGCCGAAAATACGAAGAAAGCAAACCAGAGGGGACGCTTCAAACAGAGGGCCATTGTCTTTACCTTTAGCTTTTGTTTTATTAAAATCGAATTTGACTTCACTATCCAATTTCAAAATCAATGTAGCTGGCCCGAGTAAACTTTGGCCTAAAGGGAACGGCGTATTTTTATAAGATTAAGCTGAAGCAGCTCATGATTAATCTACTTCCACTTGGTCATGCTCAAGCCCGGATCAATTCCCAGTGTATTAATTCCGCGGGCCGCCATTTCTTTAATCAGATCCTCCTTGCTTTGCATTTCTGCATAAAATGGAGGCACGGGCGGCGTTATGATTCCACCCATCCGCGTCACTTTGAGCATAGCTTCCAGATGGCCTTCGTGAAGGGGCGTTTCGCGCGGAACGAGCACAAGTTTACGGCGCTCCTTAAGAATAACGTCAGCAGCCCGCGTGAGCAGGTTATCAGAGAAAGAATAGGCGACACCTGAAAGTACGTATGGAACAAGGGGTGATGATCATGCCATCTGTGTGAAACGAACCGCTGGCGATTGCCGCTGTCATTTCATCTGGCCCATAGGTGACTGAGGCCAAATCCCTCAGCTGCTCAATGCCGTTCTCTCCAAGCTCATGTTGAACCGGAGCGACCGCCCCTTTTGAATGCACAAAATGCGTTTCAATACCCAACGCCTTCAGTATCTCAAGCGTTTTCAGCGCAAGCTGCCCACCCGATGCTCCTGATACCCCAACAATGATGCGTTTTGTCATGCAGCCTATTCACTTCCCTCAGTCGATTTCTTCGGTTCTGGAGCGCTAGTAACATCCTTTGGGTGTTCCTGACCCTGTTTTTGTGGGAGCCCACCGGGGAAAAGTTCGTCCCAACGATCTTCACTTGTTTGGTCAGTTCTTCGGGCATACGCATGACTTCCGGCCAGTCGGTGCGTGTTTCAGACCCGATTTTTGTAGTGGCGTCGATGCCCAGTTTGCCGCCCAATCCTTCCATGCCAGACGCGAAGTCAAGCGTATCAACTGGTGTGCGGTCCAGAACAACAAGATCACGGGACGGGTCCATACGGGTTGCGACGGCCACATGACATCGCTCCAACTTCGGCAGTCTATGTCTTCATCAACGGTGATGATCAACTTGGTCATGGTGAACTGTGGGAGCAGCGACCACATGCCCATCATCACGCGGCGGGCCTGACCGGGGTAGCTCTTTTTGATCTTCAAAACCGCAATCCGGTAGGAGCACGCCTCCGGCGGTAGCCACAGATCGACGACTTCAGGGATCTGCTGCTTCAGGAGCGGTAGAAAAACGTCGTTCATGGTTTCGGACAGGACTGCTGGTTCGTCTGGCGCTCTGCCGGTGAAGGTGCTCATGTAAACTGGGTCCTTGCGGGCACGGACACCTGATACTTTGAAGACCGGGAACTGGTCTGGGTCGTTGTAGTAGCCGGTGTGATCGCCAAACGGGCCTTCTTCTGCGGTTTCTGTTGGCTCTGCGAAGCCCTCCAGAACGATCTCCGAAGAGGCTGGCACATGTAGGTCGATGTGCTTGCAGGGGATCAGCTCAGGCCGACCGCCTGACAATACGCCGGAGATCATCAACTCGCTAACATCAGAGGGCGTTGGGATGACGGCGGACAGGATTGTTGCAGGGTCCGCACCAATCACAACCGCGACAGGCATACGCTCGCCACGGGCCTGCCAGAGGCGGTGGTGGGCGGCTCCTCCACGCATGGCGAGCAGCGTAGGATCGCCTTGTCTTTGCCTATGACTTGCGCCCGATAGATGCCGAGGTTGTACTGGAGGGATCATCTTTTCCCGGTGGGCGAGTGATGACGATGCCCCATGTGATTAAGGGACCGGCATCGTTTGGCCAGCACATCTGGACAGGAAGCTGTTCCAGATCAACGGGCATATCTATCAGAGAGGAAGACCGTAGTCGTTTGGGCCGCGCCACCCATGCCGCCTTGGCGACTGGCAGGGCATCGATAAAGCCTTTCAGGCCCTTCGGTGGTTGCGGAGAGCGAAGATAGGCAAGCAGCTCCCCCAAGGATGGAAGCTCATCAGGTGCGCAGCCAAGCCCAAGGGCCACACGTTCGCGGGTTCCAAACACGTTTGTAACGAGCGGCATACTGCTGCGTGTGCCTGAGCAAGTGATGGCATTATCGAACTGCAGAACAGGACCGTCCTGCTCTATCACCTGACGATGGATTTCTGTTGCTTCAAACTGAGCAGAAACTGGCGCTTTAACTCTCACGAGCTCCTGCTGAGCATCCAAAACATTGAGGAAGCCAGAGAGTGTCTCAAA
This sequence comes from Pseudovibrio sp. JCM 19062, assembly GCA_001310715.1. The sequence goes on from BAXV01000005.1 coordinate 52,756, forward strand.
CTTCTTTTCCGTACGCCAATACATTCCATATCCAGATTACTGGGCAAACTTGGGATCGGTTCGCCGGGTTAACACACATTTGAAGGGTGTTGTCGCTCTGGTCCTTGACCTCCATCAATGATGAGTTCCGCTAGGCTTAATAGGAGAGGATACTGATCAGTGGAGATTAAAGTATGTTCTTTAAACCGGACCGAGGCCTGTTTCCTCCTGCCCTGCAAAAAGCTCTCGGCATATTGCCGGTTCCTCCGCTTGGCTTTGCTCTGACCCGTGCTGTGCGTCGGCTTGCGCGGACCCGGCCAGACTTGTTTGACCGTCTGGACACCTACAAACGCACGCATTTCATTATCGACCCGGTGGACATCGCACATGTCTTCCGCCTGATCCCGAATGGGGAGCATGCAACTGTGGAATTGTTCAAGCGGAAAGATGCACCGGAAGGTGCTGCGCGCATTTCCGGACCGCTTATTGTTCTGCTTGGGCTGGTGGATGGCACCTATGACGGTGATGCGGTGTTCTTTACGCGCGATCTGGTGATCGAAGGCGATACGGATGCTGTACTTGCCCTTCGCAACACGATGGAAGAAGCCGACCTCTCACCTGCTGAGTTTCTGGGCTTCAATGGTCGCCCACGCGAGGTCGTGGATGGAGCAACCAACAAGACATTAGGTCATTTGCGCCGACTACTCGACGCACCAACTGCCACTTCCTGATTACCGCTGCAGGGTAATAGCTCCCTGCGCGAACCAAGTGGTTCTCTCTGTTATTTTCTGGAAGGTGTTTTATGCTTGGACAGCGCAACGATAACAATCCGTCGCTGGAGCTTGTTTGCCCAGCCGGTACACCAGCTGCTCTTAAAGCCGCCGCAGAAGCGGGCGCTCACAGCATTTATTGCGGTTTGCGCAATGAGACCAACGCTCGTAACTTCCCCGGCCTGAACTTCTCTGAAAAAGAGTTGAATGCGGGTGTTCGTCTTGCACACAGACACGGCTCCCATGTTCTCGTTGCGGTGAACACATTTGCCCGTGCTGGCGATACCCACATCTGGAAGCGTGCGGTGGACGCTGTTGCAGCTTCGGGTGCGGATGCGATCATCGCTGCGGATATTGCTGTGCTCGATTATGCAAAAGAGAAGCATCCGGACCTACGTTTGCACCTGTCTGTGCAAGCTGCAGCAGCGACACCTGAGGCGATCAGCTTTTATCAGGAGACCTTTGGCGTACAGCGTGTGGTGCTGCCGCGTGTGATGTCCGTTGAGGAAATCGTCAAGCTCAATAAAGAGGTCACGGTAGAGACAGAAGTCTTTGTATTTGGTGGGCTTTGTGTGATGACCGAGGGGCGCTGTGCTCTGTCATCTTATGCAACTGGCAAGTCTCCAAACCTGACCGGCGTCTGCTCGCCTCCGGGAGACGTTTCCTACGACGAAGATGGGAGCAACCTTTATGCGCGTCTTGGCGGCTTTACCATTGATGGCTTTGGGGAAGGTGAAACTGCTGGATACCCAACGCTTTGTAAGGGACGCTTTAAGGCAGAAGGAGAGACCTCCTACCTGTTTGAAGACCCTGTCAGCCTGAACGCTGCAAGCTTGTTGCCGCGCCTTCAAAAAGCAGGCGTAACTGCCGTTAAAATTGAAGGTCGTCAACGCGGTAAAGCCTATATTTCGCAGGTGGTGAAAGCCTTCCGCGCTGCTGTCGATGCCATGGATGCAGGTGGCAATGCAGAAGAAGAAGTTTCAGCCATGTTGAGCGCGATGACCGAAGGTGGGCGTGAAACCACCGGCGCCTATAAAAAGATCTGGAGATAAGGACCAAGTATGAGCAAGATCGAACTTTCCATTGGTCCAAACTTCTTCAACTGGTCCAACGAAAAACTCGTCGACTTTTATGCGCGGATTGCTGATGAAGCGCCGGTTGAGCGTGTTTATATCGGTGAGGTGATTTGTGGTAAGCGCATGCCGTTTAACGACAAGGTGTGGCCCGAGATTTATGAGCGTCTCACCAATGCTGGTAAGACCGTTGTGTTCTCGACCATCGCGCTGCCAGTGACCGTTCGCGACCGCAAATCCATCAATGCCCTGTCAGCAGATTGCGAGCTGGTTGAGGCCAATGATATCGCGAGTGTTTACAAGCGCTCTGGCCAGCCGTTCGTTGGTGGGCCATTCCTCAACATCTACAACGAACAGACAGCAAAAGTTCTCATGAACCTGGGCATGGAAACGTTCTGCCCGCCCGTTGAATTACCTATGAAGTCTGTGGAAGCGATTGCACAGGCACTTCCGGATCTGACCATAGAGGTGTTCGCATTTGGTCGTCTGCCTTTGGCTGTATCAGGTCGCTGCTACCATGCACGTGCTCACAAGTTGCATAAAGATAACTGCCAATTCATTTGTGACCGCGACCTTGACGGCATGGACGTTACGACATTGGATGACCAGAACTTCCTTTCAGCAAACGGTATTCAGACACTGTCCCACAGCGTTCAGGCGATTACGCTTGGCCGTGACGAGCTGCTGACCAAGGGCATTGGCCGCTTACGCCTGTCGCCGCACAATATCGATATGATTGCGATTGCGGAGATCTATCGTGACCTTGTTGACGGGAAGATCGAGAGCGCGGAAGCCGAAGCACGTTTGCAGGCTCAGCCTTTGCCGGGGGCTTTGGCAAACGGGTATGTCACCGGCAAACCGGGGCATCTCTGGCAAGCTGACTAGGAAGTGAGATTAAGCAAAAGGCGGGACTTGTCCCGCTTTTATTTTGCCGGCACCATACCTTCTATCAAATCAAAGATCATATCGCAGATTTGCTGTAGGGCTACCGCACGTGAGCGCTTGTGAAACTCTGTTGCTTCTGCTGCTTTTCCCGCTTTGATCAGTTTCAGCAGTTCCCAATGGTCCTGAGCTGAGTTCGCGGGCACCCCATGGGTTTTCAAAAGCAGGTTTCGTGCCCGCTGAGACCGGTCCCACAGTGGCTGAAAGACGGTCCCCATGTGCACGTTGCCGCTGAACTTGATGATATCCTCATGGAACTTGGTATCGGCAGAGGCCCAAACACTCGGATCGCTGCGTTCCAGTGCCTCTTCCATCAAGGTGATCGACTCTCCCAGTGTATGGGCCTGAAGTGCATTGATTGGCTTTTCAGTAAGCTTACGAATTGCCAGCCCTTCAATAACTTCGAGAACTTCGTAGATCTCCGTGATGTCACCCACTGTAATCGGAAGAACGCGCATGCCTTGACGGGAGCGCATGACTACGAGCCCATCCTTTTGCAGCATGAGCATGGCCTCGCGCACAGGCGTACGCTCATTTCAAGCTGGGTCGCCGCTTCCTGTTCAAGGACCTGAGTCCCCGGGCCAAGCCGGTTCTCAAGGATCGCTTGTTTCAGTTTGTTATAGGCGATGGAGACGTTGGACGTGGAAGACGGCATTTCCAAAATTCAAGTTGGAGCAATGATCGTTTTTTTCTAGCATCCGCTCTGCACATTGTCGATATTTCAGCAGGATGATAATAAACTTCCATGCACACATAAATCGATTTACTTAGAGAACCTGTGGGGTTTTGATATTTCCACTAGGCAATATTGATAAGTTTTGGCCGCCTGCAATCATCGCAGATTACCCCTGCCAATAGATGATTGCGTAGTACAGGAACAGATATCGGGCGACCTTGCCGATTGAAACCAGCACCAGAAAGTTCACAAACTTCATCCGCAATGTGCCTGCAATCACGGTAAGCGGGTCCCCAATAATCGGCACCCAGGCAAACAACATGGAGATTTGCCCGTAGCGCTTGAACCAGCGCGTGGCTTTTTTTTGTAATGGTGCTCTTTGAGAGGAAACCACGGGCGGTCTTTGTAATGAGAGAGAAAGCGTCCGCAATACCAGTTGAACACTGAGCCTGCGATGTTGCCCAGCGAGGCAGCTGCAATCAAAATAACCGGGTTCCAACCGCCAACCAGCAGCAGAGCGCTGAGGGCTGCTTCTGATGACCCAGGGGCTAAGGTGGCTGTCAGAAATGAGAATGCGAAAAGGCCACCATAAACACCAAGAGCCACCAGCATCTTAAGTAAAACTCCAAATCACTTGATTACTAATACTTCACAGTGTCTTGAGCACTTCCCGCGTGCAGACTATCAATGGGCTCTATTCGAAGATAATGAATTCGGAAATAAGTCATTTCAATTAGTTCCGGAGGACATCATGGATAAGCAACAGAAAATAACTGTCGTCAACATGCATGCGGGCGGTGAACCACTTCGAATTGTCCGAAGCGGCTATCCGGAGATCCCTGGTAAGAGCATTATGGAGAAACGCCGTTATGCTCGTGAGAATCTAGATCACCTCCGACATTTTCTAATGTTTGAACCGCGGGGACATGTTGGTATGTACGGCGCGGTTCTGGTTGAAGCATCCCATCCAAATGCGCATTTTGGTGTGCTCTTCATGCATAACGAAGGCTATAGCACTATGTGCGGTCATGCGATACTGGCTCTGGGTCGGTATGCGATTGATCATGGTTTGGTGGAAGCGACCGAGCCTGTCACTGAAGTGCGCATTGAATGCCTTGTGGTTTGGTCGTTGCTTCGGTCCAGGTCAAAGATGGTGTGACCGGTGCAGTTTCTTTTCATTCCGTACCAGCTTCCTGCATTCACGTGATGTGACCGTGGAGGTAAACGGGATTGGTGAGCTGTCCGTTGATGTGGCGTATGGCGGTGCATTCTATGGTGTGGTGCCGGCGTATATGTTTGGATTGAATGTTCAAAAGTCGCGGACACGGTATCTTATTGATGCGGCCAATGCTGTGAGTGATGCCATCCGATCCGTTGTTACGCTCAAGCATCCTGATGATCAGGACCTTGCTTTTTTGTACGGCACCATGCTGACCGACGGAAATGATACTTACAGCACTGATCCAACTGCCAATGTCTTTGTGTTTGCCGACAGTCAGGTAGACCGTAGTCCGACGGGTTCCGGGATAGCAGCGCGGATTGCGGCGCAAGCTGCGAGAGGTCTGATCAGCAAAGGGCAGAAACGCCGCTTTGAGAGCCTGATTGGAACCAGCTTTGAGGGCACTTATCTCGAGGACACAAAATGCGGCGAGCATGATGCAATCATCGCGAAGGTGGAAGGCAAAGCCCACTACAGCGGTGTGGCGTCGTTCTGGCGGGAAGGTGATGATCCGGTCAAAGACGGTTTCTTGCTGAGATAACCTGCTGTAGTGTTTCAGTTTCAATCTGGAAAGGTCGGCAATGGTCGTTGATCCGAAGAGTTTTCTGAGTGACCTGTTTCAGGCAGCCATTGAGCGGGCGCAACCTGAGAAGTGCATCCCGCAGTATCTGCCCGAGACTCCCAAAGGGCGGCTCATTGTTGTTGGGGCAGGCAAAGCTCCGCAGCCATGGCGCGGGCCGTGGAGGCGCACTGGAGGGAGAACTCAGCGGCCTTGTGATTACCCGTTACGGCTACAGGGTTGCCTGCAAAACCATCGAGATTGTTGAGGCAGCGCATCCGGTTCCTGATGAGGCCGGTTTGGCTGGCGCACAGCGTATGCTGGAGCTTGTCTCGGGTCTTTCAGAACACGACACGGTTCTCTGCCTTATCTCTGGTGGAGGCTCTTCGCTATTGCCTTTGCCATTTGAGGGGCTTTCCTTGCAGGACAAGCAGACGCTCAACAAAATGCTGCTGCGTTGCGGGGCGACCATAAGCGAAATGAACTGCGTGCGCCGTCACCTTTCTCAGATTAAAGGCGGACGACTGGCAGCTGCGTGTTATCCAGCCAGGGTCGTGAACCTCCTAATCTCAGACGTTCCCGGTGATGACCCGATCAACATTGCCTCCGGACCAACTGTTGCTGATCCAACCACCTGTGCGGATGCTCTGGCAATTGTTCAGCGCTATAAGATCCAGCTGCCAACGCGGGCTTTGGAGATCCTTGAAACAGGTGCAGGCGAGACACCGGATGCGAGCGATCCGCGTCTTGCGAATGTGGAGACACACATGGTCGCGACACCGCAACTGGCTTTGGAAGCTGCCGCCGCTCTTGCGGAGGAACAAGGCATTCCGGCTCACATTCTTGGTGACAGTATTGAAGGTGAAGCTTCTGATGTGGGTGTGGTGATGGCTGGGATTGCGCGGCAGGTTGCCTCGCACGGTCAGCCTTTCAGTGCGCCTTGCCTGCTGCTTTCGGGGGGCGAAACCACGGTGACGATCAACGGCAGAGGTCGCGGCGGTCGGAACGTGGAGTTCCTGCTTTCGCTGGCGGTCGCTTTGGACGGGCAAAAGGGCATCTTTGCGGTGGCAGGAGATACGGATGGTGTTGACGGAATGGAGGAGATTGCAGGGGCTTACTGTGACGCCACCACCCTTGAAAGAGCATGGCGCAACGGGATCAACCCGCCGCTCTCTCTTGCCAACAATGACGGGCATGGCTTCTTCGAGGCCCTTGGCGATAGCATCATCACCGGCCCTACCCTGACAAACGTCAACGACTTTCGTGCGATCCTGATTGATGAAGATCCCAAGCCCGGTGATGAGCATTGAGCTTCGGTTTTCCTGTGCCTTACGCCAGTGCGGGTTCTGAGTAGGTTTTCCAGAAACGGTATTGGGTCCCGAACATGCCTACGCGATAGATGAGGTCTGCGAAGATTACGCCAGCCAGCCCATAGCTTAGAGAAATGCCGAATATGTATGCCAGTGGCAGGAAGACGAGCCACTGCGTGATTGACGAGACAACCCAGGCGCGTCCGAAGAGTTGGGCACCTTGCAAGACGTAATTGGTCACGACGCCTGCGATGTTGATCGGGAGGATGAGGCAGGCAAGAGCAAAGACGGTAATGAGCTGTGGGTCATCCAGAGCCTCTCCCAGCAACAGGAGCAAGATATCCTCCGAGAGAACTATGACGAGGATGGCATAGATCACCATTGGGTAGACTGCGCCCGAGATAAACTTCAGGCCCAGCTGCTGTGCGCCTATTTGATCTTTGCTACCAACAGCCTGACCAACCTGATTGATCGCGACACTTCCCAGTGCGTTGGCCACATAAACTGGAATAAAGGTTGCCTGCGTAAGCACCTGATAAACCGCTAGTGCGAGGACACTCAGATGCCCGACAATCCAGTAGCTTGCGAACAGGCCCAGAGCGTAGAGCGTGATCTGCGATGCTGACAGAATGGCCTTGGTTGATATCTGACGGACCAGAGGAAGTGACAGTGTGCCAAGCTTCAGATTTTGCTGAATGATCGCGTGAAGAGCTGCACCAGCATAGAGCACTGCCCCGATTGCGAAACAGAGGAAGCTGCCAAAACCGATCCCTGCAAAACCAAGATTTGGCGCACCTGCCAGACCGAAGGCCAGCAACACTGTGCTACGGCATTGATAACCTGAATTGCTATCGCGATGTAGAATACAATCCAGGATTTGCCAATGGAGATCAGCAAGCCTCTGGTGTTGGCGCAGACATAGTAGAAGGGCGTTGTGTAGAGAACAAACTCCAGATACTGCCTCGCGGCGGCTCTGACCTCCTCATCCGGTTCATGAACCTAAGAATATCCTCCAAGAAATAAATGGAGGCGGCAGTCAGGAGGAACGCCAAGCCCACCCCCATGACCATGCAGACAATGAAGGCGTCAAGGATTTCGTTGTTTTTACGGCTTGTGAGAAACCCAGCGGTGAACGACTGGATTGCGACTGAGAAGCCATTTGAGAAAGAAACCAGGACAAAAAAACAACATGCTGCAAATGCCAATTGCAGCGACTGCTGGTGCACCGAAGAAGCTGGAGACGTAGGTGTCTGTCCAGTTGGTAAACAAGGCGGCGCTGCCCGTGAGGAAAAGCGGTAATGCCCGCAGGTACATATGCTTAAATGAAATCATTGAGGCTTAAACAGTCGAAAAAGAGTGGCGCATGGGCAAATCAATTTGAGCAGCATACACCGTTCTCAATGGAGAAATAGACAAAATACGTAATAACCCCGAGGTCTTGCTCATGATGAAAGCACGGAGTGACTAAGAGCGCTGCATTTGATGAGCTACACTGAGAATACAGAGAAGAACCAGCAGTGCGGGGTACAAGGGACTTGGTTGCACTCAGGACAAGCGCATAAGAGCCAATTTCCGCTCTTCGTGATGATATGCAGGAAGATTGAACAGCGAATTATCTAGTATCAGCAGTTAGGTACATGTCTTCCATCGGATGCTCTAGGATGAAGGTGTTCATTTTTGCGTCTTAATTCACTGCCAATCTGAAGTAGAAATTTCTCGGGGCTCGCACTGCTTTCGAGATGACGAGTTGAATTGCCGGTCACTTGAATGCATCCCCCGTAGAAGTACAGGAGCTAGATAGATCATGACTTTTTCGCTCATAGCTAAGGACCCAAAAGACGGCGCGATTGGTATTGCTGTTGCGAGCCGCTTCTTTGCCTCCGCCGCACTTGTTCCTTATGTAGGGCGGTCTGTTGCAGTTGCCTCGCAAGCCTTTGTAAATCCTGTTTGGGGCGTTGAAGGACGAACCCGTCTTGCGAACGGAGAGCGCGCGGCTGATGTCCTGAAAGACCTCGTTAAAAGAGACTCCGGAGAAGCGGTACGCCAATGTCATATGCTGGACATGGACGGTAACTTTGCATGTCATACAGGCGACGAATGCGTTGTTTGGGCTGGGAGTCGTCAGGGAAAGTACCATTCTGTTGCCGGGAATATGCTTGAAGGGGAAGGCGTGGTAGAGGCCGTATTTTCCGCCTATGAGCAATCTGATCACCTCCCCTTTGCCGACCGCATGCTGGCAGCGATGAAAAAAGGAGAGGCAGCTGGTGGCGACAAGCGAGGGAGACAGTCTGCGGGCCTCATTATCCATCGCGGTCAAGACTTCGCCTGGCTCGATCTTCGGGTGGATGACCACGAAGACCCGCTTGCCGAATTGGACAGGCTGCTGGATGTCGCCAAAGAACGCTATCTATATCTGGCTGACTATTTTGCTACCCAAGATATTTTTGCCCGAAAGCTCGCGTGGGCGGGACTGGAGGAGACAATGATGGAGGCCGAAGCCAAACGCTTGGCAAGCGGCTGGGTGAGTAAATCTAAAGCAACAACAAAAGAGCCGTAATGCTCACAGGAAAAATTGATCTTACGCTCATAAGTGTCTGCTCCAACTAACACGTCTCAAACCGAAAGCTAATTGGGAGATCAGAGCAGAAGTATTTAAAGTGATGGTAATCTAACTAACTCAATTTTTGAATTGGGAAATACTCGTGCATGCGGGGTTTGCTGGCCCACACTTTGGAAGTAATAGCTATCTTGACTTCCCCCTCCCAATAATACCGGCGCTGGAGAGCGAAAATAATAATTGAAATATCCTTTTACCTTTATATCCCTGCTTGGAACCCCCAAAAAAACAAGTCTTATAAAGATAAATGTAGAGCACCTTACCATACTCGCAGTTCTGAAAGGTAGAGCCAGAAAAATCCAGAACCGCGTTGGATAATCTCATACGAACAACATCCGACCGCTTGACCTCATCACGAGCGAGTTTTGCTGCTGAGCAATCAAGTAGGATTACAGCGACCACAAGCAAAACCACAAACCAAAAAAACGCGCTTCATATTAATCCATAAAGTAACAGTGGTGCAGCCAGAACCTAGCGTTGCTCAAAGACCCAAAAGGGAAATGGGTCTTCGATCCCCTTTGATAGTCTGGCTTCATATCTACAAGCGAAATACCGAGATAACATTCATTAGTTGGCAATAATATACAGTGGAGTTGCAGGTATAAAAAAATTATAATTACTTTTCAGTTCACTATAAATTCCATTGACTAAATGAGTGTTATTCAGTCATCAGCACGGATGGCGGTTGAACCAGATCCAATCCATTCGATTTCTCCGAGCTCGTCGCAGAACTCGAAGTACACCATAATAAAAGCACATGCATTTGCCCTGTGGCTCCACTTCGCCCCTTTTCACGTTTAGAGCCTGCTGCGTTCATCTGACTTCACGCACCACGCTCTAGCGTTTGTAGATGATCGGGAACCAATCTTCGCGCAGGACCTGTCCGGGTTTCATGTCATGACCCGGAAATGGAGGTGATGTGCGGCCCGGGCGTTCGATGTAGCGGGCATCATCGCCCAGCAAACGCAGGGAGAATGCGCGGCGTCGCTTATCGGTGGTGTTGCCGCGTGCGCCATGCAGGACGTAGTAGTTGAACGCGACCGCGTCTCCCGGCTCCATCTCCCACTCACGGATCGGCATACCCTCTGCGTCCGGATCAGGGACGGGCATGTATCGTCGCTATCCGCGTAGAAGTTTTGCTCGGAAAGCCAGCGGGTTGGGAGCACGGGCTTTTCCCAAAGGTGTGATCCGGCAACGCAGCGCAAGGTGGCATCTGTTACAGGGTCCATGGGCGACCAGAAGCTGACAGTCTGCTTGCCCTCAACGAAGTAGTAGGGGCCATCCTGATGCCATGGTGTGGCTTTGTTGGTTCCCGGTTCTTTGACCAGCACGTGGTCGTGGAACATCTGAACGGTTTGGGACTGCATCAGATCGGCTGCTGCCTCGGCGACCGATGAGCTGTTCACCACCTCAACAAATTCCGGAATGCGCTGCCAGTTGCAGTAATCATCGAAAAAGCGACCGCCCTCGCCTTCCTTCAGGTTTTCCGCCGCGTATTCACCCGGCTCCGCCATGTTTCGCTCAATCCCAGCCCTAATCTGATCGATGTGATCCTTGAAGAGGCCTTTGATCAGAACGACACCATCACGTTGATAGCTGTCGATATGGTCCTGAGTGATAAGTGACGATGTCATGGTCCCTCCCGTCTGTTCGCCAAGCAGACAGTCTGGACCGAGTTCTATCCGGGATAAATACAACTTATGCTGGGAGGCATTGAGATTTGCTCAGGCAACTGTTGCGAAGGGCTGACCGACCTTGACCAGCGTTTCCTTGCCCGCTGCACTGTTGGCAACAAGGTCTTCGCTGAAGTTCACCGTTCCCGGCTCAAACACGACGACAACGGTAGAGCCACCAAACTTGAAGTAGCCTTTCTCGTCCATCTTTGCGACATGCCCAGAGGTTTTGGTGTTTACGATACTGCCCACCCCAAAAGCGCCCACTTCCACGTAGCACATGGTGCCAGCATTCTCGGTTTTGATGAGGGTGTAGCTGCGTTTGTTTTCGCCAAACACATCGGGTCCGGCACCCAGTGCGATCGGGCTTACGGAGTGATAGGCGCCCGGAATGTCGTTTGCATCAACGATCTCGCCAGCGCATGGGAAGTGGTAGCGGTGATAGTCTGCCGGACACAGACGCACGATTGCCAGCGCGCCGCCGATGTAGCGATCCGCAATATCAGGCAGCATTTTGCGGATGGAGAACGGGTGGCCTTTAACTGGGACGAAGGTGTCTTCATCCAACTGCGGAAACACCAGCACGCGGCCATCTGCGGGCTGACGATGGTTTCTGCACTGTCGTCATACGGGCGGGTGCCGTCCTTCAGGTGGCGGTAGAAGAACTCGTTGAAGGAGGCAAAGCTGGTTTGCGGGTCTGCGAACTCGGAGGTGTCGATGCTCAGCTCGTCAATGGTCTTCTGGATTTGACCTTTAGAAAGCGAGCTGTCGAAGAACCATCATGGCCTTGCTGAGAAAGCAGAGCGGAACATCAGTTTTTCGATCAGGCCGGAGCTGGAGTCCTGATAGGCCCAGCGAACCCACTTCTCCCCCAGAATCGTTTCTTCAAACTCTCTGCCGGTTTCACGGTCGATAACGATAACGGGTTGTTTTTGAGACATCTGGCAGCCTTATTCGCGAATGACGTGGCTTTACTAGGTGAGTTACCCGGAGAAGGCAAGCCAAACAGCCCGCAACCGTCATGGACCTTCGTGCGGGCGGTACAGGCGTTCAAGGCCCCGTTGCAGAAGCTGCGAATCCCAGTAAAACACTGGGGTTTCTTCCTACAAAGGAGCAAAAGTCCTTGGTGTTTCAGCGTTTGTTGCAATCTGTGTTTGAATAGGTTTTGCAATATTTGTTTGCAATCCTGCGCCGACACGATGCCTTTTAGTTCGGGATTGGAACGCAGAATGAAACGCATGTTTACAGTAGGCGTGAGCCTGATTGCACTTGTTGGTCTGGTTGGATGTCAGACAGTCACACCCGGTCAGGGTCGTCTTGGTGGCAGGAATGTGGAGTTTCAGGTAACCGAGGGTTTCTTTGGTGGTGGAGCCGCAGAGACAACAGCAACATTGCCTAATGGCGAAGTGTACACTGGAAAGATGATTACAGCCAAATCCGTGACAACCAACGTTGGAGAAGACGACTTCGGTGGATTCGGGTTTGATGATTTTGACGACTTTGATGACTTTGGCGGGTTTGAAGGTGGACCATTATTGGTCTCCACCTACTCAACCACCTATAGCCCTACGCTCGTGGCGTTCTGTTCAGCGGCGACCGGACCATGCGCTGTGTGATAACACTTGCTAATCCTCCGGCAGGCTTTTCAGCAGGCGGTACGGGGCAGTGTAGGCTCTCTGGTGGTGGCAGCTTCCCTGTCCAGTTCTAGAGCGCACCTTTTCTCTGAATACGCAGATCAATTTGCCCCTGACCGCCAGTCGGCTCAGGGGCTTCTTGTTGTAAGGTCGCTGCTTTTAACGGTTCAGAAGTGTAGCGCCTCTTCGGCCTGCCCCCTTACTCTACCCTCTGCGGCATGCCTTTGCCGTTGTTCCACCAGCGGTTGGGGTTGGTGCTGTTGGATTGTAGGCGGCGCGGCTGGCCCAGTCTTCACGCAGGAAGATGACGGGTTCTTCGTAGTGATGGACCTGTATGATTGCATCCATGACTTTTTCGAGCACCTTAAGGTCGCGCTCAATGGAGATTTTGAGCTCCACCATGGGGTAGGTTTCGGTCATGCCCGCCTTGAAACCTTCAATATGGGTTGTGGTGGTGGAGTTGGGTTCGGGTTGAGCTGTTTCTTTGCCGACCGCGGAGATGCTTGCGTTGCGCTGGTAGCGGCCAAAGCTGAGTGGATGCACTTGCATCACGGCATCCAATATGCGGTCGGTGTCTTCTGGCAGGGTTTGGATTTCGATGGTCCAGACAGGCTCAAAACGCCCTGACTTTGCCTTGTATGTTGATAGATCGCTCAATAATCTCTCCCGTCACTTTAGTTTCTTTCCATTCCCGCGAAACGTCCCATAAAGGCCTATGATGCCGACTGCGCAGATGAACGCGCCGGCAACGACATTGAACAGCGTGCCTTGATAAAAGGCGGTGTAGGCGAAATAGGCGCCGTAGATGCTGAGGAAGCAGGTGATCAACACATACAAGACTTTACGGAAATTGCGCATGGTGTGGCCTCGCGGGTTGGCAGGAAGCTGGGTGGAGCCTAGCAGATTCTAACTCTCCCATTGCGCTTGTTGTTGCCTCTTACACTGCTTAGTGTGGTGCCCGTATTTCTTCAATTCTATTTGTAAAATTTGGGTACCACATGTCGGTAGATGTTTCTCAGCAATACAAGACCAGCTCAAACCTCAAAGCACGGGCAAACCTGCATCGGCGGTATGCGACTACGAGTTGGTTTGCGTGGTCTGGCGAGCGTATGGGGTTTCGCGAGGGCTGCGCGGTTGCTGATATCGGTTGCGGTGCGGGGTGGTTCTGGACTGCCAATCAGCATCAGTTGCCGGATGGGATGGAGGTTTCGCTCGTTGATCAGTCCGAGCAGATGGTGGCTGAGGCAAAAGCGGCGCTGAGCGAACTGTCTGCTGTTAAGCAGGTCGCAGGTTATGTGAAGCAAGCCGAAGCGCTGCCGTTTGAGGATGCTTCGTTTGATGTGGTGATGGCAATGCATATGGTCTACCACCTCACCGATCCGGACCAGGCACTGGATGAGATGCGGCGTATTTTAAAACCGGGTGGGCGACTGGTTATTTCGCTTAACAGCGCAGCCAATCTTAAGCAGGTTTATGAGTTGAACAGCCGCGTGTTTGATGTGGCGCCTATGGACCCTTCTGTCGTGATGGCACCACCGGAAGAAGTTGAGGCACGGCTTGCGCGGCGCTTCCGGTCAGTGAGCAAGCTGACCTATCAAGACACCTATGCCATTGATGATGTGGAGACTGTGTTTGCAACGCTGACCTCCTACCCTCCCGGCAATGAGGCAACCGATGCTCAGCGAGAGCAGCTAAGGGCGGAGATTACCAAACGCTTGGCGAGCACAACGGCGTTATGCCTACACCCCATGAGGTACTTATGCTGATTGCTGCAAAAAGATAGCAAAGACATAATATATAAAATTATATAATATTTATTGTGTATTAGGCATATTTGATAGTTTAACAATCAAATCGCACTATTAATGTGTCCCGCGTATAAAGTATCGCGAGATCCCAATGTTCTATCATGAAACGTTTCAAAAACTGTATCATAGTACAATTTCTGACCCAGTAGCTATATCCTTCATTATACTGATAACACTCACTTTTCTTCTTAGTTTCTGGGGTAGTTTTGCTAAGATACCAATCTTTTCCAAGTTGTCACGGATTGCCCCAAGTCTGCTCACAACTATCGGTATCTTCGGAACATTCTTTGGTATTACACTTGGCTTGGCGGACTTTGATGTATCAAATATCGATGAGTCAGTGCCAGAACTCCTCGCCGGAATGAAGGTTGCTTTCATAACCAGTATTGCAGGTATCTTCACTTCGATGCTGCTTAAAGGCTTCCAAAACCATTTTTCAAAGGGCGAGCCGGTAGCGCAGGTTGGACCGGAAGAAATTTACTCGCTGTTACAACGCATTGAAGTTACCGGAAGAGAAAACTCCGAGATGCTTCATGAAAACCTTTCAGACATTAGAAAGGTCATTTCATCTGACGGTGAGAGTAGCTTGCTCACACAATTGCAAAAGCTTAGGTCCGAAGCGAAAGACGGGCAGAACGAGCTTATAAGTGAATTCAAGAATTTTGCGAAACACATGACTGAGAATAATCAGAAAGCGATTATTGAAGCGCTTCAGGAAGTTATTCGCGATTTCAATAATAATCTGACTGAACAATTTGGTGATAACTTTAGACAACTCAATGCGGCTGTAGAAAAGCTTGTAGTCTGGCAAGAAAATTATAAAGATCACATTGAAAAATCTGAAGAGCGCATCAAAGCAACTTTATCCTCTCTTGAGGCAGCCTTATCTGCTGTGCAAAGTTGTTCCGAAATGCTCGCAATAATCCGCGAACATACAGAAGCAATTCCAGCTGCTATCCAACCACTCCCAGAACTCACAGGCTCTCTTAACTCCCAGATCTCAGTTATGGAGCAACACATGGAAACACTTGCGGGATTGCGAGACAAAGCAGTGACTGCTTTCCCAGTTATTGAAAATAACCTAGAGCTAATTACTACTAAATTGGGTGAGCATGTCGCAGAGGCAATTCAGCGCAGCTCAGAGAGCTGACGCGGCACACTGAGAGTTATAAAACTCTGGAGGAGGGCTTTGAAGGGCTTCAGCGTCAAGCTTCCAATGCGCAACAGGAGTTTAACGCACAGCTCTCAACCACTCTTACAATGTTAATGCACAAGTTATCGAAGGAGTTAAGAGGCACGGCGATCTCATCGAAAGCAATGCAAAGGCTGCACAAAAGACAATTCAAGATTCGTGGTCTAAAACGGATGCCGAGTTAGAGAAGCAAATGCATATGTTTGATAAGCAAATGTCTCAGGAACTTGAAAGAGCCATTGAACAGCTTGGTACTCGTCTGGCGTCACTCTCCGAGAAATTTGTTCAGGACTATGAGCCGCTCACTCGCGAATTGCATAGGCTTGTTAATATAACCCGAGAAGTCGCATGAGGCACATATTGGGCTCCTCTCCAGCACCTGAAGATAGTGAGTGGGTTTCGGTTTCAGACCTTATGGCTGGATTGATGGTCATTCTCCTTTTTATCGCGGTTGTTTATCTTCGCCCCCTAGTGGAGGCAAAAGAGCGGGCAATTCAAGATAAAGAAATACTCACCAATACACAGGATGCTATCAAACAAATTGTAGTAGCATGGCATGACTACGAAGTGAGCATTTATGAAGCCCTAGAGGCCGAATTTAAAGGTGATCTTGAAAAGTGGAATGCAGAACTGGACCAGGAAACATTAACACTCCGTTTCAAAGCTCCGGAAGTTCTCTTTAGATCAAATGAGGCTAGCTTAAGACCCGAGTTCAAACGCATTCTTGCTGATTTTTCCCACGCTATATGACTGTCCTGAATAAGTTTCAAGATATGATTGAAGAGATCCGCATTGAGGGCCATACCTCTTCAGAGTGGGGACGCGGCACTCCTGAGAATGAAGCATACTTCAATAACATGGCATTATCACAAGAGCGTACAAGGGCAGTACTTAAATTCGCCATCATGCTTGATGCGGTACAGCCTTTCAGGGAATGGGTTTTTAAGAACGTCACGGCCAATGGCTTATCATCTAGTCATACTATCCGAACTAGAAACGGTTCTGAAAATGCCCGCGCATCAAGAAGAGTAGAGTTTCGCGTACGCACCACTACAAAAGACCAGATCATCAAAGTAATTGAAACAATTCAATGAAGCTGAACATCAACTTTCAAGATCTTGACAGACTAATCTCTCAAATGGGCGCTCCGTTGGCTAAATGGCGAACACAGAGAGTGCAATTGTCCGAGCGAGAAATCTTGCGCCAAGAGCTGGAGGCCGGCAAAGAAGTTTCGATGGATGAAATCGGCTCTCTGGGGGGACTGCTCGAACATGAAGGCGAGCAGATCCTCATCTACATTAAAGCTTCTGGTAAAGATAAATATACCCTGCTAAATGACCCAAAGGATTGCCCGAAGTTTCATTTTGCAGAGTGCTCTACAATCAGGAACCAGCGGAAGAAAAAAAAGAATTGAAAAATACCATGCTACCATTCGCATGGACGGCAAATTCGAGTGCACCTGGACTGACTATGAGAACCACAAAGAGGGCGATGTTGAAGCAGATCTCATCGTTTGTAAGAATTGTCTAAAAGAAATTGCATGGGACGGCTATGGAACCAATTCTCAAATAGGCACCAGAAATGAAATTGCTCAAGGCTTTGACATTGCAGAATTCTTAAGAACATATGCTCCCCTCTTTCACACTAGGCCAACAAAAACATCCTCCACCCAGACTACTGCAATTTATCCTAAAGATTGGGGCAAAACCTCACGGGCACATCGTGAAAGTAGGAAATGGAAATGTGAGGATTGCGGAGTAGACCTCTCTCAAAAAGAACATCGTAAACTGCTTCATACTCATCACATTTCTGGAGACCTTAGTAATAGCTCCTCTTTAAACCTACAGGCTTTGTGTGTTCTTTGCCATTCGGAGCAACCTAGTCACGGGCATATGAAGGTCTCACTCTCAGAGAGACGTCAAATCGAAGCACTGCGCCACTGAGCGGGTTTAGCGCTCTTCCTCTTCGGCCAGATAGCGTTCCAGTTTGTCTTTGCTGGCGACTTTGAGCTCGCGGCCGCGTTTCTCTGCGAGCCCCTGCTCTATCAGCTGGCTGACGGCACGGCGGTAGACGCGCTCTGAACAACCGAAACGCTCGGCTTCTTTAAAGACACGCTCAAACTGGATGGCAGGCTTGTTGCCCAGCTCGCGGAGCAACAGGTCCTTGGCGATGTTGTAGGCCAGCGGGTACATGAAGTGCGAGGTCATGCGATCCATCACTTCCTGATAGGTATCTGCCAGAGACTGGCTGAGCCAGATCCCCACATGCGGATGCTGTACCAGCAATGCTTCCAGATCTGAGTTCGGGATCACCCGTACGCTGACCGGACTGTCACAGCGAATGTCAAACTGGATGAGTTTGCCGGTGAAAAATTCCATCTCACCATACAGGCGGTCTTCAATGCTAAATCGACCATGACTGAAGCGCCGACCATTGGCCGCTGTGAAGCTGACCGTGCAGAAACCATCCTCGATCCAATAGAGGTGCTCCAGATTCTGGCCCTGCCTGAGTAAGTATTCTCCCGACTTCATTTGGCGCCGAAGAAACGGACCAGTTTTGATCCATTCTAATACTTGCCTGTGTCCAATTTCTGCGAGAGGTTTAATTGTCATTTTTGCATTATTTAATTTAGAGATTCGGACATTTGTCCTGTTTTTGAACTGGTGAAGTTTCTAGTTTCCCCGTGCAAGCTGCATAGGGAGAATCTGATGACACCGCATATCAACGCTCAGGCTGGAGACTTTGCCGAAACAGTCCTCATGCCGGGTGATCCGCTTCGTGCAAAGTATATTGCAGAAAACTATTTGCAAAATGTGCGCGAAGTTACAAACGTGCGTAATGTGCTGGGTTTTACTGGGGAATACAAGGGTAAGCCTGTCTCAGTTATGGCGCATGGCATGGGTATGCCGTCCATTTCTATCTATGCACACGAGCTGATCAACTTTTATGGCGTAAAAAAACTGATCCGCGTCGGCAGCTGTGGTGGTGTTGATGAAGAGCTGAAACTGCGCGACCTGATCGTCGCAACCGGTGCCAGCACCAACTCCTCCATGATCCGCGATCGCTTTGCCGGCTATGATTATGCTGCTGCTCCTGACTTTGAACTGTTGAAGGCGTGTTCCGATGCTGCTGGCGAGCTGGGTCTGTCCCCACGCTTTGGCAACATCCTTTCCGGTGACCTGTTCTACGGTTCCAACCCGGCGCTGCTACCTGCCATGCAGAAGATGGGTGTGCTGGCTGTTGAAATGGAAGCTGCTGCATTGTTTGCAATCGCTGCGGAATTCCGCGTGAAAGCGCTGTGCGTGCTGACCGTTTCCGATCACCTGATCACCGCAGAGGAAACCACCTCCGAAGAACGCCAGAACAGCTTTAACCAGATGATGGAACTGGCTCTGGAAACCGCATATGCGACAACACCTGAGATGGCTGCAGCATAATGAATATGGAACTCGTGGGCTATCTGGCTCAATCACTGTGATGACATCTCTTTTGATGGGCAACGTCCTGTGGCTTCGTGTGATCAACATGATCGGCTGTATCCTGTTCACCATCTATGGTGTTGCAGTTGATGCTTATCCGGTTGTCTTGCTCAACGGCATGTGCGTGTTCATCAATATTTACCACTTGGCGAAACTGAGAAAACAACAACAACAAGCACTTATGCCATTAGAAGCGTAAGGCACTCGCCCCGTTAAGCCAAGGCTGGTGAACTGCCGAGCCTGAGCGGCCTTCAAGACACGCTCAGGGCTCTTTTTTTGTATGCGACCCTAATCCAGCAAAACGTTGCGGCGGGCTTCGCTGGTGCGTTTGGTGGAGAGGAGCAGGTTGGTTTCGCTGGCCGAGATGCCGTCGATCAGGCGGATACGGCGCAGGATGTCGTCGAAGTGGACCAGTGTGTCGGTTCCCATCTCCACGATCAGATCCCATTTGCCGTTGGTGGTGTGAAGGGCCGTGACCTCGGTCATCTTATAGAGATGATCGACGATGCGCTGGGTGCCTTTGCCCTCAATCTTGATCATCATAATGCCACGAACAGGTTGTTCAAAGACATCACCCCGCAGCACGACCGTGTAGCCGAGAATATCGCCTACGGATTTTAGTCGCTCCATACGAGCGCGCACAGTTGAGCGGGAGATCTTCAGCTCAAGGGCAAGATCAGACACGCTTGCCCGCGCATTTCTACGTAGTATTGCGATAATTTTTTTGATCTATTTCATCCAAAGTGCGTAACTCTACTTATCAGAGTGGCTAAACAGGCCACCATTTTGATCACAATGAAGGCTTTTTACCGCCACTTGTACAAGGATAATACCCCATATTGGAATAATTCGGGGCGTGGGAATGAAAAATATCGTTGTGCTCGTGGGGGCACCTGTACAAACAGGAACTAATATTCAGGGTTGCGTTATGGGCCCCGATGCTCTGCGGACTGCGGGACTACAAGATTCTCTGGAAGCGCTGGGTTATTCCGTTATCGACCGAGGCAATATTGTGCCAGTGGCAAGCCCGGACCGGGTTCACTCCAACAGCGCTGTCCACCATTTGAGTGAGACAATCAGCTGGACGCAGGCTCTACACGACGTTGCTTTGGAAGAAGTGCGTCAGGGTCACTTGCCGGTGTTTTTGGGCGGCGATCATTCCATGGCTGCGGGCACTGTGAGCGGTATTGCCGATGCGGCGGCAGAAGCTGGCGAAGAGCAGTTTGTGCTGTGGCTGGATGCGCACCCCGACTTCCACAACCTGAGCACCACCATGAGCGGCAATCTGCATGGCACGCCGGCGGCTTACTTTTGCGGTCTTTCCGGTTTTGAGGGGTATTATCCGGAGCTGAAGACCGCAATTAAGCCAGAGAACATCTGTATGATGGGCTTGCGATCCGTGGACAATGCAGAGCGCTCTGCACTACAGAAAAACGGCATTGAAACTTACGACATGCGCCGGATTGACGAGAACGGCGTGGTCAAGCCGATCAAGGCATTTCTGGAGCGTGTGAAGGCTGCCAAAGGCCGTCTTCATGTGAGCTTTGATGTGGACTTTCTGGACCCGGACATCGCCCCTGCGGTGGGGACGACTGTTCCGGGTGGTGCAACCTTCCGCGAAGCTCATCTGATCATGGAAATGCTTTGTGACAGCCAGCTGGTCACCTCCGTTGATCTGGTGGAGCTTAACCCCTTCCTTGATGTGCGAGCCGTACGGCAACCCTGATGACAGATTTGGTTTCCAGCTTGTTTGGCAAGCAAGTGCTGGACCATCCAAACCGGGCTTGATCTCACCCAACACAAACAAAACAGGAATTCCCCAATGGTCCAGTTCGTAAGCGTTTCTAAAATATTAGATTTGGTCAACAAACACGGTGTCGAGACTATCTTGAAAGGTATGACCGAGTACGTGGAGGAGGATTACCGCCGCTGGCCGTTGTTTGACAAAACACCTCGGGTTGCCAGCCACTCCAAAGTTGGCGTAATCGAGCTGATGCCGACCAGTGATGGTGAGCTGTACAGCTTCAAATACGTCAATGGTCATCCGAAAAACACGCAGGAAGGCAAGCAGACGGTTACGGCATTCGGTATGTTGTCGGATGTGGATTCCGGGTATCCGTTTTTCCTCTCGGAAATGACTGTTCTGACGGCGCTGCGCACGGCTGCGACCTCGGCTATGGCGGCGAAGTATCTGGCACGGCCAGATTCCACGACCATGGCAATCATCGGCAATGGGGCTCAGTCCGAATTTCAGGCGCTGGCGTTCAAGGCTGTGCTGGGGATTACCAATCTGCGTTTGTTTGATACGGATACGGAAGCGACCGAGAAGTGTGCGGCGAACCTTGATGGCAAAGGCTTTACCATCACCATCTGCCGCAGCTCGGAAGAAGCGGTTGCCGGTGCGGATATCATCACCACGGTCACAGCTGACAAGCAGAAGGCGACCATCCTGACCGACAACATGGTCGGTGCTGGCGCGCATATCAACGCGATTGGCGGGGATTGCCCTGGCAAGACCGAGCTGCACAAAGACATTCTGCTGCGCTCCAAGATCTTCGTTGAGTATCCGGAGCAGACCCGCATTGAAGGCGAGATCCAGCAGTTGGACGACGATCATCCGGTTGTTGAGCTTTGGGAGGTTCTTGCCGGTACAGCGGAGGGACGCACGAGTGAGCGAGACATTACACTGTTCGACTCCGTTGGCTTTGCCATCGAAGACTTTTCCGGCCTGCGTTACATCTACGATCTGGTAAAGCAGGACGAAACCATTCAGGACCTGGAGATGATTGCAGAACCTGCTGATCCACGCAATCTCTTCGGCCTACTAGAGGTCAAACAAGCTGCCGAATAAGGGCAGCCTCGTTTGAACTTACCCTTTGCTCGGGGTATGTAAGCGCCTGCCCACCCAGCAGGCGCTTATTTTTGTTCAATAAAGCGCTTGTTGGGAGCATGGACAGCTTGGAGCATGTCGCGTTCGATTAGGCTCAATCAAACGGACTACGGCTCTCGCGGACATGGTTTAGGTTTTGGGGATCTTGATAGAGAAGGAGGCTGAGCCTATTCAGCATGCATTATGGTAGGCATCCAAGCGACCTTCTCCAGCGCTGGCCCTCTTTTCATGAGGGTAGCGGTAGGTGCAAGATTTATCGGTTGGACCAAGTGGCCCAAAGATCAACTGCTGATGGCGTTCCACCAGACACATGAAAGCCGAGGGTTTGGCCTTCACAGATTTGCCCAAGGCGGGCTTTCTTCACTGCGGCACGGTTCACCGCAATATCATGACCGCCATCCTCAGGGGTAATCCAACCTCTGCCGGACAGGTGATCAAAACTCTTTACTGTTCCAAATTTTACTAGGTTCAAATTCATAGTCTTTCTAACTAGATGTCTTTTAAAATAAAACGCAGACTCTCTCCGGCTATTACGCAGAGAGAGCCTAATATTCATGCGGTATATTTATACCGTCTGAATGTCTGCAGCAGTCTTGCCGCGACCGCGTGGGTCATCAACTGGCACAAAGCGAATCTTGTCGCCTTCGTCAATGGACTGGATACCAGCATTTTGAAGTGCACTGATGTGAACGAACACATCTTTACTGCCGTCTTCTGGTGTGATGAAACCAAAACCGCGTGATTGATCAAAGAATTTTACTGTACCGTTAATATGCATAGATAGGGTCCTTCCCGTACTTCTTGCAAGGATAAATTAGATTAGAAACCAAGCGTGCATAGTGCATGCGCTTCTGGCTTCGCAGATTGTCGGGAAGATCATAAGGTCGTTTTGCTGCGCAATAAAACGGCAACAACAGGTATCTATATCACTCAAACCGAAAGTCTGGCATGCGTCAAATTTTATTCGCAACGCCTGCGATACTTATATGCGCAGAAAAACTATTTACAGTCAAGAAAATTAAATCCCGTGTATATTTAGTTGTGTTTTCTCGCAGGCACAGATCTTCTTTTGTTGCCCTGCTCTTTTATAAAACTATTAGATATATTCACCTAAAACTTCTTGTGCTCGCAAAATACCCGCTGATTTTTATTCTGTGTGTCTTATTAATTCATGACGTTCGGAAGCTGCACTCTACTTTCCGGTTTGGCCTTAAGGTCTCTTGTGGTTCTTTGATATTGCGGAAATTGGAGTGCCTTATTTGAGAAATAAAGCGTCGGGGTTGAGTAAAACCCTATTTCCTCCAAGGCTGAAATATCCTAGTAGATTTGCTTGGTAACAGAGCGAAGGCCCTCCCCTTCGGTTTCCTACCCTCCCTCCACACAGCGCTTTTGTGCCCAAAAGCGCGCGCAGCATTGGTTTGTCAGAAGAATGAATAATTTTGTCGCTGCTTCTCAGAAGATTGCGAAGGACTCCGTTGGCCTGTTCTGGATCATGTTGAAAACCATGGTTCCGGTCATGATACTCGTGCGTGTCGCGATGGAACTCGGGCTAGTTGATTATCTGGGCGTGGTGCTTGAACCGCTGATGGGCCTGATGGGCCTTCCTGCCGCAACTGGCCTTGTTCTGGCCGTTGGTTTGTTGGTCAACACGTATGCTGCTGTAGCCGTGATGATCACACTGCTGCCTGTAGAGTCACTCACCGTCGCTGATGTGACCGTTCTGCTATCTGTTGTTCTTATTGCCCACGCGCTGCCTCTGGAGCAGAGCATCTCCCGACGCGCTGGTGTCAGTTTTCTGTTTTCTCCGGCCTCGGTTTGTGGTGGGTGTCAGTTACGGGCTGGTTCTGAACCTGATTTATTCGGCTGGCGGTTGGCTGCAGCAACCACTGGAACTTTCGTGGTTGCCCTTTACCCCGACCCTTGAAGAAACATGGCTGGAGTGGGCCTACTCCAGCGCCTCCCTCCTCTTCACCATGTTCTGGATCATTCTGGGCTGATCATCTTTTTGAAGGTGCTGGAGCTGGCAAAGGTCACTGACCTGATTGGCTGGCTTCTATCGCCCTTCTGCGCCTGATGGGCATCAGCAAGGCGGCCACGCCGATCACCATGGTTGGAGTGTTGCTCGGCCTTTCTTACGGTGGTGGTCTCATCATCAAGGAAGCGCAGGAAGGCAAGATGTCGTCCCGCGATGTAGTGCTCTCGCTCTCGTTCATGGGCATCTGCCATGGATTGATTGAGGACCCGCTGGTGATGATGGCCTTTGGTGCGCACTGGTCCGGTGCTCTGGTTGGGCGCTTTGTGTTCTGCGTCGCGGCCATGGCACTCATTGGGCGTCTGGTCCAGATGATGCCGGAGGATGCCTTTAACCGCTTCCTCTACCGCCCAGCGAAAGCTGCACAAGCCGCTACCTAGTCGCGGCCCTTTGGTACTCCTGAGGCATGGTTACGTTTCGGGAATACCCCTCGCTTAGAATGTTCCGCAGTTTCTTCCTTGCTGGAAACAGCCAAACTGCGGAACATCTGAATGAACAACGCAAAGCCTGAAGAAAAACGCACACCCAACGAAGCCTGGTTTGAGACCAGATGGTGGTGGCGTGTGAAGATGTGGCTACAGTGGACCAGCTGGCTGCAGTATCTGCCCAATGTGGTCGCCGTGGTGCTTTTGCTGTTGCTCTCAGGTCTGGGCGCTCTGATTGGTTTCTGGCCCTTGCTCCTAGAAGATTTACCGCTGTTACTCGCAGTGCTGCTTTTCCTCAATTTGATCTTTGATGTGCTTACAGTTCGGTATGGCTTTCATCCGGCTGAACCATTGCCACGCAGTCGGGAGCATCTGGATGCGTTTGATCTGATGCGGTCGCGGGTTTCGTGCCGGTCGTTTCAAGACAGGTTGATGACCGAGGAACACCGGCAGCTGGTGCTTTCTCTGGCGGAACAGTACAGCCAAGCGGAGAACTGCCTTAGCCCGCATTCCATTCGCTTTGAGTATGTCCGTAACTCCTTGGTGGTGTGGCCCGCCGTTGGAACGCAGGAGTTTCTGGTGGCCATTGCACCGCGCGAGTACGACGAGATGGCGGTGGTGGATGTTGGGCGCAGCTTGCAGAAAGTGGTGCTTGAGGCCACGCGCAAAGGTCTGGCAACGTGCTGGATCGGGCCCGGTGCTGATCATGAGAGCATTATCAAACATCTGGGCTCACGGTTTGATCCTGAGCGGGACCACATCATTTGTGTTTGTGGGTTTGGGTATCGGTCTCGCTACATTCCACTTGCAATCCGCTTTATTCAGAAATCGCAGCGGCACCGGCTGGACCTGCAAGAGTTGTTTTATGCGGATACGGACTTCGTCAAGCCACTCAATACGCAGGCACGACCCTATCGGGAATTTGGGCGGTGCTATGAGGTGTGCCAATGGTCGCCCTCCTCCTACAACGCGCAGCCAACACGCGGTGTTGTTATTACTGAGAATATGAGGATCGAGCGGGTGGATTTTTGCGCGGCGACACACTCGCGGTACTACGCCATGGTGGCCCTTGGCATCTGGCTGGCGAACTGGGAGTGTGGGTGTGACGCGCTTGGCAAGGCCGGACGATTTGAGCAGCTCTCGCCTGAAGAGCGTGGCGATGGGCCGTTTCCTGATCTGCCGCGCTATGTCATCTCATGGGTGCCTGAGGTAGCGAAGTCCTCAAGATAAGCCATCGGCGACACGCTCAGGTATCATGCTCCTTCAGGAATGCATGTATGATCTCATGAAGACGTTTGCCGTCGAAGCTGGGGAAGTGACCGCCGTGGATGGTGCGGACGGGGATATCCAGCAGGCGCTTCATACTGGCGATGTACTCCGCCATGTTGGAGTGGTAGCAGTCTGTCACCAGCGGGCCATCGTAGACGATGTCTCCTGCGATCAGGGTTTCCGTTGCCTTTTCCCAAAGCGCGATACCGCCCGGTGAATGGCCGGGTGTGTGGATTACCTCAAAGTGCCGGTCTCCGGTGGTAAGCACTTCGCCATCTTCCAGCAGGTGGCTGGCGGGGGCGGGTTTGATGGCATACTCTGAGGACTTATAGGGCTCGGGCGGAAGTGCATCGAAGATCTCATCGGTGACGTAGGGATCGGCCAGTGTGTTCTTGCGGGTCGGGTGGGCCAGCAGGTCTGCTTCGGCTTTATGGACCAAGCGATGCGGGAACTCGCGTTGGCAGCCGATGTGGTCGAAGTGGGTGTGGCTGGCGACGGCCATGATGGACTTCTCGGCGGTGAGCGCCACATGCTTGCGCAGACTGACAACGCCCATGCCACTGTCCACCAGCAGGTCCTTATGGCGTCCGCGTACATGCCAGATGTTGCAGCGGTAGAACTGCTTGATGTAGGCTCATCAATCAGCGTAATGTCATCTGCCAGTTTCGTAGTGCGGTACCACTTCTGAGCCGGAATACGTTCCACCGCTCATCCCTCCTGCTTGACCAGAGAAACTCATCATAACCAGCTTCAGTGGTGAGGGGGATAACTTTGTTTGCAATGCGC
The DNA here is from genome assembly GCA_001310715.1 of Pseudovibrio sp. JCM 19062. The sequence continues at coordinate 79,089 of BAXV01000005.1, forward strand.
CGATGCGCCCCGCTGGAGGTTTCGGGACGGATGAGCTCAGGAAAAACGTGAAGAACGCAAACCAACGCACATTCCAACGCAAACGTGGTTTTGCGGGAGTTATCCCCGTTGTCGGGGATGCGGTTTGGGGCCGTGGCAGTTGCCGTTTTGAGGCATCTGAGCGAGAGGCTGGTGGTGCCGTACGGCGGATTTAGCGATGAGCCTGATCGGGGCTTAGGCGGTGAGCGTTGCGGCTTCCCAGTCTGTCAGGATTTGCATGATGTGACGGCTGTCTTCCACGCTTGGTGCCGGGCTTTCCAGCTCCGTCTTGCCAGCTTCAATTGCTTCCCGGATTGCTCTGATCTGATAGAGGAACGCATCGCCATCAGCTGTAAAGGTCCGGATGTCTCCCGGCTTATTGTAGGGGGTGACTGTGAATGTATTCCCTCAGCTGTTGGCAGCCACGGGTTGGAGTTCAGCACCAGACTGGCCTTGGAGCCGAGCACGGAAAACCCAGCGTGCAAGCCATAATCCTCTGCCGTATGCAGCTGACAAAGGACGCCATTATTCAAACGCAAAGTGGCTGCGGTTTCGCAGATATTCCCGTCTGCACCGCGTCGGCCCATTGCCGAGATCTTATAGTTTTCGAAGATGGGGCTCGGGAAGGCGGCCAGCAGGAGCAGATGCACCAGCGCTACCGGGTAGCAGCCAAGGTTGTAGAGGACGCCCTTGCTCTCCGGGTTCACCTGATGTGCAATGGAGGCGCAATACTGGGCGGAGATGGACTGGATTTCGCCCAGCTCACCAGAAGTGACCACATCCTGAATAGCTGCTGTAAAAGGGTGGTTGAGGAACATTAGGCCTTCAGCAAAGAAGACGCCGTTTTCGGCAACTGCCTTGAGCGCCTGATCCGTCTTATCCATATCCACGGAGAGCGACTTTTCGCAGAGGATTGCCTTACCGGCATTTGCTGCTTTGATCACGTATTCATGATGCACATGGTTTGGGAGAGCGATGTAGATGATGTCGACGGCTTCATCCTCAATCAGCTCGTTGAAGTCATCAAAGGTGTGCTCAATATCGTACTTCTCTGCGAAGACTTTCAAAGGCACTTCGGAACGGCTAGCAATGGAATGAATCCGCATGGATCCTTCCGCGCTAATCGCGTCTGCCATAGTCAACGAGATGAAGCTCGTTCCCAGAAAGCCCCAGTTCAGTTTCGACATCGTTTTTCTCCAGAACAAAGGATCCCGAGAACATCACGGGAAGAACTCCAAACATAATCCTAGTCATATTCCGGCAAGGAGAAAACACCATAGATCAAGCGCTTACTGCTTATCCAAGTTTATCAATAGAGACGGTCCGCCCGGGTACGCACCAGTCTCCTACTGTACCAGAGGACCATCAGAGCGAAGCAAATCAATGCCCTGAATGTCTGCGGACCCAGCCAGAATGGTGATGTACTGAGACACTGCTTTGGACCAACTCGCCGCTTCCAGCCACGCTTTGATGGTTTCCTCAACATGCTCGAAGGGAAGTGTTTTGCCTTCGATCTTCCGGTTCAGGTAAATGATGTGATAGCCGAACTTGGTTTCGACAGGCACCTCTGACAGCTCACCCGCCTGCATAGACTGGAGTGCCTGTTCAAACTCAGCAACCGTACTGCCCTTTGTCAGCTGGCCCAGATTTCCGCCGGTTTCCTTTGAAGGGCAAGCGGAATATTCCAGTGCCAGATCGGAGAAGGCCTCCGGTTTCTCCTGAAGTACCTTGAGCACATCCTGCGCCCGCCCCTTGGCAATGCTGCGGGCGGTTTGCTGATCGGGGCCTGCTGCAAACAGGATATGGCAGGCTTCATAGATTGGCTCCGAGCTGAAGCGGGCTGCGTTGTTTTCATAGTAACGCATGCATTCATCTCTGGAAGCGGAGGGGGCATCGACTTCGTGCTCTATGAGCGCTCTGATTGCGGCATCTTCAGCGGTTTCGATGCCCTCCTCCAACTGCTCCGGCTTGGCCTCTATTTCGAGTGCCTTTGCTTGCTGGAGCAGCAATTCGCGAACGACCAAGGCTCTTGCGGCGGCTTGTACGGCCTGCCCCGGATTGGCGGCCGGGTGGTTTTGCGCCTCGGTCAGAATATCCTGTTCAGGGATCTCGACGCCGTTTACCGAGACACTGGTGATGACTGGTCTGCTCTTGGGTGGGACCTTGGTACTTGGCAGGTCTATGCCTGCCGAAGTATCGTCACTGAGGTTTGGATTGGTGTAGAGATTGGCCATTTCACCTCACTCTGCCGGATTACGTGGATTGGTTGAGTTGCGTTCGCGCACGATCTGATAGCCCGGCCGCCATAGGTATCTCGCCGGAGCGCTGAGCATGTGCACCAGACGCGTAAACGGAAAGATGAGCAGGATCGTCAGGCCAACGAACAGGTGCAGCTTGAAGATCCACGAGGAGCCCGCCACAAAGTCTGCGGAGCCACCTCTGAAGGTGAAGATGCCTTGTGCCCAGCTCATGAACCTGACCATCTCCTCCCCGTCCAGATGCTGAAGCGACACCGGGATGGTTGCCAAGCCCAGCAGTAGCTGAAAGCCGAGCAGGCAGATGATGAAGGTGTCCATCGGGCTGGAGGTTGCCCTCACCCGCTCATCATAGAGCCTGCGGTGAATGAGTATCGCTGCACCAATGAATGCGACAACACCAGCAACGCCGCCGACAACAACGGCCAGAATCTGCTTGGCCTCATGTCCGATACCAAGTGTCTCGAAGATCACAATTGGAGTTAGAAGCCGAACAAATGGCCAAGGAAGATGACCAGCACGCCCACATGGAACAAGACCGAGCCCAAGACCAATTGCTTTCGGCTCAACAGTTGGCTGGACCCTGCCCGCCAGCTGTAAGGCTCCCTGTCGTAACGGATAATCGTTCCGACAATCAAAACAGAGAGTGCGATGTACGGATATATTCCGAAGACCAGCGTATTGAAGAATCCAGACATAGCTAGTGATCCCCTTGGACATTCGATGGGGTTTCGTCGGGCGGGCGTCTGTCCGCCGCTCTCATTTGCATTCTCAAGCGATCAGGACCGCAGCTGCCTTCCCCTGCATTGCCGCCAAACTTGACGACCTCCTCCTGCCAAATCCGGTCCATGGCTTCCAGATCATTTGGATCGTCATCCGGCTCTGCAAGAATGTTGGACAGGAGCTCTTTGGAAGGAGTAGCCTTGCTGAGTTCGGCGACAGCTGCAAAGGCTTCAGCGTAGATTGAGCCTTTCTTCTTGAGGCGCAAGCGGAGTGCCTCGAAGATATGAGCTGTCTGGTGAAGCAGTTCCTTGGCGTCCGGGAAGGTTGGTGCGCCAGATACTCAAGGAACAGCGGAACATAGTCCGGAAGCTCTGTGGTTTCTGCCGCAAACCCGTTGTTCAGGTACATCTCACGCAGGTCAACAAGAGCCTGTCCACGGTCCCTGCTCTCACCATGCACGTGTTCAAACAAGTGCAGAGAATGGGATCGTGTGCGATCAAACAGGAACACGTAGCGCTCCTGTACTTCGTAGAGATCCAGTCCAGCCAGATCATCGCACAGATTGCAGATCATCTTCTTGCCTTTTGATGACAGCAAGCGGTCTGAGTTCAACGCCTCTTTCAGCGCTGGCAGATCATCCAGCAACTCCCGTGTCGGGTAGTTGAGCAGAAGCGAAAGAACTTTCAGGGAGGTGATCATCCGCGCATCTCCTTAAACACATCGCTTGGTGTTGTGACAGTCTTCTTGCGGGTGCCGCCAAACAGGTCGGTGCCATCGCTGCCGCCGGAGCAACCATTGCCAAAGGAGAAGCCGCAGGAGCCGCGCACATCGTAGGCATCCTCGGAAACTTCACGATGGGTGGTCGGGATGACGAAGCGATCTTCATAGTTGGCGATTGCATGATCTTGTACATGTCTTCCACCAATTCAGCCGTCAGGCCAACACGTTCCGCAATGGCTTCGTTGACGACGCCATCCACTGACTTGGAGCGCATGTAAGAGCGCATGGCGAGCATCCGCTCCAGAGCGGTGACGATGGGCTCATCCTTCCCGGCAGTCAGCAGGTTTGAGAGGTAGCGCACCGGAATGCGCATGGAACGGACATCTGGCAGTTCACCGTCCCACCCGATCTTGCCAGCTTCAGCAGCTGACTGGATTGGAGAGAGGGGCGGAATGTACCAGACCATTGGCAATGTGCGGTACTCGGGGTGGAGTGGGAACGCCACTTTCCAGTCGATCGCCATCTTGTAGATCGGGGAAGCCTTCGCCGCGACCAGCCAATCCTCCGGCACGCCATCTTTGCGGGCCTGTTCGATCACTTTTGGATCATGCGGATCAAGGAAGACCTTCAGCTGTTGTTCGTAAAGATCCTTCTCATCCTGCGTAGAGGCTGCTTCTTCAATCTTGTCTGCATCATAGAGGATCACCCCCAGATACCGGATACGGCCGACACAGGTTTCCGAGCAAACTGTTGGCTGCCCGCTTTCGATACGCGGATAGCAGAAGATGCATTTTTCTGACTTACCTGAGGACCAGTTGAAATAGATCTTCTTGTAGGGGCAACCAGACACACACATGCGCCAACCACGGCATTTCTCCTGATCAATCAGGACGATACCGTCATCTTCGCGCTTGTAGATCGCACCGGATGGGCACGCTGCAACACATGTTGGGTTGAGGCAGTGCTCACACAGGCGCGGCAGGTACATCATGAAGGTGTTTTCGAATTCGCCGTAGATTTCCTTCTCAATGCCTTCGAAGTTGTAATCCTTGGACCGCTTGGCAAACTCACCGCCGAGAATTTCTTCCCAGTTTGGACCCCACTCAATCTTTTCGATACGCTCTCCGGTAATCGCAGACTTGGGCCGCGCGGTTGGGAACTGAGCGCTTTCCGGCGCGCCTTGCAGGTGCTCATAGTCGAAATCAAAGGGCTCGTAGTAGTCGTCGATTTCAGGCAGATCCGGGTTGGCAAAGATATTCGCCAGAATACGCCATTTGGCCCCCATCTTGGGAATGATCTTGCCGTTGTGCTTGCGCACCCAGCCACCATTCCAGCGCTTCTGGTTTTCCCAGTCCTTGGGGTAACCAATACCGGGTTTGGTTTCCACGTTGTTGAACCAGGCGTATTCCACGCCTTCGCGGTTGGTCCAAACGTTTTTGCAGGTCACTGAACAGGTGTGGCAGCCGATGCATTTATCCAGGTTCAGTACCTTTGCAACTTGTGCGCGGACTTTCATTCTGCTGCCTCCTGACCACTTTTATCCAGTGGTTCTTCCATCCAGTTCACTTCTTCCAGCTTGTGAACCACAACGAATTCATCCCGGTTCGAGCCAACTGTTCCGTAGTAATTGAAGCCGTAGGATTGCTGTGCGTAGCCACCAATCATGTGGGTAGCTTGGTGATCGCTCTGGTGACGGAGTTATGGATGCCGCCGCGCTGTCCGGTAAGCTCAGAGCCCGGTGTATTCACGATCTTTTCCTGAGCGTGATACATGTAGATCGTGCCTTCCTTCATACGCTGAGACACGACCGCACGGGCTACAAGTGCGCCATTGATGTTGAAGACCTCGACCCAGTCATTGTCCTCAATCTTGGCTTTCTTCGCATCCACCTCGGAGATCCAAACGACCGGTCCTCCGCGATTGAGCGTCAACATCAACAGGTTGTCGGTGTAGGTGGAGTGAATGCCCCACTTCTGGTGCGGAGTGATGAAATTGAGCACCAGCTGCTTTCTGCCCATTGACTTCTCATTGATCACCGGATGTACGCCTTTGGTGTCAATGGGGGGCCTGTAGACGCAAAAGCCTTCGCCGAATGCACGCATCCAGAGGTGATCCTGATACAGCTGCTGGCGGCCTGAGATCGTGCGCCACGGGATCAGTTCATGCACGTTGGTGTAGCCGGCGTTGTAGCAAACATGTTCTGATTCAATGCCAGACCATGTTGGAGAGGAGATGATCTTGCGTGGCTGGGCCACAATATCGCGGAAGCGTATCTTCTCTTCTTCCTTTGGCAGGGCCAGATGCGTGTGGTCTCTGCCTGTGAACTCAGAGAGCGCTGCCCATGCTTTGACAGCCACTTCACCATTGGTTTCCGGTGCAAGAGACAGAACAACTTCGGTCGCGTCGATATCCGTATCGATCTTCGCGAAGCCTTTGGTTGGACCTTCTTCGAGCACCTTTCCGTTGAGGCCTTTGAGGAGTTCCACTTCGTGCTCGGTGTTCCAGTTGATGCCTTTGCCACCGTTGCCGAGTTTGTCCATCAATGGACCAAGTGAGGTGAAGCGCTTGTAGATGTTTGAATAATCACGCTCGATCACCACAACGTTCGGCATGGTTTTGCCGGGCTGTGGTGTGGTGTCATCCTTTTTCCAATCCTCAACATCAAACGGCTGAGCGATTTCACCGGCTGTATCATGCAGGATCGGAACAAGGACAACGTCTTTCTCCTTGCCCAGAACCTCCTGAGACACCTCGGAGAATGTTTTGGCTATGCCCTTGAAGATTTCCCAGTCACTGCGGGCTTCCCATGCAGGATCTGCTGCGCTGGAGAGCGGGTGAATGAAAGGATGCATGTCGGAGGTGTTGAGGTCGTTCTTCTCGTACCACGTCGCTGTGGGCAGCACGATATCCGAGTAGACGCAGGTGGTGGACATGCGGAAGTCCAGTGTGACGAGCAGGTCCAGTTTGCCTTCAGGCGCTTTGTCGTGCCAGACGGCTTCCTTGGCCCGCTGGCGCCCTTCCTCTCCCAGATCCTTGCCTAGTACGCCGTGTTCGGTTCCCAGCAGGTGGCGCAGGAAGTACTCGTGGCCTTTACCGGAGGAGCCCAACAGGTTGGAGCGCCAGACGAACAGGTTACGCGGCCAGTTGGCTTCATGGTCAGGGTCTTCGCAAGACAGCTTGAGACCGCCTGACTTTAGCTCCTGAGCCACATAGTCTTTTGCTTCTTTGCCGCTTTCCTCAATCGCCTTCGCGACGTCGAGAGAATTGGTCTGCAGTTGTGGAGCCGATGGCAGCCACCCCATGCGCTCTGCGCGGATGTTGTAGTCAATCAGGGATGCATCCCAATCGCCATCAGGTGCTGTTGGGGACAGGATTTCGTCGACCTTCACTGTTTCGTAGCGCCACTGATCTGTGTGTGCATAGAAGAAGGAGGTTGAGTTCATATGGCGCGGTGGGCGGGCCCAATCCAAGGCAAAGGCCAGTGCTGTCCAACCGGTTTGCGGGCGCAGCTTTTCCTGTCCCACATAGTGGCTCCAACCACCGCCAGATTGACCGATACAGCCACACATCACCAGCAGGTTGATGATGCCACGATAGCTCATGTCCATGTGGTACCAGTGGTTCAGGCCAGCACCGAGAATGACCATGGAGCGTCCGTTGGTCTTCTCGGCATTGGTTGCGAACTCACGAGCTACCGTGATGATGTGATCCTTGGGAACACCGGTGATTTTTTCTGCCAAGCTGGGGTATAGGGCAATCCCTCGTCGTAGGACTTGGCGGAGTTTGGATCACCTAGTCCACGATCCAGACCGTAATTGGCCACGAAGAGGTCGAAGACTGAGGCGACAAGGACCTCCCCCTCGGCCAGTTTGACTTTTTTTGGCAGGGACTTTACGCACCAGCACACTGTCATGGTTGGTTCCTGCAAAGTGTTCGTGCGCGCGGTTGCCGAAATAGGGGAAGGCGACCTCTGCGATCTCATCATGGTCGGCTTCATCAATGAGCGACATGGCAAGATCGGTATCCTTGCCCGTGCCGTCTTTCTCCTCCAGATTCCACTTGCCTTTTTCACCCCAGCGGAAGCCGATGGAGCCGTGCGGGACCACAATCTTTTTTGCTTTGCGGTCTACGGCGACAGTCTTCCATTCCGGATTATTGGTCTCACCAAGTTTGTCATCAAATTCGGAGGCACGAAGGAGGCGTTCAGGTATGTACTTGCCGTCTTTTTTTTGACGAGGCGGACCAGCAAAGGCATGTCAGAGTATTTGCGGCAGTAGTCCTCAAAGTATTTTGCCTGCCTGTCCAAGTGGAACTCACGCAGGATGACGTGGCCCAGAGCCATTGCCAGAGCTGCATCCGTACCCTGCTTGGGGTGGAGCCAAAGGTCGGAGAACTTGGCCGCTTCCGAGTAATCCGGTGACACGACAACGGACTTGGTGCCTTATAGCGCGCCTCGGTGTAGAAGTGCGCGTCCGGTGTACGGGTTTGAGGCACGTTTGAGCCCCATAGCATCAGGAAGCCAGCATTGTACCAGTCGGCAGATTCTGGAACGTCTGTTTGCTCTCCCCATGTTTGCGGTGAAGCGGGAGGGAGATCGCAGTACCAGTCGTAAAACGACATGCAGGTGCCGCCGATCAGGGACAGGTAGCGGGTTCCTGCGGCGTAGGAGATCATGGACATCGCCGGGATCGGCGAAAACCCAGCGACGCGGTCTGGTCCCCATTTCTTCGTGGTGTAGGCATTGGCCGCCGCGATGATTTCGTTGACCTCTTCCCATGTGGCCCGCACGAAACCGCCGTGCCCTCGGATCTTGATGTAATCAGAGCGTTTGGCGGGGTCTTCCTGAATGGCAGCCCATGCTGCGACGGGTGATTTATCCACCCGCTCTTTGCGCCAGGCTTTGAGCAAGCGGGAGCGGATCAACGGGTGCTTCACGCGGTTGGCGGAGTAGATGTACCAGCTATAACTTGCGCCGCGGGAACAACCGCGTGGCTCATGATTGGGCAGGTCCGGGCGGGTGCGCGGGTAATCGGTCTGCTGGGTTTCCCATGTGATGATCCCCCCTTCACGTAGATCTTCCAGGAACAGGACCCTGTGCAGTTCACCCCATGGGTTGAGCGTACGATTTTGTCGTGCTGCCATCGTTTTCGATAGCTGTCTTCCCAATTTCTGTTCTCGTTTGTTGTAACACCGTGCCCGTTTGCAAAGGTACCGGTGTCCTGTTTTGCGAAGAAGTTGAGTTTGTCGAGGAGTAGAGACATTTGAAATGCCCTTCACTTTCTTTAGTCAGCACGGGACGGGGGCGCCCTTACGTGTGTAAAAGTACCAAGTGACCACCACGCAGATCACGTAGTAGATGCCGAATGTCCAAAGCGCGTAATCCGGGTCGCCGGTGTAGGCGATAGCTGTTCCGTAGGCCTTGGGAACAAAGAAGGCGCCATAAGCAGCGATTGCGGAGGTAAAGGCGATGATAGCCGCCCCTTCCCGCTCTGACTGGCGCTCGAGAGCGTTTTCATCCAGATGCGGCATGAGGAGCCGGACCCGCTGACGCATGATGCTTGGGATCATCTGGAAGGTGGAGGCATTGCCAACACCTGTCAGGAAAAACAGTGCCATGAAGCAGGCAAAGAACCCCCAGAAGGCACCAGGCTCTGTCTTGATGTCCAGGAAGACCAGCACGCCAGCAACTGCGACGATCATCAGCAGGAAGGTCCAAAAAGTTACACGGCCTCCGCCGAATTTGTCGGAGATCCAACCCGTACCTGCACGGGACAGCGCCCCAACAAGCGGGCCGAGGAAAGCATAGGAGAGTGCGCTAATCTCCGGAAACTGCGTGTTTATGAGAAGAGGGAAGGCAGCGGAGTAACCGATAAAGCTGCCGAAGGTTCCGGTATAGAGAACGCACATGATCCAGTTGTGCTTTCTCTTAAAGATGATGGATTGTTCTTTGAAACTAGCCTTGGCATGGGCAATGTCATTCATTCCAAACCATGCTGCCAGTGTGGAGAGGATAAGAAACGGTACCCAAATGAAACCTGCATTCTGGATCCAGAGTCGACTTCCATCCTCCAGTAATTGAGGGTCACCGCCAATGGCTCCAAATACGCCAAATGTGACGACCAACGGCACCGCAAACTGCATCACGGAAACACCTAGATTGCCCAGACCAGCGTTGAGCGCCAGTGCATTGCCCTTCTCCGACTTCGGAAAGAAGTAGGCAATGTTCGCCATTGAGGAGCAAAGTTACCGCCACCAAAGCCGCACAGCAAAGCCAGTACGAGAAATATCTCATAGGGTGTATCCGTGTCCTGCACCGCGTAGCCAATTCCCAAGGCTGGCAAGAGAAGCGATGCGGTGGTCACGGTCGTCCAAAGGCGGCCACCAAAGATCGGCACCATAAAGGAGTAGAAAATCCGGAGAGTTGCACCGGAGAGCCCGGGCAGTGCAGCCAGCAGGAAGAGTTCATTGGTTGTGTAGTCAAAACCGATGCTTGGGAGCCGCGCGACGACAACACTCCAGACCAACCACACAGAGAATGCGAGCAAGAGAGCGGGAATTGAGATCCAAAGATTTCGGGTCGCAATTGCCTTCTTTCTTCTCCCAGAATTCCGGGTCATCGGGCCGCCACACAATGAGCGTGTGTCCTTTTTGAATTTCGTCACCAAGCATACAGTTTTTCCTTTTAGCGATACGCCCTCTTCAGACTGCATCCAGCAAAGCTTTGCTGGTTTAGGGGTATTTGTTTGCGAGTGCTGGCTCCTCCGGGTCTTCAAGCGGCTCTTCAGGCAGGTCAGAAAGGTCCCTTTCTCCCTGTAATTCCGGATAGCGTTTGCGTTCCATTCGGCGGATGGCGACGTGCATCCAAACGGTCGAGATTGCGACAATTCCAAAGAGAAGCATGAACGGGGACGTCCAGACATTTGTCAGGTCCAGCAGTGCTCCAAAGGCGATGGGCAGGAAGAACCCACCGAGACCACCAATCATGCCTACAAGGCCGCCTACGGCGCCAACATGGTATGGGTAGTAAACCGGGATGTGTTTGTAGACCGCCGCCTTGCCAAGGCTCATGACAAAACCAAGAACAACGGTAATGGCGACGAATTCACCGACGCTGAGTCCTAAACTGAACTCAATTGGCCCTTCAATCCCATCCACCACATAGGAGGCCTCTGGATAGCTGAGCAGGAACAAACAGATGAGCGAGACGATGAAGGTGAGGTACATAACAGACCGTGCCCCCCATTTGTCCGACATCCACCCGCCTAGCGCCCTGAAAACAGACCCCGGCAACGAGTAGAGACCAGCAAACACACCAGCTGTTGTCAGCTCTAGTCCGTAAGCTCCGGTGTAGTAACGCGGTAGGAAGGATGCGAGGCTACGAAGCCGCCAAAGACGAAGAAATAATAGGTGGCAAACCGCCAGACTTGAAGGTTCTTCAGCGGGGCGAGTTGCTCACGCGCTGAAACTGCTTTTGTGCCTTCCTGCTTGCGCTCTCGCTGCGCTGGATCATCTTTACTGAACAGGAAGAACAGGACTGCCGTAAGGGCTAAAACCACAGCGTAAATGCGTGCCGTACCTTCCCAACCGACTGCGATTACGAGGAATGGTGCGACGAAATTCGTGACCGCTGCACCAGCGTTACCAGCACCGAAAATACCAAGGGCTGTACCCTGCTTTTCTTTCTCAAACCATCTGGAGACGTAGGTGACGCCAATGATAAAAGAGCCACCGGCCAATCCGAGGCCCAAAGCGGCTAACAAAAATACTTCATATGTGTGCACTGAGGTGAGCAACCAGACACAAACTGCCGTTAGGAGCATCTGCAGCGGGAACATAAATCGTCCACCAAACTGCTCGGTCCATACACCCAAAAATATGCGGCTGATTGAACCCGTGAGTACGGGCGTGGCAACCAAGAGGCCGAACTCTGTGTTGTTCAGGCCCAGTTCGCCTTTAATACGCACGCCGATAATGGAAAAAAATGGTCCAGACTGCAAAGCAAATCGTGAAAGCAAAGGTACTAAGACCCAATGCCCTGTATTGATCCGACCGTGTAACACCCTCAAGTGAATGCATCGTATTTGGTCCTGAATCCCAGCAGGAAAGAAATCCACTTAGAATTTCAGGAGCACTAGCACCCAAAAGTAGCGCAACTCATAGGATGAACATGATGAAACTAGTAAATTTAGGATATAACTCAGCGTAAATCATCGTGTACTTGGGTATGCCCGCAGACAGAAATACGGCTATCCACGACCCGGTGATGCTGGTATGCTTCTTTGAAGAAAACGGGGATTTCAAAGTTAAAGCAATGTCTTACATCAACAATGTCAGGATGTTCGTGCGCGTGTTTGAGCTGGGCAGCATGTCTGCTGCGGCCAGAGATATGCATGTTTCACCAGCTGTTGCTTCCTCCCGTATTGGTGAGCTTGAGAAACACCTTGGAATCCGACTGTTCAACCGCACCACCGCACTGTGCAACCCACTGAACAAGGTAGTATTTTTTATCCCGGCGCCCAAAAAAATGCTGGAAGCAATGGAAGAAGCTGAAGCTGCGGTTCATGAGGTGACAAACACGCCGCGCGGTTCGATTTTTGTCTCTGCACCGCTTGGAATTGGGAGACGTTTAATCGCACCCCTTATTCCAGAATTTCATGTGTCTTATCCAGAGGTACATGTGCGTCTCAGGCTGTCAGATCGTCCCGTTGATATTACCAATGAGGGTTTGGATCTGGCCTTTGTTCTGGGACATTTGGCAAACTCAGAATTACGATTAAAGAAGCTGGCTGATTGCCCACGGGTATTGTGTGCCTCTCCTGCTTATCTTGAGGATCGCGAGACGCCACAACACGGTGTTGACCTGCAGCACGGCAAGCATAACTGTCTGCTGCTTCAGTTTCCCGGATCCTCCGAAAACAGGTGGGTGTTACAAACTTCAGAGGGTCTGCAAAGCTTTGAGGTTACAGGACCTTATACCTCTGATGATGGGGACGTGCTGGTTGACTGGGCTTTAGACAATCGCGGCATCATCAACGCGCCTTTGTTTGATGTGGTGGATCATTTGCTGAGCCGGCAGCTCGTCACGGTATGTCCCGAGACACCGCCAATTGATGCGCAACTGGCCTGCCTGTTTCCGCACAAGCGATATCAGGATCCAAAGATCCGGTTATTTCTCGAGTTCATTAGTGAACGGTTGAAGGCATACTTAAAAGACAAGAGCGCTCATTACGTCCGTGAGAAACTCCAGTTTTCGTAGAGTTCCGCGAAACACTTTCAAGATTATTTTGATAATCCAACCCATTTATTAGGCTACGCTATCAATAGGAGGCGTTTGGTGTATCGGTCGGCTGCCAGGCTTTCAGAACACGTTTGATGCCAGCACCCGAACCAGTGCTTCAACACTGCCAAGTCGTTCCCCAATCCGGCACTGGCACCTCCCACTGATTTGGAACTTAAGTACATCCCAACCTCCGTACGCACTGCGTCTTGGAGATCGGGATGTCTTTCAGGAATGGCCTTGCTCATGAGTACGCAACATCTGCCCGCTTCTTCCCTATATTCTCCCAGTGGAGGTTTGCCGCCGCAAACTCAGGTTATGACAGATAGAGCCGTGTTTACGGATGCCTATGCCGTTATACCAAAGGCGTGATGCGCGATATCGTTACCTCAAACCTACCGTTTTGGGATGGGACACGTGCCTGGGTCCTTGCCCGCCCCCTCTCCGGCTTTGCGGAGACCTTCTCGCAATACATCATGGAGATTCAACCCGAAGGTGGCTCCCACAAACCGGAACCGGACCCGGAGGCTGAAGGAGTGTTTTTTGTCGTCCAAGGGGAGATTACAGTGGATCTTGGCGGGAAATCTCATAGCCTGCCCGAAGGCGGGTATGCCTACCTGCCTGCCGGCGCTGCCTACGAAGTGCGTAACAAGAGCGGTGTGCCTGCAGTCTTCCATTGGGTGCGCAAGCGTTATGAAGTTGTCGAGGGGATCTCCAAGCCAGAGGCCTTCTTCACCCACGAGAAAGATGCTGTGGTTGCACCTATGCCGGACACCAATGGAGCATGGGCGACCACCCGTTTTGTCGATCCAACTGACATACGGCACGATATGCACGTTAACATCGTCAGCTTTGAGCCGGGTGGCTGTATTCCCTTTGCAGAAACCCATGTGATGGAACACGGGCTTTATGTGCTGGAAGGCAAAGCGGTCTATCGGCTCAACTCTGACTGGGTGGAAGTGGAGGCCGGCGACTTTATGTGGTTGCGCGCCTTTTGCCCGCAAGCCTGCTACGCTGGTGGACCAACGCGGTTTCGCTATCTGCTATACAAAGACGTTAACCGTCATGCCCAGCTGGGCTCGTTCCTGAGGTGATCGGCAATGAGTGAGAAGACTGTAGAGACGCGCCAGATACGGATCGAAGAGCTTACATCCGAGGCCTTCAGAGGGTTTGGCGAGCTGATTGAGGTCGGCGCGACATCGCCCATTATGATCAATGAGGCAGATGTGAGCGCTTCTCTGACCTGGCAGGCATCGAACTCGTCGGCGGACGCGCGGGTGTAAGTCTGTTTCGCGCAGAGCTGCGCCGTCTTCCGCATATACTGACCATGCTGGAGCGTCACCCCTTGGGGTCGCAATGCTTCATCCCCATGGATCAATCAGAGTATCTCGTCATTGTCGCTGAGGATGAAGGTGGACGGCCTTCAACACCTCGTGCGTTTATGGCGCGATCCCCCCAGTCCATCAATATCAAACGCAATGTGTGGCACGGCGTGCTGACCCCAATCAGCGGGTCAGGATTGTTTGCCGTTGTGGACCGGATTGGGGATGGAAACAACCTAGAAGAACACTGGCTGAAGGAGGCCTATCTGATCACGGAATAACACTGTGCGTCATTAGTAGGAGGGGACTATATGACCAGCAATTCCATCGGGACACCAGAGCAACTGCGTGATCCCAACTATATGCCTGCCTTACACAAGGCGGTTCCGCTTGGCATTCAGCATGTGCTTGCCATGTTTGTCTCAAACGTCACACCGGCGATCATTATTGCCGGAGCCGCCGGGTTTGGGTTTGGCTCAGATGCGGGGGCTCTGGGTTTTCCGGATATGACTTACATGATCCAGATGTCCATGCTCTTTGCCGGGATCGCTACACTCTTTCAAACCATCGGCATGGGTGTGGTCGGGGCGAGGCTCCCGATTGTCCAGGGCACCAGTTTTGCCTTCATTCCAATTATGATTCCACTTGTTGCAGGCAAGGGTGTTGAGGCCCTGCCAGCGTTGTTTGGCGGCGTGCTCATCGGTGGTTTGTTCCATGCGTTTTTGGGCATGTTCATTGGCCGCATACGCTTTGCCTTGCCACCGCTTGTGACAGGGCTTGTGGTCACCATGATTGGTCTGGCGCTGGTAAAGGTGGGTATTCAGTATGCGGCGGGCGGTGTCCCTGCCATTAACACACCAGAATATGGCAGCTTGCTCAACTGGTCCGCTGCGCTCATCGTTGTTCTGGTCACACTCGCTCTAAAATTCTATGCGCGTGGAATCCTTGCTGTTTCCGCTGTGGTGATTGGGATTCTTGCCGGATACCTTTACGCCATGATGGTTGGCATGGTGACGGTTGACGGTATTGCAACAAGTGTGGGCCGTTCAGCCTCTTTCGCTCTGCCAATGCCTTTCATCTACGGCTTTGAGTTTAGTCTGGCCGCAGTGATCGGCTTTTGTCTGATGGCATTTGTGAGTTCAGTTGAAACTGTTGGCGATGTTTCCGGGATCACCAAAGGTGGTGCTGGCCGTGAGGCGACGGACAAGGAAATTCAAGGCGCAACTTACGCTGACGGGTTTGGTACTGCGGTGTCTGGTGTCTTTGGTGGGCTGCCTAATACATCCTTCAGCCAGAATGTTGGCCTGATCGCCATGACCGGTGTGATGAGCCGTCATGTGGTGACGATCGGGGCCCTGTTCCTGATCCTGTGCGGGCTTGTGCCGAAAGTTGGTGCGCTTATTCGCACAATTCCGATTGAGGTGCTGGGTGGCGGCGTGATCGTCATGTTTGGCATGGTGGTGGCTGCGGGTGTTTCGATGCTCTCCGATGTCAACTGGAACCGGCGGAACATGGTGATCTTTGCGATCTCTCTTTCAATCGGTCTTGGATTGCAGTTGGATCCCAAAGCTGTTCAGTACCTTCCTGACACACTGCGCATTTTGATGACCAGCGGACTGCTGCCTGCAGCACTGATTGCAATTGTGCTGAATCTGGTGTTGCCGGAAGAGCTTTCTGCCGAGCAACCGAGGAAGTTTCCGGTGGTATGGCCTCGCAAGAGGATTCACCACTTAAAGCTACGGGCTCCCAAGCCTAAAGAAACTCTCCTCGCCATTCTTGGATGGTGAGGAGAGTTGCTCCTAAAGCTTTTCCCAGGTTCCACCATACTGGGAGCTTTTTACGGCGGCTTCGATAAAGGCACCCTGACCGCCACCGATCATGCCTAGGCGCAGCCGGCGTCCCAATCTTTCCGGAGCTTCTGAAACTTGTCGCGTTTCCGCAGTTTTAGCGGTCATCTTATGCTCTCCATACTTCTGCGGTATCCCGATATTAGCTCGCGCAACAGCACGACCGAAAACCAAAGGATCATTAGATCTGTGATCTTCAATTGCAAATACTCTTTCGCAAAAGTGGTGGTCTTTTCATGGCAATCTTTGTAGATCTGGCCCAAACTTTTGTTGAGCGAAGAGAGGCTCAAAAATCTCATGTCAAATCCGGCGAAGAGCACCGAAGCCTACTATGAGCACAATTCCAAGAGTTTCATAGAGCGCACGCTGTATCTTGATATGGGGGAGCACTACCAGCGCTTTTTAAGTAAAGTTCCGGCAGGTGGACGTATTCTGGATGCTGGGTGTGGCTCTGGCCGCGATGCTTATGCATTCAAGAGGTTAGGCTATAAAGTCGATGCATTCGACGCCTCTTCCGAGATGGCAAAGTCCGCCAGCAAACTGATCGGAATCGACGTGCAACAAAACACCTTTCAGGCATTCACAAGCCCTCCTGTCTACGATGCCATATGGCTTCTGCCTCCCTGCTGCACGTTCCCTATACAGAGCTACCACTTGCGCTTGGCAATCTCAGCGCGGCCTCAAGGCTGGCGGGACTCTCTTTGCTTCTTTCAAACTAGGAGAAGAGGAAGTCATCCGCGAGGATGGGCGGCGTTTTTTTTATGATGACAGAAGAACGCTTCAGGGCAATTTTGCAGGACATTCCGAGCTACAGCTTCAAGATGCCCGTATTTCATTCGACCTTAAACCCCGTCGGTCTGATGACAGATGGCTCATTCTGTATGCTGTTAAGGTGGACTGAGAATTGAGAATGCAAGAGCAAATGATTTTGCCCAGTTGAGCTCATCAATGCATCGCTTTGTAGAGTGTGATGTCTACCGGTGCATCATCCCTGAGCTTTGCGCTGCCGCGTGCAAGGAGCCAGCCATCGGCCCGTTCAAGGCGAGCTACGATCTGCTGCGTTGGCGTCGCCGACGTGTTGGTGGGCAGTGAGACGGTAAAGACAAGCGATTTGAATTTGCCTGCGCTCGTGAGCTTGGTTTTCGCAACAAGCTCTTGCATCTTGCTCTGGCTGGCCGGGTCTTTGAGATAAAGCTTTATGTGGCCTTTTGGAATCTCCGATCCGCTTTCAAACCTGAGCGTACCGGTAACATCTGTCGGTTGGGCGGCTGTTGTCTGGGTGACCGCTGTGCTGCCAGCAACCAACATGCCAGCAACTAAGAGCGCTTTACTGCCATTGGTCAGACGCTTCATTGTGCATTCCCTTTGGCTTGTCTGAGTTATGGAAACCTCGTTATGCGAGATGACCAGTGCAGGCACAGGAGGGGAGCCTGCAAGCTCCCCTCCTGTTTTTTATCAAACAATCACGAAGTCGTCTGCTGAAAGAGAAAGACCCGCGTTCAGTTGTGCGAACTGAATTGCTGCCATATCTCCGTTACCATCAGCATCGTAGAGCAGCGCACCACTGTCACTGTCGTAGATGATGCGATCGTTTGCATCCTGACTGACACCAGCTGCACTCATGTGGAATGCATTGAGGCCAAGAGCGCCCTCGCCGCCAAGTTCAGCAAAGATGTCGCTGTCCAGAAGGATCAAATCTTCACCGACTTTAAAGTCTTTGATCTGATCAACATTGTCTTCACCAAGCTCGGTAGAGAAGCGGAATGAATCCTCTCCTGTACCACCGAACAGAAGATCAGCACCAAGACCACCATCCAACAGATCACTGCCTTGACCGCCATAGAGCTTATCGTTGCCAGCTTCACCCGGCAGGATTGGCTCAGGCGGGAAGTCTATGGACACGTTGAGTGTGTAGGTTGACCCCTCCGGCACAGCCTCTAGCCAACCACCCTCTACATCTGGAGACCATGCGCCCTCCAGAATGTAGTAGGTTCCGGTTTCTTCGACAGTAAAGGCCAAGCTGGAATCACGAGGATGAACGGAACCAGGATCTCCGGCACCATCATCGTTCTGAGCAACGACATTGCCTTCACTATCTAGCAGGAGGACCCAACTGTCATGGACGTCCGGATCTGCAATACCATCAATATCGATAGAGATGGTTGATCCAGCCTGCAGTTCAATTTTGTAGTACCCACCCTGACCATTGCCGGTTGCGTTGACAGTGGTATGAAGAACCGTCGTCGAGTCAAAGATGTTTGGATCTTCAGTCAACGAGAAGTTGTCGGAGATGTCGAACGCGGCCGCTATCGAGTTGTTGGTCGCATCCGCTCCAAGCGTGGCGTAACCAGTACCCATACCTGGACGTGGGATTGGAGGAGCCACATCACCGAAGTCGCCGAGCAAGATGTCGTCTCCACGACCACCGCGGAGCACATCGTTGCCACCCTGACCTGTCAGCGTGTTAGCAGCGTTATCACCTCTGATTTGATCGTTGTGGCCTGAGCCCGCAAGATTTTCGATGGAGATGTAAGTGTCACCTTCGGAGCCACCACGGTGCAGGTTGAGGTTCACGCCACTGGTTGCATCGGCGTAGTCCGCAGTATCACTGCCTGCACCACCATTGAGCACGTCAGCACCACCGCCACCGGTCAGCGTATCGTTGCCTGATCCACCGGAGAGTTCGTTGGTCTGATCGTTACCGATCAGATGGTCATCGTGGAAGGAACCAACAACATTTTCAACATCAACGATTATATCGTGCCGGATGACTGTGCCACGACCGACGATCTGTACTGGTCCGTCAGCATCACCGCCGCGTGCAGTTCCGTTGGCAAGGTCAACCATGACGCCTTCGGAGCTTCCGGAGTAGACAACGGTGTCGATGCCTTCGCCGCCATCCAGATAGTCCTGACCAGAACCACCAATGAGGATGTCGTCGCTTCATCACCGTACAGAAGGTCACCGTCATTGCCGCCATCAAGAATGTCGTTACCGCCGCCGCCATTGAAGACGTCGCCGCCGCCCTGGCCCCAAAAGTGATTGTCTGAATCTGTACCGATGAAGCGGTCGATACGGTCGTCAGAGCCGATCAGGTTCTCGATGCTGTAGAATGTGTCACCAGACGCAGTACCACCGCTGGCCACATTCGTTTCCAGATTGACGAGCAACTGGAATGGCTTTCGTGGCTGTAGTCAACAGTGTCAACGCCATCACCACCAATGAAGACGTCAACGCCGTCCTGACCCATCATTGTGTCGTCGCCGTCACCGCCGTCCAGGATGTCATCACCAGCACCACCGAAGATGGTATCGTTACCAGCACCACCGTAGAGCACGTCGTCGCCGTCATCGCTCTCGGTCTGGTCTTCAAGATCCTCCACCGGAATGGTGTTGTTGATATCACGGCTTGCCAGAGAATCCCGACCACCAATGATGAGATCATCACCATCCATGCCGAAGATTGTGTCGCCGCCGGCTCCACCCTCAAGCGTGTTATCTCCATCATCACCAATGATGATGCTTGTCGGTGTACTACCGGTGGCGGGTGGTGTGTCGTCATCATCTTCAACGACGGGATCCACAGGTGTTCCGCCCACGTAGATGATGTTTTCGACGTTTTCAACGTCACCCAGATCCAGATCACTGTTCAGAACATAGATTGTGTCGTTGCCGCCATCGGCTTCTTCACGAACGATATCGTCAGCAGAGTCAACGAAGTAAACATCATCACCGTTGCCGCCTGCCATGCGGTCAGCACCGCCACGACCGTCAATAACGTTGTCGCCGTCGTTGCCGATTATGATGTCATCGTAGTTACTGCCGATGCCGTTCTCGATGTAGTACTCGGTTTGATCGGCATTGTGTCCGGCAAAGATCGATACGTTGTTGCTATGGCCGTTCACACTGGAGAACTGTCCGGCACGCAGGTCAAGAATTGTGCCTGCGGTTGATCCGGAGAAATCAATGGTATCAATGCCGCCGGTATCATGGATCACAAAACCAATGTCATGCTGCATGCCTGAGGAGGTGAGCTCGTAGCCATATTCGGTGCTGTTGAAGCCGTAAGTGTTGTTACCGGTTTTTAGGTCAATTTCCTGATAGACCCACTCACCGTTCTCATCAACTTCTGCAAAGAAACGGCGGATGGTCGCTT
This sequence comes from Pseudovibrio sp. JCM 19062, assembly GCA_001310715.1. The sequence continues at coordinate 99,406 of BAXV01000005.1, forward strand.
CAATATCTGCCATCAACGGTGTCGATGCTGACCAACGTGTGGTCTCCCCAACATCAATTCCGTCGAAGTACGACATCACGCTGTATTGCTGGCGATCATAAATCCAGGTGGCGTTGTTCAGATAGTTGATCTGGACACCGCCTGGACCGCTGTAGTTGTAAAGACCTGGGTGGTTTAAGCCGAATTCATGACCCAGTTCATGGATAAAGCTGTCGAACACGTAACCGCCGATGTCGGTCAAGTTTGGCTCCGTGTCGTGGAAACGCTGACCAATGCTAATATAACGGTTGCTTGAATAGGCACTACCGTCGTCCGGCTCACCCAGATTCGGGCTTACAATTTCCATCCACTGCGTTTCGGGATCGAATGGAATGTCATCGACAATCACGAACTCAAATGGGGTCACTGAAGACCACATGTTCAAGGCGCCAATCGCAGCAGCCTTATACTCAGGGTGATCGTTGAGCCCGGAAACATTGATCACCATTGGCTGGTTCGCGATCTCAGGCGTAAGACTGCGTGGCAATGCGCCCACATAGTCCAGAAACGCTTCGTAGTCTTCGCTTTTGCCAAACGGATTATCCGGCGTTTGATCGTTGACCCACCACTGATCGTTGGAGTCATTCTGGTTTGGCATCTTTGTCTCTCCCTTTGTACAAAGCTTGGTTGCTTAATGCTGTGTTTTATCGGTGCGGGTCAGGCGAAACCTGACGACAGCGCACATGCCGTCGTCCTCACAGGCGTTGAAGGACGTTTTGAGAAGAATGAAGTTGCTGAAAATATTGAGTTTAGATTTGCGTCACGATTTACTGAAAAGCTGGTGAGGTATGTGGTCCAGTCCGTTTTTGCTCCACCCGCCCTCGTTGCGAGGCTATGGCTGCCGATACATCCGGCAATAGACTTCTCATAGAGATCAAGCATTTCGATAGCCCCAAATTCATATCTAGCGTATGCGGATCCAGAGAAACCACAGTAGAAAAAAAAGACTAGACCATGCTTTGCAAAGCTTATTTATAAGCATCGCTCACATGATCACAGAATTCTTTTTGAAACCCAGTTTAAAGTCAATTGGATTTAAGATGATAATTTTTAAGTTACTAAGCGTGACTTAAGAATTTTCATGAATATATTAATTAAAATACTTCAATATTATTTGATTAAATACATTACTAATTTGCAAGTAATGATAATGACAGAATAACGCCGCAATTGGTTGGCAAATACTCGGTTAACTTGAAAGCTTTTCATTCCTTGATAGCTTTAAAGCTGCACGCAACCGTGGCTGTCCGCTCAGCATTTCCAGTTTAACTAAGTTGAGGCAGGGGGAGTTCGGCCCTGTTTTTGTAATGTGGTGAGGGTGTGACTTTGTTTATTCAAGCAGGCAGTATTAGGTACTTAAAGGATGAGTACGGCTGAGGTGGTTGAGCTACAGCCACGGTGTTGCTCTTTATGCTGGAGCACACACAGCAAAGGGATCACAAAGGGTCTGCAACCAAAGCCATACTCGCTTTAGATGAATTATTTTCACTGAAATCTTTCTAATACTTCGAGCTTTCGACGGTGTGCTTGGCTTTGGTGAAGCCGGTCTGGGAGGAGCATACCGTGAGCTTCTTTTAGCTATGCGTTCGTTTGCCATTAGCATGTCGAAGGGATAGCGTAGCGAGACCAAACGTTCCTTTATTCAAATCACCAGAGCACCTCTTGATAACCAATTAGGGACGCGTTGAAAGAAACACTTGATGCCCAAAACAACTAAAAATCAGGCAACGCAAATTCCACATCAAGGCATGAGTTTCCTTGGATTCGTTATTATGATCGGCGCGTTCATGGCCATTAACTCCCTGAATATGGACGTTATGCTGCCTGCCCTACCGCAGATCGGCACAACGTTGCATTTGGAAAACCCAAACCATGCGCAGTTCATAATAACCGCCTATCTGGTTGGTTTGGGCCTCTCATCATTGATCATCGGGCCAATTTCTGATTGGTTAGGGCGCAAGCCCATACTCCTGTTCGGTCTCTCCATTTTTACTGTTGGAACCATCGTCGCCGCAGTGTCAACCTCATTTGAGGTTATGCTTGGCGCTCGCCTTCTTCAGGGTATAGGTGCAGCTGCCCCGAGGGTTATGGCTTTCTCGATCGTAAGAGATTGGTATCATGGTCGTCAGATGGGACGTGTCATGTCGCTTACCATGGTCGTCCTGATGATATGCCCGGTTATTGCACCATCAATGGGTCAGGCCGTACTTTTTTTTGGCTGACTGGGAATGGATCTTCCATCTCCTGACTTTATTTGCCGTGACCATGATTTGCTTAAGTTATTTCAAGCTTCCAGAAAGTTTGCCTGTCGAGCAACGAAGAGGGTTCACAGTACCATCACTGTTGGATGCCTATAAATCCGTGTTAAAGATCCGTGTTACCTTGGGCTATATGGTCGCATTGACGCTGGTTTTTGCGCAACTCTTTGCCTTCCTTAATTCTGCCGAGCAAATTTTTGCGGACATATTTGACCGGCATGAATCATTCCCCCTCTACTTCGCTTCAATGGCCGTGTTCATGTCCATTGCTGCATTCCTAAATGCTTCTCTCGTTGAAAAATACGGCCTTCGGCGACTGTCTCACATTGCCCTCCTAGGATTTATAGGGGCCAACATGCTGAGTGCCATCTTATCCCTCACTGGTTCAACTACCCTCGTGACGTTTGTGGTGATTCAGGGAGTGGTCTACTTTTTCTTTGGGAGTATTGCTCCAAATTTCAATACTCTAGCTATGGACCCCCTTGGCAAGCTTGCAGGTGCAGGATCTGCGATGATTAACTTCTTCACAATCTTCATGGCAGCTGTTCTAGGGGCGATCGTCGGTGCCTTGTACAATGAGACCTTGGTTCCCTACGCAGTAGGATGTTTTATCTACTCTCTGCTGGCAATACTAACAGTGCTCATTACAGAGAAAGGTCGGCTCTTCCAGTCTGAGACTGCCCCGCCTTCTTCAGAGTAACGATGAGACAGATACGAGGTATGGTCCGGACTGCCTAAAACCTTCGGGCAGGTACTTGTCGCCACCTAATAGATCGAGCGCGTGGTTTGAATAAGTGAATATTTCAGCCCATATCAAAGAGCTTGGAAAGACTGGAAGGTGTGCCGCTGGCACACCTCGTTATGGGCCAATCTGAGCACGTCTGTCGCGGATTATGTGCCCTCTTTCCCGATCACTTACAACACGAGTATAGCTCTAAAGTCGTTCACGTTTGTCAAGGTCGGACCGGTCTTGATCAGCGTGTCAAGGCGATCGAACAGGCTGTAACTGTCATGCCCGTCCAGATAGTCTCGGGGGTTCAGTTTGAGTTGGTGCGCTTGTGTCAGTGTTTCGGGGGTAATGAGTGCTCCTGCGGCGTCCTCTGTACCGTCAATTCCATCGGTATCAGCGGCCAGAGCATAGATTCCGGGATGCCCACTGAGAGACATTGCGAGGCTCAACAAGAATTCGGTATTGCGCCCACCTCGGCCCGGTTTCTCCTCGCCAATAGTTACGGTTGTCTCTCCGCCTGACAGCAGCACTGCTGGCGGTTTGACTGGTGTGCCATGGGCAGCAGTCGCGCGCGCGATCCCCGCCATGGCAATACCGAGCTGAGCGGCTTCACCCTCAAGTGCATCGCCTAACAGAAGCGGGGTGACACCGGCACTAAGTGCGACTCTGGCAGCAGCTTCCAGCGACATTTGGGGGTCGCAATCATTCGGTAATCGGGTTTGAAGTCGCCTTGAGGCTCTGCCGGCGACAGCAGGATTTGCCGTGCAGACTCGGGCAGATCTGGTCCCAGCTTCGCGACTAAATGCGACAAGTCCTCATCAGATGTAGGATCGGGAACTGTGGGGCCCGAGGCAATCGCAGCAGGATCATCACCTGGAACATCGGAAATTGCCAGAGTAGTCAACCGCGCAGGGAACACCGCACGGGCCAACGCCCCGCCCTTGATGAGCGACAGACGGCGGCGGATACGGTTCATATCCTCAATGGTCAGGCCAGATTTTAACAGCAGCTGGTTGACCTCAACCTTTTCCGCCAATGTCACAGGTGGAACCGGAAGTGTCATGAGGGCAGAACCTCCACCGGAGATCAGTGCAATGACCAAGTCCTCTGGTCCTGCCTCTTGTGCTGCCTGAAGAATTTCGGCTGCTGCTTTTTCTCCCGCTGCATCGGGGACAGGGTGGGAGGCTTCTCTCACCGTGATCCGCTCGGTCTGGGTTGCATGACCGTAGCGAGTCACAACGATGCAGATAGATCGACATCCGGCCAGGCCTGCTCAAGTGCTTGAGCCATGGCCGCCGCAGCTTTTCCTGCTCCCAACACGATACAGCGGCCTTTGGGCTTTTCTGGTAGGTTTGGGGCGATTGCGGTGGCTGGATCAGCCGCCGCGATTGCCGCATTCATCATCTGCCGTAGCAGATCTTGTGCGTCCTTCTCCCTCATCATCCGCCTCAGATGTTTTCCCTGCGAATAGCTTCGCAGACAGCGGCGGTGACGTCTTCCGTGGTGGCAGTACCACCGACATCCGGGGTCAGTACGCCATCAGCACAGACCTTTTCGACCGCACGCATCAACCTAGCGGCGGCGTCAGCTTCGCCCAGATGCTCCAACATCTGCGATGCTGTCCAGAAGGTCGCAACGGGGTTAGCGATCCCCTTGCCGGTAATATCAAAGGCAGAACCGTGGATTGGCTCGAACATAGAAGGGAAACGGCGTTCCGGGTCAATATTGGCAGTGGGTGCGACACCAAGGCTGCCAGCCAGCGCACCTGCTAGATCGGACAGGATATCGGCATGCAGATTGGTTGCCACGATGGTATCAAGACTTTGCGGATTCTTCACCATCCGTACGGTCATCGCATCAACCAGCATCTTGTCCCAGGTTACATCAGGAAATTCTTTTGAGACTTCGGCAGCAATCTCGTCCCACATCACCATGCCGTGGCGTTGAGCGTTGGATTTGGTCACTACTGTTAGCAGCTTGCGTGGTCGCGACTGTGCCAGCTTGAAGGCGTAGCGCATAATGCGAGTGACACCAGCGCGCGTGAAAATAGCAACCTCTGTACCGACTTCCTCGGGCAAGCCCTTATGGGCGCGTCCGCCGCAACCAGAGTATTCGCCTTCCGAGTTTTCGCGTACGATCACCCAGTCCAGATCGCCTGGACCAACATCCGCTAAAGGCGATTGGATTCCAGGCAGGATTTTCGTAGGGCGTACATTAGCATACTGGTCAAACCCCTGACAGATCGGCAGCCTTAATCCCCATAGTGTCACATGGTCGGGTACGTCGGGCGCACCTACTGCACCGAAGAAAATAGCATCGAAACTTTTCAGCTGTTCCGGCCCGTCCTCAGGCATCAAGGCACCGAGTTTCTTGTAGCGTTCTGAACTCCAGTCGAAATCGGTTACCTCGAAGGTAAAACCACCATCGCGGCGCGCGAGCGCCTCCAATGCCTGTAGGCCAGCAGCGATGACTTCTGGGCCGATACCGTCGGCGGGAATGGCGGCAATCTTATAAGTCTTCATAGCTCTGTTTCGATCCTCGTTCACGTCGATATAGCTGGATTGGTCGCCAGAACTGAGTATTGGGTAGCCTAAAATGCCACCCTCGCGAACCTGCGCAACCATTGTTTGTCAAACTGAAGGGTATTGGGATCACGCTCAATATCCCTATCATTATATACTATTTCGTGATAATAGCGCTGCGGGAGAGATTGATGAATATTACTCAGATTAAATGCTTTCTGGCGGCGGCAGAAGAACTCCACTTTGGACGTGCGGCACAAGTGATGAACATGCTCCCGGCATCGCTAAGTCGGCAGATCAGGCTTTTAGAAGACCGATTGGGGACAAAACTCTTCTTGCGTACAACACGCAGTGTGGCTCTGACCGAAGCCGGGAGGGCAATTCTTGGGGATGCACGATTGTTGATCGCGCAAGCCGATATACTTGAGGAGCGCATCCGTAGTGTTAGACGTGCTGAGACCTCTGTTTTGAAAGTCGGTGCTATTGATAGCGCCGCAGCTGGGTTGGTTCCACAGCTGTTGCGCCTCCTTCGGGCCACCCACCCTGATATCGAAATTCAATTAATCGAGCAGAAAACTATTCAGCTTTTGCCGAAGATCATTGCAGGCAGTATAGACATCGCCTTTTGTCGTCCTCCTGATATCCTTGATCCAAGGATCCAGTTCCGAACATTACTCTTCGAGACTGCGATTGTTGCCTTGCCAAACGACCACCCGTTAGCGGCTAATGTCGAGCTGACCGTTGAGGAGTTGGCCGATGAACCGTTGATCGTGCCCGCCCGGCGGTCGCGGCCGCACTCTTATGACTTGACCACCAAGCTGTTTACCGACGCGGGACTGACGGCGCAAATTACGCAGGTAGCCGAGGAAAAGCACACTATTGTTAGTTTTGTCGCAGCAGGAGCTGGTCTGGCTATTATGCTAGATGGACCTCCGGCATTACAAATCAGGGTGTCAGTTTCGTACCTTTGAAAGTTCCAGAGGGGTCTACGCGGTCGAACCTCATCCTTGGAGCGGCATGGGCTCGTGAGACGCGCGACGAGCAACGGGATATCTTATTGGACGTACTCGAAGAAAACCTCCAAACATTCGAATCCAGCTTTTAAGTAGTACCTCGGCTCGGACTGCACGGGCCAGATTTATTATTTAATATATTTATATAATGCTAGGCGGATTGAAGACTAGGTATTTCTTGCCAAGATCGATCACCAGACGGTTCCAAAATCTGGGAGGGTCTGGGATGCTTGGGAGGAGCATTTCCTTGAAGATATTGTCATCTCTATGACGCTTTCGGGCTCTAAGGCCACAGTCTTCTGTGTTCGCCACCGACAACCGGTACCGTTACGCGCAGCATTGCATGCAAGAGATGATCAGCCATCACTCCAGTGGCGCTTTAAGAACGAAGCGGTCCTGCTATCGCTTCCCATACCTGGGAGAAATCTTTGAGCCCGACGACGATTACCCTACTACTTTTGCTGTTTGCTATTGTTATGTTCGTTTGGGAGCGAATTCCACTAGCCTAACAGCAATGATTGTTTGTATCAGCCTAATCCTGACAGGGGTCCTTGACCCCGCAGAGGGCTTTGCCGGTTTCGTGAACTCTAACGTTATCCTGTTTGTTGACATGTTCATCATCGGTGGTGCGCTGTTTCGAACTGGCATGGCGAGTGAGATAGGCGGATTGGTGACGAGGTTTGCCAAGACCGAACGACAGCTGGTCGTAGTGATTATGCTCCTCACCGGCTTTATGTCAGGCTTGCTTTCAAACACAGGCACCGCAGCAGTGCTCATCCCCGTGATCATCGGGATTGCGGCACAGTCCGGATTTGCACGGTCCAGACTACTAATGCCGATTGTCTTTGCCGCTGCTATGGGAGGGAACCTCAGCCTGATTGGTGCACCGGGCAACTTGATCGCTCAGGCGGAACTGCAAAGACAGGGATTGGGTTTCAGTTTTTTTTGAATATGGCCTTGTCGGCTTGCCAGTGCTGCTTGCAGGAACCTTGTTCATTGCGACCATTGGCTTTAGATTCCTGCCGGATCATAAGACTTTTGAAATTGAACCGGGATCCGTTGACAATACGCATTCAGATGTGCCCGCGTGGAAGAAGAAAGCCTCGCTTATTGTCCTTATTGTCACCATTCTCGGCATGGTGTTTGAAAAACAAATTGGGATTCCTCTGCATATCACTGGTGCAATCGCTGCGATTACGCTAGTTCTCTTGGGTGTCATCAGCGAAACCGACGCCTACAAATCAATCGATACCAAGACGCTCTTCCTGTTTGGCGGCATACTATCGCTTGCTACCGCAATGCAGAAACTGATGCTGGAAGCGTCATTGCTTCGGGTGTTCTTGGTCTCATAGGCCCGGAAACGCCAATCTTCTTCATCATGTTGATTATTTTCCTGCTGGCTGTCGTCATGACGAACTTTATGTCAAATACAGCGACAACCGCGTTGCTTGTTCCCATCGGCATCTCGATTTCGACGTCAATCGGGGCAGACCCAAGAGCGGTGTTAATGGCGATCGTAATTGGCGGTTCACTCGCTTACGCTACACCAATCGGCATGCCTGCGAACGTCATGGTCCTCGGTCCCGGCGGATATAGGTTCAAGGATTATGCAAAGGCAGGGCTTCCATTGATTTTGGTTTCCACGATCGTAAGCATGGTCTTACTTCCAATCCTGTTTCCGTTCTATCCATAACTCAGCTGCTCTAGCTGTCCAATCAAAGAGGGTGCGACCCGCTTGTCGCGCCCTCCATTGGAGACCTAAGCCCCCCAATAGCATCGGGCTCTTGTACTGCTCGCGTTTTTGAAACCTCTCGGCTGAAGGATATTCCCACAGATTGAGATCAGACCATGGTCTGCTGCACTTTCTTAGTACGACTGAAGGTTAATTCCCAATAACCCTTGTTAGGGCGGAACTTATTGTAGTCTTTGCACCAACACTCCAGCTTCTCACCAGCACCAACAAGGCCCATAGATGAAGGCCCTCACAGACAAATGTACCTCTGTTGTCGCATCATATGACCTGCAAATACTTGATCCGCAGGCACGCCCGTTCAAGCGTTTACACCTCATTCTCCCCCTTGTAGCTAAGCCGTAGACTGTCTGTGACGTTCTAGTGTCAAAGGCTCAGGCAACACATTACCCACACCGACCAAGCTGCAGAGTAGAGTTAGGCGAATACCTCAAGGATTTGCAATTCTGCAATCAACCCAATCAAGAGATTGAGGATGATGGCTCTTGGCAAACATCAAAAAAATATCAATCTGCAATATAAACTAATTACGAGTAACGGGCGGAGAGTAAGGGATCCAGAACGGTGTAATTGTAATTATCATTAAGTATCATAATAACCTTATAATTCAATGCATTACCAAATTGCATTGTCATTTCTTGCAACTACCTGTATCATCCAATTACTTTTATTATGATGGGTTTTATGATGGGTGAATGAATGCCTAGAAAAGTTTCCGCCCTTTCTGCGATCGAAATTAAGCGCCTCACCCATCATGGAGGGCCATCCAACATGCTGCGCTTTGTTGGTGGTGTGACGGGTTTGGCCTTGCAAATCCTGCCTTCCGGTGGTCGCAGCTGGATCTTGCGCGTCAAGATCGGCGAAAAGAGAAGAGACATCGGTCTTGGCGGATACCCGGATGTCTCGCTTGCGGAGGCGCGTGATAAGGCGAGGGAGACCCGATCCCTTATTGATCAAGGCATCGACCCTATACAGCACCGCAAGCGTCAGCGCTCTGCATTAGTTGCCGAGCAAAAACGAGGCCTCACGTTTGCGGTGGCCGTTGAACGTTTTATGAAGCGAAAGGCCCCAGAGCTCTCGAACGGCAAGCACAAGGAGCAATGGTTCAGCACTTTACGCAATTATGCAGTCCCAGAGCTCGGTGACATGCTTGTTGACGACATCACCACACAAGATGTTTTGCTTGTTCTCAAGCCTATCTGGGAAGAAAAAACCGAGACTGCTTCAAGCTGCGCAGCCGTATCGAGATGGTTCTGTCATGGGCACAGGCCAATGGTCATTGCACCGGCAACAACCCTGCAAAATGGGTGGTAATCTAAAAGAACTGCTGCCATCTCCAGCAAAAATCAAGAAGGTAACGCACCGCCCTGCGGTTGCTGTAGCGGATGTACAAGCGTGGTTTGCCTCATTACGAAAGCGGAGAGAGCTGACAGCAAGAGCACTTGAACTCCTCACACTGTGTTGCTGCCGATCTATCGAGGTGCGTCTCTCTGTGTGGGAAGAGTTTGACTTCGATAGACGTATATGGACGGTTCCAGCCCAGCGCATGAAGACCAGAGTTGAGCACCGGATACCGCTCACCAATTATGCGGTCTCTTTGCTTAAGGCAATGCCGCACCACGCGAATAGCCCCTATGTGTTTGCAGCGCCGCAAGGCCGCGCGCTGCATGACGATGATCTCTCCGGCCTTATGCGGGAAATGCACGCAGCGGAGCTCGACAAGGGCAATAAAGGCTGGCTCGACCCAAGGTCCGCCCTCCCCGCTGTTCCACACGGACTGAGGTCTACGTTTAGAGACTGGGCAGCAGAGAATAACTACCCGAGAGAAATATCCGAAATGGCCCTCGCCCACAAAGTCGGGAGCGATGTGGAGCGTGCTATCAACGCTCGGATTTGCTCGACCGCCGACGCCAGCAACTCATTTCTTGGAATGAGTTTTTGCTTGCCGAACCCTGTTCAACTGTTGTGGAGTTTAGGAGGAGCACATGACGGCAAACAATGAAGGCCCACCGCCCAAAGTACCGACCCCTTATGATCTCTGGCAGGAAACTGGTGATGGCTCAAGCTTGCTCCACCCTACCAGGATGAACAGCTTTGGAAGGTAGTAGAACGCCATTTTCCAGAAGTCACCAGAGAGACTCTCGTTCACAATCGGGTCACCGCTGAAGTTGCGGTGGAGATGGCTGATAATGCGATCCGCGACTGCTGCGCTCGGAGCGCTGTTTGGGACGGGCGGTCTTTTGGGGAGGATGGACAGCCTCTCATCTCTTACGGTCACAAGCAAAGTGGGTCTGCGCTGCTAAAACAAGCGATCCAAGCCATTGATGACCGCGATCTTGCGTTATGGCGTGAAGCAATAGCACTGATGCCATACAACACTAAGGTGCTCTTGAGGGATACTGCGGAGCGCCACGGGCAAGGTCTCCGCACACTCGGAGATAGTGCCATTATAACACATGGCCCTTCCCCGTTATGCGTCGAAGAGTACCCTCAACTCTGGAATACTCAGCGAAGCATCTTGAAAGCCACCCTTAAGCGATCTTCCAAAGGTGGGCGGCCTTCCTCTGACTACAGGGATGACGCATTGAGAGAAGCCGTTTACCTCTGGTCTTTGCTGAGTGGAAAAACGCCGACTCAACCACACTACAAGACGGGTAGCTCTGAACGTTCTGGAAGCATGGTGGAATTCGTCTTGGACGTCATAGCTGTCTATGACGACTATGGCATGAAAGGTGCCATATCCAAGCACTCAGGCTCGTCTTGGACACGCATTGTGAACGCCCCAAAAACCAGCTAACTAAACGCCCCAGAAACTAACCAGTGGTTATTGGGGCGGATTTTTCTAAAACACAAGTTCATGTTGGCTCCCACCTGAAACAAGTCGGAGGCAATATGAACGAACTCTACCTTTCGGACAAAGACCTGTCCGCACGCTGGGGCGTTGCTCGTCCCACCATTTGGCGCTGGCACCGGCAAAAGCCGAACTTCCCCAAATGCGTCAAGCTAACAGCCGGCTGTTCTCGCTGGCGTCTTTCCGACATCGAAGCTTGGGAGGCCTCGCTCACATAGAGCGGGTGAGACCTCTCACCAATTTCACTCAAACATTCAGGACAGTGGTCGGTTACGACGGCAGCGCTGTTCGCGTGCTTAGCACGTTTTGCTGTACTGTGGGGTACCGCGCACAGCAACCCCGGCTCGAAAGCTCCGAGGGGTGCGGTCACGAGAGCACCAGCTCTCAATTAAAGTAGGGAGCAACTCTTGGCACTGGTTTTGACCAAGAGACCCGAGGCGGCGTCCCGGCTCCGGCGGACACGACTTCCAAGGTATAGAGACAAGCTTCGGGCAAAAGCTCGGGGCTTGTCGCTCTATACCCGGAAACAACATCCCTCTCCATCGGGCAGCGAAGCGCAGGGTACTGAGAGCCAACAAAGAAAAAAAACGGGGCCACAAACTCAGAGTTAGAGAGTCAGTAGGCGGTTCTTTTTTTTAGGGGGATTAGAGTCTCTGAAGACACGAAGTTCGTTTCGTTTGCAAAGTCTATCAGCGAGCTCCCTGGCTTTCCACCCTCTCAGCGAACTCCCTGCCTCCCATCCTCTCATGAGTCAGCCTTAGAATGCACGGCCTTTCCCAGTCAGAGTGACAGAGCTTCAGGGCATTCAGAAGTAGATAGACAGTAGGCGCTCCTTCATTCTCTTATCCATATGGCTGGGAATAAGAGTTTCTGGCTGCACTGAGCTTGTTGTTTGCAGCACTGCCTGCCAACGGGCTTCGGGCCCCTCCTCCACCGCAAGAGTCAGCCCTTGGCGGCATGAGGCTCCCATCCCATGTGAGAGAGCTTCAGCGCGCTTAGAGTCAGAGAGTCTGTAAGGACCCGCAGTTTTGTCCCCTTTTCTTTTCCCAACAAATAAAAAAAAGAAGCTCTCCATTTTTTTTGAGTCTGCTTTTTGCGAGAAAACCTCCAAACCCACCGTTTGCAGGGCTTTTCTTTAGAACTCAACATTTGTTTTTGCTGCATAACAGTTGCTTAGTGGTTGGCTGATCATTGGCTATCACATACCTTCACGCCGACAATTCATTTCATCGGTTACAAATACCACCCTCGTCGGCGCACCCGGAATCCTTACATGTCTCAAAACTCAGATAACCTTGCCTCCTTCATCTGGTCTCTGGCAGACCTGCTGAGAGGTGATTTCAAGCAGAGTCAGTATGGCCGTGTCATTCTGCCGTTCACGCTTCTACGGCGCTTAGAATGCATTCTGGAGCCGACCAAGGCAGAGTTTCTGGCAAAGGCTGAGGGCACTTTGGCACAGGACATGCCGGAAGAAGCGCGGGAGAGAATTCTTCTGAGCAAAGCAAACAACTGCTTTTACAACACCTCCAGGATGGATCTGTCCAAACTGGGTTAAGCTGGCATCAAGGACAATCTGGAAAGCTACATCCTGGAAGCTGATCTGCTGGAAGCCATCATCGCGCTGCCAACGGATATGTTCTACAACATCGGCATTTCTACTTATGTGTGGGTACTCAGCAACAAGAAGACCGCTGAGCGGAAAGGCAAGGTACAGTTCATCAACGGGGCGAACCTTTTTTTTCCAAGATACGCAAGTCCCTTGGCTCCAAGCGCAACCAGATGAGCGATAACGACATCCGCATCATCACCCGCTGCTTTGGCGCGTTTGAGGTGGTGGACTCTCGTGAGCTAGACAAGCCGGAAGAGCCTGCCAGTACGCGCGGGCGCAAGTCAGCCAATGGCAAGAAGGCAGAAGCAAAAACGTTCGCCTCCAAGATCTTTGACTCCCACGAGTTCGGATATCGCCGCCTAACCATAGAACGGCCTTTACGGGAGTCCTTCCAGTTTTCTGATGAACGCCTGAAGACTCTGCGCTTTGCGCCCAGGCCGTTGGGTGCTGTCATGCAATGGGTCTATGAGACCTATGGCAAGGACTGGTCAGATTGTTTGCCATCGACGCCTTATGGACAGATCAGTTGAATAGATACCCAAAACACTACCAATGACGCCGTGTGAAGGCACAAGCACTAAGCACCCAAGACTACCCGATGAGCCTGCTTCAGGGACGCAGGAGAGGGTTGACCGGTGGAACAGGCGCCCATGCTTGTTTCTGGGCAGCTCCTTTACCTGCCCCTTACCCGATAGGGAGACACATCGCCTGTTCCACCGGTCAAGGGAATGCAGGCCCCTGGTGCGCGCCTTCTCAGGCCGCGCCCGCAGCGCGAAGGCTGCCTGAGAAGGGGGGAATAAAAACGGAACGTTTTTAAGCTCTAGGGCATTCCCGCCCTCGACTGGTTGAGGGCGGGATCTAGGATTAAGGCTTGACGCAAGGCGATGAGGTCTTGCTTCGCCTATGACACCCGAGACTTGTAAAAATTGTAAGCCCTGCGCAGCGTACGTTTGGTCTGTGGGAAACAAACGGCAATTTCATCCCAGGTCCACTCTTGTTCATCCCGATATTGATAGACCTGTTTTCCAAGTTCCAGTTTCCGTTCGCGGTATGCCCCATGCGGAATTGCACCATTGCGAAGACGCCGCGTTTGGGACCGGTCCTTGTCACTTTCGCGTTTGACCTCTGAATTACACAGCACGCGCAGGTTAGCCTGGACCATTTCTGGCGGTGTGATCTTCAGCTTCTCAATGATAGTATCTGCCTTAAAGCGATACTGCGAGCGGCACGGGCTTACACCAAGACTGCTTTCGCAAGACCGCTTGAAGACTTCTGCATACTTCTGCTCTGCGTTGATGACGGGCAGGCCCACTTTCTTTAACGCACGAATAGTTTGGCTGAATGCCTGCTCCGGTGTGTTATAGATCTTTGAACAGGCAACTGCGATAATGAAACCATATTCCTCCTCAAGCCCGGGCTCGCACCCTTGAGCCGCCTTAACACGATCAATTCCTCGACTTCCTGAAGAATGCCCGTCCAGAGACACTTGCTCGTCCCTAGCTTACCCGGCTGGCTGCGCTTTTGGCGGGAGGGCTTCCCAATCCGGTTGTGCGTGACTTCAAGCAGCTTTTGAAGCTGCAAAAAGCCATAGCGTTTGTCACAACCAAGGACCTGCGTCGTTCCGTCATGAGGTGCATTGCCAGAGCCAGCAACGCTTATGACACCCTTAATACCCTGGTTCACTGTCGGAACGTCGTGGCGTTCAAAGAGCGCCCTCAAGCCTGCCTGAACATCACCCCACTCGCCCTCATTAACCTCAGCCTCATGAACCAACCAAGTGAATTGAACGCCTGAGTGGGTCTGGTGGATCAGGCTGGGAATGGGAAGACCATAGGGCTCCAGTAAGCTAATCGCATATTCTGTAAACTCAGCCTGCGTGTAGACCGCAAGCTGAGGGCTGCGGTAAAAGTTCAAATCCACATAGACCGCATTGATTGTGGGTTGCAGGTCATCGCTGCACGACGTTGGAAAGCGCTGAAGGGAAACATACTGTCCCTTGCGCCCCTCCTTAAGCGTAGCTTGCCGCCGCGCCCTCTCGGGGCTCTCATGGGAATGATGCCACGCTCCCGTTTGTTTGGTGGCGCAACAGACAAATCCGCTACTTCCGACAGGATGTAAGGTTTCAATATGTGCACGAGCAGATAGCTTGCGGTAACCGAACTTAGGCAAAGGATCTCTCCTTTTCTATGAGTTAGAAACTAGCGCAACGCAGGACATGCAATACCAAAGAGCGATTCTAGATAAACACACCCTTGCCTATCAACGAATGTAGACTAGGATCGTTGTAAGCACGTGTTATCTAACTCTTGCACTCATTGCTGGATTACCTGACGGCCCCACAAATCGATGCGCTTTATCGTCTAACTTTCTTCGCAAGCATTTAATGACCCCATAGATCGGATTGACAAAAATGACCACTCATAAATAAAACGGAAAAATATGAGAGCGACAACACTGTAATTTCATACCCCTATATTTCACTGTAAATAAGAGGCTTGCCCATCTGAAGGGGTAATCCCCCCGCCAATTAATCTAGTCTAAAAGTAGAGATATTGTTGCCTCATATTGAGGACTGACTTTTATGTACAAATCTCGTTTCAGCGATGCGCAGGTCATTGCTATTTTAAAGTAAGGCGAAAGCGGTATTCCGGTTGCGCAGCTGTGACGGGAGCTTGGCATCAGCACAGCGACCTATTACAAATAGCTAGCAAAATCTGGTGGCCTTGATGCACCGATGAGTTTTGCGGAGGACGAGCAACGGAGCTTTCACTGCAAAATGAGCTTTTGAAGGAAGTGCTTGCAAAAAAAGTAAGCAAGCCATCTCAACGTAAGGAGATGGCTGTGTTTGCTGTCGATTTAACAGAAGTCCCTCCACTGTTCCCAAACCAGTCCACCTGCCCGTCATCGAATAATGATAGGCAGGCTCGCTGATCTTGCTTCAGCAGCGAATTTTCCTCATGATTGTTTCCAGCAATTTAATGGTGTCGACACGTACTTACTTACTGTTCCACACCATATGATAGCGCTCAACCATTTTCTCTATGGAGAAGTTCTCCTCAATATGACGACTAGCTGCCTCACAGCGGGTTGGCCAGTTCGGGCCATTCCTCTGCTCAAGCATCTTCTCGATAGCTACCGCAAGCGCCTCTGGATCGCGAGGGGGGACGATAAGTCCCGTATTACCAACTATAACGGCTGCATCTCCCACATCCGTGGAAACGCATGGTGTGCCGCAGGCCATTGCCTCGGCCAGCACATTTGGGAAACCTTCGCTAGATGATGACATTACATGTAGGTCCAGCGCATTCATGACCGATGGAATATCGTTTCGACGTCCAAGCATCAGGACTTTGTCTTGTAATCCTAACTTATCGATTTTCGTAATTAACTCACTATTCTTGTCATCCATCCCCGTTCCGACCAACAGGCACCGGGGACAGTTTCCTCTGGCTTTCAGGCGAGCAAGCGACTTGAGGAGAGTGTCGTGGTCCTTCTGAGGATTGTATCGGGCAATGAAGCCTATAACTGGCTCATCTGCTGTCAGAGCAAGTTCCATCCGCAACCGGATGCCAGCGTCATGATCAGGACCGAAAACCGATAAATTATAACCATTAGAAATTACGCACATGCGGTTGCCGTCATATCCGAGCTGGGCGTGCACTTCCTTCGCCCGTTCGGCACAGCAGATAATGCTTCGGGGAATCCAGCGGGAAAGCAAAGCACACAGTCTTGACACCCAAATGGTGTTACGCGAGCTTTCTCCAACCACAAGGTCAGTGTGACGAATGCCCCAGAAAATGTTGCGTTGCCCAGCTAGCCTCGCGATCACGCCACCGAGCAAGTCGGCATGATACATCCAGGTTTGCACTACATCCGGGCGAGATTTGCGGATGAGACGCCAAAGTTGCCACAGGCCAGTAAATGTAACTCTTCCCCTTGGCATCTTTAGACAAGTAACCTTAATACCCCTACTTTCGAGCATCGGACCATATTTCCCCGCATCGCACAGAGAAATAACTTCGTGATGACTTATCGTGTCGTGAGCGCAAAGACGGAATAAGACAGCTTCTGCGCCTCCGTCAGCCAGTCCAGTTATGATGTGTAGGATTTTCTTCATAACAAGGTTTTTTGTGCCTTCATTTAGGATCGATTGTGAAAGTAACTACGTTGTGAGGCAGTTTGGTATTCGGTTCAGAAAGTATCGTGCTGCATCGCCACTTAGAGTCTGTTCAAAATAAAACCATGAATGAACGAAGTAATTTGAGTTCTACGGTTTTGCCACAAACTCGGAGAACTCGAATGGCTTGCACCCCGTTCACCCGAAAGCTTCATTGTCGTAAAGGGCTACGATATGCAAGTGACTTAACCGACGAAAAATGGTTTTTGATTGAACCTCACATGCCAAGCCAGCCCAAACGGGGCCGACGGCACAGCACTGATCGGCGGGCAGAGATCAACGCTCTGTTTTATCTTCTCCAAACTGGCTCTCAGTGGACTCTTCTGTCGAAGGACTTTCCTCCAAGCAGCGCAGTCCATTACAATTTCGAGCGTTTTTCGCATGACAGCACTTTGGATCGGCTTCATGAAGCGTTTTACCCAAAAACCCGCCAGTTCGAGCGCGCAAAGATCGTCCAACACTGGCGATCATTGATAGCCAGAGCGTCAAGAGCGAGCCGGATGCCCGTGGCAATGTGGCTATGATACAGGAAAGAAGATCAAGGGTCGGGAACGCCATTCTCAGCGTCTCCATAACACCCTCATGCCTCTCAAAATTTGGTACTTGATTGTTTCGTATCCACCGAACCCAAATCCAAAAATTGCTGGTAGCCCCATTGCATCGAACCGAATTCGATGCTGTCCTTTGTGTGGCCAAACAAGAAAGCGATGATAGTTAAATAGGGCTCTTATTCTATAACTATGAGAATCATAAGCCTGTGAAGCAATAATTGTCGAATAGAGTTCCAGAAGCGGGGCAATATTTTTACGACGTAATGACATCAAGGACTTAGTCATCCCCCCAGGTAAATAGACTTTTCTTACGACTGGTTGACTATCGCAAAGAACAGAGAACTCCTCTGATATACGTGCCCACAACAACGAAGTTGGAACTCGGCGATATGTATCAAAAAGGTCGCATAGCGCACCCGTGATCACCTCACGAGCAACAACTTCTTTGAGATCGCCACGCACGTTATGATCAGCGCGCAAGGAAAGTAAGGAGCAAATCAAGCCGTTCGGAGGGGAGTTCCTTCTCAGTGTATTCTTTTCGTCGATCATCGTTCCGAATACAAAGCCAACACAGGTTCGGCTACCATGAGAAAGCTTTGGGTTGAGAGCCTGAATTGCAGAGAGGATATGTTCAAGTGCGCCTGCCTCAAACGTATCGTCTCCGTCCATAATCATCACAAAACGCCCCCGAGCTAACTTGACTGCTTGAGCCATCGCTGCTGCACGACCGCCATTTTCTTCTTTACGAGCAGAAATCAAAGACCATCCCGCCGCTCGGAACGCCGCTAGCACAACTGGTAAATCATCAGTGAGGCATCATCCACCACAATGAATTCGACTTGGGACTTGTCTCCTTGAAATCCAGCTATACTGTCTAGTTGCAGCCGAAGCCGGTCAGCATGATTAAAAATAGGTATACAAACAGACAGGCTGATATCTTGTGCTTTCGTATTCAACTTTACCTCAAAAACCTGCGTTTTGGCAGAATATCCCAAAGGGCCATTCCAGTGATGCGTATCAAAAAGAAAATCACCGTGTATCTCCCGGCGAAAGACAAAATTTGCTCTAACGTGTTGCGTTGTATATAAAACGCTAAAACCGCTACAAGTGCGACTAGGAGCGCTTGAATTGCGGGATCTTCTGTCCGGATCATAATCCGATCTAGCCAAATGAGTAGAAGAATCAGTCCGATACAGAAAATAAGTACACCAATGAGGCCGCCAACGACCCAGCCTTGCGCCCAGAAATTCGCACCAACTCCTGCGGCATCGCTCCAGCTCGAATAATACTTTAACTTGACTGCATTGGAGAAGATATGCGGGTCAATTCCTAGAGCAGAAGAGCCTGGCAAAAATGCGAGCAGGCCAGAGATCAAATCGAAGAGATTGTATTCAATTCCGCCTTCGGTAAGATGTACTAGGATAAGATAAATGCCGTTCGGCTCAAAATCTTTGGTAGCAATATCCCAGACGTCATTTTTGAAAATTGCCTGTATCAACTCAGAAGAGAACCCATAGACAGGCAGTAGGTATAGATTGACTTTGATATTGCCAGTACAGGCAGACTAAGAAGAAAGAGAAGGCCAAAAGCCAACTTCTCCCCACGAAACAGAGACAATGGTACCATTCCGTCCAGTCGGTATCTTAGGATGACAACGACATACATTATTGGAATTGTGCGGTCTCCACCGATGAAGATTAGAAGCACCTGAGCAATACAGAAAAGGTTGAATGGATCTAGGAACCGCCTAGTTCTAAGATTATAAGCGGCAGTAACGAACAAAAGACTGTTCCAACTGTAATAGATCACAATATTGCCACCAGGAACTGTACCGTATTTCCCCTCAAAAAAAATACGCTGAATCCACCACTCAATCCGACAACTGCTGCGAAGACAAATAGGCAGGCGAAATTGAAAAACCTATTTAGAAATATTTTCCGGCCACGTTCTACAGCGATCTGACCAAGTGTGCATGTCCTCGCAGAATTGCTACTACTCGATAAAACTAACTTAGATAGGCAGATTAGCGTCAGAACAACGCTCCAAAGAAATAATGGAATGTCATTTCCCGCCCTAATCCAAAATATTGGCGAGCTGTAAATTAACGATGACAAGATTAAAACTGAAAGATTTGTAATTCTCGTCATCGCAATCACAAGGACGCTTGCAAACCAAATAATAGAAAATAAAGTTAACAAAATTTTCCGCCATTCATCAGAATATATTTGAAGAAAATGCCCCGCATGATGATCTTCGTTTCATTGAGCCGAAGTCATACATTCTTCAGAGCAGTCACTCAACAAATTCTTTGAGAGTTTCCATTACAAGAAAACTATTATATTCGATCCTACTGTAGGCATCGACAATGTGATGGAGTAGATAATGCCTCTTTGTGTCACAAAACCATGTGTGCCCATCTCATTGAGCCGTGGAAGATCAAGAGACGCAGCCTTGACTATGGCGCTACAAAAATCCTTGGCCTCCAAACGGGACTGCTCGTCCTGACCTAAAGTGACTATGACCTTAGTGCCGCCTACCTCCTTCGTTTTATGCAGCAAATTTCTAGAAGCCTGCCTCAGCCAAAACAATTGGGAAGCTATCGCGGCGGAATAACGATATAAGATATCTAAGGAACAGAAGAAAGCATTCATGCCCGAGTTAAAATTGAACTTTGCATGAACACGTCCTTTAATGATGTTTTCCAGATTCTCCTGAAAGCGTGGATTGGTAACGCCGTAACCAGAACGGGCTACGAGAGACTGCCAAATCCTTAATTAAATGAATAATGTTGACCTGATTGGTTATTTTATAATCCTCAGAATGCCAAAAATTGAGGGATCTACTGTGGTGACTTGCTTAGTTATTCGAGTAAGCCAAATCGAGGTGCTGAGTTGGTAGAGCAACAAAGTCAATGCAGCACCTGCTGCGCCGAACTGCCATATCAGCAACGGTGCACATACAAGCATCGTCCCAACTAAAATGTAGGACACACGGAAAACATATTGTGAGTATCCAGCCATGTTTAGCATCGTATCACGGAAGCCGCCGCCGGTATTGGCCCAATGGGACAACGCTAGCAATATGACGACCGAAATAGCTCCGTGACTTCCCGGCCCATAGGCCCATATTATCAACGGCTCCCCAAAAAAAATAAAGTGCCAAGATCCCTATAAAAACCGCCGCGAAAGAGGCACATACGCCATTGCGCATAATCTGCGATAGCGCTAACAAATTTCCTTTGTGCCAATGTTGTGCCAATTTTGGAGCCACTACCTGACCCAGTACCTCATGGGTAAATATCAAAGGTAAGGCGACTGCGGTAGCAATGCGATAGAGACCGGCCGCCTCAAAGGATGCTAATGCCGGAATCATTAGTACCATACCGTTCATCATCATCGATGACAGCAAGCCTGTGCCTGACAGGTGTAGCCCTTCCCGCCAGAGAGCACCGCGTTTGATCGGCGACACAGGCCCTTTTTTAACAGCAAACCTCCGAACCCAGATACCACCCCACAGGAATGTAACTGCATGGGCAAAAAGGAGGGCAACTACTGCATGTGTGACCGAGAAAGCATCCCCAGCGAAAGCTACCCAGATTATATTGCATAACAGCGTAATCAAAGGCTGTATCAGCCTCTCCAAGGATTGTCCTCGAACGATCTGTCCAGCAGAGCGCAGTACAGCGGATCGCATGGCAGCAAGAACTTGAAAAAAAAGCATGTGGCCAGAGCAGTAATAACAAACCGACAGGTAGCCAATCTGGCATCAACCAATAGGCTAGGCCCCCGATCAGAGAAAGGGAGAGTAAATAACCAACAAAAATTAGGAGAACGAATTGCAAAATACCGCGCACCCTGGCATCGTCACCCTCCGCGAAGGCAGGAGCGGTGGCACGGACAATTAGATTTGGAAGGCCGGAAGTCATGGGCAAAACGGTCAAAGACATGATAGCGGTATAAGCAGCGTATATGCCGAAGCTCTCAAGCCCCAATGTCCGCAGTAAAAAAACGGATAGCCCGAATGCTAGAACTGTGTTGCAAAGCCGGATAGAAAAAACCAAAGCAATCCTGTTGACGAGATCAGTCGCCCGCAGCTTATTTAAAAAGCCAAGCTTGCCTTCACCTGGGGAATTATCAAAGTATCTTTGATACAAAATATGCTCCGAATTTGTAATTCAGTTGGACGAACAACTCTTCTGTGCACACAGCAGCAACATCTCAAGACTAACGGTCACTTCCTCGACACTCATTATTTGCTAGCTTCTGTTAACGGATGCTCTTGGACTTCTTTGTGCCTTGTAGTTTTTGGGAAATGAGAAGCGGCCCCTGGTTATCTAATATTTACGAAATATCTTTGTTCAATTTGGCGTGGAGAACTGTACTTTGGCTTCCAATGCCTCAGGCATTTTGGCAGCTTTGGTAGGGCCTCCAGACCATGTTGCTGTTGGATTTGATCACTGTCCATACTGTTAGTGCAATGAGCAGGAAATACACTGTTATGGTATTATTGTGTACGTACCACTCTTCTAATTGTCCTTTGTAAGGCATTATTACCCTGTCATAAAATGCATCCGCGTCCTCCGCTTGATCAAGGAGGTCTTCTTCAGCTCTAAACACAATTGAGCCTATCCCAGAGAGTCCGGGGCGAACCTTAATGATTTCTTGCTGAGCTTCATGAGGGAATGCATTGAAACAGCGCTGCGTCTGGGGGCGAGGGCCTATTATGCTCATATCACCCCTAAGCACATTTATAAGCTGCGGTAACTCATTAATTTTGGTTTGGCGTAAAAAAACGGCCAACGGGAAGAACGCGCGGATCATTTTTTTAGTGTGACAGTACCGGTGCCAATGTTGGGGCTGTTTTTCAACATAGTGGCGAATTTTAAAAGCTTAAAGTGCTTACCACCTTGACCTACTCGGTTCTGAGAAAAGAAAATTTCTCCTTCTCCTGAGCATTTCAAAATAACCATGATCGGTAGGAGAAGCGGTGAAAGAACAAATAGTGCTAATCCGGAAAAGAGGATGTCAAAGAATCTCTGCATGCTCACATCCTCCCGTCCAAATAGCGGCCGGTTTCTTTGTGGTTAAATTCTGGAATCATTTCGTTGAATAAGTTCACCAGTTCTGGTTTGTCCCAGCGTTTGGCATCAAGCAATTGATTTATTTTCTTTAGGAAGTAATCCAACTTCCGTTCATCGAACTGGGCGTCATTTATGATCACGCCGAGATTGTGGAAGCGTCCTAAGTCTAGAGTTTCTTTAGAGGTGTAAAACTCTTCGAAATCCTTCTCACCGGTCGTGTCACTCTTGAAGAAATAGCAGGGCCATTTTTTTCTGTGCCGCGAGCGTCTCTACGTTTTGGCGTGCTTCGTCTTCAGATGCGCATTCGACTGCTTCGTAGCCAAGACTATCCAAATAACGCACCGCAATTTCGGAGAAGGTCGTTAGGTGAAGCTGTTCACTTAATTTTGGGAAAAAGATATCCCGGTTATTTCCCAAAAGGCAGGACATTAAACATAGTTCACCGCTTTCCTGGGGCGTTATGAAATAACGGCGTACGTCATTGGGAGCGGAAAATGGTTGCCGCTTCGCAAGTCTCTGATTAAATCCATGCAGCAAACTACCGTCTGAAAAAGCAACATTTGCAAAGCGAGCGGTTGAGATCGGCAGCTCGATGCTGTGGCGCATAAGGTAATATTCCATTATGCGCTTGCTGGCGCCCATCATATTGACAGGTGCTGCGGCTTTATCAGTCGAAACGCAAAAGTATTTTTTTTGCGTTCCATTTTTGCGCCCATTGAATACTCGAAATTGTATTTAGGATATTCACCTTAATCATGCGCATCAGAGTGAAGGAATCTTTCTCTGAGCGTACATGCTTTAGAGCTGAGAGATTAAAGACATAGTCGTACCCTTCCATTGCTCCCATCAAGGCATCAAACTCTATTGAGCCAGAGTCCAAAGCAAAGGTTTGAAAATCACCTTCAATATACCCCATAGAACTGCGAAGATCTCGCACCAGTTCGACCATATTGTTTTCGGAGATATCGACCACATGCAAGGCCTTAGGTTGCCTGCGAAAGATTTCGCGGCACACGGCCTGCCCGATTGAGCCAGCTCCACCAATTACAAGAAAACGTCCGCTTTGAACTTTTGCGGAAAGCTCTTCTTCGTATGCTCCTATATCAGCTTCAAATAGCGGAGCATTCCGACCGATAAGATTTAGAATACCGTGCTTCAAATTGTTAGTGGTAATGTCAGTCATAGTTTCAGGCCAATGCAGTACGGGAAAATCAGAGGTGCCCTTCTGGGACGGATGAAGGGATGTTAACTATGCGCTCTTCAAGCCAGCGAGAGTTCTCCAGTCCATCATGCAAGCAGTCGCTATACATTTTAAGACTGGTCATCAACCTCCAAATAGGGCGTGTCATAACGCCATTTTCATTAGTCTCTTTGAGCCAAAGATCTCGTTCTGCTTTATCCTTTGCGCAAATGGCATTCAGCCAGAAATTCGGATGAGTGCCCTCACGTGCGTCAACGAAATTAACGTCAGTATTTGCAAAATGGTCTCTATACCTTTGAGCGATTTTGGACTTTATTTCCAGCATTTCATCAAGGCGCTCCATTTGAGCAATCCCGAGCGCTGCATTCAGACTTGGAAGTCTGTAATTATAACCGACTTCGTCGTGATCAAATTCGTAAGCATGAGGAACCTTCGCGGTCGTCGTTAGATGCTTAGCACGTTGTGCGATCTCTTCATCATCTGTCACGATCATGCCACCACCACCGGTGGTGATTATCTTGTTTCCATTAAAGGAAAAAGCTCCTAACAACCCAAAAGTACCTGTGTGTTGCTTATCGACGGTACTCCCTAAAGACTCCGCACTATCTTCCACAAGAGGTACATCAAATTCGTCGCACAACGCTGCGAGCTCTTCGATACGTGCAGGATGCCCGAACGTGTGCATTGGCACGATCGCGCCCAATCGTCGTCCTGATGTTTTGTTAATCCAAGAGCCTTTTTGAAATTCGTAGTTCGTTTGAATGAACTGACGGACCGCAGCCGGACTTAGACCCATTGTATCAAGATCGACGTCGGCAAAGACTGGTTTGGCGCCAAGATAGCTAATGGCATTGCAAGTGGCAATAAATGAGAGAGCTTGTGTTAGTACTTCGTCTCCTCGTTGCACGCCGGCCAGCTGCATTGCTACTTGTAGTGCTGCTGTGCCATTTACAGTCGCAATTGCGTACTTTGCGCCAGTGTATTCAGCAATTTTCTGCTCAAATTCGCTTACCTGCTGGCCGGCTGATGATACAAAATTATTATCTATTACGTCGACAAGTATCTCGCGTTCACGTCCTTGGAAAATAGGTCGATGAAGTGGAATAAAACCCTCACCGTAGATGGAGCGGACATTTGTGATAAAGTTAGTTAGAGAACTGTTTTTGCTCATGAACGTCGCTTTAATTGAAATTGAGGTTTTTGAACAGGCGTACTAGGATATTCGATCATAATATGATTGTTTGCGAGCTTTCCGATTTCTCTGTATTTCCCAATGGACTGATGTGATTTAATAGAAGCAATGTTATCTTGCTTAATCGTTGCTCTTGTTGTCAGCCCAGCAAGAGAAGCCTGCCAGTAGAGGAACTGAGCCCAAAGCCCCCCCAACCTGTGGCCTCTCCAAATAGGAGAAACTATCCGACCCATATACGCTGTTCCGGTAGGCGAAATTTTGAGTAATCCATATCCTTCTAACTTACCATCAATAAACATCCCATAGTTCATAAATGAGTTTGTCCTTAAAATTTGGACAAGTTCCCCCTCGGAGAAACCATGCGGTTTGAAATACAGCAATTCCTCATCGGGAGTTTCGACAAAGAAAGTAGCAAGGAGGTTTGCATCTTCTGTTGCTAGAGGGCGAATTAGCAAGTTTTCGTGCGCTTCAAATCGACCAGATTGCTTAAGTACAGTTTTGACAGTGTTTCCGTATCGAGTAATTGTGATAATACCAGCGGCTGTTGCCAGCAAACGAAAGAAGCTAGGGGAAAAACTTTTTATTTTATAAGCTAGTTTGTCCATTTAATTGATGCTTTCATGCCCGTTGTATCTTCCAAAGACCTAAATCACAATTGCTTCAGAGCAAGATCGTCAATAAGCTTTTTGTTCACCAGCTCCACGTCATATTTGTCTAACACGCGCTTGTAGCTTGCTTCACCCATACGATTTTTGAGGTTTGGATTCTCAATGAATCGTCTCATAGCTTGCGCGACAGAATCTGTATCTTTTGTTGGAATCAAAAACCCACTCTCTCCATCAACAGTAGTTTCCCTGCAACCTGGCGCATCGGTCGTAATGATTGGGCGTCCCATGGCCATAGCTTCAAGAACAGAACGAGGAGTGCCTTCTCTGTAGGACGGAAGAACATAGACATTTGATTCAGCGATTACAGGACGGACGTCCTTTTGAAAACCGAGATATTCAATACCGTCTTCTAGCCAGCGGTCCAGTTCTGTTGCTCTTATACTATCAGGGCCTTTATCTAGGTATCCTGCCAGCAAAAATCGCGCTTTTGGAAACTCTCGTTTTACTCGCACAGCGGCTTCGCAATATTCCCTTACACCTTTGCTAACAAGCAAACGGGAAATCATTAAAAATACGGGTTCTTTGGGAAGCGGGGACTTTGCATAATGATTTAGGTCCACCCCCGATCCGTTCATCATGCGAATCTTATCTTTGTCTCGAACATAGCCTGCATTAAGGTACTCATCTCGGTCATCTGGATTTTGAAATACCAAGAACCGATTTCTGCTAGTCGCAAACGATAGTAATAAAGATGCCGCGCCTTTAACGAGACTATGTTTCAAGCTTTTGTTGCCTGCAAAAGTATACCCGAGCCCTGTAATTAGGGCCGCTGATGGTACACCATTAGGCCACGCCGCCAATGCTCCCCAAATATTTGGCTTGATGGTGTAACTGATGAGAAACTGAATGCCATGCTTCCGGATAAGACGATTTAATGAATACAGATATAAGACGTCTTTGATGGGGTTTAGGCCCGTTCGGGACATTGCTATGTCGTGAACTGTTGCTCCAAGATCGTTGATTTTCCTCTGTACTTCACGGCTTACATCTGGGCAGCTGACATGCACTTCATGGCCATTGGAAACCAAGTCTTTGATTAATGGTGCCCGGAAATTAACTAGCGATGGTGCGTAGGAACCAATAAGTAAGATCTTCACGTCGTTAATCCAGTTTTGAGAAGTGCATTGCGGTTAATGATTGTTTAGAGACGACAGCTGACGCTGTCCTTGTTGAGAACGCCCTTCAGATCGAACAGGACGGCATCTTGCTTTCCAAAGGAGCGTATGTGGTCGGTGCCCATCTCGACAAATTCATTGTGCGCAACGAGTAGAAAAATGCCGTCGTAAGCGTTTTCCTCTGGTTCGCTGAGGCTTAATCCATATTCCTTTTGGGCTTCATCTTTGGACGCCCAAGGATCCGTTATCGCGACTTCAATGCCATAGCTTTGCAGTTCTGCAATAACGTCAACCACACGAGTATTGCGAAGGTCTGGGCAATTCTCTTTGAACGTTAACCCCATCACGAGAACACGTGCCCCCTTGATTTTTACGTCTCTCTGAATGAGTTCGCGTATGAAGCGGTTGGCAACGTACGAGCCCATTCCATCGTTGATGCGACGGCCTGCTAATACCACCTCTGGATGGTAGCCGAGGGATTGGGCCTTGTGAGTAAGGTAATAGGTCGACCCAATACAGTGTCCACCAACAAGGCCGGGGCGGAACGGAAGGAAGTTCCACTTGGTTCCAGCAGCCTCTAATACCTCCAGCGTATCAATATCCATGCGCTCGAAAATTAACGCGAGTTCGTTGACCAATGCGATGTTTAGATCACGCTGGGTGTTTTCAATGACCTTGGCAGCTTCAGCAACCTTAATAGAAGAAGCTGAATAGGTTCCAGCTGAAATAATGGTTCCGTACAATTCATCAATGAACTGTGCGGCTTCAGGTGTAGAGCCTGAAGTAACTTTCTTAATATTGGGAAGCCGGTGCTGCTTATCGCCCGGATTAATACGTTCAGGACTATAGCCGACGTAGAAATCTTCATTCAAAGACAGTTTCGACCACTTCTCCAAAATTGGTACACAGTCTTCTTCGGTTGCTCCCGGATAAACGGTGCTTTCAAAGATGACGATATCGCCTTTTGATAGGACGCTGCCAACTGTGTTGCAGGCAGCAATTAATGGGCTAAGATCAGGGCGTTTGTTTGCATCAATCGGTGTGGGCACAGTGACGATGTAAATCGTGGCGTCCCGGAGGTGTTGAAGATCTGAACTGAAGCTGAGTTTGGAAGAGACTTCCAGTTCCTGGCAGATACTTCTTGAGTGGAATCATGACCTGAGCGCAATTCATCAATACGGTTTGCATTGATATCAAACCCGAGCGTAGGAAATTTCTTCCCAAACTCTACGGCGAGCGGCAGGCCAACATATCCCAGACCGATGACGCCGATCTTCACTTCAACATTTGGAAACATTAAAATCGTCTTTATGAGCTGAATCTAGTTAAACGTTTGATCTCGGGTCTTTAGTAGCCATAGTATTCCAGATACCAGTCTACGAAATTGGCTATACCATCATGAAAGTCTGTCGACGGTTTGTAACCGGTTCGGCTCATCAATAAACTGGCGTCAGCCCACGTAGCTTCAACATCTCCCTGTTGCATGCCCATGTAGTTGCGTATGGCCTTCTTGCCGAGCTTTTCTTCGATTGCCTCAATGAAGTCGAGTAAGCGCACTTTCTCGGAATTACCAATATTGACTACACGAAACGGTGCAACGGGTGAGAGACTGTCGCCTTGTTCTATAGCGTCAGGGCCTGTTGGACGAACAGGCACCTCGTCAATCAACAAACGAATGCCTCGGACGAGGTCGCTGACATATGTGAAGTCGCGATACATGTCGCCATGATTGTAGACATCAATCGGCGTCCCTTCCAGGATGCCTTTTGTGAACTTGAACAGGGCCATGTCTGGCCGCCCCCATGGTCCATAGACAGTGAAGAAACGGAACATGGTAATAGGCAGATTATGTATGTGGGCATATGAGTGACCAATGTTCTCACATGCCTTTTTCGTTGCTGCGTAGAGACTGAGCTGGGTTTCTGTTCGTTCTGTCTCTACAAATGGCATCTCTGTGTTCGCGCCATAGACAGAAGATGTGGAAGCTATAAGTAAGTGATCAACACCGAGCTCTTTCGCAACCTCAATCACATTGAATGTACCAACGATGTTGGCGTCAATGTAGGCTCTCGGATTTTCGATACTGTAGCGAACGCCAGCTTGAGCTGCGAGATGAACGATCACATCTGGTTGGAAGTCGGTAGCAACCTGTCTCAGGAGGTCGAAATCCTCCAGCATGCCTTCGACGCATTTGAAATTTGCATTCTCCGAGAGCAACGTATGTCGTTTCTGCTTGATCCTGACATCATAATAATCCGTCATTCCATCATAGCCACAAACAAGAAAACCTTCTTCAAGAAGTATTTTTGATAGGTGGAAGCCGATGAAACCAGCAGATCCTGTGACGAGTATTTTCTTCAAAGCGTTTCCCCGAGAAATGCCGCAAGCTAGAGATTTGAAAGCCTATCAATGGCAATCTTAATAGCCGCCGTTTTATCGTCGGATCTAAAATGTATGAGCTTCCAAAAGTCAACTGTGTTTTTGTTTAGTGTTTGTCATCGACGCCTTCTGCACAAATCGATTAATTTCAATAAACGATATTTTTTTTGGCCCATGATCACGATGGGAGGAGCACGGAAAATCAGATTGACCTCAGCAATGTGAGGCTGTGTCACTACCACCTATCCAAACTGCGGCAACAGGATCTTTATCTGAAAGACGAAGGGGCTGAGGGCTGAGGGCAAGCCAGCGATCTCAGCAATCGCAACCCCAAGGACAAGCGGGAAGAATTCCTCTCTCAGATCATCTCCAAGCTGAATGAGATAATCCATACAGACGGCCTGACCGATGATGATCGACAAAGTTAGAGAAAACAGCCGTGTCATGAAGCAGTTTACGAACAACTCTCGTGAACAGGCCATGATCGGAAATTTTCCAAACGCATTTGAGAAATGCTATCATTGAGAGTGGGGACATTCATCAGAAACTAATGTTGCAACTCCTTAGCGATCCACAGAAAGGTGAGTCATCTGCGAATATCATTTCGATTTGCTCTAGCGTGAGCACGGTCGAGACCTCAGGTAGCACCGCCTCACCTTCCTAGGTTCTTTCCAATCCCCTCCCACCGTGGGCGAGGCGCAGCGCAATATATGGACAGATTTTTGAGAATTTTCTCTACATTTCCGATTCCTAATCACATTCAATAGATGGAATGTGATTTTATCTTCATACATCTGTTATTGCACAGACAAAGCAAAACACACCATGCCCCTCGAACCCACGAGAGAGAGTTTGCACCACCCGTGAAACGAACAAGAGCTTTTGGGAAGATGGGTGTTATGATGGGCTAATAAAAGCTATGTTAGTTTTACTCTTTAAAATCAATAACTTAAATAAAATTATGGCGGAGAGTGAGGGATTCGAACCCTCGGAACGCTTGCGCGCTCAACGGTTTTCGAGACCGCCCCGTTCGACCACTCCGGCAACTCTCCCGCGTCTTCCTCGTGTTGAGGCTTGCGGACTTTATAAAGAAGCTTTCCTTTCGGCAAGTCCTGTAGGCTCTATGTCGCAGATAACTCACAGTTCACATGACCCTGAATATAAGAAACGCAGTGAGTTGCCCCACTGCGTTGAAATTAATGCCTATTTCAGAGCGCTTAAGCTGTCTGCACTTCTGTAAGGAAGGTTTTGATCGACCGGTTGAACTGATCAGCTTCGCCAGAGATATTATCAGCCTGACTATTGATGTCTTCCGCCGTTTTGGTGGAGTTTTCAATGGTGTTGGCAACATCAATCATTTGAGACTCGCCGATGCGGGATTGGTCGGAAGCATCGGTTACGGAGCGTGCAATCTCAGAGACTGTGACCGACTGCTGTTCCACTGCCGCTGCCACAGCGGACGAACTGGTGGAGAGCTTTTCCATCATGCTCGTGACATTTTCAATGGAGCCAACAGCGTCAGTAGACACCTGCTGGATCGCATGGATCTGCTGGGAGATTTCTTCTGTTGCAGTGGTTGTCTGGTTTGCCAGATGCTTCACTTCAGAGGCTACCACCGCAAACCCTTTGCCCATTTCACCTGCACGAGCAGCCTCGATTGTGGCATTCAATGCAAGAAGGTTGGTTTGATCTGCAATGTCCTTGATGAG
>BAXV01000006.1 GCA_001310715.1 Pseudovibrio sp. JCM 19062
CGGGACCTTAAAAGCTCCGCTCGGTTGAAGCGTTGCGAAAATAGGTGTTGAATTTCAGGGATATGCAATGAAAACGCAGTGGGTAACCATCCAGCGCACCCAAATAGAAGGTGGCGCGAAGGCTGGCGTCCCACTGGCTGATTTCGATGCGCCGGTTACCAGCCACGGTGCTGGTGATGCCGTGCTATTGAAGGACTGCCCGGAGTTCATCAATACGTTCATTGATGAGCCAGCCGTAGTAATTCTCGCGCGGCAAATGTGATGGCTCATTCTGCGCTTGTTTCGGTAGGAAATGGCGCGTTCCCAAGGGTTGCCAAGGTTGTAGAGCGTTGAGGTGATGCCCGGGTTTCTTGAGATATCGACGTTGGCCACCTTTTTGTAGGCGTTGATGGCATCTCGCAGAACTGCTGCGGTGTAATGGATTGATTTATTTGGATCCATTACCGTTTTATAAAGGCCTGATGCATCTTTTGAGCTGAGCTTTGGCAGGCCGCTGACGCTGTTGACCATATCATTCATCTTTAGTGCAGTGAGTGGGGTTATTTGCCCTAAGCCGAAGCTTTGCCCTGCGTACATTGGTCTGAAGAAGGCTCTGTGAAACGGTTCGCGCGGATAACGGGTGCTGCCAACTGTTTTGCCCATGAACCTTGTGTTCCAGACCAGCTCGTAACATCTCCAGCGGCCGTTGCTGGTTTCCTCTTGGCGGCATTTGGTAAATTGTGGGCGCTTGATGAAGCTCCAGACTTCTTCGCCGTCATACTGAAATGAGATGCGAATGCGTGCGTATTGCAAAGCCTTCATGTAATAGCCTTGTGCACTGTCGAGGCTGTCGTAATTGTAGGTGTGTTCGCCAACAATAGCGCCTAAAATATGAACTGGATCAATGTTGTAAAGGCCTGCAACCTGCTTGATGTTCTGGATCAGGCGGCGTTCTCTTTTGAGAACTGCGAGAATGCGCTGGAACTTTTTCTCATAGGTTCGATTGAAGGCACTGGTGCGAGTTGCAGAGGCAATCGGAATGGTCGGCTGGCTTTGCAAGCGGTTGCCAGCGGGCACGATAAGCGCACATTCGC
The DNA here is from genome assembly GCA_001310715.1 of Pseudovibrio sp. JCM 19062. The sequence goes on from BAXV01000006.1 coordinate 1,074, forward strand.
CATTGCCGGGCTTAACAATCGATAAGTAGAAGGTAAGATCAGGGTTGCGGCTAATAGAACTAGACATGTTTTGCGCGATAACTTCATAGCAATCAGACTCTGAGTTATATTTATTATCAGTCTTGTTTGCCTGATTTTTACCTGAATTGTCCTAAAAATTTATTCATGCTTGTGCTTTGTCTTTCTGGAATAAGTATAGTGTAATTTTTAGCAGGAGTGTCCGCTCATGTAGTGACCGAATTCGTTTGAAACGGAAATGCGGACCTGAGTAACGCCACTGTTGATGAAATCCAATTCAGCTGCTGCACCTCTGGACAGGTCAATCAACCGGCTTTTTGCATAGGGGCCCCGGTCGTTTACGCGTACTGTTAATGTCTTGCCATTGCTCAGGTTTGTGACGTGAACGTTGGTTCCCATTGGCAGGGTTAGGTGGGCGGCGGTGAGTTTGCTGGGGTCCATCATTTCCCCGCTTGCTGTTTTAGAATGCAGGGCATACCAGGATGCTTCTCCGCACTGTGCGGTTCTGGAGACCTGTATTTGTTGGGGGCTTAATACAAACGCGAACAGGACAATGAGCATTGTGGCGATAAGGAGGAGGAGGGCGTAGATGCGGCCGCCGCTATGGGTCAGCCCTTTTGTATTCCATGACATTCCGAAGCCTTTTTGTCAGTTTATTCACTCCAATTATACAGGGTTCCTCACGTTATTGGGACCAGAGAGATTTTCTGTATTGGTGAGTTGGTTTATTAAGATTGAAGATAATCACTGTGTTTTTAGTGGTGTGAACCACTTGAGCTATCTTTGCCAGAAGGGGACGAACGTGCAGCAGCGCCCATTGACCGGAAGACTTATCCTCGCGGATGTGGCGCGTGGCCTCGCGCTCTTGGCAATGGCGATCTACCATTTTTCCTGGGATCTTTCCTGGTTTGGTGTTGTGGGTTGGAACGTGGACGGTGATGCAGACTGGCGCTTGTTTGCTCGGCTGATTGCGGGAAGCTTTTTGTTTCTGGTCGGCTTCAGTCTGGTGCTGGCGCATAAAAGTGGTATCCGCTGGAAGAGTTTCTGGAAACGGGAGGTCAAGGTTGCTATTGCTGCGCTTGCGGTTTCTGTGGTGACCTATTTTATCTTTCAGGATCAATGGGTTCGCTTTGGAATTCTGCACTCCATTGTTGTCTCCAGCCTTCTTGCCCTACCGTTTTTGCGTGCTCATTATCTCTTTGCGTTGCTATGTGGTGCCGGAGTGATCCTGCTCTATCAATGGATGGGGGATTTCGTGCTGCCTTATCACCAGTTGTTCTGGCTTGGGATCACATCTTCTCCGCAGTCTTCCGTTGATTATGTGCCACTTATTCCTTGGTTCGGGCCCGTGTTGCTCGGCGTTGGTTGCGGGAGTTTCTTCGCGCGTTATGACCTGCTGCGCCTTTTGCGCGGTTCTGCGTCGCCTAACGTTATTTCGCGTTGTTTTGCGTGGTTTGGTCGCCATTCGCTTGCAACCTACCTTTTGCACCAGCCTATCCTGTTCGGGATCGTTTGGGCGGGTGTGACTGTTGGAGTGATCGGTAGCAGCGTTGGTGATGTGCAGGTCACAAGCTTTCAGCAATCTTGTGTGGCTGCTTGTAGTCAGAGTCTGGATGCTCAGCTGTGTGAGCAAGCATGCTCCTGTACCTCCTCTGAATTGATGGGTCGCGGGCTTTGGGAGGAGATGTTGAGCAGGCCAAATGATCCTGATATGCGGGAGCTTGCGCAGCAGGTGTTTCAAATGTGCTTGCAGCAGTAGGCTTGTGACTGCTGAGGGAGAGGGCCCTTGCTTTGGGTGCAAACAGCTAGTTTCATTGAGCTGGGAAAATCGTATTTTTTTGATTCAAATACTAGTGAATCAGTTCGCCGGTGCCGTTCTGATATTGCGATGCTGGATGCATAAAAAAGCCGTTAGGCTTCATTCCATTGAAAGAATGTGAATTTTATACCTGCTGAAATTTCAGTGGGTTTAGCGTGTTCTGCCTGCCTTTCTATGATCGCAAAAACTTTACTCTTCCCTATACGTAAGCTCTGGAATTGAATGGGCTTTTTGCTGTCAACGCGGAACTGTTTTTTTGCCGGCGTAAGTCGAAGTTAGTGCAGCTTTCCGGGTGGTGAAGGGGTCGCTCCAGAAGAGAAATACCTAAAACTACATATAGATGGTATTGACCACGCCAAATGTACGGATAATATATTACTCGGTAAATATACGCAGTTCTATTGAAGTGATGTTGGGATATTCGTGTTGTGGGGGAAGTATAGATTTAGTCTATGCTAATATAGTGTTTTAAACATTGCATCACCTTTCTCTGAGGTGGGCTCATCCTTTACGACATATTCTCGCATCCCTTCAGACGTGAGTTCGGTTTTGGGGAATTACCCGAAGCTCACAAGTATTGGGGGAAGATAATGCGGGTTTTGAAGAATGCAGGGCTAGGCCTTGCAGCAGGCGGCTTTGTGCTGGCCGGATCAGGTGCCGCCTTTGCGGGTGCCTGGGATAACATGGGCGTTGGGTCCCTCGACCTGCTGTTCGCTCCGGAAAAATTTGTGGTTGAAGCTGGTGCGACTTATGCGGACCGCAATGTTGATTACAAAGTGAAGAATGCAACAACGCAAGGTCGTAAAAATCCACCTGCTCTACCTACGGACGTTGATACTCTAGCAAAGCCAGGTTCGAAAAAAAGAGCGTGTGACGCCAAACATTTGGGATTATCGAGTAGGTGTAAAGGCCAACTTGATGGAGGATCTTGATTGTCTCGGACGTTTGAACTCACCGTTCAGTATCAATGAAGAGATGGATCCTACTTGGGCTGGACGTTACGGTGGGTATGAAACCACCGCAACTACTATGGGGCTTGATGCGACGTGCGCCTATAAGTTTCAGATTGATGGGAGTAGCAATTTCCGGGTGATCGCAGGCGTAAAGGCGCTGGATCTAACTTATCAGTCTGTTGGGATGGTGTACGGTAATGCGCTGAGTCCTTTCTTTACTGACGATTACTTTTCTGATGGTGAGGTTAAATCAGATGGTATGGCGTGGGGCTGGCGTGCAGGTGTTGCCTATGAAATCCCTGCTTACGCTTGAGAGCAAGCTTAGTGTATGACTCCAAGGTAAAATTAGACCTTACTGGCGATACATACATATTTGATGTGCCTACAGCTAGCGGTGGTATTGAAACTATACACCAAGAAGCCTACGCTTCAATCACGGCTCCCCAGTCTGTTGAGCTGAATGTGCAGTCAGGCATTGCTCCGGCTGGTTGGCGACGTTTGGTGTGAAGTGGATGGATTGGTCCAGCATTGATCGACTCGTTCTGTATAATGGAGACGGTAGTAAATCAACGGACCGGGTGCTTGGCTTTACAGACGGTTGGACGGTCAAAGCAGGTATCGGTCATCAGTTTAATGAGAAGCTCAGCTTGGTAGTTCGGTTCAGTGGGATCGCGGAGTTGGTGGAAGCTACTCTGATAACTACACCTTTGCGGCCGGTGGTGCTTACGCTTTGAATGATAAAGTCAAAGTTACACTCGGAGGAGCTGCTATCTATAAAACTGCCGGAGAAGGTGATGCTATTAACTTAGCTAATGGTTCCGGATATACCTATGAGTACGATGGTTCTTGGAACTTCGCTGTAGATACAAAGCTGCGAATTGCTTTCTAAGGGATAGCCGATCCTATGACGTACAGAAGCCGGGGCGTTGTCTCCGGCTTTTGTTGTTTGAGGGGGATTCGGTGTTGTGGGATATCTGTGTGGGTTGGGCCGTTATTTGTGCTGAATGTGCAACAGGTGTGGGAAGAAATACGCATGTTGTACTGTCGTAAGTGTCATCTCAAAGCTCGCAAGTAAATTACGTATAGGTAATGTTGACTATAATCTAATACTTGTTGTGCTCTCGTCATAATCTTCCGTGTAATTAATATTGGTAAATATAATGCCATAATAACTCTGGGTTATATCTAGGGCTACGAATTTTCGGTTCGGCGAAATGACGTAGTATTTATACTTTGGGAGGGGTGAATTTTCCTCTCAATGCGTTATGCATGCAGTCAAGAATATATCAGTTTGCACCTGCAAATTGGTGGGATGGCACTGGCGCGAGGCACGTTGATGCTCGTTAAGTGCGGATTGTATGCTCGCTGTATTGCTGCGAAATATGCTGCTATTTCCGTTACTTACGCAAGTGCTCCCATTTGGATGAACCTCAGTTGGCGTTTTGAGCGCCGCGTACGGGGAAGTAAAAGGGGGAGAGGGCATGCGTGTTCTCAAGACATTGGCTCAGACAACAATTCTGGGTTGTGCAGTATCCATGATTCCTGCCGCTGCATTTGCAGGCGGCTGGTCCACCGAAGGCATCGCAGACTACGATCTGATGTTTGCTGACGGTAAGTTTGTCGTCGAAAGCGGCGCGACTTACGCCAACCGTAATGTTGATTTCAAGAATGCTGAGACGACACAAACTGGTGTTCCTACAGACAAAACAAATTCGAGAGCGGACGATATCGCGCCAGATATTTCAGTGTTTTCTGGTGCAGTAAAAATTGGTCTGTTGGAAAATTTGGACCTGTTTGCACGTATCAATCAGCCATATATCATTCGCGAACAACCAGGTTTTGACTGGAATGGCCGATTTGCGATTGGCGAGACCAATGCAGATTCGTTGGGTGTTGATGCAATGCTGAGCTACAAACACGAGCTGAGTAAAGGTAACTACGTTCGTGTGTTTGGTGGGCTGCGCTCTGTGACCGTTGATTACGAGCAGCTATCTAAGACGTTGACGCCTGTTCCGTCCGAATTGGATACTGAAATTTCCGTTGATTCAGAGCGTGCTTATGGCTACCGCATTGGTGCGGCGTTTGAAAAGCCAGAGATCGCTTTGCGCGCAATGGTTGCCTATGAATCCGCCATCGATCTTGAGCTTGATGGAGCTTTGACTATTCAGGGAACGAGTTTCGACGCGGCTGCTAAAGCCAGTCTGCCTCAGTCCGTTGAAGCAAAGATCCAAACTGGTATTGCTCCGAAGTGGCTGGCTTCTCTCGGTGTGAAGTGGACTGACTGGAGCGTGCTGGACAGGATTTCCGTTGATGTTGCATCACCGGGAGGACCAATTCCCACTAAGGTTGAGCGGGGCCTAGGCTATACCGACGGCTGGACAGTTGAAGCGGGTATTGGTCATCAGCTGACTGATAAACTGAGCCTTGGTAGTAGTGTAACTTGGGACAAGGGCATTAGTGGTCCTTACTCCGATACTTACTCTCTCAGCCTCGGTGGCAGCTACGATCTCGCCGATAACGTGAAGTTTACGCTTGGCGGCCGTGCGATTTATAAGACAGCGGGCGAAGGCACCTACGAAATCTCAAAGTTTGGCGATGCTCCGTCCTCTGTTACCACAGAATACGAATACGACGCCTCTTGGAACTTCGCGGTTTCTTCAAAAATCCGCGTAGCGTTTTAAACGATCTTATCTATGAGAATTGTGGGGCCGGGGATGGTTATCTCTGGCCCTTTTTATTTTGGGGCGGAGGCCATGAGGTTGCATTCGAAGCGGTTGTCGTTGCTGAATTTGATCTCGACCGAGGGGTGTTTGAACTCGTTGTTGATGCGGAAAATGACCGCCTGAGCGCCGAGGCTTGTGAGGTGTTCCGGCAGCTCGTTGCTGAAGAATTTGTAGTGGGCTTTGATCGGGTGAGGGGTCATCTTGATGACTTCGCCGTCAATTGCAATTTCAGCGAAGGCGTAGGTTGATCTGGTGTCGATCTCATAGTCAACGAACACCGTTGTACCGCGAAACTCATCAAAGATTTTCTGGCAATGATCGATCATATTTGAGGATGCCATGCCTGTGCTGACGCCGGTCCCCACATGGGCGATGGGGAGCATGAGTTCGTCCATAATCAGCTGCGCTCTGGCTTGTCCAACTGATCCCAAAACAAGCGTGGTGCTGAGGATAGCTGCGATCGCATCGGAACGGGAAGGCGTGTGCCAGTGTTGCCTGACGTGGTTTGCCCCAAGTTCGGATGGCGCAAATTGCTTGGAAACTATGGGTTTCTCACGTCCTCTACTCAACTAAGTCTGTCCTTCTTTGCATCTGCCTTACTGCCTTAGCCTGAAGGGCTGGGTGCTCAGGAAGCATTTATCTGTTGGCTGCTCTCCCGAGGCGATGATGTGGATCACTTCGTCATCGAAATCATCTTCCATTGAGAAGATGATCCGCAGAAAGCCTGATTGCTGAGGGGGGCTGGCATTCTGTCCGAGGTGAAGGAATAGGTCTGCGGGATGCCGAGTGGTGTTAGATTGACTTGTGTGTTTTCCAGCAATGCAACGGCTTGATTTTGTGTTGTACTGATCTGGTATTCAACAAGCACTTCTTCGCCAAGGATAGAGGCGAATTTTTCCTGACACGCCGCTGTCACAGCCTGATCTGCTGAACCGTCTTCCTTAAGGCCAGCGATATGATTGATCGGCACAAGGACCTGACCACTCACGTTGTTGGGCGGGGCGGCGTGTCCGGATGCAGCAAGGAAAAGGGAGGCGGAAATTGCAGTGAGTGCACCTGCTCCGAAATGTCGTTTTTTTCATTCTTGTTGTTCCTGCTCGCTGGATGCTGATGAGCGGTGATCTGCTGAGCCGCGCTTGTTGTGACAGCACCGTTGTTCTGAGCGGTCGCATGATCGCAGTTTTGCAGTCTGCGGCAAGCTCGGGCTGCACTCAAATCAATGCGCTCAGGCTGGTTAAGAGCGGGCAACGGCTCCTTTCTAAACCGAGCCGAGATATTAAGAGGATGTTTACCGCAGAGTGATGGAACGAACTAAGAACATACTTTCTTTTCCAGATGACTCACGGCATAGTGTGACCATGACAAAGCGCCCAGCAAATTCTTCCAGTTCTTCGTCCCATCCTGAAACTGAGGGGTCTTCCTCCGGCTTTGGTGAAGCTCCGCAGCCTGCTCTTTCCGGTACGCCCTTGTCCGGGTCTGTTTCCGATTGGGCAGACCAGATTGCAGAGGAAGATCTTTCTGGTTTGAAAGCCGAAAAAGCAGCAGAGCAGCCGGTTGAAGAGAAAGCAGTGCCCAAGAAGAAAGCTGCTACGAAATCAACCAGTAAGAAGCCAGCTAGCAAAGCGAAGAAAGCGCCTGCCAAGTCGGCGCGTGGCACTTCCATGGGGGCGACGAGTGACCCTCGGGAGCGGGCGAAGGGTGGTCTGAATCCTGTTGCAGGACTGGATATCTCGCTGGAAGATGCCGAGAAGCTGCTTGATACTCACGTCAAGGAGACGAAGAAGAAGCAGAAGAAGGCCAAGGAAGATACGATTACCGGTGCAACAGCGACTGTGCAGGCGCTGGCGCGGTTGATTGAGCAAGGCCGTTCTGATGAATCCGGTGAAGATGCGTGGGTGCCGCACCGGCCTGAGCGACCACAAAAGTCCGAGGGCGGGGTTCCGATTGTTCTGGAGTCCGAGTTCGAGCCCAAGGGCGATCAGCCAACGGCGATTGCGGATTTGAAAGCCGGTCTTGAGGACGGTGATAATACGCAGGTTCTGCTTGGGGTGACTGGCTCTGGTAAGACCTTCACCATGGCGCAGCTGATTGCGCAGACACAGCGTCCGGCTTTGATCCTAGCGCCGAACAAGACGCTGGCGGCTCAGCTTTACGGGGAGTTTAAAAGCTTCTTTCCCAACAACGCGGTTGAGTATTTCGTTTCCTACTATGACTACTACCAGCCGGAAGCGTATGTGCCGCGGACGGATACCTTCATCGAGAAGGAAAGTTCCGTCAACGAGCAGATTGACCGGATGCGCCACTCGGCGACCCGTTCTCTGCTGGAGCGGGATGACGTTATCATTGTGGCGTCGGTCTCGTGTATCTACGGTATCGGTTCGGTAGAGACCTATACGGCCATGACCTTCCAGCTGGAAGTTGGCGAGAAGATTGAGCAGAGGCAGTTGCTGGCGGATCTGGTGGCGCTGCAATATAAGCGGAATGATACTGCCTTCCAGCGCGGGACGTTCCGCGTGCGAGGGGATACGATTGAAGTGTTTCCGGCACACTATGAGGACCGGGCGTGGCGTATCTCCCTGTGGGGGGATGAGATTGAGGGCATCACCGAGTTTGATCCGTTGACGGGTAAGAAGTCCGGTGAGCTGCAGCTGGTGAAAATCTATGCGAACTCGCACTATGTGACACCGAAGCCAACGTTGAATCAGGCGATGAAGTCGATCAAGGCAGAGCTGCGGCAGCGCTTGATGAGTTGAACAATCATGGGCGATTGTTGGAAGCGCAGCGGCTGGACCAGCGCTGTACGTTTGATCTGGAGATGATGGAGGCGACTGGTGCCTGTGCAGGTATCGAGAACTACTCTCGTTATCTGACTGGACGTGCGCCGGGTGAGCCGCCGCCAACGCTGTTTGAATATCTGCCTGATAATGCTCTGGTGTTTATTGATGAGAGCCACGTGACCGTGCCGCAGATTGGTGCCATGTACCGGGGTGACTTCCGCCGTAAGGCGACGTTGGCGGAGTATGGGTTCCGTCTGCCATCGTGTATGGACAACCGTCCGCTCCGGTTTGAGGAGTGGGATGCAATGCGGCCGCAGACGGTGGCCGTCTCTGCAACACCAGGCAAATGGGAGATGGAAGAGGCGGGAGGTGTGTTTGCCGAGCAGGTTATTCGCCCGACTGGCCTGACTGACCCTGATATCGAGATCCGGCCTGCCAAGACTCAGGTGATGATCTGCTGGGCGAGGTTCGCGAGAAGGCAGCGCAAGGGTTCCGGACGCTTGTGACCACGCTGACCAAGCGCATGGCGGAGGATCTGACCGAGTATCTGCACGAGAACGGTGTGCGGGTGCGCTACATGCACTCTGACATTGATACGCTGGAGCGGATCGAGATCATTCGGGATCTGCGTCTTGGAGCGTTTGATGTGCTGATCGGGATTAACCTGCTGCGTGAGGGGCTTGATATTCCCGAGTGCGCGCTGGTGGCTATTCTGGATGCGGATAAGGAAGGGTTCCTTCGCTCTGAAACCTCGCTGGTGCAGACCATTGGCCGTGCGGCGCGTAACGTGATGGTAAGGTTATTCTTTACGCGGATAGAATGACCGGCTCCATGGAGCGGGCGATTGCGGAGACCAACCGTCGCCGTGCGAAACAGGAAGAGTATAACGAAGAGCATGGTATTACGCCTGAGAGCGTGAAGCGGTCTATCGGCGATATCATGGAAAGCGTTTACGAGCAGGATCATGTTTCCGTTGATGCTGGCTTTGCTGAGGAAGGGGCCACCATTGGTCACAACCTCAAAGGCCATATTGAAGATCTTGAGAAGAAAATGCGGGAAGCTGCGGCTGATCTTGAGTTTGAGACAGCGGCGCGGCTGCGTGATGAGATCAAGCGCTTGCAGGAGACCGAGCTTGCGGTTGCTGACGATCCGATGGCACGGCAGGCCTCTGTTGAGCAGCAGACCGGTGGCTTTGGCGGTAAGAAGAAGTATGGCGCTTCGGGTAACCTGCCCAAGGCAGAGGCAGACAAGGCTGATGCTGGCAGTAAGGTGCACAAACCACGACTGGGTGAAATGGGGCCGGGGTCTGACATGCCGACGCCAGCTGGTGCGACAGGTGAGAAGAAGCCACGTCGAACTTCCTCGGGTCGAAGTTCAGGCGGCGTCCGGGGACACGGACCTATCGCAAGAAGAACTAGGCCCTTCAAGTAACTGTGTGCACCGTTGACAGGCGTTTGTGTTTACACCACATGTGCTGGGGTTGATCTGTTTGCATATAAACCGAGGCAGTTTGTACTTAACGTGACAGTGTTGAGCTGCTTTAGTGTTTGTTTTTGCGGATCTTTTTCCGAAAGCCGGTGGGCACTGTTCGGCGATAAACTGTAGGTGGTTGGATTTAATGATAAAGCACATTGTATGGGACTGGAACGGTACCCTGTTGGACGATTTTGAAATCACCGCTCAGTACGGAATCGATTGTTTTGCGAAGGCCGGTAAGAGTGGTGTGACGTTTGAGGATGTTCGCCAGCACCATACCCGTCCCTTCTCGGAGTATCTCAAGGCAGTGCTGGGTCGTGCGGCAACGGAGACCGAGCTTGCTGATTTTTATAGCGGTTTTGGGAAAGTCTATGAGCCAGTGATGTATGATTTGCCGCTGGTACAGGATGCGTTGCACGCCCTTGAGGTCATTCGTGGGGCTGGTAAAAGCCAGTCAATTTTGTCCATGGCTCCCCATGAGGAGCTGGTTTCTCTGGTTCGTCACAACGGCATTTACGAGCATTTTGCGCGGGTTGATGGCGCGCGGGATCTGGGCAAGCATTTCAAGATCGACGCGCTGCGGGCGCACATTGACGAGCTGGGTGTGGACCCAGCCCATGTGTGTGTGATTGGTGACAGTATTGATGACTTCGATGCTGCAAAGGGCCTTGGGGCTTCTGCTATTCTGGTTTCCACCGGCATGTACGCCCACCATCGCCTTGTCGCCTCCGGTGCCCCCGTGGCAACGAACCTGACGGGCGCTGTCGCGGAGGCGTTGAAGTAGCTTTCTCAGAGACCGTCGATCAGTTCCCGGCCTGCAAGGAGTTGGAGGGAGGAGCCCTCCATATCCGTTCCGACTGGCTCGTAGCGACCACCCAAATGTTTGGCCAGAAACAGCTCGACTACGGCATGATAGGCGCGGCGGTTGTGCATTTTCTGAATGCCGTGGCCTTCATCCGGGAACAGACCGTAAGTGACCGGAATGCCGTGGTCTTGCATGGCGGAGACGATTTGTTCTGACTCTGATTGCCTGACGCGTACATCTGTGCCGCCCTGTATGACGAGTAATGGTTTTTCGATGCGGTTGACGTGGGTCAGGGGAGAGCGCTCCTTCAAGAAGGCACGGCCTGCTTCGGTCGTGAAATCTCCAAGACGTGTTTTGTAGAGGAAACTCCACGTTTTCCAGTATTCCGGGAGCGTATCGAGAAAGCTAAGCAGGTTTGATATTCCGACCAGATCAATAGCACATGCAAACTTTTTTTGGAGTCTGGGTCACGCCGGTCAGCGTTGCAAACCCACCATAGCTGCCGCCCATAATTGCGACACGGTCGGGGTCGGCTATGCCTTCCTCGATAGCCCAGTCCACTGCATCCAGTAGGTCGGTTTGCATCTTGCCGCCCCACTCCATGTTGGAGGCATTCACGAACGCTTTGCCAAAGCCGGTGGAGCCTCGGAAGTTGACGGATAGTACCGCATAGCCTCGGTTGGCGAGCCATTGGTGTGTAGGGTGCATTCCCCAATAATCTCTCCACCATGGGCCGCCGTGCACGAGGAGCACCATGGGGCAGGGCTTTTCTGCATCTGTTGGCTTCGACAAATAGCAGACCAGATTAAGTCCATCCCGTGCCTTTATCTCTATGGGAGACATGCTCACGAGAGGCAGATTGCTTTGTTTGGGATTAGCAGAAAACAGGTGCGTGGCGGTTCCGGTTGATCTGTCAAAGCACGAGTATTCAACGGGTTTGCATCCCTGCTCATGGAGAAAGATAAGCTTTTCGGCGTCATCCGAGGCATTGCAGAATATGACATCTCCGGAAAACTGCTCTTTGAGAGCTGAGAGAACTGGCTCGAATTGTGGTCTATGGCGTGCAAGGTGTCGCGGGCGTAGGTGGCTCTTGCTGCCAATGGATGCCTTGTACGCGGGTGAAACAGCAGGTCACTGATGTCTGCCCGCGGGTCCTCTGCTAGCACCGTGCGAGATCGGGTTTCGGTATCTTCTGCCACGACTACAGCTTTGTCCCGCCCACGACTGTCGATCCAGAATAAAATCTGACCGTCCTCGCTGAACGTAAGGGGTCTGGTTGTCAGGCTGTCTTCAATTGGAATGAGAGCGTAACGCTGCCACTCTTTGCCCTCTGGTCGATGGAGGTATTCGGCCTCGCCATCATCGGTGTAACTTCGGACGAGGCGAACCTTGAAATCGCTGTCAGTGTATAGGTTAGAAAACTGGTCGTTTTGTTCAATGAGCTGGCTGTGTCCGGTTTCGAGGGAAACCTTGTAGAGATCAAAGTATTTTTCTGACCTTTCGTTGTGAGCGATCAGAACCTCATCAGGGTGCTTTCTCGAAGCTTCTTGCAGGTGGGCTTGCACCCCTTTCTCTGGGCTGAGAGGGATTGGTTTGCTTCCATCAATGGGCACAGACATAACGCAGAAGGTTTCGTCGCCCACTTTGTCTTGCTTTATCAGGATGTGGCGGCTGTCGTAGGTCCAATTGACCATGAAACCAATATGGCGGTCCTCAAAGTTTGTCAGAGGACGGGCGGACTGTGGGTCTTCTGTGCTGGCAAGCCAAAGGTTGTACACGCCGTTGATGGGTGCAAGAAAGGCGATCCAATGGCCGCAAGCTGATTTTGACCAGCGCCCGTTCGACGGGATCGAAGAATGTCTTGCGGGGGATGAGGCGAACTCGTTCCTTAAGTTCCATGGATAAAAGCCCTAAATTTATTGCAGAAAAGTCATGTCAGGCCTTGGAATAAGTGGCCGGAATACTGTGCAGATCAAAACTAGAGCGTATTCCCGAAAAGTGGGTCCGGTTTTCGGAGAAGAATACGCGTGAAAATAAACGCTTAGAGCTTACTGCGTGAATTCATATGAACGCGCCATGCTCTAAGCGGAAGTATTGCAGGCGTTTTTGGGCTTGTCCATTTCTTGAATGGTAGTCGAATTGCATCGCGGGAGAGATTGCTGAAGGCTGCTTGAGGATGGAGCAGGGGCTTTAGATCGCTTTTGCGGAGGAAGCTGCGTTAGATCAATGGGCTTCGGGTTGGTGTGGTGGGCATTGAGCATGGTCCCGAATTGCAGTTGGGCGTATTTTGATGAAAAGATTTCTCTCTGGTCTTCTCCTAAGTGTTTTGATGGTGGGTGGTGCACTTGCTGACGAAGGTAAGCGTTATGCCGTCAGTCAGGTGACGGATTCCGGTGCAGATATGCGCGCAAGAATTGCTGGGGCTTGAATGAGAAAAGGCAGCCGGTTGGCTGCCTTTTGTGTTTTGTGCTGATTTGAGTGCGCTTTGGGCGACAGGCGTTATTCGGCCTGAGCCATACGTCTGGACTTGATGTAGTGCGGTCCAACCTCGACCAGTAGAATGGCACTAAAGATGAGCGCGCAGCCGATCAGCCGATGGGTGCAATTCTTTCCCCCAGAATGAGCGCTGCGGCCAGCGCTGCAAAGAGCGCCTCGGAGGAGAGCATGACCGCTGCATCGGATGGAGTGGTCCATTGCTGGCCAAAGGCCTGAAGCGTGAAGGCAATGCCGCCGGAGAGCGCTCCGGTGAAGAAGAGCTCAAACCATGCGTTTTGTAATGACTGCACAGAATAGGTCTCAAAGAAGAAGGACAGGACCAGACAGACAAGGCCAACGAAGGCGAACTGAATTACGGCAACGGTGATCGGGCGCCTGAATCATGGGCCAGCCGACCGATAAAGATCACCTGTAGTGCCAGAAGATTGCGCAGGCCAGCATGAGCAAATCGCCGATGTTCAGCGTTGTCAGGCCGCCACCGAGCAAATAGATGCCGATCAGTGTGAATGCGCTTGCGGGCCAGACCAGAAAGTGTGGTCGCCCTTTAAACAGCAGGGTTACGAAAATGGGTGTCAGGACAACATAAATCGCCGTCAGAAAGCCTGCGTTTGTGACACTGGTGATGACAAGACCATATTGCTGCAGGACGCTGCCCAGTGTGAAGGAAACGCCAATCATCAAGAGCGCAGGAATATGCGCTTTGCGGAGCTTTTTAGTGGTGTGGATGCGGCGTTCGCGGAACGCAAATGGCAGGATTACCAATGTCGCCAGTAGAAAGCGCAGGCCGGTAAACTGCAGCGGACCCAGATTGTCCATTGCGGTTGATTGCGCGACGAATGCCGTGCCCCAGATGAGGCCAGCCAGAAGAAGAAGAATATTTGCAGATGCCCTAGTCATGCCGAAGCTGTACTTCAAGCATATGGGCACTGCAAGCGATCTATTGACGCTTCTGTTGACTTTCTCTCACAGCGATTTTTGTGTTTCTGAACAGTGTCAGAAAACAAAAAGAGCCAGGAACATGATGCCGGTAAAGGCCGCAATGACCATGGCTGCAACAGGCCATGGTGACTGGATGCGATGGACATGTTCTTTACGATGGTACTCGATTGGTGACGTTCTCATTCTGTCCCCCCTGGCCCTGGTCAGTTGTTCTCCTGAGTAGGGGCCGATAGACACGGATTACATCGATTACTACAAGGGTATCCTAATTGATTTTTGTGTGTTCGATATACCACAGGTTGGGCTTAAGCACATCACTCAATTGTAAAAGTGCGGTTGCCCATATTTTATTACAGGTCCAGAGCTTCCAGTCCGGCCTCAAGATAATCAGGCAGGAGCGGTAAGCCCAGCAGATAGTTGGAGACCGGGGAACTGGCTCGTTCCCGCGCTTCCGTGAAAGCGAGTTCGAAATCGCTCTGCTCATAATCGCCACGCCCAATCCAAGCGATTGCGACCAGTTCGATCTTCTCGTCTACATTCAGGTCGTCGATGATCTCTCTCAGTTCGGACTCAGAAAAGTCGTCGTGTTCTTCTTCTGCCAGCCCTTCATGATGGTGGGCGCTTTCCAGTTTCTCGGTGTCAAAGGCAAGGTCGCCTCGTGCCCGTCTTCATAACTGTCTGGCAAGCTTTCGGAAACAGCGCGCGCTTTTTGTACAATCGTGCGAACAGTATCTGCAGATAGTGCTAGTTCTACGGCCATCGTTCGTCCCCGCTTATTACTGTAACAGAACGTTACTCCCGTTCTGAATTAGTCTGCAAGTGGAACTTATCGAACACTTGCCTGTCGTCGAACCGCGCTGGGCGGTAGTCTGGTGTAGACCATAGTAATAGGCGGCTTAAACGGCAGAAAAGAAAGGGGAATTGGTTAAGCTTGGGTTATTGAATTGCCCAAACTTTTCCACCGCACTTCTGCGCAGCGAGACACCTGATTTCGTTATGGTTAAAAAAAACAGTACATACCGTAGCGGCAGGGCTTGTTTGTGGAGGGCACCTGCGGGTACCATTTGATTCAAGGGCGAAAAAAAACAATCAAATTTCCCAAAAAAATTGTAGGTGCTGGCGGACCTGAGTGCGTTGTGCTGGCAGGGTGTTTTATTGCCCTGCCGGCACTCCTAATGTCTGCTTAGATTTTCCCCGAAAAGCATGGTTTCCAATGGAAGTTTGGCTCAGCTTTTGAAAGCGTAGATCTTCGAGAGCACGAAGTTGAATACCATAGATACCAGTGTGGCAAGGATGACGGCGAGGTAGGTGGAGAAACCTTCCAGCAGGATAATCAGTGCGCCATAGGTGCTGTAGTTGATCACCGCGCCAACGCTGTTGACCAGAACGAACCTGACATACTCACCCAGTGGGCTTCCTTGCGAGCGGAATGTGAACACGCGGTTCCAGAACCAGTTGTTGGTCATCGCAAGCCAGATGGAGAGGATTCGCGCGATCAGGGGGTCAAGGCCCACCACCTGCCAGAAGAAGGCGAGGGCAGCCAGATCAACAACCAGTCCGGAGCCGCCTACCATTCCAAAACGTATGAACTGATTTTCAAGGAATTTGCGCAGTAGGGTCTTCACGGGAGTAGGGCTCTCATCTCTGGTTTCACCAGCTAAATTTTTAAGAGTGGCAATGTGGGAGCTGCTTATCTGGGTTCTGTTGGAAATACAAGAGACGCTACGTTAAGCAACCCGTGAATATAGATGGGGAGTAATATTTGAAAAGATCTGCAGGTTTTGGCGAAATTTGAGCGGAGAAAGTGATGTGTTAGTGCTTGCCAAGCCACGGGCAGCACCTTAGGGTCTGCGCGCACTTATTTTGCGTAGAAACTACCCGCTTCTATTGGAGGGCATTATGGGCTTTATCGCTGACTCGCTATCTCGTGTGAAACCGTCTGCAACGATTGCAGTGACCACGAAGCACGCGACTGAAAGCCGCAGGCCGTGACGTTATTGGTCTTGGTGCTGGCGAGCCGGATTTTGACACGCCAGATAACATTAAAGAAGCTGCCATTGCAGCCATTAATGGTGGCAAAACAAAATACACAGCGGTTGATGGCACTCCTGAGCTGAAACAGGCGATTTGCGCCAAGTTCCTGCGTGACAATGGCCTGAAGTACGAGCCGAACCAGGTTACTGTAAGCACCGGCGGTAAGCAGGTGCTGTACAACGCTCTGGTCGCGACTATCAATCCGGGTGATGAGGTTCTCATCCCAACGCCGTACTGGGTGTCATACCCGGACATGGTGCTGCTGGCTGGCGGTGAGCCGGTGGTTATTGAGGCGGATCAGAAGACCTTCAAGATTACGCCGGAAGCACTGGACGCGGCGATTACGCCAAAGACCAAGTGGTTGATCTTCAACTCACCGTCCAACCCGTCTGGCGCTGGTTATACCCGTGATGAGCTGAAAGCGCTGACCGATGTGCTGCTCAAGCATCCGCATGTCTGGGTTATGTCCGACGATATGTATGAGCATCTGGTTTATGATGACTTTGAGTTCACCACACCTGCACAGGTCGAGCCAAAGCTTTATGAGCGCACGTTGACTGTGAACGGCGTTTCCAAGGCCTATGCGATGACTGGCTGGCGTATTGGTTATGCAGGTGGTCCTGCTGAGCTGATCAAGGCGATGGCAAAGGTTCAGTCCCAGTCGACCTCCAACCCTTGCTCTGTTTCTCAGGCAGCTGCGGTTGAAGCGTTGAATGGAACGCAGGACTTTATTCCGGTCAACAACAAGATCTTCCAGGATCGTCGTGATCTGGTTGTTTCCATGCTGAATCAGGCGGCTGGTATTGAGTGTCCGGTTCCAGAGGGCGCATTTTATGTGTTCCCATCCTGTGCAGCGACGATTGGCAAGACAGCACCATCTGGCAAAGTGATCGAGAGCGATCTGGATTTCTCCAGTGAGCTGCTGGAAGCTGAAGGGGTTGCTGTTGTGCCGGGTTCTGCGTTTGGTCTTGGTCCAACTTCCGCATTTCCTACGCGACTTCTACTAAAGCTTTGAATGAAGCATGCATCCGTATCCAGCGTTTCTGCGGAAATCTGAAGTAGGATATTTCTTGCAGGGTGTCAGCGGTTTCGCTGGTACTCTTGTGAAATGCAAAAAAGGCGCTGCATACGGCAGCGCCTTTTCTATTTGTGGTGTCTCGTGTCTCTTGAACCAGAGAGCATGATGCATTCATGCGAATTGACCATGCTCCAGCTCTTTAGCTCACACATATTCTTTTCCGAATAGCGGAGCCGCTTTCGAGACTATGCTTTAATCCGGGAGGAGGGCGTCCAGTAGGTAGCTGTTGTTGACGAATGTACCGCGGCTTTCTTCCACCAGCGTCTGCATGCCAGCGAAGGAGAAGCGGACGCCAGCCATGACGGATGCGTTTTCGAGCTTCTCTGAGCGCAAGTCTGCGAACATTGTCATGCCGTTGGCCGTCTCGGTGCCCGGCTTGAACTCCATACCCATTGCATAGATATGGTTGTCGCGCAGGTAGCGGTAACCCGCATAAAAGCGTGCGTTTTCGCTGGCATAGTAGGATGCGGTGGCACCGCCCATGACAGAGCCGATATCGTCGATCATCTGAACGCCGATCAAGCCGTCAAGCGTCAGGTTCTCGAAGTGTGCCTGCGCTTCTGCTCCAACGTAGCCCAGAGATCCGGCACCACCGTTGATCTGTGCTGCAGAGCCGACAACACCGAAGTAGTTGTAGTCCTCGGTGCGGAAGCCATGCGGCCTGTGCCAGCATAAAAGCCATAGTCTCGGGTCCCACCTGCAGACACGTCAAACTGGGATGCAAAGCCCGGACCCTGCCCTAAAGTAGCTGTACCAGACATTACACCAGCATTTTGCCTTGGAGTGCCCCAAAAGCAGTAGTAATACGGGCATTGATGGGATTTGCCTGCGTGATTGCTGGAAGAGTTGCAATGGCTATTGCACTGGTTACGCTAAATAATAGTCTCTTAAAATCGGAGCGCATTGCTGATTCTCCATACTCAGTTTCTGATTGGAGATTTTCTCTTTTTAATTAAAACATTGTTTCAATTTGTCCCGAATTGGGTCAGTTTATTAGGCTTAATTTTGTTGGTTAATGACTGGTTTATTTTTTTAATTAGGTCTGCAAATAACGCAGATTTCATCAAGTTTTTCTTCGGTAACTTATTCTGACTGCATGTGTATTGTGATTGGTATGAGGCTGTCCGGGTATCATCAAAAGTTAACTGGTTCGGGTAGGGCGGTTCGCTGCGTTCTACCCCTGTTCATTTTGTCAATTGTGATCACAAATTCTAACAAAGATCACTAGGTAAAAATCGCAGGAAATCTAAGGGGAGTGTTCACTTTGATTTGAGCAAGGCTTTGACACTCCAAGGGCTTTGGTCTCTTTTGCGCGCAGGTCGTAATGGCTGATTACTGGAGAACAATAATGAAAAAAAAGCCTTGCAATTGCTGCTGTTGCCTCTGTTGCTTTCAGCGCACCCGCCTTTTCGGCAGACTTTGTGGAGCCTGCGCCTGAACCACACTATCCTTTCAGACCAGGTGTGGAAATCGGCCTCTTGACTTGTGACCTTGTTGACTATGACTACTTCTTCGTTGGTTCACGTCACCATCTTGCTTGTGTATTCAAGTCCCCAACTGGCGAGCGAGTAGAAGGGTATACCGGTTCAATCAATCACATCGGGGTTGATCTTGGTCCTGTGACGTCCGGTACACTGATTTGGGGAGTTATTGCTCCTAAATGGAGTCAGAGACCGGGTGCACTTCAGGGTAATTACGGCGGTCTGTCTGCCGGTGCTGCGTTGGGCTGGGGTGGGCAGGCAAATGTTCTGCTCGGCGGCTTCGAGCGCTCCATTGCTCTTCAACCAATTAGCTTTGAAGGCACAACTGGTGCGAACATCACAGCTGCATTCACAGGAATGCGACTGATCAGTAATCAGTACTGAGCAGCCAGTGATCCTTGAAATCTAGTAGGGTCTGAGAATTCTCACCCTTTGATTTTGGGATATCACCTCGGTTTATATTGTGCGGCGGACTGTCACGTTTCAGTCCGCCGTTGTTTTGGTACTTGCATATCACTGTATTTCCGAGTGACGATACGATTACAGAGTCTTATAATCTCTGGAAGCGCGTGTGATTTTGCGCCAGTAATGGCGTAGACGCCCGTGCCTGCTTCCCAAACCCAAACAGGGAGTATGGATCATGGGAGAAAAGCATGTCGGAGTTGCCGGAGGCAGGGTTCGCAGCCCTCGTTCGGTTGCCATTATTGGGCCTTTTGCAAGTGGCAAGACCACCCTGCTGGAGGCTCTGTTAGCACGAACGGGGGCTATTGGGCGTCAGGGAAGTGTGGATGCGAAGAGCTCGCTGGGTGACAGCAGTGATGAAGCGCGTGACCACGCCATGAGCATTGAGGCAAACATTGCCACCTGCACCTACAAGGGCGATCAGTTCACCTTTATCGACTGCCTGGATCCGTAGAATTTTTGCATGAAGGCAACAGTGTCTTAAACGGTGTTGATATTGCCGTTGTTGTTGCTGAGCCAGATGAAAAGAAGATTGCAGCTCTTCAGCTCATTCTTAAGTCACTTGAACAGCGGAATATCCCGCATGTTCTCTTCCTGAACAAAATTGATAAGGCGACCGGTAGTGTGCGCGCGATGCTTCAGGCATTGCAGCCAGCTTCCAGTGTGCCAATGGTTCTGCGTCAGATCCCGATCTGGGAGAACGGTGCAGCGACAGGCTTTATTGATCTGGCGCTGGAACGGGCCTTTGTCTATCAGGAAGGCAAACCAAGCAAGACCATCGAAATTCCCGATGATGAGCGCGCCCGTGAGGTTGAGGCGCGCTATGCATGATGGAAATGCTGGCGGATCACGATGATGTTCTGATGGAGCAACTCCTTGAGGATGTGGCGCCCGAGAACGAGATTATCTTCGACGACCTTGTGCAGGAAATGCAACGCGGTGAAATCTGCCCTGTGTTCATTGGCAGTGCGATCCAAGGCAACGGCATTCGCCGTTTGCTGAAGGCTCTGCGTCATGATGCTCCCACCATTGTTGATACACGCAAGCGTCTTGGACTTAAGGAAAGTGATGCTGTTCTTCAGGTGCTGAAGACCTATCACACCTCTCATGGCGGCAAGCTCTCTGTTGCCCGCCTGTTTGGAGGCTCTGTGAAGGATGGCACGCTGCTTTATGATCGCCGCGGCGAGGAGTATCGCCCTTCTGGCCTGTTCCAGATGCAAGGGTTACAGCCGAAGAAGATCACTGAAGCGGTTGCCGGAGATCTGGTGGCCTTTGGGAAGCTGGAGGACATTGAAACCGGTATGACCTTGGGGTTGGTGCCAAGCCTGCGCAAAATCTCTTTGTGGCTACCCGTCCGGACCTGTGCTTTCAAAAGGCATCAAGGCTACTGAACGCAAGGATGAGGTCCGGCTCTCTACGGCTCTTTCCAAGCTGGTAGACGAAGATCCATCCCTGAGTGTGGCTCAGGTGCAGAGTACGGGTGAGACCGTTCTTGAAGGGCAGGGCGAGATGCATCTGCGTGTTGCCCTTGAAAAGCTTACCGGACGCTTTGGCCTATCCGTGAAGAGCTTTGAGCCGAGCATTCCTTACAAGGAAACCATTCGCAGCAAGACCGAGCTGCGTGGACGCCACAAGAAGCAGAGTGGCGGTCACGGTCAGTTTGGTGATGTGGTGCTGTCTATTCAGCCGATGCCGCGCGGTGAAGGCCACAGCTTTGATGATACGATCACCGGCGGTGTGGTTCCAAAACAGTACATTCCCTCTGTTGGTGACGGCGTGAAAGAAGCGCTTCAGAAAGGGCCGCTTGGCTTCCCTGTGGTGGATGTGGCTGTGACGTTGAAGGATGGTCCTACCACTCCGTTGACAGCTCCGATCAGGCGTTCCGTATGGCTGGTATTCTGGCCATGAGGGATGGGTTGAAGGAATGTAAGCCAGTGTTGCTTGAGCCGATCGACAAGGTTGTTGTGGCGTGCCCTTCTGATGCGACGGCGCGCGTCAACGCGATTGTCTCTGGTCGGCGTGGGCAGATCCTTGGATTTGATGCCCGTGAGGACTGGGATGGCTGGGATGAGGTGGAAGCCATGATCCCTGAGAGCGAACTCAGCGACCTTATTGTAGAGCTTCGCTCTGCAACGGCTGGTGTGGCGACCTTCTCTCGTAACTTTGACCACCTGGCCGAGCTTTCCGGCAAGGCTGCGGACAAGGTGATCGAGAGTGGAACCGCACCTGCTTAGAACTTCAATATGAGACAAGACAAAGAACCCGGGGCAGTGCTCCGGGTTTTTCGTTGCTGGCTGGGGTATGAGCAGGCCGCTTTGGGTTCATTGGTGAAGATCTTTGAGTTTTGAGATAAACTGCGCCATTTCTAAGTGCCCACCTTTGGGGGCATTTGGCCATTCCGTCACCTTGGTGCCCCAGTACTCTTTTGGCGTGCCCTTGTAGCGTGGCATGAGCCAAATATGCAGGTGAGCTACGGCATCTCCAAATACCCATGTGTAGACATGCTCGATTTGCGGATGTGCGTAGAGGAGGCCTGTAACCTCTCCTATCAATGCACCAAGCTGTGCTGCTTGCTCAGAGCGAAGCTCTGACCAGTTTTGTACGTGAGTACGAGGTTCAATGATCAAAGAGCCAATCAGGTTTGTACCATCTTGGTGCGGTCTGGCGCGTGGGCGACTACGAAGTCACCATAGGCCTCAAAACTCAATGCCAGATTGGGCGGGAGGGTTTTGTGTTTCGTACAGACAAAGCAATCATTCATGGTGCACTCGGGAAATCACAGCTGGGCTAAAACCGAGAGGTTAGCACAGCTGTTCATCATAACAATGGGCGAGGCACCTTCTTACTCAAGATCATTTCTTCAAAGGGGGGAGTGTGGCTGAGCGGGCCATGAGGCGGCCGAGGCTGGACCAGTCGTCCTCTGCAAATCCGGCTTTGATTGCGTTGCGCAGCTGATCGGAGACGAATTCGGTCATGGCAGGTGCATGTGCAGTTCCTTAGCTGCTTGCTGTGCCAGCTCCACATCCTTAAGGCCCAACCTTGTCTTCATGCCTACGGCGGGGTTTTCCTCGCGGGCGATCAGGGGGCGTAGCTTATATACGGGCGCGCTGAAGGATGTTTCTGTGACCAATGTAAGGAAGACTTCCGGATCTATTTCGGCTTTTCGAATAAGTGCGAAACTTTCGGCCATGGCTTGCAGAGCTGCTGCGATCATCAGATTCATGCCCAGCTTGGTGACTGCGGCCTGACGGGGTGTCGGGCCCATCCAGAACTGTCGGACGGAGATGGCGTCCATAACGGTACGGGCGTCTTCTAGCGCGCTGGTTGGGCCTGCTGTGATGGCGAAGAGTTCTCCTGTGGCGGCTTTATCAGGACGGCCCATGACGGGGGCGCATAGGAACCTGACGTTGGCGCGTTCATGAGCGGCTGCGAGCCTGTCAACCATTGGCGGCTGATTGTGCGTGGGAGATCGAGATGCTGTTTTCTTTCAAGGGCAGTGCGAGTGAGTCTCCAGAGAGATAGATGGCCTCGACGGCTGCGTCGTCTGAAAGCATGGAGCAGACGATGTCACACTGATAAAATTCATCGAGAGTATCGGCCAGATGTGCGCCTTCCGAGACGAGCGGGGCGGCTTTTTCTATAGAGCGATTGTAAACCGTCAGGTCGTGGTTTTTGTTGAGGTTCTGGGCCATTCCCAAACCCATGGCACCAAGCCGATAAATCCAACTTTCACTAGTTCACTCCTTCGCCTTGTCAGGCATACGTTTTATCGTCCAACCTAGGTGGAGAGGTGTTTTAATAGGTGTAGGTATCCAGTTGAATTTGAAACGATTTTTACGGAGGTAGCCGATAGGCAGATCTCTGAGGGTCGAGCTACCTAATTTAAGGGGGTGCAATTACCGATCACGACAAGGCTCACGGGGGCTTTACTTGAAGTTTAAGATTTTTCGTCGCTAAATCGGAGGTCAGTACTGGTCGATGTGACCGTAACCCTTACCTGGTTGGAGATGGCAAGATGAACATTATTCATAGGCCTGAATGGATTATTCCGGAAAGAGAAGCGACACCTGAGGATGTGTTCTTCAACCGGCGCAGGTTTATGAAGGGTGTCGGTGCTGTTGGCCTTGGACTGGTTGCGGGTGGACCCGGCCTTGTAACCAGAGCATTTGCCCAGGACAGTCCGGATCCAACCCTTAATCTATATCCAGCCATGCGAGACCCTGACTTTACCCTGAACCGGGCGATTACGCCCGAGAGTGTGACTTCGGTCTATAACAACTTCTATGAGTTCGGCTCACAAAAGACGATCTCCGGTGCCGCGCAGGCTTTGAAGATCCGTCCGTGGTCGATCACCATTGACGGTATGGTCGACAACCCGCAGACTATCGACTTTGATGATCTGGTGCGTAAGATCCCTTTGCAGGAGCGCCTTTATCGACATCGCTGTGTTGAGGCATGGGCGATGGCCGTGCCGTGGACCGGTTTTCCGCTTGCCGATCTGGTGAAGTATGCTGGTCCGCAAAGCGGTGCCAAGTACGTTCGCTTCGAGACCTTTGAAGATTCCGATGTGGCCAGCGGGCAGCGTCAGTTCTGGTATCCTTGGCCTTACGTTGAAGGCGTGACCATGGATGAAGCTATGAACGAACTGGCTTTCATTGCAACTGGCATCTATGGCAAGCCACTTTTGAAACAGTACGGTGCTCCAATCCGGCTGGTGCTGCCGTGGAAGTATGGCTTCAAGTCCATCAAGTCCATCGTGAAGATCACTTTAACTGATCAGCGCCCTGTCGGCTTTTGGGAGTCTATTGGTCCGAATGAGTATGGCTTCTGGGCCAATGTGAACCCTGAGGTGCCGCATCCGCGCTGGTCACAGGCAACCGAGCGCTTGTTGGGAACGGATGAGCGTGTTCCAACGCAGCTCTTTAATGGCTATGGGGAGCAGGTGGCGTCGCTTTATACGGATCTGCAAGGAGAGAACCTGTACCGGTAAGTGCAGTCCAATGCGTTCTTAAAAGGCCTGAGCGGGTTGCTCGTTTGCGAGCGGTGACTTGCCGGGCCTTTTGTGTGTCCGGTGCGTGCGCCGCTGCAGAAGTCGTTGGTGGATTGGCTTAGATGCTTAATTAATTTTGGTAGTTGCAGAATTTGGCAGGATTGAACTGGAAGGATAACCCTCCGGTTACTGTGGATAAGACAGAGACGGCCTGTCCTCGTCAAAAAGGGAAGAGGATTGGGTCTCTGCTATTCTCCCGGAATGTGCAGAGTGATCTGGCTGCTGAGCCTTTCCAGCCTGTCAGCTTCGCTGATGGCGTAGGAGATTTCGCCATAGATTGCGAAAAGTGCGCAGGCAATCAGAGTGTAAAATGCTTTTCTCAGGTCATTCACATCCATTACCTCGGATAATTGCCAATCGGTATGTTTCTATAAGTAAAGGATGCAAGCTGATTTGTAATTTCGCTGAATGATGGGGGTTAGAATTCATTGTTCGAGGAATTACCTAGTATATTTATAGTTAATTTTTGTTAGTTTTGCAGAAACTACTAGTTTTGGGTGTTTGGTAATACCTAGATTCTGATGGGTTTTCCCTTGGTGGTGATAGGCAATAGCCTGACGAATCCGAATGCCTCTGCGTGTAACTGTGGGCGTTGCTTTTCGCAGGTGCCTAAAAAGTAAGCGACCTCTGCTTCGTTATTGGGCAGCGCGTTTGGGGTGCTTTTTGGCGGTATCTTTTTGCTCTTTAAACGACCTTTCCAACCTTCTGCGTCTGCCTGATTTGGGACTGTCGTTCTTGCCGGAGCTGCTGTGGTGTAGTGGGCGTAAGCGGGTCGTCCTTTACTATTAGGTCAAGGGAACGCTTGGTTGCCTCGGGCATAAGGCAAAAAAAACCGGACCATGCGGTCCGGTTTAGAAGTGATGAATGATAAAGCACCTAATGGGTGCAATCACCTTCCAGAGGGGAACAGCTGATCGAGTGTTGAGGTCACTGGGAGGAGAGGTGTGACAACAACTGATCAACAGATGGTGTATATATGCGGTGCAGTGACGAAATCGCAATCCTAAATTTATGCATTGCAGCTATGCATTTTTCATAGGTCTGAGAGGCTCGAAATTTCCTGCCGGATCTCGCCTGTAACTTACAGATAACTCTGCGTAAGATATTGTTGCTTCGGGAGATTAAGGCAAAAAAGAGCCTCCCGAGTTGTCCACGAGGCTATCAAAATGAGCGGGATTTCTTTTGTCTGGTGGTGCCGATCCCGCAAATGATTCTCTTTAGATGGCTAAATATGCCATGCCAGTGCGCGCGAGAAGGTCAGCCTCTTCGCTCGGTCTAGTGGGTCCAGCGTTCGGCGTAGGAGACGAGGAAATCGCGGAAGGCAGTGACGCGAGCGGTGTTCTTCAGCTCTGACGGGTACACAAAATAGGTGTCAAAGCTTGGCAGCTCTTCCTGTGTGACTGACATTACGCGTTTGATGCCCGCACCCGGTTCCACCATGTAGTCTGGCAAAATAGCGATCCCGACGCCGGTCTGAACGGCCTTTTTGATACCGGAGAGGTTGTTTACACGCAGCGAGACATCACGGCGCTCGCCATTTGGCAGGCCAGCGGTTGCCAGCCAGTTCATTGCACGCAGGTAGGAGGCCATGTTGTCGCCGATGGTGATCAGGCGGTGGTGGTCCAGATCGTCGATGGTGCTTGGGCTACCGTAGCGCTCAATGTAGGAGGGGGAGGCGTAAACGTGGAAGTGCACTGTAAACAGTTTGCGCTGGATAAGGTCCGGCTGTGTTGGCTGGCGCAGGCGGATGGCCACATCGGCTTCGCGCATGCCAGATCAAGCTCGTCATCCATGCAGATGATGTCCAGACGCATGTCCGGATAAAGGTCCACGAACTCATTTACACGGGCGGTGAGCATGTTGAGCCGAGGCCTACAGTGGTGGTGACACGGAGCGTGCCGGTTGGCTTCTCCTTGGTGTCAGTCAGGCGGGATTGCACGGTTTCCAGCTTTTGCAGAACTTCGCGGGCGGTTCTGTAAAGAAGCTCGCCCTGCTCTGTCGGAATCAGCCCGCGTGCATGGCGGTGGAAGAGGGGGACACCCAGCTCGGCTTCCAGCGCGCTGACCTGACGGCTAACGGCTGACTGGCTCATGTGGAGAGCTTCGCCTGCGTGGGTAAAGCTTCCTGCCTGTGCTGCTGCATGGAAAATCCGCAGCTTGTCCCAATCCAAAGAACGGCCTGGCATTTGCTTTCCCCCCCAGTCTTCCCAGTTTCTTATTCGGCTGCTTCGGCTTCAGTTTCCAAAGCTGCCAGATAGCGTTCCGCTTCAAGTGCAGCCATGCAGCCCATTCCTGCGGCGGTTACAGCCTGACGGTACTGTTCATCAGTGACGTCGCCAGCGGCATATACACCGGGAATGGATGTTCGGGTTGAATCAGCTTCGGTCCAAATGTAACCGGATTCCTTCATCTTGACCTGATCTTTGACAAGATCAACCGCTGGAGCGTGCCCAATTGCGATGAAGACGCCGTCGGTAGCTTTCTCGGTGATCTCACCGGTCTTGCGGTTTTTCAGGCGGATACCGGTGACGACAGCCGGGCTTTCGGTGCCGAGGATTTCTTCCACCTGCGTGTCCCAGATCACTTCGATCTTCTCGTTCTTGAAGAGACGGTCCTGAAGGATCTTTTCGGAGCGCAGGCATCACGGCGGTGCACCAGAGTGACCTTGCTTGCCAGATTTGCCAAGTAGAGGCTTCTTCAACAGCAGTGTTGCCGCCGCCAACCACAAAAACTTCCTTGCCACGGTAGAAGAAGCCGTCACAGGTTGCACATGCGGACACGCCGCCAGCCTGATACTTTTCTTCGGATGGCAGACCAAGCCATTTTGCCTGTGCTCCGGTTGCGATGACGAGCGCATCTGCGGTGTAGACGGTGCCGCTGTCGCCTTTCAGCTCAAACGGGCGTTTGGATAGGTCAGCTTCCAGAATGGTGTCGTATTCGATCTTGGTGCCGACGTTTTCTGCCTGCTTGCGCATTTCTTCCACAAGCCATGGACCCTGAATTGGATCAGCAAAGCCGGGGTAGTTTTCAACGTCGGTGGTGATGGTCAGCTGACCGCCGGCTTGCACACCTGTGACCAGAAGCGGTTCCAGCATTGCACGCGCGCCATAGATCGCTGCGGTGTAGCCTGCAGGACCGGATCCTACGATCAAGAGTTTGGTGTGCTTAACAGTCATTTCCTCAGAACCTCAAATTTCGTGCGCAAATGGATAGTACCAGTGCTGTGTTAGGGAGGGGTTCTATCCGCTTGCTTGCTTTTGTTCAATCGCTTTGGATATGGCATCCGCAATATCCGGTGTAGCGTCTATTGGTTCATAAGTAGGTGCTAATATGTCGCCGGGGAAGGGATGAAGTACTCCCAAATCCTCCATTTGTGACAAAAACCTATCAAACTTTTTGTGAGCACCGGTCGGACGGAAGCCATATATGGGCTTTCCGGTGGCTGCTGCTTCACCCACCATGTTGGTGGAGTCTGTTGTAACAACAATGATTTCTGCGTTTGCCAGATACTGGATGATCGGGTTGTCGCCATTGCCGTTCCAGAACAGATTGCCATGTGTTCCGCCCAGATCATAAAGTTCTCGTGAGAGTTCTCGAGGGGTGCGGCGCGAGCAGGTAATCATCAAAGAATGGGAGTGTGACAGGCGTTTGAGTGCGGTGACAAGTGTGTTGATATTTTCCGGCGTGAAGGTGTGGTGCCGGGAATTGCCACCAATCAGCACGGCTGCCTTTGGTTTTGGCAGGGCGGTGACGTCGTCCAGCGGATTTTCGCGGGCTTCACGCAGCTTTTGTGCGGAAAAACGATGTGGTGCGGTCAGTGTTGTCAAGACGTTTTTGCCGGAAATGCTGTCATGTTCCGGTGCCCAGATAAAATCTGCAAATTTGCTGTTGATCTTTGGGTCTTTGAGGAAAACAGTGAAGGTCTTGCCCTTGGAAAGCCGCTTGAGTGCGCGTAAGTAGGGCACCGCTCTGCGCCCAGATGCTATCGCGACAGCGGGATACGGTGGTGCAAGCGGGCTTTCTGGCTTATGTGGTGCGTCTTTGGGGTCGATTGGCCCCCAAGGCATGGCATAGGTGAAGAGCTTGCGGGGGGTAACTATTCGAATTTCGTAGGGCAGTCCTAATGCGTCGGCGACACCGATGCACTGAGCGACGTCTCCGATTTTGCCATCTGTTAAAACCCACAGGTTCTGCGACATGTTGTTCCCCTAGCTTTCGGGAAGTGTCCGCAAAATGCTATTTGTTGATATAGTCTGTCGCAAATAAGCAATAAACTAGCATCTTGCCTGACTTCGTGTTTTAGGCAGTGTTGTAAAACAGGTTAACTGTTAATCCAATAGGACAAGCAAAGGAGACGAGCTTGAAAGCGCGTCTGGATTCGATCGACTGGCAAATTTTGAAGGAGCTGCAGGGAGACGGCCGCATTACCAATGTGGAGCTGGCTCGTCGTGTAGGGATTTCTGCGCCCCCATGTTTGCGCAGGGTTCGGGCCTTGGAAGAAGCAGGTCTCATTCGCGGCTACCGTACTCTACTTGATGAGAAGCAACTGGGATATGAAGTCACCGCCTTCGTGATGGTTGGACTGCATAACCAAACGGAGTCTGATCTTGTCGCATTTGAGGCACAAGTCAAGGAATGGCCGCTGGTTCGGGAAAGCTATATGGTATCCGGTGAAGTTGACTTCATCATGCGCTGTACGGCTAAAGACTTGGAAACCTTCCAGAACTTCATCATTCGGGATGTGACTTCCACCAAGAATGTGGATCACGTGCGCACTGCACTGACCATCCGCCGTATCAAGGATGAGCCAAACGTGCCGATTGATAAGCCTGAGTACTTTTAAAAGCTGCCCGCAGTTTTTCAGAAAACTCGTTCCCAGTCTTTGGAGACAGGTTTCCAGCACAGGAACCTTCAGAGAATTTACAAACGGCCTTCGCGTAGGAAGGCCGTTTTTTTTGTTGAGTGTTTGTAGCGAAGATCAGATGCTGCGGATGTTTATGAAGAATTGGGAGATTTCGTCGGACATGCCTTCGCTTTGCTTGCTGAGCTCTGTTGCTGCGGATGTTGCTGTGGCAACTGCGCGCTTGGACTCTTCTGCTGTTGCGAGGATGTTGGCCAGTTCGTTGGTTACGCCTTTTGCATTTTGAGAGGCTGACTGAATACTTTGAGAAATCTCGTTGGTTGCGATGGACTGCTGGTCCACCGAATCTGCGATCGCAGTTGCAGTGGTGCTGACTTCTTCAATTTTCTGCGAGATTGCGGAGATCTCTTCCACACATCGGTGGGTTTCGCTCTGGATGGCGTTGATTTTGGAGGCAATCTCGTCGGTTGCTTGACTGGTCTGGCTGGCAAGGTCTTTCACCTCGCTTGCCACCACAGCAAAACCGCGGCCAGCCTCACCTGCACGGGCTGCTTCAATCGTGGCGTTGAGGGCGAGCAGGTTGGTCTGTTCGGCAATGGCGCTGATGAGTTCAGTGACCGCACCAATCTCGTTGGTGGCTGTCTGAAGGCCGAGAACGGTGTTGTTGGTGCGTTCTGCATCCTTGGAAACTGTTTGGGCTGTCTCTGCGGAGCGAGTAACCTGTGATCCGATTTCAGCGACGCTTGCGGACATTTCTTCAACTGCTGCGGCTCCGGATTGAACGTCCGAGGCGGTGTGGTCTGCGGACTGGTTTGCCGCTTCGGCGGCCATCTGGCTTTGCTGAGATGTTTCGCGCAGGGTCAGCGCGGAGTTCTCGACACGGGTGCCGACTTCTTGCGTCTGCTGCATGCGTTCGCTGATGGCTTGCTCGAATGTGTTGATGGCGGCTTCAAGCTGACTGGTGCGCTCGTCGCGTTCTTCGATGTAGTGGCGATGGTAGGCTGAGATCGCCTGTCCCATGTCGAACATGACTGCTTTTTGCAGAGCGATCAGGCTTAGTGACAGACGTTTTGAAGAAAAGCGCATTTTGCTTGAAAGAACTTTTGTGAGTTCTTCAAGTATGAAGGTGTACCCGCCAATGTACCAATCTGGCGCAAGGTCTGCGTGGACGTGGGCGCGGCCAATCTGGTCAACGCGCTCCACGTAGGAGCTGTCGAAACCTGCCGTGAACAGGACCTGCCAGTGGCTGGCTTGCGCCTTCTTGAGCCAATCGACTTTTTCTGAAATCTTCTTTTTCAGTTCGGGATCGCGCTGAACGTGGTCGTAAAAATCACTTAGTATCCGCGGCAGATGGCCCTCAACGATGGGCCATATATCTGACAGTGTTTTTATGATCTGACTGTCGATCTTGAAAAAGCCGAGCTGGTTGTCAGGCCTGAACTTGAATTGGTTGTCATGGCAGCAAATTTCCCGTCAATTTGTCGGGATTAATTGCATTTACAACGATTAATAGTAAGTAGATTTGCACATTTCAAAATCGGGTTGTTCACTTGGAATTCCATTTTTTTGCTCGTAAATTTGGCTGATAGTGAGATGTTGAGGCAGATGAGTGTGCGGTAATGTCGCTGTTTTCTGCCGATTTATCCTAGTTTTTGAGCAGGTCTGTCTACCTATCAGAGAAGTTCAGTGTGTGTTCCTGAAGGAGTGGATAACTCGTTTAAGTTGTAAAAAATGCCGCTTGGAGCGGCATTTTTGTTTCGTCAAATTATGTCTAGTCGAGCTTCCATCGCAGGTGGTCTCAAACTCAGAGAGGCCTTTCACATGCAAATTCTGCTCTACAATTTGTTTACCCGAATTGGACTTGGGTAATCTCGTAACCGCGTGCTCCGCCTGGTGCTGTCACTTCGACGCTATCACCAACGGACTTGCCGATGAGTGCGCGTGCGATCGGAGAGGAGATAGAAATACGGCCACGCTTCACGTCAGCTTCAACATCGCCAACGATCATGTACTTTTTTTTCTTCCTCTGTGTCTTCATCAATGAGAGATACAGTTGCGCCGAATTTGACAGTGTCGCCATTGAGTTTGGTCAGATCGATGACTTCTGCAAGTCCCAGAAGGCTTCCAGTTCGTTGATCCGGCCCTCGTTGAGGCTCTGCTGTTCCTTCGCTGCGTGATACTCCGCATTCTCTGAAAGATCACCGTGAGCACGGGCTTCGGAAATGGCTGCAATAATGCGCGGACGTTCTTCGGTTGTGCGATGCTTCAGCTCTTCTGTGAGCATCACATAACCTTCAGGAGTCATTGGCACCTTTTCCATGGCTCGTACACCTTTCTAACATTGTGGTGGTGTGGCCCATCACACTAAAAAACTGACCGGGCTGAGTAACCCCAACCCGGACCTGATAAACTATCTTAGCTAAAGTAAGATTGAAGAGACCTTACTTCAAGCGATTTTGTACGGAATGCTTCAATACCTTGGGCTGCTGCTCCGGCACCTGCTACAGTAGTGTAGTAGGGAACCTTGTTCATCAGCGCAGCTTGCCGAAGCGACCGACTATCGGAGAGAGCCTGCGCACCTTCGGTTGTATTGAAGACCAGCTGAACCTCACCATTCTTGATAGCATCAACGATATGAGGGCGCCCTTCAAGCACCTTGTTGACCTTTGCGCAAGGTATGCCTTGGTTTTCCAAGTATCTTTGCGTGCCCTCAGTGGATATAATGGAAAACCCTGATGCTACGATTTTTCTAGCAGTTTCAAGAATTTTCGGTTTATCCGCATCCTTCAGAGAGATGAAGACGGTACCACCTTCCGGAATAACCGTGCCGCCGCCGAGCTGTGACTTTGCAAATGCGACGGAGAAGTCGGTGTCGAGACCCATAACTTCACCGGTTGAGCGCATCTCAGGGCCGAGGACCGTGTCAACACCCGGGAAGCGGGCAAATGGGAAGACAGCTTCCTTGACCGCGACGTGATCCAGCTTCTTCGGCTTCAGGCCAAAGCTTGCCAGTTTCTCACCTGCCATTACACGTGCTGCAATCTTGGCGATTGGCTCACCGATGGTTTTGGCGACAAACGGGACTGTTCTTGATGCGCGTGGGTTCACTTCCAGAACGTAGATCTCATCGTCCTTGATAGCGAACTGAACGTTCATCAGGCCAACAACGTTGAGTGCGAGGGCAAGTTTGCGTGCCTGTACTTCCAGTTCTGCCAGAGTTTCATCACTGAGCGTATAGGCTGGCAGGGAGCAAGCGCTGTCGCCAGAATGGATACCAGCTTCTTCGATATGCTCCATGATACCGCAGATGAAGACATCCTCACCATCGCACAGAGCATCCACGTCCACTTCGATTGCGCCGTCGAGATAACGGTCAAACAGAAGAGGGTTGGTGCCGAGCAGGGTGTTGATCTGGCCGGTCTTGTCGTTAGGATACTTGGCGCGCACGTCATGTGGAACCAGCTCTGGCAGGGTGCCGAGCAGGTAGTTGTTCAGCGCTTCGTCGTCGCGAATGATCTGCATTGCGCGGCCACCGAGTACGTAGGACGGGCGAACGACCAGTGGCAGGCCAAGCTGGTTGGCAATCAGGCGGCCCTGTTCCACAGAGTAGGCGATGCCGTTTTCCGGCTGCTTCAGTTCGATCTTGTGCAGCAAGCGCTGGAAGCGGTCACGGTCTTCTGCCAGATCAAGCATGTCTGGAGAGGTGCCCAGGATCGGGATGCCTGCCTCAACAAGAGCCTGAGCCAGCTTCAGTGGAGTCTGGCCACCAAACTGGACGATGACGCCTTTGAGCGTTCCCTTAGCCTGTTCAAGACGCAGGATCTCCAGCACGTCCTCGGAGGTAAGTGGCTCGAAGTACAGGCGGTCGGAGGTGTCGTAGTCGGTTGAAACCGTTTCCGGGTTACAGTTGACCATGATGGCCTCGTAGCCAGCGTCCTTCAGAGCGAAGGCTGCGTGACAGCAGCAATAGTCAAACTCGATGCCCTGACCGATGCGGTTTGGACCGCCACCCAGAATAACAACCTTCTGACGCTCGCTTGGCTGTGCTTCACAGGATGGCAGGCCAGCGGTTGGGGTTTCATAGGTGGAGTACATGTACGCGGTTGGTGAGGCGAACTCGGCAGCGCAGGTATCGATGCGCTTGTAGACCGGTTTTACGTTCAGCTCGGCGCGCAGGGCGGCGACCTTGTCTTCTGTGGTGTCTGCCAGCACTGCGAGGCGACCGTCGGAGAAGCCCATGGCTTTGACATGCGCATGGCTTCTGTGTTGGTTGGCAGGCCGTGCTCGACGATCTTTGCTTCCATCTCCACGATTTCCTTAATCTGTTCAAGGAACCATGGGTCGATCTTGCAGATGTCGAAGATCTCTTTTGTGGATGTGCCGAAGCGAATGGCCTGAGCTACGTTCAGAAGGCGGGTAGGGGTTGGAACCGCCAGAGCTTTGCGGATGGCGTTGGAATCGTCGCCCTGACCAAAACCGTCCACTTCGATCGGGTCGAGGCCTGAGAGGCCGGTTTCCAGACCGCGCAGTGCTTTCTGCAGGCTTTCCTTGAAGGTTCGGCCAATGGCCATCACTTCACCAACGGACTTCATGGCTGTGGTCAGTGTTTGTTCAGAGCCGGGAACTTCTCGAATGCGAAGCGTGGGATCTTGGTGACCACGTAGTCGATGGTTGGTTCGAAGGAGGCTGGTGTTGCGCCGCCGGTGATGTCGTTTTCCAACTCGTCCAGTGTGTAGCCAACTGCCAGCTTGGCTGCGATCTTTGCAATCGGGAAGCCGGTTGCCTTGGAGGCGAGGGCAGAAGAGCGGGACACACGCGGGTTCATCTCGATGACAACCAGACGACCGTCGGCCGGGTTGACGGCGAACTGAACGTTGGAGCACCGGTTTCCACGCCAATCTCACGCAGAACCGCAATGGAGGCGTTCCGCATGATCTGGTATTCTTTGTCCGTCAGGGTGAGGGCAGGAGCAACGGTGATGGAATCGCCGGTATGCACACCCATCGGGTCGATGTTCTCAATGGAACAGATGATGATGCAGTTGTCCGCTGTGTCGCGAACCACTTCCATCTCGTATTCTTTCCAGCCCAGCAAGCTTTCGTCGATGAGCACCTGACCGTTTGGAGAGGCATCAATACCGGAGCGAACAATCTGCTCGAACTCTTCGCGGTTATAAGCCACACCGCCACCGGTGCCGCCGAGCGTAAAGGCCGGGCGAATGATGGCCGGGAGGCCGATGCCGTCCAGCTGGCGCATGGCTTCAGCATAGCCTGCGCCGCGGTCGTATCCGGTGATGTTGCCTTCCTCATCAAGGATCGGCGGGGAGGAGGCGATGGCAGCGCGTGGATTTTCCAGGCCGATCTTGTCCATGGCCGCGCGGAATTTTTCACGGTCTTCTGCTTTGTCGATCACATCGGCTTTCGCGCCGATCATCTCAACACCGTATTTTTTTCAGAACACCTTTGCGGTCCAGTTCCAGCGCGCAGTTCAGCGCGGTCTGTCCACCCATGGTTGGCAGGAGTGCGTCCGGCTTTTCCTTGGCGATGATCTTTTCAACGGCGTCTGCGGTGATTGGCTCGATGTAGGTTGCGTCAGCCAGATCCGGATCGGTCATGATGGTCGCCGGATTTGAGTTCACCAAGATAATTCGGTAGCCTCATCTCGCAGTGCCTTACAAGCCTGGGTTCCTGAGTAATCGAACTCACAGGCTTGACCAATCACGATGGGTCCAGCCCGATGATCATGATAGATTGGATGTCATTGCGTTTAGGCATGGTGACTCACATATGCTCGCGTTGAAGCACCAGTGCACCCGATTGGTGCTCTGGTGGTGCCCTCTGTAGAACTATGTCGGCTGAGCGTGCGTTATATGAAATATTGGAGAGATTAGAAACCCCAGTCAGCGGCACTTTCCGAAATAATCCGATTTTTTTTCTCAAGACTTAGGGGCAGTTTATTCAGCTAAGGTCGAAGTCTCTGTGGTTTTCTCGCCGTCAAAGTCTGCAATACCCCTGCTCAAGGCGTAACATGCCAGTCGCACAGCCTTGGGAATATCTACCGGAAGACCGTCCCGGTCACCTTTTTCGTAATATTGAATCATTCGCTTTTTCAGGCCGAGACGTTCAGCGGCCTCTTTTTGTTTGTAGCCCATCGACTTGCGCCAAGCCCGAAACTGAGATGGTTTCATGATACTAACCTAGTGATTCCCAGACTGAAAATTTAGTGTACAGACTGAAGCGTAATAATTTGCATTGGTACTATTGCATATATCGGAATGCAATAAGCCCGCTCAAGCGGTGATTTACTTCGATACGATCAGTCCGCTTATATTCGTCGTGTTGCACGGTCAAGCCTGTGGGCGCTTTGACGGCTGGTGTTGTTGTGGTGTTGAGCGGCTGGGCGCCGCGCCATTGTTTCGCTTTGCACAAGCTGAATGTGTTTCAATGACTGAGTCGGTTGTGAGAATTGTGCAATGCGTGCTGTCTGATGCTTCGAGACAGCCGATCACACCATTATTTTGACATAATTTACATCAAAAGCCACATTATCCCCGCTGACCGCGACGGCAGTTTTTATTTTTGCAGCGCGAAAAAAGGATCATCCTGTTTAAAAAAATGTGCGATGTGATCGTCTTGTCAGCTAATTTCCGTTTTGATGAGAAAGAATAAACCTAGGGCAGATCCCGAGATGCAGAGTAGTTAGAAGTCATAGTAGTCCTTCACGCTCTCTCTTGGTCATATTCACATATTATAGACAATATGTAATTGATGCCTTTTAAGTAAAATGTGCCGGATAACGCAGGAACATCTTTGAAAAATTGGCGGGGAATATAGAATAAAACAGTGGTGCCCCAAAAGTAGGTAGCGGAATTTTTTCACAATACTTGTCTAGTATAAATACTTAGGGGCTGGGTTGAAAGCAGCTTCAATGTATACGTTGTTTTTGCAAAGTAAAAATTGTGGCGGCGGGCTATATTTTATCACTTTCCTTGTGTAGATTATCAATTGTCCAATATGAATTATCATGGAATTCACTGAGGACTTTGAAAGTGGGGGTACTTATTCGTCACTGAGAGGTAGCTTCGTTGATGCTTAATTGGGCATGAAGGAAGTTCCGCAGTGGGAATGGGTATCGAATGCTACGGCATGAGCTAGTACATAAGTGGAGAGGCGCAAAAGTTATTAGGGGAATTCATGGAGGCACCGGGTGGGGCGCTGAAATGATGAGCTTTTGTAACTCTTCAAGGGTTTAACATACGAACCACCGGGCAAATGGAAATGAACAGTATTCCTAGCAAGCTAGAAGTTGCTGCAGATATCGCCGGACCTATTCGTGAAGACGATGGTGACGGTCAGCTGCTCGCAATCTCTGAAATGTCAGAGTTGTTTAGTGTCACTCTGCGGACACTTCGCTTCTATGAGGAGAAGGGACTTCTTAATCCAGTACGTCGTGGTGCACGCCGCTTCTACCGAAGCCGCGACGTGAGTCGCATGCGTGTCATTCTTCAGGCCAAGAAGATCGGTCTGACGCTGGCTGAAGTTCGCCGCATTATCAAGCTCGTTGAGGGTTCTACCCCTCGCGCCGAGCAACTTCAGGAACTACAGGAAATTTGTGGTGCTCAGGAGCAGTTGCTGCAGGAGCAGGAGCAAGCGCTTCAGGAGCAGATTGCAGAGGTTCGCGGTGTCTCTCAGGCACTCAGCGGCATGTTGCAGCTGGAAGCAGCTTAATTGCTTCTGGTATAACGATATGGAACCCGGCTCCTTCGGTGCCGGGTTTTTTTTGTTGCCCAGCTTTTGGGAAAATAGGGCTTTGCACGGTCTGCCACCCAAGACCACTTGCAATACTCTCAGCAAAAAAAAGCGGGGTCATGGACCCCGCTTTCATTGATTTTCTCTACCGGTTTTGATCAGGCAGCTACTTTTGCCTTGTGGTTCTCAATCTGCTCGATGAAGCGAGAGAACAGGTAGTGGCTGTCTTGTGGGCCCGGAGAGGCTTCCGGGTGGTGCTGTACCGAGAAGACCGGAGCATCTTTTACACGCAGACCACAGTTGGTGCCGTCGAACAGGGAAACGTGTGTTTCTTCGACGTTGTCCGGTAAGCTGCCAGCGTTCACGGCAAAGCGTGGTTCATGCTGGTGATTTCAACCTTGTTGGTGGTGTAGTCGTGCACCGGATGGTTTGCACCGTGGTGGCCTGATGCATCTTCTGTGTGGTTCCGCCCAGAGCAAGCGCAAGCATCTGGTGACCGAGGCAGATGCCGAACAGTGGCAGGCCTGCGTTAATCAGTGTGCGAATGGTTGGAACTGCGTACGCACCGGTTGCGGCTGGGTCGCCCGGGCCGTTGGACAGGAACACGCCGTCCGGCTTGAGAGCGAGGATGTCCTCAGCAGATGTGGTTGCAGGAACAACAGTCACTCGGCAGCCAGCTTCTGCCAGCAGGCGAAGGATGTTGCGTTTCACGCCAAAGTCCAGCGCAACCACGTGATGTGCAGGTTTGTCCTGTGTGCCGAAGCTTCATTCCATTCCCAGGTGGTTTCCGTCCACTCGTAAGTGGTTGGTGTGCTGACGGCCTTTGCCAGGTCAAGACCTTCCAGATCGGGGAGGCTGGCTGCTTCTGCCTTGAGCGCGTCCACATCGAATTCGCCCTCAGGATCATGTGCGATGATGGCGTTCTGCATGCCTTTTTCGCGAATGAGGGCGGTCAGGGCCCGGGTGTCTACGCCTGTCAGGCCAACAATGCCGCGTGCCTTGAGCCAAGCGTCGAAATGGTTACCTGATCGGTAGTTGGAAGGGAGGTAATGTCGGTTCGCAAAACCGCACCACGCACGCCAGAGGTCTCTTCCATACGGACAGTTTCGATATCATCTTCATTGGTTCCCACATTGCCGATGTGAGGGAAGGTGAAGGTGATGATCTGTCCTGCATAGGAAGGGTCTGTGAGAATCTCTTCATAACCGGTCATTGCCGTATTGAAGCAGACTTCGCCGGACGCTTTTCCAAGAGCTCCAACGCCTCGGCCTTCAATGACAGTACCATCAGCGAGTACGAGGAGGGCGGTAGGTTTGGGTGCAGACCACGCGTCTTGAGCTTTCATCACTTGCTTTCTTGATACGGTTGGTGACAATATGCGTCCATCTGCTACGCTCCAAAGGGACTTGACTTTGGTGCGTCACAGTCGCATCAAGGCCGGGACCATAGGAGAAGGGCTCCTTCTGGTCAATATCACTCGCGTAGAAATAGTGTAGCGAGAATGATAGGAGATAAGCCTAAATCACACGGATAAGGCGTATTGTCCAAGATTTAGAAAGCCTCTCTTAAAATTTCCGCGTCAGGGTTCTTTTAGTATGTTGCGAGAAAAAAAATAGCGAATGCGCTCAAAGCCGCGCAAGAAGACAATAACAAGAGACGTGCGCTACGTTGCGCCTCATCAGTGCAGCCATTATGGATCGTGATTTGGCCGCTCGTGAAAACGGGCGTGATGGCTTGAGCGATGAAGAGCTGATGGACCTTCTGCACACCATGCTGCTTCAGCGTGAGCAGGAAGCAACGCACTGTGAAGCCAATGGCAAAATGGAGCTTGCTGTGCAGGAGCGTGAGGAAGTGGAAATGATCCGCGAGTTCCTGCCTTCTCAGCTTAGCGAATACGAAATGAAGCTTGTTTGTCAAACAGTTGTCGAGTGCGTGGAAGCGCGCGGGCTGCGTGATATGGGCCGGTGTATGGCCGAGTTGAAAGAGCGTTATCCGGGTCAGATGGACTTTGCAAAGGCCAGCTGCATGGTGAAACAGATGTTGCGTGCTCCGCAATAAGTAGTTGCTCCTAAAGCGTTTTTTTGTCCGCCGTGTCGTCATGATGCGGCTTTTCTTTTTCCGAAAGCATTTTTGAGGTCAGCCAGTGCGCAATGGGGGGTTTTGCTGGCTTCTCCGGCCTTCAGGGGTATAAAATGCTAGGCTCAGCTGCTGTCCGGCAGAATTACAAATTGGAATATCATGCGTTTTGATCAGCTCTTCCTTGATGACATTCGCAATCGCGTCTCGCTTTCTGACGTGGTGGGACGACGTGTAACGTGGGATCGACGCAAATCTCAGCCGGCAAGGGTGATTATTGGGCTTGCTGCCCCTTCCATTCAGAGAAGTCTCCGAGCTTCCACGTTGATGAGCGCCGCAACCGCTACAAGTGTTTTGGTTGTGGTGAAAGTGGAGATCATTTCAAGTTTTTGATGGAAACAGAGGCCTGAGTTTTCCCGAAGCTGTGGAAGAATTGGCCGGTGTGGCGGGAATCGCTATGCCTGCGCCCGATCCTCAGGCGGCAAAACGAGCAGCCAAGCGTAATTCACTGACCGATGTCTGCGAGATGGCGGTGCGGTATTTCCGGCATATGTTCCAGTCTGCCGAGGGGCGTTCGGCGCAGGAGTACGTTAAGCGCCGTGGTTTGAGTGCGGAGACACTTAACGAGTTTCAGTTCGGATTTGCGCCTGCGGGGCGGGATAATCTGAAGAAGGCTTTGATGGCCAAGGATGTCACCGAAGCCGAGCTGATTGAAGTTGGTCTTCTGATCAAGCCGGAGGATGGTCGTCCGTCTTATGACCGGTTCCGCAATCGTTTGATGATCCCGATCCATGATGACCGGGGCAGGGCGGTTGCGTTTGGTGGCCGAACCATGGACCGGATGGACAACCGAAGTATCTGAACTCACCGGAAACGCCGATCTTCCATAAAGGCGCCATGCTGTTTAACGCGCACCGGGCGCGTCAGCCTGCTTATGAAGCGGGGCAGGCGATTGTGGTTGAAGGCTATATGGATGCCATTGCGTTGTGGCAGGCAGGCATTAAAGGCACTGTTGCGAGCCTGGGAACGGCGTTCACTGAAGACCAGATCATGCGGCTTTGGAAGTTTGCCGATGAGCCGGTGGTTTGTTTTGACGGTGATGTGGCCGGTATTTCCGCCGCGCACCGAGCTGTGGACCGCATCTTGCCTGTTCTGACAAGTGGCAAGTCATTCCAGTTTGCGTTTCTGCCTGATGGGCAGGACCCGGATGATGTGATTAATGCTGGCGGCACCGCTGCCATGCATAGTGAGATTGACAAGCCCTTCCGCTTTCAGAGGTCGTCTGGCGACGCGAGAGCAACATGCGCGGATTGATACTCCGGAGCGCAAAGCCGCGCTGGAAAAGGCGGTTGAGGATCTGGTCGGCACCATCAAGGATGAGCGCGTTCAAAAGCGCTACCGGATGGATCTACGCCTCAAGCTCTCAAATCTGTTTTATGAGGAGAGCCGACGCGCGCGCGGAAAAAGTGGTGGCCGTGATGGCGGCTGGCGTGATGGCAAAGGCAGCAGCACGGACAGAGCCTCTCTGGCATTGATGGAGGCGCCTGATACGCCGGCGTATGGGGTGGAGCGCAGTTTCTGCACCATGTGTCTGATGTTCCCAGAGTTGTTCGAGCGTCATTTTGAGCGGATTTCTCAGCTGACCTACTCCAATGAGCTGCATTCCATGTTCATGGTATCGCTGGTGCGCATTGCGACGGATCTGGCGGAAGGGGCTGTGACGCAGATCTACAATAAGCTGGATGAGCGGTTCTACCAGATCCTGCAGGAGGCAATTGCGAGTGCAGCAAGCGAAGGGGATGCCGGTAAGGCCAGTACTTTGCGCCGCTGGGACGCGCTGACCAACCGTCTGCAGATTTTGAGGGAAGACCCACCCGAGGACTTTGTGGAGATGCTGTTCCTGAACTATGCGGATATGCTTGAGCTGCGCATGTTGGAGCGGGAGCTGGAACAGGAAACGCGGGCAATGGAAGAAAACCTGACGGAAGAGAGCTGGCATCGTTTTCAGGCTCTGAAGCAGGATTTGGCGCGCCGCCGCGAGGAATGTTTGCGCGATGAGCAGGAGCTGGCAGAGCGGGCGGTGAAAATGCGTGCCGCTCCGAAGACTTCGGCTTCTGCTTGATCTTATTTGAGAGATGCAGGTGGATTTATGCGCTCTCCTACACAGGATTCGGTCTGGTCACATCTGGATGGATTTGTGAAAAAAAGATCGGTTGTTTTTCAAAGTTA
This sequence comes from Pseudovibrio sp. JCM 19062, assembly GCA_001310715.1. The sequence goes on from BAXV01000006.1 coordinate 42,098, forward strand.
TCCAGAAAAAAACGGTAATGAACTGTCCAAAATCCCCCAGAATCAGATTGACCGGGCCAAAACACCCTTGCGAATCACAAAAGGGGAGCTACATACACTAAGTCAGACAGCCGATACGAGCGCCCGTAGACATCAAGATGTCACCAGAGCGGCGAAATCATAGTCGGATAATCAGCGCTGTCGATGCCTGGAATGTGCCGGAGACGGCCTAAAACGGTAGGAATGCCTGTGAGCACTCCTGCCTGAATGTGTTTTGGGTTGTTAATTCCGTGAAAACATTTTGAGACCAGGGTTAAGTCAGGTTTAAGGGACTTTGCGCTAAACCCCAAAGTCAAATGTGATTCAAATGCCGCCCGTGTGAGTAGATGCACGGGGGTGATGGGTTGCGTAACGCAATAGTTCGCTGGAGCACGACCAGCGACTTTGGAGCAAAATATGGCGACGAAGGCGACACAAGCTGAAGATACGCAGGAACCGGCAGGCGCAGAAGGACAAGATGGTCCTCTCTTGGATTTGTCGGTCGCCGCCGTCAAGAAAATGATTAAGACCGCAAAAAAACGCGGTTACATCACTTATGACGAACTGAACGAAGTTCTTCCTCCTGATCAGGTGAGCTCTGAGCAGATTGAAGACACTATGTCGCTTCTTTCTGAAATGGGCATCAACGTTGTTGAGGCGGAAGAGGCGGAAGAAGGCAAAGAGGATGAGGCGCAAGAAACAGCTACTGCGGAAAGCAGTGAGCTGGTTGTTGCTTCCACAACCGCTGTTGCCAAAACGACCACGACACGAGAGCCAACCGATCGTACCGATGATCCGGTGCGTATGTACCTGCGCGAAATGGGTACGGTTGAATTGCTGTCCCGCGAGGGCGAAATTGCCATTGCAAAGCGTATTGAGGCTGGCCGTGAGGCCATGATCTCTGGCCTTTGCGAAAGCCCGCTGACCTTCCAGGCGATTATCATCTGGGGTGAGGAGCTGGCTGAAGGCAAGGTTCTGCTGCGTGATATTATTGATCTGGATGCGACCTACTCCGGCCCTGGTGGCGCTGGTGGTCCTTCCGACGATGATCTCTCCGAGCAGGAAGAAGCCGGCGAGGTGAAGTTCCTGACGCTGTTCGCGAGAAAGAAAAAGAAGAAGCCCGCAAGCGTAAGGAAGAAGAAGCGCGCAAGGCCAATGGTGCAGTCAATGGTGCCGCAGCACCAGCGCTGCTGCACCAGCTGCCGCCGCCGCCGCTCCTGGCGCACCGGGTGAGACTCCTGCTGAGGGCGAGAGCACAGACGATGACGACGACGAGTATGAGGCAAACGTTTCTCTTTCCGTGATGGAAGCAGAACTGAAGCCGATGGTCGTTGAGATCTTTGACAAGATCACCGAAGACTACAAGAAGCTGCGTAAGCTTCAGGATCAGCTGGTTGAAAACAAGCTGGCCAACAAGACCCTGTCACCTTCCCAAGAGCGTCGTTACAAGAAGCTCAAGGAAGACATTATTGTTGAAGTGAAGAGCCTGCACCTCAATGCAAACCGTATTGAGACACTGGTTCAGCAGCTTTACAGCATCAACAAAATGCTGATTGGTTATGAGGGCCGCCTGCTGCGTCTTGCTGACAGTAACGGTGTAAACCGCGGTGACTTCATCAAGCACTATCAGGTTCCGAGCTGGACCCCAACTGGATCCGCAAAATTGCAAACCTTTCTGGCCGTGGCTGGAAGAAGTTTGTGACCAACGACGGCGACATGATCCGCGAATTGCGCGGCGAGATTCAGGCGCTTGCGACTGAGACTGGCCTCGAAATCACCGAATTCCGTACTCTGGTTTCCATGGTGCAGAAGGGTGAGCGCGAAGCGCGTATTGCAAAGAAGGAAATGGTGGAAGCGAACCTACGTCTCGTTATCTCCATTGCCAAGAAATACACTAACCGTGGCCTGCAGTTCCTGGATCTTATTCAGGAAGGTAACATTGGCTCATGAAGGCGGTAGACAAGTTTGAATACCGCCGCGGTTATAAGTTCTCCACCTATGCGACCTGGTGGATTCGTCAGGCGATCACCCGATCCATCGCGGATCAGGCGCGCACCATCGTATTCCGGTGCACATGATCGAGACGATCAACAAGATCGTTCGTACTTCTCGTCAGATGCTTCACGAGATTGGCCGTGAGCCAACCCCGGAAGAGCTCTCTGAAAAGCTGCAGATGCCGCTTGAGAAAGTGCGTAAGGTGCTGAAGATCGCCAAGGAGCTATCTCCCTTGAAACACCGATTGGTGACGAGGAAGACAGCCATCTGGGTGACTTCATTGAGGATAAAAACGCCATCCTGCCGATTGATGCGGCAATTCAGGCGAACCTTCGTGAAACCACCACCCGCGTTCTGGCCTCGCTGACACCTCGTGAAGAGCGTGTTCTGCGTATGCGTTTTGGTATCGGCATGAACACCGACCACACTCTGGAAGAGGTTGGTCAGCAGTTCTCCGTTACCCGTGAGCGTATTCGTCAGATTGAAGCAAAGGCGCTGCGCAAGCTGAAGCACCCAAGCCGCTCCCGCAAACTACGGAGCTTCCTGGACAGCTAAGCTGCTGCACTGGTTAAGCATTAAGAAGCCGGTCTCTCTTTCGGGAGGCCGGCTTTTTTTGTTTTAGGTTTTGTCCGGCACTTTTGATGTCTATGGGCCGTTATACTTCGCTAAGTCCTTGCTGTATCAAGTGAATGTGTGTGTAGCGTGTGGTAAACGAGTGATTCAATTCCTAGGTATTGGTGTAAGCTGATGTACCGCAGTTTCTGCGAGGATTGTCCTAGTGTTACTGATGGAGCTTACAAATGGAACGGGAAGAGTTTCGCCGTGAATTGGATGGTTTGAGGGATGAAGTACAGCGCAAGCCAGGCAAAGGATGGGTAATCGGGACTTCGATTGTGATTACTTTGCTGGTGCTGGTGATCATTGTTGCAATTATGATGTTTGCGATGATGAGCCGTATGCAGAGTGCCGGGATGATGGGTTTTTGGTCTGAAACGCAGATTGAGCAACCTTTACGACAGGAGCCTGCCACTCCACCAGCGCAACAGCCTGTCACTCCACCAGCGGAGCAGCCTGCTACCCCACCAGCACAACAGCTTCCGCAGTGATTTGAGTGCCGATCCTTTACCCGGACCTTGACGGATCAGGTCCGGGTACCTCTTTGTTTGTAGTGTATGTCCTGACTTCGTCTCTGATCAGCGCATTTTGGGCATCTTGAAGGCCATGATCGCTGCCAGTGATGCAATGCCTGCCATGATAAGGAAGACAATCGGTCCGGTTTGAGCTGCGTTTTCCAGCGTGATCAGATCATCTGCTCCGGGAACGGAGAAGCCTGTCAGGCCAGCTAAAAGACCCGCAAGCGCTGCTCCAATGGCGATGCCTGCGGATTGAAGCGGGCCGATGAAGCCGGAGGCGCGGTCACGTTCATCATCGGTTTCTGCATAGATGATCGCCTTTTTCAGGAACTGGCTGCTCATCCCAAAGCCTGCGCCGCTAAAGACAGATGACAGCAGGAAGGTCCATAGTGACATGGTGGTGAGGGATAATGCTGTGAGCAGTGTTCCGATGATGATGTTCACGGTTCCCAAGCGGATCAGATAGGTTTGGGTGTGCGGTGTCTGCACACGGGCAACAATCCATGCGGCGGCTGTCCATGTGAAGGCAACGATTGCCATGGCATAGGATGCCTGAGTGACCGTCAGCCCCCAGAGAACCTGCCCCATGGCGGCGCCATAAACCACGCGGGCGGCGCTGGCGATGGACAGCAGCAGGGAAACCCACATGCCAAGGCCGAGGATGCCGGTGAACTTGAAAGCGCTGCGCGGAATAAAGGGGCTTGCGCTTTTCTTATCCCATTTCACCGCCAGAAACAGCAGGGTCAGACCAACGACCAAGGCGGCAGAGATGTGCAGGGTGCTGCGCAGTTCGCCCACATAGGCGATGAGCAGGATGGCCACGGCCAGCAGTCCGAGGCGCGGGAACATACTCATTTTGTCGGTGGGTCGGGTTCTGGGGTTGTTGTTTCTGGAGGTGGATGGGATGACGGTAATTGCCAATATCAGGAGCAGCAGGGCTAGAGGCAGGTTGGCGTAAAATACCGCTCGCCACGACCAGCTTTCTGTCAGAACGCCAGCGGCAAGGGGGCCAATGCCTGCAGAGACCGCCCATACCCCTGACAGCAGAGCGAAGACAGAGGAAACAGCGTTTTCCGGATACAGGTCTGAAATCAATGTGTAGCACAGGGAGACGATCATGCCTTCTCCCAAACCTTGCAGCAGGCGACCCAGCAGGAGGTGTTCCAGAGAACTGGCCGCTCCTGCGACGAAGGAACCTGCCAGAAAAGACAGGGCGGCTGCAATGAAGAGGGGACGTGCACCAATGCGTGCCTTAAGGGAGCCTGTGACCGTGCCGGCTAGTATGGAGCCGATCTGAAACAGGCTGAGCACCCAGAACGCTCTTTGTTGTCCACCAAGGTCACGGATAATGTCTGGCATGATCGCAGAGGACAGGAAACCGTTCATGCTCGCCGATCCAACGCCCAATATCATAATGAGAGACGGTAGCCAGCGGCCATCTACGGTGAGGTTTTGGAAGGGCGATAAAGGTGTTGTTTGAGCTGGATTGGAAATGGTCACGGGTATCACCTAATAAGAAATATATCTCTTGTTTAATTTAATGAATTTAGTAAGTAAAGTCTTTTTTTTATTAAATTGTTTTGATTTTGGGAGGTGCCCGAAATTCGTGGCGCGTTCCTTTTTGCGCGCGATATAGCGGGAGTTCCGGTTGCGGCAGCAAGGAGAACGACTGGAGGTGTGGTGACTTTGAGAAAAGGCGGGTGTGTCTGGCCCAGGTTATCAGAACCGGGAGACTTAGGCTCTTTCGAGTCTCAGGAATTTTCGTATGGGGAATAAAGTTATTTTGGCGGGATTGAGCGGATAAAAGAAAACCCCGCTTGGTGCGGGGTTTGAGAGTTTGTGTTGGAGGCCTGCGTTTACTGCACAAGCTCGTATGTTATTGTGACTGATGCCGACAGGGTTTCTTGTCCCGCTGCAATTGGAGGGGCGCTGTCCATTTTTCCAGATCTCATCGCCATCATTTCCGGGTAGGGCCGTGGGGCCGATCCGGCATCGGAAATACTGAGCACCTTGCCAAGGCTGACACCAGCTGCTGTTGCATAGACTTCTGCCTTGGCTCTTGCGTCTTCCACCGCGTCTTTGCGAGCCTCATCAATGAACTCTTCAGGGTTGGATACGCCGAACTGAATCTGCCCCACATCGTTGGAGCCGTTCTGGACCAGCATGTCCAGTGTGGTGCCGAGCTTGGTGATGTCCTTCAGATTGATGCGGATGCCGTTTTGAACGCGGTAGCCGATGATCTCAGGCGCTCTGGGCTCGTCGTTTTTGAGGCGGCGATTGTCGTAGACCGGAGAGATATCGAAACCGGAGGTCTGGACGTCATCGTTGTCGATGCCCGCATCCGCAATATCTTTTAGGATGGCGTTCATGGTGACAGAGTTTTGCTGAAGAGCAGAGGCAGCGTCATCGCCTTGTGTGATGACGCGAGAAACCAGCGTCGCCATATCCGGCGCCACACTGACAGACCCTTGTCCAGAGATTGTGATCTTGCCGGTCTGCTCTGCAGCCTCGGCGTTGACACCATTGGAAACAACAAGGGCAGCGGCAACAAGGCCAGCAACTGCAAGGGCGCTCATACTTGGAAGACGTAATTTCTTCTGTTTGTTCTGCATTCAATTCTCCAGTTTAAAAACGTTTCGACCAATGCTTGATCAGTTTTGCTGATCGTCTGTTTTGATCGGTTGAATCTCAAGAAATGCAATTAGAAGTTACAATTGCGGCGGCTCTCGGGCGTGTTCATGTCAATTCACGGGTTTGATTTGGGTGATCCAGATTTATCGGATCGCCCACGTTGCCATCTCCTGACAACAGGATTGCAATGGGGCGTGAAGAGGGGAACTGTGCGCATATAATAATCGCCAGCACGACCAGCGGTACACACAGCACCATTCCAATCACTCCCCATAATGTGCCCCAAAAACTCAAAGAGATCATTATGACAAGCGGTGAAATGTTAAGTTGTGTTCCCATCAGACGTGGTTCCAACAGATTGCCCAGAACGAACTGCACGGCGCCCAGCCCAAGGGTAATGGCGATGAAGGGTGTGAGGTTGTCGAAATAGACCAGTGACAGCAGGCTTGGGAAAATGACTGCGATCAGGGAGCCGATTGTGGGAATGTAGTTGAGCAGGAACGCGATGAAGCCGAACAGAGCCGGATAGGGCAGGCCGGCCCACAGAGTGATGCCGTAGGTCAACAAACCAGTGAGGATGCTGACGCCGGTTTTGATGCCCATATAATGGCGCATACGGCGGCCAATCTCTCTGCGAATGGCAAAAGCGAGCTGGGCGCGGTCGGAGTTTTCAAAGAGGGCGGCGAGTTTTTGTCGAAGGTTGCGGCCTCAAAGATCATGAAGAGCACATAGATAAAGACCAGTGAGCTTGATCCGGCCAGACTGGTAAGAACCGACGCGCCGGTGCTGAGGGCGGCGCTGAGCGAGAAGTTGGGCAGGATATCCTCAAGCTGAAGCGGCCTTTCCATATTCAACAAAGTTGCAAGTCTAGCCAGTAACTCGTCCAGCCGGCCTTGATAGGTGGGCGCATCAAACGCCAGTTGTTGCAGGTTGACGGAGACAATGTTGAACAGGATGCCGAGCACATAGAAGATCGCAAGCAGGGCCAGCAAGATGGTAAGTGGGCGTGGCAGGTAGGGGCCGACGACTGGCAAATGTCGTAGTGCAGTGGACATGGAGTTGATAATGTACCAAAGCACGAGTGCGATAATTAGGGGGATAAGGAGGGAACGCCCTATGAAGAGTAGCCACCCAATAACGACAAGAAGGAACAAAGAGGCGGTAAAATTTATGAGAGGCTGGCGCATTATGCACTCCAAGGGATCAAGCTGAGTGGCTGTTAGTTTCCACATAGTCTCTTAAAATCAGGTGTTTATAAAGCTTTGTGATGAATCCTAGGTTTATCTGGCGGGGATAAGGCACATCCCCAAGTTTCAACAGGATCTGGCTGACCAGTTGCTTTAAACAATTTACTCGACCACAGTTGATGGTGTAGAACCTCTCCACGGTAAGGGCCTGTAGCTCAACTGGTTAGAGCCGTCCGCTCATAACGGACTGGTTGGGGGTTCAAGTCCCTCCGGGCCTACCACCTTCCCTATCTTCTTCATTTTCTTTTTATATCGGCTGGCGCGATGTGATCTGCATTCACGTCGTGAACTTATTCTGTCTACATGCCGTAATTCTAGGGTGTGTTTAGAGTAGTTATTTATCTCACCATGAATTCATAGGTGATATATTATATCGTATAAACGCTAGGTGAAATTAGTTTAAAGTAATTACTCTGTTCTTACATTGCTAAAAGAAACTAATACCTAGATATATCGTGAGATGACACAATACAATTCACCTAATATACCAAAGCAACACCGATACAACTGACAATTTCTTTCTCAGAAATTTATCGTGAAGTCCTCATTAGATTAGGGGTTGCTCTATGAGACTAAATTCTGCTCTTGGGCTCATGCTGGGGTGTGTCCTCAGTGTGGGCTCCTCTCACGCACAACAACTTGTTTATCAGCCAATTAATCCGAGCTTTGGCGGCTATTCGGCCAACACGACGCACCTGTTTGCAACGGCCAACGCGCAGAAAACTGCCACGGCGCGTGATGTGAACAGCGGTGGTTATGGCTATGACAGCGGGGATGACGGGTCCGGGACCAGTTTGGCTGATCTGTTTGTACGCCAGCTTCAGAACCGTTTGATTTATGCGCTGGCTGATCAGGTTTCGCAGGCGATTTTTGGTGAAGATCCAAAGACAGCGGCACCGTCAGCTTTGGTGACCAGAAAGTTTCCTTTGTTCGAGGCACAGATTCCATTCAGCTGCAGATTATTGATGAGAGCACTGGTGCGATTACCGATATTACGGTTCCCGTTCTGCAGGCCGATATTCCAATTAATTAATGCCAGGTTATTGATATGATGAAGAAACCCATTGTTATCGCCATGGCGTTGTCGTTGTCTGCTTGCGGGCCGGTAACGCGCATGGCTTTTAGTCCCGGACCTCAACTTGCCACGGTCTCTGTCCAGGCAAGTAAATTGAAGAGGCTGCCTCCTCCGAAGGAACCGGTTTATGCTGCCGTCTACAGCTATCAGGACCTGACAGGCCAGTATAAGCCTTCTGCGAATGTCCAGACGCTGTCGCGGTCGGTTACGCAAGGTGCTGATACCATGCTGGTGCGCGCTCTGCAGGATGCCGGCGATCGTAGCTGGTTCCGCGTGGTTGAGAGGGGCAATTTGGATGCGCTCCTGAAGGAACGCCAGATCGTTACTCAGATCCGTAAGATCTATCTGGGTGAAGACAAGGTCGATCCGGAGGTTCTGCCGCCGCTGCTTTACGCCGGTGTGCTCTTTGAGGGTGGCGTTGTTGGGTACGACAGCAACACCCGCACAGGCGGAGCGGGTGCGCGATACCTGGGCATCGGCGGGAATGCTGATTACAGGCAGGACGATGTTACAGTCTCCCTCCGCGCTGTCAGCACCCGTACGGGTGAAGTCATGGCGAACGTGATGGTGCAGAAGTCTGTTGTTTCCGTCGGGGTGAAAGGCGGCGCGTTCCGCTACATCGCTTTGGATGAAATTTTAGAAGCTGAAGCGGGCATTACCAAGAACGAGCCTGTCACCCTTGCGGTGCAGCAGGCAATTGAGAAAGCCGTTTACTCCATCGTCATGGAAGGTGCGCGCGTTGGGGCGTGGAGTTTTGAAAATCCGGCCCAAGCCAATGCTTTGTATCAGGAATACACATCTGAGAAGGCACAGGTCACCCTGCCTGTAAAGGTGAAAAAGGCTCGCCCCCCATCGAATAATGGTGCTTACAAAGGCAGTGTTCCACTGGCGTGGTCAAATCTGTGGGCGAATAAGAAATCTTAGGATGTTGCAAAATGTTCATCAGTTCTAGAACAGCATCCATTGTTCTTCTCTTGGACCATTATTTTTCTAAGTCATTGAAATTAGGTAACTATGAGAAATGGTGGCAAGAGATATCGGTTACCGTAAGAACGGTAATAGAGGGTGTGCGACCTCGCTAAAACTCACACACCCTCATGTCGCAACGGAGCAAAGTCGATTGGTTACAATCTTTTTTGCTCACCCGAACTATTATAAGTGAAGGTTCGTAATTATGAAGCAAATTCTTATTTTGTCATGTTCAGCATTGGCATTTTCAGTTGTTGCTGCCCATGCAGGGAATGGTAATGCCTCTTCCCTGAGCCAGGTGAATATGGCGGGTGCAGGCAATACTGGCACGATCACCCAGATTGGTGACAACAACAATTCGATTGTTCAGCAGATCAACACTGCGGGTGGTGGCAATACTGCGACTGTTATGCAGACTGGCAGCAATAACATTGCTGGTACCAATAACAGCTCAGCCAGTATGAATGGTCAAATGGTGCAGGATGGCGCCAGTAACGTTCTTGACATCAGGCAGGACGACAACCAGATGGTGAGCCGTGTCAACCAGTCTGGCGACCAGAACACTGCAACGATCAATCAGCGTGCGAATGGCGCTCCTTCTGATCGTACCCCTGATCACCGTGTCTGGCGCGTCAACCAGACTGGTCAGGCCGGTGCTGCTACGACTCAGAACAGTCTGGAAATCACGCAGCGTGATGATACCAACGTGGTTCATCGGGTTATTCAGCGTAACACGTCTGTAACTGGGGGTGTGAATACCGCAACGATCACTCAGCGTGGCTCCTATAATGGTGCAAACATCGATGGTGTTCCACCAGATACAAGTCTAACTACCACGTCGCACGGTGCAACGTTGATCCAGGTTGGTTCTGCCAATGACACAAAGGCAGACCAGCGCGGTGAGCGCAACAACTTCTGGCTTGAATCCAGAGGTGACGGAAACATGGTTGATCTGGTTCAGGATGCCAACTCCGTTCAGTCCTACACCAAATCCGTTATTACTGGCGATATGAACGATGCCGGGTATCGCCAGACTGGTGATTCGCAGGATATTGATGTTGCGTTAAATGACGGTTCCAACTTTATGATCCGTGCGCATCAGTCTGGTTCCTCCAACAATGTTGACTATGTGGGTGTTGGCACCAACGGCAAGGTTTCCATTCAGCAGACTGGTTCTGGTAATTCCTTTTCGGGTCACTCATGGGGGAATAAGCAATATATTGCTGTGAAGCAGTCAGGTGATGATAACTATGTTGGCATTGATGGCTTGAATGGCTCTAATACCAACAAGTTCTATGTGTTGCAGACAACAAGCGACAATGGCGTGCATGTTGGCGTTGTTGATGGTTTCCATAATCGCCTGCAGTTCATCCAAAAGGGTGGTGACGGTAATCAGATTAATTTTGGTGATGTTTATGGTGACCAGAATAAAATCTTCCTAACCCAGAACGGTACTGGCAACAACATTACCGGTAACGTAGGCGATACGTCAGATACCGATAGAAGCAACGATAACCGTATTCAAGTTGCACAGATTGGTGACCATAACGTAGCAGGCGTTTCTATTACCGGAAGTCACAACAGGGCGATGGTTGGCCAGAGGGGGAACCTCAACGTTGCTGATGTCATCCAGAGCGGTGACAGCAACTCTGCGACCATCATGCAGGGTTCTGCCAGCGTAAACCTTCCGACTATCATGACTGACACTTCCGTTCCATTCCAGACACTGGATGGTGCAGGCGGTTGGTAAGCCTTTTCTCCCCGGCCTACGGGCCGGGGCTTTTTCATTTTTAATGACTGAATCCAGAGAAAATAGAAGACACTGTGATGTGATGGGAGTGGATTTTTCCACTTTCGGAGCATTGCAATGTTGGTTGGTTTTGTTGGTCTTCTCGTAGGCAGTTTTGCTTTGCTTGGAACTCTGTTTAGTGCAAATGCGCAGGATGCGGGTGTTATCCCTCAAGTGAGGGTCTTCGGGCCTCAGCAAGGAGCCCAGGTTTCCAACTCTCAGAAAGGCAAAGCGCGGAGCTGTCTTCTGGCGATATTCCGCAGGTGACGGGGTACGGCGGAAATGCCATCAGCCTTCGGGCGTTAGAGGACACTTACGCCACGTTGATTGTTCCTGCGGAGCCGGAAACCGTCATGGGTGTACTGAACTCTCCGGTCGCCGGGCAGGGCTGATTATCGGAGCCGGGAACACCGTGATTTATGAGGCTCAGGGAACAGGGGATGGTTTTGGCTTTATCCAATATGGATATGACAATCCGCTGACCGGAAGAGCTTATAGACATAACAACAATACGCTGCTGGGGCCGTTCGGGAACAACAACCGAGCGCTCTTCAATCAAGTTGGAGATGGAAATTCTCTGAGTATCATGCAGGGGCAATAGCCTTTAGTGGGCTCATCGCTCCGAATTTTCGGGTGATGAATATGATTAGGAAACTAGCTGGTTTAACTTTGGCATCTCTTATGATGCCGTCAGCTGCGTTTGCCGATGATGGGAATACCGCTCTTATCCGGCAGGTGGGTGACAATCACACAGTTCAGGTCTCTCAAACGGCAAGCAACAGTGATGCAACGGTGTTGCAGGGAGGAGAAACACCTGCTGCAGCTTTAGGGCAGACCGGTTTGCGCGGCGCGTGGTTTTTGGGCGATTTCATTGGCGCTCCAAAAAGTAAGCTGGATGCGGCTGACAATGCAGCTGCGCTTATCGTGCGACACAGCTTTCTTGCCCCTTCTGCCAAAGGTTTGGGCAATGATGCGACGGTTGTGATTTCTGGCGATAACTCCACGGCGAATCTGTTTCAGACCGGTGATAACAATCAAGGGTCAGTGGAGGTTTCCGGCAATTCTTCCAAGGGGACCTTATGGCAGCACGGTAACAACAATGAAGCCGGGCTTGCTGTGACCAGCGATGGAACCAATGTGCTTTACACCCAGCGTGGTAACGGGCTCAAAACCTCGGATATTGCTGCGGGCAACACGCTGACAGTTTATGCTCCGGGTAATACAGTCAGTGTGCATCAGCAGTAACAAGGGCTTTGGAGCCCACTGGTTACTGTTTGTCTGAGCTAAGCCGTGCTTTATCGGGATACTTCGTGCGTCAGGTGTTAAGCGCGTTCTGGCGTTCGGCCATTGCCAGTGCGCCGTGTAGAGCGTCGTTTTTGGCGGGCACGATGAACTGCTTCAGGTCTGGCGGCAGAAAGGCGTTGTAAGCCTGGCTTAATCCGCCGAGCAGGGCGATGGGGAGTTTGCCGTCATCGCTCAGGAGCCGCAGGCGGATGCCACGTAAGTGGTGCCTTCCTCAACGATGTCGAGGGCAAGGCTGCTTTGTTGCTGGGCATAGATGAGGATGATTGGCATGAACTCGGCGAAGTCTTTGGGCTTTGCGCTGCGAGCGAACTCCGAGAGTTTGCGTGGGTCATCGTCAAACTGGCGCAGGATATGCTCTGTGAGTGGGCAGAGTCTGCGCAGGCCATCGTGTGCGAGCAGGGCTTCTTCCAGTGCGCGTTCGCCCATTTTGGCACCGCTGCCCTGGTCTCCGCAATGGAATCCCCAGCCGCCGAGATAGTAGTGTTGGTCACCTTTGCGGGCCATAAAGTTGGAGCCGGTGCCAAGAATACCGATGACACCGTCTTCGCCGCCGTGTGCGCCTTCCAGTGCTATCAGGCGTCGGTGACAATCTGCGTTGAGGCAAAGGCAGGTTTTTGCCAGTCCTTCCGGATCGTTATGGGCGTTGGCGCCTGCAAGGCCTAAAACCGCGACGGTTTGTTGCAAGGCTTCTTCAGTCAGGTTCGCGTCTTTGCAGGCTTCGTTTGCCGCGAAAATAATGGATTTCAGGCTCTGGGCAGGGTCGCTGTAGATGTTGGCTGGTCCGGCTTTCCCACGGCCCAGTAAACGTCCATCTGCTGTTGCGATTGCTGCACGGCATGTGGAGCCTCCGCCATCAACGCCCAGAATATAATCCATGAGGTTCGCCTCTTTTCTTCCGCTTCCAATCCTGTGTATGCCAGCAGGTGTTTAATGCATGGTTGAGACGTAGCAGTTTTGTCAGGTGCGTGTAGTTCTCCGCGCGGGTTTAACCGAAGCCGGAAGAAAGGTTGTTGTGTGAGGCCAGATAGGCAACGCCCATCTGGAATGGGCATTGCTGCAGAATGGTAAGTTGCTCTATTTAGGTTCCAGATCGGCCCGTGTGAAAACCGGATAAACAGGCAGCTTGGGAACGCCTTTAATTGCGGGATTGCCTTCCCCTCGCCAGATCGCGCAGATGACTGCGCGCACATCTGCGCCTTCTTGCATGGCAAGATGATGCGCATCCGCGACCGCCCCGCCGGTGGAAATCACATCCTCGATGAACGTTACTTTTTTTGCCGGCAACGTCCTGACCCTCAATCGCCCGGCAGGTGCCATAGGATTTGGCCTCTTTTCGAACGAATGCTGCCGGTAGCCCTGTATGCAAGGAAAGGGCGGTCACAAGGGGGACGCCTCCAAGCTCGAGGCCAGCGATGATCTCGGTTTCGGGTGGCAGTAAATCACTCATTGCCTTTGCGAGTGGCCGCAACAGGTGAGGCAGACCTTCAAAGCGATACTTGTCGAAATAGCGGTTCGACACCTGTCCGGAGCGCAACAGAAATTCGCCCTCAAGCGCAGCGACCTCAGTAATACTCCGTGCGAGGTCGGGCAATGACAACATGGACTGATCTGACATCTCTTTTTCCCTCTAAATACAATCGGCCCCTTACTAGAGTGAAGGCAGCTTACGAGCAAACGTTTTAGCGAAGCTGGTGGGTAGGACAAGATGGTAGTGTTTCAGCGGATCAAGTGCTTCTGAGGAAGTTGGAAACTGCTCTTGACTTAAACTTAACTTGAAGCCCTAGACAGGATGTCATCGGAAAACACTAGAAGGGTTGTTGTGATGATTATAAACCTCCTGTGCCAGCTGGACTCTGCCCTACCTGATCCTGTTGTGCTGGTGCGCCTTTTCTCAGAGCATCGGCGAGGTGCTGCCCATTTGAGGAAAACCCCGGTTCATGCTTTGGTGGGTGGCGACGATATTGCCGTCGGTTCTCTTGGGAAGACCAATCGTTAAAGCAGATAGAGACCTCATCAAGTGTGGGTAAAACCGAATGGGGTGGGAGGTCTTGAGGTGATTTTATTGCAGGTGGGGCTTCATGAAATTGTATATTTTACTTTCAGCAAATCTTGTTGCGTCAATTGCGATGGGCATTGCACTTACGATTGTTCCCTGGGAACTAGCCAATAGCGTTGGTGGAGGAAAGTTTCTTGCTTTTACCGCGAGCTGGTCAACTGCAGTCCTGATTTTTGTATCACCTGTTGCCGGGCGTTTGGTCGATGGCTTATCGCGGCGGTTCACCTTGATGATTTGTGTTGTGATTATGGGGGCCGGTTTGCAGGTCAGCGCGCTGACCTATGGCTCCCCGCTTCTCAAGGTGGCTGGCCTGAGCGTCTTTTATTTTCTCTCCCAGATGTTCTTCTTGTTTTTCTACAATGCCCTAACCGCTTTCATCCAAGAGGTTTTTGATGAGGAAGAACGCGGCAAAGTGAATGGCTGGATGCAAGTTGAAATGCAGGTCTCAACGGTTATCGTGGGCCTTTTGATGATCTATTTTGTAGAGAGTGAGGACTTCAGAAGCGTCCTGATTTTAAACGGCCTCTTGCTGTTTTTGTCGGCGCTTTTGCTTAGGGCGATTCCCTATACAAAACAAAAAAATACCGGAGCGGGCGAGAAGCCCGAGGATTGTGTTTGCGACCATCTTGCGGCGTTATGATCTGGTGGTGCTTGGGATCTGCCAAAGCATGAGTTTTGTTTGCGTTATGATGCTGAACATCGTGCACCCGGTTTATATGGTGAGCGTTCTTCACATGGACGTTTCAGCCCTTGCAAAGTTGTCTATCGCATTTGGGATTGGGGCGGCGGTTTCGGGGTTTATTGCTGGCCGATTTGTTCGAAAAGAAACGGCATTACCTATCATGAAAGCCTGCATAGTCCTGTACACGGCAATGACTTTGCTGATGGCGCTGTTTCCGGATTTTCTGGTTATTGTTGTTTTGTTTGCAGGCCTTGGTGCTGCCGGGTCAGCGATACGGGTTGTTTATAACACCTACATTATGAGCGTGGTGGGTGAGACGATTTTTGGGAGCTATTTGTCTGTGATCAGTACGGTCACTTACATTCAGCGGACAGCCTTTGGGGTGTTGCTGGCATTGATCATCGCATGGTGGCCTGCCTCCAATTATTATTGGTTTGTTTTCGCGATCAGTTTTGTCGGGTTTGTGTTGCTGCTGGTTTATGGCGTGCTTGCCTCAGGGCACAGGTTGGAAGTACCGGATCTGGGCCGCGAGCAAGAGGCTTGAAGAGGCTTATCTTTTGTGCACCTCTTTTGGAGCAAGAGGTGCACAAAAGACGCCGGTTTCCCTTCGTCCCACGCTATTTCGTATTCACCCTTGCTGAGAGCGCTTCGGCGGTTTCTTTGCGTTCGGAGTATCTGTTGGTCAGGTACCCGGACTGGTCGCGGGTGAGGTGGGTGAACTTTATGAGTTCTTCCATGACATCCACAACGCGATCATAAAGGGACGATGGTTTCATGCGGTCGTTGGCGTCAAACTCCAGAAACGCCTTTGGGATAGACGACTGGTTGGGAATGGTGACCATGCGCATCCAGCGGCCCAGAATGCGCATTTGGTTGACGGCATTGAAGCTTTGGGAGCCGCCGCTTACTTGCATCAGGGCCAGTGTTTTGCCCTGTGTCGGGCGGACTGCGCCAACGGAGAGGGGCACCCAGTCAATCATGGTTTTCATAATGCCGGTCATCGCGCCGTGGCGTTCTGGTGAGCACCAGACCTGACCTTCGGACCACATCATCAACTTGCGCAGTTCCTGCACCTTTGGGTGGTCAGGCTCGGCGTCGTCGGCCAATGGCAGGCCGCTTGGGTTATAGATGCGGGTTTCAGCGCCGAGTTGTTCCAGAATACGCTGGGCTTCCAGCACCGCGAGGCGGGAGAAAGAGCGTTTGCGTAGGGAGCCGTAGAGCAGCAGGATGCGCGGGGCATGGTCCGGCGCATCGTCTTTGCGCAGGGCCTCGGTGTTGATGGGATGGAGGCTGTGGGCGTCCACCTGTGACAGTTCTGTCAGATCGAATGAGTTCTCAGACACAGCTTAGCTCTTTGCAGGGATGACGACTTCGCCGTCTTCTTTGGTGAATGCACCGATCTGCTCTTCGCTGAGGATTTCCAGCAAAACATCGGAGGGGCGGCAGAGGCGGGTGCCTTTGTCGGTGACGACGATGGGGCGGTTCATGAGGATTGGGTGCTCCTGAATGAAGTCAATTAGCTGGGCGTCGGTCCACTTTTCGTCATCAAGGCCGAGCTCCTCGTAAGGGGTGCCTTTTTTGCGCAGGATTTCGCGCAGGCTCAGGCCGCTGTCTTTGACCAGCTTTTCCAGCGTTTCGCGGGAGGGTGGGGTTTTGAGGTATTCAATCACGACCGGTTCGGTGCCTGCTTGTTTGAGCATGGCGAGTGTGTTGCGGGAGGTGCCGCATTTTGGGTTGTGATAGATGATCGGGTTCATACTTTAAGTCTCCGCTGGAATTGGTCAACAGGCTGAAAACGGGTTGAAACCCTGACACAGGGTCGGATCGCCGTTGCAGCAATCTTCTGTCAGGAAACGCAGCAGGCCGCGCATGGTGTGTGGGGCAATGGCGTAGCGCACCACGCGGCCTTCGCGTTGGGCGGTCAGCAGGCGGGCGCGTTCGAGCGTTGCAAGGTGAAAGGACATGCGTGTGGGGGCGATGGACAGGTCGCTGGCGATCTGGCCAGACGGCAGACCCGTCGGCATGGCTGTCAGGATCAGGCGGAAGGCTGCCAGTCTGTCCTTGTGCGCCAAGGCGGCGAAGGCTGTGACGGCATCGTCTTCCGACAAGGTTGCAGGTGTGTCGCTCTGGAGAATCTCTGTCATGAGACAATACTACAAATATCCTTGTAGTATTGCAATGATTGTTTTCAGCGAAGGAAAGTGAAGGGAGGCCTTGTTATTTTTATGAGGGCCTCCCTCCAGTCTTGCCAATGCTCATCAGTGGAGCTTTGGGTGGTCAGGATGGGGTGTGCTTTTTATTGCTGCTCTTATTGTTTTGGTGCGTATCCTGCCCGAAAAATGGGGCCAGCTTTTCGGGCAGGATACGGTTAGCGGAGCGGTGACAGGTGGAAGAGGATAACCTCCGCGCCCTTGCCGTTGTTCAGCAGCAGTTGGCCCTGACCTTCTGCTTCAATGGCGTCACCTTCTGAGAGTGTTTCGCCGTTGACCTGCACTTCTCCGCGGGCCACGTGCACATAGACCGCGCGTTCGTCGTTCAGCTCAAAGCTGATGGTGTCAGCTCCGTTCAGCTTGCCGGAGTAAACGTCTGCGGCAGCCTCGGTGCGGATGGAGCCGTTGCGGCCATCGTGGGAGAGGAACAGCTGCAGTTTTCCGTCACGTTCCGCATCGCCCAGATCCATCATTTCGTAGCGCGGCGTGGTGTTCTGGCGGTCCGGGATCAGCCAGATCTGGAGAATATGGGTTTTCTCCGTGCTGGATGGGTTGAACTCGGAGTGCTGCACACCTGTGCCAGTGCTCATGAACTGGATGCCACCCTTGTGCACGGTGCTGCCGTTGCCCATTGTGTCTTCGTGGGCCAGTGCGCCTTCCAGCATGTACGAGAAGATCTCGAAGTTCTCATGGGGGTGCATGGGGAAGCCGCCGTCGGGAGCAATCCAGTCATCATTCATGACGCGCAGGCTGTGGAAGTTCATGTTATTGCGGTCAAAATAACTGGCGAAGCTGAAGGAGTGGGCGGTTTTCAGCCAGCCTGCATCCACATGGCCGCGCTGATGGGAGGGGCGCACTCTTAAGCTTAAATCAGTTGCTGTGTTTGTCATGGTGCTCTCCTGATTTCTTAATTTCGTTTATTCCGTTGTCTTGACCCTAAAGATATTCCAGTTACAGAAATGAACAAGGTAAGCTTTGGTGATCTGATTGTTCATCTATTATGAACGGTCGGGTCCTGTACGGTTTTGCAAAAGCTGCAAAATCCGGCTTTCAGTTTCACAAAAATTTCGTGGAGAGAAGCGCTGGAACAAATTCCTGTGTGCTACCTGTGTCAAAGGCCCTAAATCTGTGGGTTAGTGCCTCGGTTTAAAGACTTCTCTATAAACCATATGCCTAATCTGCGGATTGGTTAGAGAATGATTTCTGAGCCATCATGCAGCTAGCATCCCAAGGAGCTGCTGGGGCTTGGAGCGTGGAACAGGTAGTATGGCGTTGAAAATCCTGCACACAGCGGACTGGCATATCGGCCAGAGTCTGAACGGCTGGTCACGCACCTATGAGCACCAACAGTTCTTCAACGAACTTGAAGAGTTGATTGTGCGCCATGAAGTGGACGCGCTGGTTGTTGCAGGAGATGTGTTTGACAACCAGAACCCATCCGCAGATTCCACGCAAATGCTCTATGAGGCGCTGGCACGGTTTCGTGAAAAACGCCCGCATCTGGTAACTGTTTTGACTGCAGGCAACCATGACCCTGCCGGACGTGTGGAAGCGCCGGGTGTGTTGTTCAACAAAATTGGCGTGCAAGCCGTGGGCATGGTGCGCCGGCTAGATGGCTTGCTGGACCTTTCCCACCACCTTGTGCCGCTGAAGACCAGCGATGGTACTGTGAAAGCCAAGTGCTGGCGCTGCCATTTCCTCGTGCCACTGACTTGCCCGGGCTCAGCTTTTCTTCCGCTGAAGAGGGGTCTCCTGTGGTGCGGGCTGTGGCGGAGCTTTATGAGGTGGCGGTCTCACAGGCTCGCGAGCAGATTGGTAGAATTCCACTTGTTGCAACGGGTCATTTGCATGTTGCGGGCGGGCTGGAATCTGAAGGTGCCGAGCGCCGCATTCTGATTGGCGGCGAACATGCCATGCCGTGGGAGCAGTTTCCTGATGATCTGGCTTATGTGGCGCTTGGGCATTTGCACAAGCCGCAGAAGGTGGGCAAGGAAACCATCCGCTATTCCGGCTCGCCGTTTCCCCTTTCCGTGACTGAGCAAAACTACAAGCACGGCGTTAACCTGCTGACCTTCTCTGATGAGGGGGTGCTTTCCATTGAACGCGTTGAGTTGACCCGTCCTGTTCCGTTCTATCGCCTGAAAGGTGACGGAGGCCTGTTGATCGAGGAGCTGGTGCCTGCTCTTGTCGGGCTTGAGCTGAATGGGGAGCTGCCGGTGGAGCAGCAGCCGTTTGTGCATGTGGATTTAAAGCCGCAGGTTTCAGCTGGCGGGCTGAAGGCAGAAGTGGACCAGATTCTTGCGCAGTACCCTGTACGCAGTGCCGGAGTTTCTGTTTTGCGGCCACAACGGCAAGAGAGTGTCAGTGCGGAAGCGGAGAGTCTGATCCGTCTTTCTGAAATCCAGCCGGATGAGCTTTTCAAGTCTGCTTTTGAGCGCGTGCACGGCGTTGCGCCGGACGCCAAGCATCTGGACTATTTTTATCGCGCAATCGCTGATGCGGAGGTTGAGTAATGCGTATTTTAGCGGTTCGTGGCGAAAACCTTGCCAGTTTGGCAGCACCGTTCGAGATGGACCTTGAACAGGAGCCTTTGAACGGGGCTGGTTTATTCGCGATTACCGGAGAAACGGGTGCGGGCAAATCCACATTGCTGGATGCGCTGTGCCTTGCCCTGTTTGGGCAATGCCCGCGTTTAAGCGCTGCTGGCAGCAGTGACAGTGTGCCGGATGTTGTCGGTGCGGAGCTGAAAGAAACAAACCCGCGTACCGTGCTGACGCGCGGTGCTGCCTCTGGTTTTGCCGAGGCGGACTTTGTAGGCGCGGATGGCGCGGGATACCGGGCGCGCTGGACTGTGCGCCGCGCCCGTAACAAAGCATCGGGCCGCTTGCAGAATGTGGAGCGCTCGCTGGTTCGTATTGAAGATAATGCCGCGATTGAGAGCGGCATCAAACAGGTGGACACTGCTGTTGAAGAACGGCTGGGGCTGACCTATGACCAGTTCAAGCGCACGGTGCTGCTGGCACAGGGCGACTTTGATGCCTTCCTGAAAGCCAATGACAGTGAACGTGCCGCTTTGCTTGAAAAGGTGACGGGCACCCAGCGCTATCGGGATATTTCCAAGCAGGTGTTCCAGCGCTTTTCCGATGCTAAGGATGTGGTGAGCAAGCTGGAAGAGAAGTCTGATGTGGCCGGTCTTCTGGAAGAAGAGGACCGCACCGCGCTTGTTGGTGAGCAGGCTGAGCTTGAGAAGCAATCTGCCCGCGTTCAGGTGGAAATGGACGCTATTGCCAAGTCTCTTGGTCATTTGCAAAAGCGGGATGAGGCCCGGACCAAGCTTGCCTCTGCCCATGATGAGTTTATTGCGCTGAAGGCACGCCACGAAAACGCGCAGGCCAAGCGGGATTTGAAAGCGCAGTTTGAGCGTATCAAGTCTCTGGAACCGGTCAGCCAACGAGTTTCGGAAGCCGAGCGGGAAGTTGCTGGCACACGTGCTGCCGCAGAAAAAAAAGTCAGGTTCTGCTGGAAGCTGCGCGCACGGACCTTGCTGCCAAAGACGAGCAAGCCAAACAAGCGGATGCGGTTTTCGGAGAGCTGGAGGCGGAGCTTTCCAAGCTGACACCGCAGTGGCGTGAAGCTGAGCAGCTGGATACCAAACTGAGCGAGCTTGAAGTTGAGGCAAGCAGCTGCGCGAGCGCTGTGATGTTGCCGCTGCAGAGCCAAACAGGCGGATGAGACGCTTGCTGCGCACAACGAAGCTTTGGAAGAGAAGAAAGCGCTGCAAGCCACTGTGAAAGAGCAGATGGAGCGGCTGAGCGCGACCAAGGTGCTGAAAGAGCGTCAGGACAGTTTGAATGCTGATCTGGATGAGTTTGAGCGGGTTCAAATTGCGCTTTCCAAGGATGGCGAACATCTGCTTGAGATGCGCAAGCGCGAGAGTGAGCTGGATGCGATCCAGAGCACGCTTTCTGCCCAGCTGGTTCAGTTTGCCACTGATCTGGAGGCTTGCGAAACTGATGTTGCTGCCAAGAAGGCCGAGATCTCTGCACTTGGCGCAACTGAAGCCCGCAAGAGCATGGAAAAGCTCTCTGCTTTCCGGGAGCGGGCTGAGAAGCTGAAAGAGACTTCTCGCCACTTCAAGAAAGCCAAGCGCAGCAAAAAGGCCGAGCAGGCGACCTGGCAGAAGCTGGAGGAGCAGATGGCCGGTTTGCAGCAGGCAAAAGAAAAGGCCGCCAGCGAGCTATCCTTTCGGGAGCAAGCCCTTGAGAAAGCCAGAGGTCTTTCCACCCTTGCAGAAGCGGCGCAAGGGGATGAGGTGAAACTATTGCGCGCCGGATTGGTGGAGGATGCTCCTTGTCCGGTTTGTGGTTCTGACCAACACCCCGTAGATACACAGGAGGGCCGGGCTGCGTTGGACACGCTGTTCGGCGACGTGTTTCTACAGCGCAAGGAAGCGGAAGAAGCTTGTGCAGCTGCGCGGCGAAATCTAGACGAGATCAATCAGAAACTTGCTGCCTGTGATGCCTCGAAGCAAAACGCCTTTGAGCTACAAAACCGCTATTCCACGGAAGCAGACGCTTTGCGCACCACTGCCGACCAGCAATGGGCTGTGCTGGAGCCTCCCTTTGCTCTGGAGCTGAGCATTGAGGATGTGCTCGAGACGCCAGAGCTGCTGGATGGGGTGCTGGATGAGGTTGTCCTCAAGGTAGAGGACCTGCGCCGCGTTCTGGATCAGGATGAAACGCTGCGCAAGGATCTGGAACAGCTGGACAGTAAGCTGCGAGAGTTGCGCGCGGCACATCACAAAACGGTGGCTGAGCAACGGCAGAACGCTGAAGCGGTTTCAGCAATCCGTGCGGAGCTTTCGCGCACTGAAGGGCGGCATAACGAGAACTCAGCAGCGCAGGTGCGTTTGGAGCAACGATTGAGTAAGACGCTGGAGGCCGGAGGCATGGCCGTCGAGTCTCTTGCTGCCGAGCTGCCAGCGCTGAGGGATGATTTGCAGGATCGTATCTCTAAGTGGAATGCGCTTGAGCTTCAGGAGGGGACAACGTCTGCGGCCCTGCAATTTCTTGAGCAGAAGACGAGTGGCCTTGTTGAGCGGCGTGACGGGCTTGCCAAAACTTCCGGTGAGTTGCTGGGCCAGCTGGAGCAGCTTCGGGTGCGGCATCAGGAGCGGTCTGCTGAGCGTAAATTGTTGCTGGGCGGCATGGCAACTTTGGCGCATCGGGCAGCGTTTGACGAAAAACATAGCAACGCAAAAGAACGCGTAAAAAACGCAACTAACGCACAAAACAACGCAAGAGAAGAATTCGGGCGTCTTGAGGCCGGTTTGGCGGCGGCAAAGGCTGCCGAGGCGAAGGCAGAGCTGGCTCTAACGGATTGTTCTGACAGGCTAAATGCAGAACTTGCTGGTTTGGGCTGATGAGGGATGCTTATGAGCACCTTCGGCAGAGGGCATCTGACGAGCTGGAGGCGCTGACGCTGGAGCTGAAGGTGCTGGACGATGCTTACCTATCAGCGCAAACTGCTGTTTCTACTTGGGAAAAGGAGCTTGCTGCGGTTCAGGCATTGCCTATGCCAGACCAGTCGCAGGAGGAGTTATCCTCTCAGCTGGAGACAACAAAGCAGGTACTTTCGGACTTGCAGGTCCAGCGCGGCGTTCTTTCTGAAAAGCTGCGGGTTGATGCTGAGGCACAGGAAAAAGACAAGCAAATCAGGGGTTTGCTTTTGGAAGCAAAAGAGACACACAAGACTTGGGGGGCAATTTCCGAGGCGATTGGGTCTGCTGATGGCTCCAAGTTCCAGAAGGTTGCGCAAGGGGTTACTCTCGATTTGCTCGTGGAGCTGGCCAACAAACAGCTGCACCAACTCAAACCACGCTACCAACTCAAACGCGCTGATTTCGGTCTTGGTCTTTTTGTCATAGACCGCGATATGGGCGACACACCACGTTCCACACGCTCGCTAAGTGGCGGAGAACGCTTCCTTATTTCGCTTAGCTTGGCTCTGGCGCTGTCTGGTTTGGAAGGTCGTCAATCGTTCGTTGATACGCTCTTTATTGACGAAGGCTTCGGCTCATTGGATGCGGAAAGCCTCGACCTTGCCATTGATGCGCTGGAGATGTTGCAAGGGCAGGGGAGAAAAGTTGGCGTCATCAGCCATGTTGAGGCGCTGAAGGATCGAATTCCCGTTCAGATTCAGGTGCTTAGGCAGGGTGCGGGGCGGAGCCGCGTTGCTGTCAATGCCCCGGCAGGATGGTGATAAGTCCTGCTGGGTTGCCTTTGGATTGATTGCTGGATCGCGGGCTTAGTCACCCGCGTGGGATATCTCTGCTACACCGTTAACTGCCTGTTTTTCTGCCTCTTTCAGCTTCAGGGAGGCTTCCTTTAGGGCTGAGATGTATTCGTCCAGAGCCTGAATTCCCAGATCGGCGGTGCTCACATGCTTTGCCATTTCGCCATCCAGTGCTTGAGGACGGCCAATCAGGTAGCCTTGCACCTCATCACAGGATTCTGCGCACAGAAGTGCTAATTCTGGTTCAGTTTCAACACCTTCGGCAATGACTTCCATGCCAGAGCCTGACCGAGATGGATAACTGCGCGGATGATTGCAGCCAGCTCTGGCGTGTGAGTTACTCCCTTTACAAAACTGCGATCAATCTTCAGGCGGTCAAACGGGAAGCGGCGCAGATAGCTTAGGGAGGAGTAGCCGATACCAAAATCGTCAAGCGCGATGGTTATGCCTAACTCCTTGAGTTGGTTGAGGATACCAAGTGCGCGGCGGTTGTCGTGAATGAGTACACTCTCGGTGATCTCAAGCTCCAGACGCTCCGGAGACAGGCCGCTTTTGGCCAGTGCGTTTTCCACTTCCTCTATGAGATATTCATCACTGAACTGGACCGGACTGAGGTTCACTGCCACGCGGTACTGCTCCGGCCACAGAGCGGCCTGCGCGCAGGCTTCGTTCAGCACCCATCGACCGATCGGAACAATTAGTCCGCTTTCTTCGGCAACCGGAATGAAATTGTTCGGGCTGATCTGGCCCTTCTGGGGATGGTTCCAGCGCAGGAGTGCTTCAAAGCCGACGATCAAGCGGGTGTCGGAGCGTGCCTGTGGTTGGAAGTGGAGCTGAAATTCCCCTTTTTTTTCAAGGCGTTACGAAGATCACTTTCCATGGTTCTTCTCTGTAGGATGCTCACTTCCATCTTTGCTTCAAAGAACGCAAATGTGTTCCTGCCAGCTTCCTTCGCCTCATAAAGAGCAATGTCTGCCTTGGACATGAGTTCATCCGGATCGGTGCCATGCTCCGGAATCAGGGCGATGCCGATGCTCGCACTCGTTCTGACAGTGGTGCTGTTGCCCACATGGATTGGCTTCGACAGCACTTCAATGATCTTGTTTGTCAGCAGACCAACTTCAGCTTCTGACTTATTGTTGACCTGAATGATCGCGAACTCATCACCACCAAGGCGGGCAGCCGTGTCGCGGTGGCTTATGCAGGCGTTGAGGCGATGCGCGACGGTCTGGATGAGTTTGTCGCCAACGGGGTGCCCATATAAGTCATTGATATCTTTGAAGCGGTCCAAATCTATGAGTAAGAGCGCAGAGGTGGTGCCATCGGCGCTCATCTGGGTTTGAATAGCTTGCTGAAAGCGTTCGCGGAAGTATGTCCGGTTGGGTAGGCCAGTTAGCATATCGTGTTGGGCAAGGTGCCGGATGCGTGCTTCGTCTTCCTTTTGCTTGCGCATGTCCCGCACGGCTGAAATGCGAAGGGTCTCGCCTCCCACTTCCATCAAACGGCCCCTCACTTCAACCGGAATGCGCTCACCTGACTTGCTGAGCAGAACGCTTTCCTGCGGGGTGGCTTCATTGGCGAGGATGTTGGCGCGGGCTTGCTCTCTGCATTCGGGCGCAACAAAAGACAGCAAGTTGCTGCCGGACAGCTCCCCCGCAGAGTAGCCGAGAAGTTCGTAGATAACGTGATTGCACTCTATGACAATGCCGTTGCTTGAAAGGGTAAGACCTTCGAATGCCCCTTCTGCAAATGTAGCGAGCGTGTTGAGTTCCTCTTGGTGCTTACTGTTTGATGTTTCGGTAATTTTCCGCCGTTGCTCATCGCTTTGCAACTTGTCGAGGAATGAGTTGAAGAGGGAGGCAAGGCGCTCGTGCGGATCGTTGTCCCGGATCGCCAGGCGTTCGTCTAGCTTGGCATCGTGCCAGACAAGTTTGCCGATGAGGTTCTCCATATGGCGGATGCTGCAGGCAACCGGAGGCTCATTCAGGTCACTCTCATCAGCCTTAAGGAACAGGCCGGAACACTTCAGCGCGGAAAAGAGCAGGAGCCCGGTCACACCGGCCCAGAGGATCGTTAGTGCTGCACCAATTGTCTGGAGGACGACGGTGTCGAGGGAGAAACCGTAAAGCGCATGGTCCGAGGGGAGGGCGCTGGTAAACCCGAAAAGTCCGATCAAAGACCCAATGCCGAGGCTGGTGTAACAGATCATGACTTTGTGCGTTTTGGAGCCAGCAAAGATACTCTGGGCGATTGCAACAGACAGGAGTGATGCCAGCGCTGCCAAGACGCCAGCGCCTGTCAGGCTCAAATGTTGCGCATTGCCAAGAACTGCGGAGAGGCCGCCCGCCATGCTCAATAGTATCGTCGGATACATCATCCTTGTTCGGGTCAATACGCCAAAGATGATGCCTAAAGTGATGGATATGCCGGTTGCGATGAGTGTGTTGTAGATCGCTCTGTTGAACTCACCTGAATAAATGCTTGTGCTGCCCACAGCAAAACCTACGCCGCCTACAGCTATAAGAGCGATGCCGATTTTGATTTGCAGGAGGTTTTTGCTCTGGGCATTGCGTAGGATGTACTCTGGTAAGGATGGTCGGTTTTCTGAGCCCATGACGAGGATGCCGGATAACGCAACAGATGTTGCCAGCAAAATGGCAAGAGTCCCACCGCCGATTTTCTCATAACCTATCGATAGAAGAGTACCTTGGTTGACCGTGTGGAAGAGTAGGCCATGTACCCCCATCAGGTAAACCGGGTAGATAATGCCTCCGACTGAGAGCCCAAGGATGATTGTGGCGCGCAAAGGGAGTTTATGTGCAAGTGGCAGGTAAACCAGAATAGAGATCAAGGCTGCTGTTGCGGCGTGGGCTGCAGCTGCATGGATAGCGGTTTGCGATACAAACTCTACCTTTGAGTTCAAGAGCGTAAATTGTGCTGAGATCTCCGGCAGGTTCAGCATTGTGTCGACCAACAACGAGGCCAGTGCACTAAGGCCGATGAGGAGCAACGCATTTGTGAAAAGGTGTGCTGCGTGCATGCGCTCTTGAATAAACAGTTTGGAATAGACTATCACTATTCCAAGAACTCCGCTTGCAAACAGCAGTAGGGATAGAATGGCCCAAAGGTTTTGCTGTTGTAGGAGCAGCTCTGCCTGATTGATCTGGTTATTCAGTCCGTTGCTGTCGGGATAAAAAATGGAGGCATACGAAGAGGCGGAGTTGAAATGTAATGCCATTCCAAGAAGAGTGAGCAGAAGCAATATTGGAAGAAGAAGGGCTCTAAAATGCATTTTGGGTACCCCAAGAAACTCCTAAGTATATTTGATCTAAATTATTGAGCATTTATTAAGAATTTTAATTATGAGCACCGCTTTATTTCTGGAGCTATCGAGCTTGAGGGTATGCCGCGTGACTGGCTGAAAATTTACGAAAATGGTAAGTAAATATTTTGGTGTGCAGTAGTGTTTGTTCTGGTTGTTGCTCGTATTAGACTTCAATTTGAAAGAATAGATATCACGTCTATAAATAATGTTTCTCTTCTATTTTCACAGTCGCAGATAGTTCACTTTTTATGGGCAATTGATGTGCATTGTATGTCTCAATCTTGCTTGAACAACTTTCAGGTGATCTTGAGCGATGCAGTGGTCCAGCTTATTCTTGTATTCAGCGGTTTCAGTATTACAGCCAACCGGCGGTGAGCGGGATAATATCCTTCCAAGCTGGAGCTCTACCAACGTGCGTCATGGTATCGTGGAAAGCATTGAGCGTATGGCGAATGCTGGCAGCCCGGAATTTGTGAAGATTGATGAGCGGGTTGCGGTTGTGGTTGGTGATGGGGCTTTGTGGAGCGAGGCCCTTTCTGGGGCAGACGACAAAATTGTCTCTCCAGACGCAGACGGAAGTCTGGGCAGTTTTGCTGATTATAGCGAACAGGTAAGCGCTCTTCTTTCCTCAAGCGGGCCGACGGGTTCTAGTGCTAAATACCGGGAGTTTGCCTATCAACTTGAAAGAGTTGGTGGGATTCCTGAAAGCGCATCAATTTCAAATCTGGGTTCTTAGCTTTGGTGATCATGAAGTGGATCGCACCATGGTCGAGCTGAATTACGGTCTGAAGCGCTTTCGTGTGATTGAGGTGATTCATCGCGAGAATGCAACGCCGTCAACGGACCTTGCGCGCTCTATTTGGGAACGGATTGGGACGACGCCGAAGGTTTTCTTGGGGCACACGCAAGACGATTTAGGCTTGCTGGAGCTTGCGGGCAAAGCCGAGGGCGTGCTTAAAATCCAGATAGCAGCCGGACATCAAGCGTCTGCGCGTGCTTCTAATGTAACGTCATATGAAGGTGAAGCGCCGGGAAGCTCCTGGAATTTTGTGATCTCTCCCGATGAGCATTGGCTAAGGAGATTTTCGTGGCAGGCCCCAGCAACGAGCGGCTTCAGCAATAATCCGTAGAATATACTAAGACCTTTGTAGAGGTTTTGATGATCTATATTTTAGTTGTTGTAGTTTTAAACGATTGAAGTGCTGGATGCATTCGCGCCAGAGAATATTTTCTGCTTTTTGAGAAGTAATATTATCTGGTTTGACCAAGATCAATGAATGATTGGGGCACTCTGATATCTCTGAATACAGCTTCGGCTGGCACTCGGATGGGGGAGTGTCAACTATCTTAAAGGCGTGTACCAATGGGTGCACGCCTCTTTTTTTGGCTGCACTTCTCGCGGCCAAATGGCCTTTCTGAAATCTCCCGAGGCTGCTTATCCCAAGCTATCCAATTTTCCCAGTTGTATATCCTTTCCTAATCTAGGATATTCCCGCTGTTGGGTTCAACAAGAGGCCAAGCCTCTTAGATGAAAAGGGAATGCGGTAGGGACGACCAAAGATGGGCCCGAGCCGCAGCTGCCCCCGCAACTGTTACGTGGTGCATCTTTCATGCAAGCCACTGGAGGTGATCTCTGGGAAGGCGAAAGATGCAAAAGCCACAAGCCAGGAAACCTGCCCGACATGACATAAACTCAGCCCGATACGGGTGCCATCGCACGGTGGGTGCGAAGAGGAGCATAAGAGATGCATATTGAACCGGGTTACGTTTCGGCGGCCAAGGTAATCGCCGCCAATGCAAGCGCAGTTGGCGTTTTTGTCTGGGGCTGTAGACAGCAGGTTTCGGAATTCCTGAAGAATCCACTTACACCACTGAAAACACTGCTTGCCGCAGGGTTCTTCTCCATTTTCATGCAGAGTTTCCATATGTCCGTCGGGCCATCTGAGCTTCACTTCGTTGGCGCGATGGCAATGTACCTGACGCTTGGCTTTACGCCTGTGCTTCTTGGTTTTGCTATTGGCTTGCTGTTTCAGGGGCTCGTTTTTGACCCGCAGGACCTTTACCACCTGGGCATCAACAGCTTGTCTTTGATGCTGCCGTTGATCTCTGTTCATTATCTGAGCGGAAGCGCGCTGTTCAAGAAGAAGCTGACCAAGCGTGTGAGCTTTGCGCAGATCGTGAAGCTGGATGCCATGTACTACACTGGTGTAACCGGCATGGTTGGTTTCTGGCTGATGGTTGGCGACGTTGCGACGCCGTTCACCGCATGGGGGCAGTTCGCGCTGTCTTATCTGGCGATTGTTGCGCTTGAGCCTGTTGTTACCTTTGTTGTTGTGAAGGGCCTGAAGGCTGTTGAAGGCAACGTTATTGTACGGAATCTGACAGTGGTTCCACAGCTCAAGCTGGCATAAGACTTTACCGGTTTATTCAGAATAGGGGCGGCGGTGTAAACCTGCCGCCCTTTTTCTATGTTACGGGGCGGCCGTTACTGCCGAGAAACATGCGGCCTTGCTAGAAAAATCGGCAGATTTGATCATCGCTGAAGCGTTATGCATTGCCCCATGGCGCGGCTTCCACTATGAGTGCTCTCCAGAGAAATCATTGTTGACACAGATCAGGAGATGCAGGCAGTCCATGGCGCGCCAGTTCATCTATCACATGCACGGGGTCTCCAAGGCCTACGGTGCAAAAAAAAGTACTCGATAACATTCACCTGTCTTTCTACCCGGATGCGAAGATCGGTATTCTCGGTCCAAACGGTGCAGGTAAGTCTACTCTTTTGAAGATCATGGCTGGTCTGGATAAAGAGTACACTGGTGAAGCGTGGGCTGCAGAAGGTGCCAAGATTGGTTACCTGCCGCAGGAGCCGCATCTGGACCCGGAAAAGAATGTTCTCGAAAACGTTATGGAAGGCGTTGCGCATAAGCAGGCGCTTCTGGATCGTTATAACGAACTGATGATGAACTACTCAGATGAGACCGCTGAAGAAGGCGCTCAGCTGCAGGACATCATTGATGCGCAGGACCTGTGGAACCTGGAGAGCCAGGTTGAGATGGCAATGGAAGCGCTGCGCTGCCCTCCATCCGACAGCTCTGTTGTGAACCTTTCCGGTGGTGAGCGCCGCCGTGTTGCGCTTTGTAAGCTTCTGCTTTCCGAGCCTGACCTGCTGCTGCTCGACGAACCAACCAACCACCTTGACGCTGAAACCGTACACTGGCTGGAACGCCACCTGCGCGAGTTCAAGGGCTCCGTGCTGATCATCACCCACGATCGCTACTTCCTTGATAACGTAACGGGCTGGATTCTGGAGCTCGACCGCGGTCAGGGCATCCCTTACGAAGGCAATTACACTACATATCTTGAGAAAAAGACCAAGCGTATGGAGCATGAAGGCCGTGAAAACATGGCTCGCTCCCGTGCGATCAAGCGCGAACGCGAATGGATGGGTATGTCTCCGAAGGGTCGTCAGACCAAGTCTAAAGCGCGTATCCGGCTTATGACGATCTGGTAGCTGCTCAGGAAGAGCGTATGCCGTCTATCGAACAGATCCTCATTCCTGTTGGTGAGCGTCTGGGTAACAACGTTATCGATCTGGAAAACGTGTCCAAGGGCTTTGGTGACCGTCTTCTGATTGACGATCTTTCCTTCAAGCTGCCACGTGGTGGTATTGTTGGTGTGATTGGTCCAAACGGTGCTGGTAAATCAACGCTCTTCAAGCTGCTTTCCGGTCAGGAAAAACCTGACAGCGGTACAGTTGCACTTGGTGAACGTGTGCATCTTGGGTATGTGGATCAGTCTCGCGATAAACTGGACGACAGCAAGACCGTTTGGGAAGAGATTTCTGAAGGCGCTGAGGTGATCTATCTTGATAAGAAAGAGATCAACTCTCGCGCTTACTGTTCTTCCTTCAACTTCAAGGGTGGTGCTCAGCAGGCGAAAGTTGGCGATCTTTCGGGTGGTCAGCGTAACCGCGTGCACCTTGCCAAGGTTCTGAAGTCCGGCGCAAACGTGCTGCTGCTCGATGAGCCGACCAACGATCTTGACACCGAGACCCTTGCAGCGCTTGAAGACGCTCTTGAGAACTACGCAGGTTGTGCGGTTGTTATCTCGCACGATCGTATGTTCCTTGACCGCCTTGCAACGCATATGCTGGCCTTTGAAGGTAATAGTCACGTCGAGTGGTTTGAAGGTAACTTTGAAGACTACGAAAAAGACAAGGTTCGCCGTTTGGGTGCTCATGCAGCAGACCCAACCCGCATCAAGTACAAGCCACTTACCCGTTAAGGCTTGTTTCCTTGAGAGAATTAAGGCCCGCTTTGCGGGCCTTTTTTTGTTGTTTGGCGAACGGATTATGCGTTTACCCGAGAGTGGCGGAGCAACACCTGCTCCGCTTTGTCTAGTGCCAGGAGTTGTTGCCAAGCGCGGCGGCCATGGCGGCTGCGCAGCCATCGGTTCCGGTGTCTGAACCATATTTTGTTGGATACTGCCAACCCATCACGCCCGCAAAGTCGGGTTCTTTTGCGAGGAGCGGCTTGATGAGGCTGTTCGCAATGTCGTCTTCAGAAAGGTAGCCGTTGTCAGCGGGTGCTCCGGTAACATTGGTTGAGGTGGTTGGCTTGCCAAGGATCAACTTGGAGATTGGAACACCGGTTGAAGCGATGACGATGATGCTGGAGGGGAAGGTTTGACCTTCGACGGGGACGGTGCTTGCGGCTTTTCCAGTTTCTTCGTCTGCTGTTGCGCCAACATATCATCTGTTTGTGCGTCACCTATATTCATGATGCATAAGTGTATGTACTGATGTGACGCATGGGCGCAGATGGTAAATTGACTAAAATTAAGTCTATGTGCTTCTCCCCATCAATCATACGTAAACGGGCACTGTAATGAGCGATACAACTTTGTCTTCTGCTGAGCTGCAGCAGGATAGCGACCCCTTCTTCTTTAAGTTGCTTTATCTCGTTCCGATCATCGGCTGGCTTTTTAAAGACGCGGTCCATGGAAAAAGCGACGCGAAGT
The DNA here is from genome assembly GCA_001310715.1 of Pseudovibrio sp. JCM 19062. The sequence goes on from BAXV01000006.1 coordinate 73,846, forward strand.
ACTATTTCTGCGCGAACTTCTTCGTCGGCTGGGGTCTGGCTATCGCGTTCTTCGGATATGCTGCGATCATCATTCCAGCGCTGTGCCTGGTTGCACTTGCCTTTACCTGGATTATTGGTGTGTGCCGATAACTTCTGGCTACTGATCTTGCGTGCCGCTTTCATTGGAAGCGGCCAGCAGCTCTGCGGCGGTTATGCGTCCGCCCCATGATGTGATGGTGGTTTCCATCTCGTCAGCCACGCAATAGCGGGCCGCGTCCCGGTCCAGCCCTTCCTCCAGTAACTCATCATAGTTTGTGTATTGATGGCGTACGTAGCTTGTTGTTGCCAGAAGAACGGCAATGTGCGCCGGTAAATGGCGTAGGTGTGGTTGGTTGGCCTTACTTCGAATTTCAGCAGCATCCAGATAAGGAACATGCGGGATTAGTGCGCCAAGGGCGTCACTAACGGCTTTTTGTCTTTTGGTCTTGCTCACACATGATCTCTTTTGCGCTGAAGGTCGGCGCTAATTTATCATGGAAGAGGAGAACCGGGACACTTTTTTTGTGGGCCAGACTTGCTTTGGCTTTTTGAATGGGGTCCGGGGAAATTCCCAGAACGTGCTTGTTATAGATTTCAGAGAAGCGTTGCTCTGGTGCATAGAACCTGCCCTGAACATACTCTGCTCCAAGCTGCTTCAGCTTTTCTTCCGTATCGGCGTTTTTGACTTCAGACAGGATGAGCTCGATGTTGAGCGCATGGGCGAACTCGGTTGCGGCGGAGAGTAAACGTGCTGTCTTCTCTTCAGCAAAGAGCTTCTCAACGGAACCTGCATGGAGCTTGATGTAGGAGATGTTCAATTTTTGAAAGTGCTCGACTTTTAACCCGCCGGAATCAAAGTGTTGATGCACAGTTTGACACCTGTGTTTGTGAGTTCGTTGAGTTGGCCAATGAGTATGTGGGCGTTGGCTCTTAAGAGCACACGCGAGGGGATTTCCAGCGTGAATTTATCTGCTGGGACTTTGTTTTCCCGAAGGATATAGCCGAGATCCTCGCAGAAACCTTCCTTGAGCAAAGAGGGAACCGGTACACGGAATAGGAACTCCCAATGCTGCATTGTGGTGTTCTGGCAGGCGCGCATGGTGTGGATGATAGCGGCCATAATTGTTTCGCCAAGGACGTTGCTGAAACTTGCGCTGTCGAAGATCTTTGAAAGATCATTTCCGCGCGCAATTTCAAGCATTTGAGAGGGCCATTCCGGTCGGGCCTCCAGCATTCTGATCTGTCTTGTTTCGCGGGACTTGATGGGTTGGAAAACGGTTCCAACCTGATTGTGCGTGAAGGCCTGTTTGGCGGTGTGTTGCAGGTTGACCTGTCGTTGCAGTCTTGTTCGCATGACCTGATTAAACAAGCTGGCCTGGTTCCGACCGCGCTTTTTTGCATGATACAAGGCTGTGTCAGCGCTCTCCTGTAGTTCCTTGACAGTATGAGCGTGGCAGGGGAACACGGCGGCACCGATGCTGACCTTGGGCCTTATCTCGCTGTGATCGTGATAGACCGGGTGGCTGAGGGAGACTGGCAGTTCCTCGAGCAGCTCTCTGATTTGATGGCGTTTAGTGTCTTGCACAAGCAGAGCGAACTCGTCGCCGCCCACCCTGAGCGCTGTGATACTCTCGCTTTCCATCTGTTTGAGACGGTCTGAAATTGCCACCAATGCTGCATCGCCTGCGGCATGTCCATGGGCGTCATTGATGACCTTCAGGTGGTCGAGATCGACATAAAACAGCGCCACGCGCTGGTCTGGCTTGCTGGCGCGTTTAATTGCAGCCGAGATCAATTGCTCAAAGCTCTCACGGTTTCTTAGGCCTGTGAGGGGGTCGATATTACAGACGGTGAAAATCTCGCGTGGATTGGATTGTTCCGGCGGGAGCAGGTACTTGTCCTGCGGCTTGCCAGTTACAGCGCGAGGTGCAGACAGATCGGTTGTGGAGAGGATGCGAAGCAAGCCGGGGACCAGAATTCGTGCAAGGTTTCTAAAGCTTTTGAGCTGCTTGGTCAGCTCTGCATTTTTGAGTTGTTCTGAAAGGGGCGCGTTTTGGAAAGGCGCTTTGGGAAATTGATCGGAATTGCTTGTTTCTGAATTGAACAGGATACCGACCACAGCGACCACACGTTCTTTCAAGGACACTCGCATGAGGGCGATGAATTGTTGTGATGGGCGGTGCAGTCGTGCGGCTGATGATGGCTCGGTGCCTCTGAACCTGCATGGGAATATTTGAACGTCGTCATCACAGCTTGGCAGTTGGGTAATTCTTGAAAGCAGTTTTCCGAGTTGGTCCTTGTGGGAGTGAATGGTGTCGGAGACGAACAATTCGGGTTGCTCCGAGCTGTCAGATTGGTTGATCATGATGAAGGTTGGGCGCTCGAACAGCTTTTCGTAGACGCGCAGCACGGATTCTGCAAACGGCTGCGGAGGTATTTCTGCTGACTGAGGGCTCGTTCTATATGAAGGGTACTCGATATTATATTTTGCGTTGCCTGCTTCAGACATCATTCCCACCACCATCAACCAACCAACTACCAAGCCACTATTGATAGGTATTATGGGCTACTACGCAAAAGGAAAGCAGGGGGATCAGTGAGAATTAGGGGGCGAATTTTGTTTAAATACTGCAAAAATACTAGGTAAATTTTAGGAAAATGGGGATAAATGCGATAGTGATCCGAATTTGTATGAAAAGGGAAGCTTCCCGTCTTCCTATTACATATGTAGATTAGTAATTGTGCCGCATAAGGTTTTTCTTTTCTAAAACAATACTGATTTATGGGTAAGTTATCGGTGATTTCTTGTTGAATTCATTCTGTTGCTGATGCGCTTGCGCAACTTCGTTATTAGGAAAGCTAAAACTTTTCATATAATTTGGATTGTGCTATGAGTTTCCTATGAGTGATCGTACGAAAGATAGATTGATGTACGCGCTGAAATCGCGCGGGCCGAATACAGCTGCAACCCTGGCCAAGCACCTGGGGGTGACGGCTGTTGCCATACGTCAACATCTTGATGCGCTTCTGGAAGCTGAACTTGTTGAGTTTGAAGATCTGAAGGGGACCGTTGGGCGTCCACGCAGGACCTGGCGGATTTCCGAGCTGGGCAACAAGAGATTTCCGGATAACCATGGCGCTGTTCTTGTGGATCTGCTGGGCAACATCAAGGACCTTTATGGCGATGAGGGCTTGCAGCGTCTTATTGATGCGCGGCTGATCAGTCACGCAAGTCCTATCTGGCAGCTATGCAATCAGCAAAGACGCTCTCTGAAAAACTGCAGTGTCTGGCTGAGCAACGCACTGAAGAAGGCTATATGGCCGAGGTTCTGAAGGATGGGGAGGATAGCTTCCTGTTTGCCGAGAACCATTGCTCTATCTGTTCTGCTGCCCGAGCCTGCCAACAATTTTGTAAGTCTGAGCTGGACTTATTTCAGGAGGTCTTGGGAGACGACGTGCGTGTTGAGCGCGTTGAGCACATTCTCAAAGGGGATCGCCGGTGCCTTTACAAGGTTGCGCTGATCTCGTCGGTTTAAAATCCCGACGGCCAGTTTCTATACCAGTAATGACAGCAGCATAGCCAGCTCGACACGGCTGCTCACGTTGAGCTTCGCGTAGATGTTCTTGCGATGTGTGCGCAGTGTGTTTTTTTTGTAATTTCCAGATCAGCTGCAATTTGTGGTTCTGTCTGCGTTCCGGACAGGTGCTCCAAAACGATTGCCTCTTTATCCGTCAGGCGAAAGAGGGCTGTTGCCTTCTGGATGTTGATCTTCTGCTGGACTTCCAGATCGGTTATGAGAAGGAAGAACAGATCCTCAGCTCGTGAGGCCACCAAGCGGATTTCCATATGGATCGGGCGCAGGAAGGCTTCATCACGGCGCAGGATCAGTTCCTGCTGAAAGTCAGGCGTGTTTGTTGCGGCGACCAGACTTTGTGCGTTTTGAAACTCGCGCTGGTGGGCCGGGTCAGTGAATTCCAGTTTGCCTGTGCTGCTGATTTTGATCTGGGGTGTTTGCTCAAACAGGCGTCTGGCAAATCGGTTGGCCTGCAGGATGGTGCCGCAGCGGTGAACCATGGCAATGCCCTTTTGCAGTCGGTCGAAGCTATCTGCAAGGTGTTTGCAGAAGGCCTGATCTACAATGGGGGCGGTGTCACTATACACGGTACTGAATTCCTGTTTTACACCTGCGGCTGCATGACTTGACGGTGTAATAGTTTGGGCCTGAGTGGAAGGAGGTTCATCTAAAAAAAGATAGGCTGTCTCATCCATATTCTATAGCTTAGTGAAAATCGATAATGCGTATGCAGGCCGACGGTATATTCTCCGGTTATTCACAGCAAGAGGTTGCATTAACTTGCTTCATTTACTGGTGACAGTTCGCAGACACTCTGCGAGTGCAATGTAATCCTCGTTTCTTGGTGACGTTTTGCGCCAGATCAGCCTATTCTACGGGAAGGCTGAGGCTCAGCAAACCGCAAAAGCGTTATACGTTCATCAGCAATCTCCGTATCTGCGCAGATTTCCGGCAGGACAGTGACGCCGTATCCGGCGGCCACCATTTGGAGGACAGTCGCAATACTTGTAGCACCCAAATTAGCTGATTGATTTTGACCAATTGATCCGCAGAAACTTAGGGTTTGATCTCTGAGGCAGTGTCCTTCTTCAAGCAGTAGTAAATTTTCTCCGTGGAGGTCCGTAGCCCCCATGCGTTTGCGCTCGTCGATTTTGCGTGAACTGGATACAGCTAAAAGGAAATGATCCTCGAAGATAGGCTCTTCTTCAAGGTCCGCTTCTTCAATAGGCAAAGCGGCAAGGACCGCGTCCAAACTGCCATGTTTCAGCTCGCTGACAAGGGATGCTGTGAGTGTCTCGCGGAGTTCCAGTTGAAGATCGGGATATTGCTTTGTGAGGGCAGGCAGCAGCTTTGGAAGAATGTATGGAGCGAGTGAGGGAATGATGCCCAAACGGATTTTGCCGCTCAGGGGCAACGAGGCATGGTCTGCATAGTCTTTGAGGTCTTGCATTTGCTGCAGGATATGGCTGGCCCGTTTGGCGATTTCTTCGCCGGATGGGGTTAAGCGGATTGATCGGGCGTTCCTCTCAACGAGGCTCAGGCCAAGCTCTTTCTCCAGATCACGGATTTGCATGGACAGGGCGGGCTGAGACACGCAGACCTCGTCGGCTGCATTGCCAAAGTGGAGGTGTTGTTGAACAGCGACGAAGTAGCGGAGTTGTTTGAATGTAAGCATCGTATAAGGATATCTTATTGAAATGAGAAGTCGAATAGGTATTTGCTGATGGAATTCTGATGCCGCTTTGTGGCTCAAATGAATGCGCGTTCCGGGTACCAAGTCCGTGCCAGTGGCATGCGACTCAACAGAGGTGAATTTGAGTGGTTAACGTTATGTGATGGAGTCGCTGCGTGAATGGCCAAAAATGCGGATGCTCCCACTCAAAATGTCGGGGTGGAGCTGATAAAAAGCAGGAGGGGTTTTGCGTCGGTTCTCATGGATACTTGCCTGCCTGATACATAAGGCAGTATCGATAATTTTGTGTGGTAGTTTGTAAGCTCTTGTTGTCGCTTAGCTTTTTAACTAAATTTCTTCGTGTAGTGCTAACAGACGAGAACTTATTGGTTTTTTTTCGTTTTCAATCACCTACAAATCACCCGCTATTTTTTTAGACATTAATTAAAAGTAGATATGATTGAGTTAGGTTTTGTTTAGTCCTGTTTATTAAGTTTTTAATAGTTTGCGTATCCCAACGGTGTTTTAAATGTCGTCTGACCTAGCCTCTCATATTGTTGACTTCAAATCTCTCGCTCTTGAGAAAAATATTGAGAGGCGCTCGGAGCTTGCCTGTCACGTTGCACTGTTGTTCTCCCGCACATGGGAGCGATGCTCCGACGATCAGATCGATATCTACGATGGCGTTATGCTCAGGCTTTCCGAGATGGTCGAGCGTCATGCGCTGAGTTATATGGCTGAGCAGCTTTCCGATGTGCGGCGTGCGCCCGAGCAAACCGTTCGCAAGTTGGCCTCCGACGAGATTGATGTTGCCGAGCCGCTTTTGCGGAACTCCACGGTTTTGCGGGAAAGCGATTTGGTCAGCATTGCGCGCAGCAAGGGCGATGATCATCGTCTGGCGATTGCGAAGCGGGATGTGATTTCGGAAAAAATCAGTCATGTGCTGGTGGATCTGGGAAATTCCGAGGTGAAGCAGACGGTTGCAGCAAACTTTGGTGCAGTGCTTGGCCAGCGCAGTATTAACTCGCTGATGAGCGAAGCACGAGGAGATGAAGTGCTTCAGCTGGCCCTTGGGCAGCGCGCTGATCTGGCAGATGCGCATATTGAGGCGCTTATCAACTTTGCAAGTGAGCAGGTTCGTAAGCAACTCATCAAAGATGGTGCCAACGAGGCTGCAGTGAAATTGCCGAAAGCGGCCCGAATTGCGGCGAGCAAACTCTCCAACGAGTTCTGGTTGGGCCGGTATGACTTTGAGACTGGCCGTGCCCGTGTGATGGAGTTGGTCCGTCAGGGCGGACTGAATGAGAGTGCTCTGCGCGCTTATGCGGAAGAGGACAGGTTTCCGGAAGCGGTTGCGGCGTTTGCTATGCTGGCGGGGATCGGGCATTCGGAAGCGCAGCATTGGTCCGTGCGCAACGATACTGAGCCTTTCCTTGTGGTGTGCCGTGCCTCCGGCTTTGGCATGATGACTCTGCAGGCTTTGTTGAAGATTGGACCGTGGCGTTATCGCCTTTCCAACTCGCAGCGCCAATCTGCTCTGAAGGCTTATCAGGAGCTGGACCAGAAAGCAGCCTACAAGCAGTTTATTACCTGGAAAGAGCAATGGATGGCGTAAGCTATCCTAAAATCTCACGTGGTTTTTGAGGGTCGTGTCTGCGACCCTTTTTTTCATGTGTCTTTTTGTTGCTCAAGTTGAATGTTTCTACAAAAGCAATTTTAGGTTTTGTTCGGTTTACTCCTGCTTGAATGGATTTTTAATCAAAGCTGGAATGATGCAACTGAGAAAAGCCAAAAAGGTATCCGGAGAGAGCCCGGGTGAGGATCGTCTTCTAAACGTCCTCATCTCAGTTCTCATGCTGTTTGTTTTTGTGGGCATGGGGCTGCTGCTGCATATGAGTTTGTTGAGTGCGCAAACACGCGATACAGAGGCTCTGGTTGCTGAGGACCTATGGTCGTTGCCCGAGGACTCCTAAGAGAGACCTGTAGATTTGTGGCTGAATGGTGGCTGTGAAGCGTGCTAATGAGCCTTCCAGAACCCAGAGTTGCTCGGACTCACAGAAAAAGGCGCGCAATGAGTGCGGTTTATGGTTCATTATCAATTCAGTGCGGAAAGTTTGCCTAAGGTCTAAATGGCGGAACTCTAAGCATTTTTTGCGTTTCGTGTTGCTGCGGACCGCCTGAGTTGAATTTTAATCATTCAATTTCCAAGGAAAACTCAGAAAAACTATTCCCCATTTGGTGCGAGAAGGGAACGTACGTCCTTGTCATTCAGCTATTGTACGTATAAAGATATCTTTATATCACATTATTAGATTAGCTGGTGGCGGTAATAGGCTTGATAGTCAGAGTGAACAATGAACTGGAAGGGAAGCTCCCTGTAGAGGACTTGGTAGGGTGCTTGCGTGCCTGTGGTGAGACGACGCGTATTCGTCTGCTGGCCTTGCTTGTGCTTGGCGAGCTGACGGTGAAGGATCTCACAGTTATTCTCGGGCAGAGCCAACCGCGGATTTCGCGCCATCTCAAGCTTCTGTGTGAAGCCGGGGTGATCAAGCGGTATCCGGAAGGAGCGTGGGTTTATTACCGTCTTGGTGAAGGCGGCCCGGCAGAGTTGGCGCGGCGTATTATTTCGCAAAGCCAACAGAATGATCCGGTGCTTGCTGCAGACCATGAACGTCTGGTGTCATTACGGCGTGCGAAGGCAGAGGAAGCGGCGGCTTTTTTTTGCAGCGCGTGCGAACAATTGGGACAAAGAGCGTAGTCTTCATGTCCCCGAGGTCGCTGTCGAGGGTGCTATGCGCGCCCTTGTTGGGCCCAAGTCCTTTGATACCTTGGTGGACCTTGGAACCGGAACCGGCCGTTTGCTGGAATTGTTCAGCGAGCAGTATGAACGTGGCATCGGTATTGATGCCAGCCAGAACATGCTTTCTGTGGCGCGGGCCAATCTGGATCGCGCAGGCTTGCAGAAGGCACAGGTGCGTCAGGGCGATATCTATGCGCTACCGATTGCACCAGACACAGCTGATCTGACTGTGGTTCATCAGGTTCTCCATTATCTGGAAGAACCTGGACGAGCAATTTCGGAAGCTGCCCGGACGTTAAGGCCGGGTGGTCGCCTGTTACTCGTTGATTTTGCTCCTCACGAACTGGAGTTCCTGCGGGAAAAGCATGCGCATCGGCGCCTTGGTTTTGCTCAGGAACAGGTTCGCAATTGGCTTGCAGAAGCTGATCTGGAGCTTGTTTCCACGAAAGATCTTACCCCGGGCGCGGGGGAAAAAGACAAACTAACCGTTACCCTTTGGCTCGCTCAGGACCGTCGTGTTATCACTGACCTGCCTGTAGCGGATCCGACCAAGGAGCTTGCTTAGCTATGAGCGAACATAGTATCGACCGCCGTTTCAGGCTCAATGGAGCCTCTGACATCTCCGTTTCCTTCGAGTTCTTTCCTCCGAAGAGCGAGAAGATGGAGCAACAGCTTTGGTCGTCGGTCAAACGGCTCGAACCACTGGCTCCAAGCTTTGTTTCCGTCACTTATGGTGCTGGCGGATCGACCCGTGAACGTACTCACTCTACGGTTTCCCGTATTGTGAATGAGACAACCCTAAAGCCTGCTGCACACCTGACATGTGTGGACGCAACCAAGGAAGAAGTGAATGAGGTCATTCGCTCTTACTGGGACGCTGGCGTTCGGCATATTGTGGCGCTGCGTGGTGACCCGGCAGAAGGTGTTGGCGAGAAATATGTGCCGCACGAGGGGGGATATCAGTCTACTGCTGAGCTGGTTGCTTCCATTCGGTCCATCGGAGACTTTGAAGTTTCCGTTTCCGCCTATCCGGAAAAGCATCCGGAATCCCCAAGCTGGTCAACTGAACTGGATGTGCTCAAGGCGAAAGTGGATGCGGGGGCGACCCGTGCGATCACGCAGTTCTTCTTCGATAATGATCACTACTTCCGCTATGTGGACCGGGTTCGGGCTGCTGGTATCAACATCCCGATCATTCCGGGTATTGTGCCTGTTACCAGCTTCAAGGGTATTTCCGGATTTGCCTGCAAGACCGGTGCCTCTGTTCCCGGTTGGCTGGCGCACCGGTTCGATGGTCTGGATGATGACCCTCGCACCCGCGAACTGGTTGCTGCGGCGGTGGCAGCGGAGCAGGTGATGAGCCTTGCGGATGATGGTGTTGAGGACTTCCACTTTTACACCATGAACAAAGCGGATCTTGTTTACGCAATCTGCCACATGCTCGGTCTTCGCGGAAAACAGGATGCAAAAGCATCTGTTGCTGCCTGAAAGCACTCCACACCTACACAGACACCTTAAACGGGTTGCGACCCAAGTCGTGACCCGGACAAAGTAAAGTATTAGAAAAGATCGGATCCCATGAGTTTGCAGGTGAAAAAGACCGGTTCGGACATTTTTGCAGCCCTAGAAGCAGCCGCCAAGGAGCGTATCCTTGTTCTTGATGGCGCCATGGGAACTATGATCCAGAATCTTAAGCTCGATGAAGCTCAGTTCAGAGGCGAGCGATTCAAGGACTGGAAACAGGACCTGAAAGGGAACAATGACCTTTTGATCCTGACCCAGCCGGATGATATTCGCGATATTCACCTTCAGTATCTGAAGGCGGGTGCGGATATTATTGAGACCAATACGTTTTCCTCCACCTCTATCGCGCAGGCTGACTACGGGATGGAGAGCATTGTCTATGAGCTGAACAGGGACGGCGCGCGTCTTTGTTGTGAGGCTGTGGAGCAGATGAAGGCGATTGATCCTTCGCGCCGCCGTTTTGTGGCTGGTGGTCTTGGACCAACCAACCGGACAGCCTCCATTTCTCCGGATGTGAACAATCCGGGCTTTCGTGCTGTTTCCTTTGATGAGCTGAAGGATGCCTATGCTGAAGCCACGCGCGGTCTGGTTGATGGCGGGTGTGACCTGATCCTTGTTGAGACGATTTTCGATACGCTGAACGCAAAAGCGGCTTTGTTCGCGATTGATGAGGTATTCGAGGAGAAGGGGATCAAGCTGCCGGTAATGATCTCCGGTACGATCACCGACTTGTCCGGACGTACGCTTACCGGTCAGACGCCGGAAGCGTTCTGGAACTCTGTTCGCCATGCTCAGCCGTTTACCATTGGTTTGAACTGTGCATTGGGCGCAAAGGAAATGCGCGCTCATATTGACGAGATTTCCCGTATTGCTGAAACGCTTGTCTGTGCCTATCCAAACGCTGGTCTGCCAAACGAATTTGGCGAGTATGACGAGAGCCCGGAATACATGGCCGGGTTGTTGAAAGAGTTTGCAGAATCCGGCCTTGTGAACGTGGTTGGCGGGTGTTGCGGTACGACGCCAGACCATATTAAAGCGATTGCTGATGCGGTTGAAGGATTGCCACCGCGTTCTCTGCCGGAAGTTCCGCGCTGATGCGCCTGTCTGGTCTTGAGCCGTTTACCTTCACCAAGGATGTGAACTTTGTGAATGTGGGTGAACGGACCAACGTGACCGGTTCTGCGCGCTTCCGTAAGCTCATCAAAAATGACGATTACGATGCAGCGCTGGAGGTGGCCCGCTCTCAGGTGGAGAACGGTGCCCAGATTATTGATATCAACATGGACGAGGGGCTTCTGGAAAGTGAAGAAGCCATGGTCACCTTCCTGAACCTGATTGCGGCAGAGCCGGATATTGCGAAAGTTCCTGTCATGATCGACAGTTCCAAGTGGACTGTGATCGAGGCTGGTCTGAAGTGCGTTCAGGGTAAGGCGGTGGTGAACTCCATCTCCCTGAAAGAGGGCGAAGAGAGCTTTATCGAGCATGCCAAGCTGGTTCGCCGGTATGGAGCTGCGGTTGTTGTGATGGCGTTTGACGAAACCGGTCAGGCGGATACACAGCAGCGCAAGACCGAGATTTGTAAGCGCTCCTACGACATTCTGGTCGATAAGGTTGGTTTCCCGCCTGAAGATATCATCTTCGATCCGAACATCTTTGCGGTGGCAACGGGTATTGAAGAGCACGATAATTACGGCGTGGACTTCATCGAGGCGACACGCTGGATTTCTGAGAACCTGCCGCACGCGCATATCTCTGGAGGTGTTTCGAACCTGTCATTCTCCTTCCGCGGAAACGAACCGGTACGTGAGGCAATGCACTCTGTGTTCCTGTACCACGCCATTCAGGCGGGTCTGGACATGGGCATCGTGAATGCGGGTCAGCTGGCGGTTTATGATGACTTGCCGGAAGAGCTGCGTGAGCTTTGTGAAGATGTGGTGCTGAACCGGCGTTCTGACTCCACTGATCGTATGCTGGATGCTGCGGACAAATTTAAAGGTCCTGGCGGTAAGAAGCGTGAGGTTGATCTGCGCTGGCGTGAGGGCAGCTTCGAGAAACGTCTGGAGCACTCTCTGGTTCACGGCATTGGTGACTTTATCATTGAGGACACTGAAGAAGCGCGCCAGAATTTTGAACGTCCGCTGCACGTGATTGAAGGTCCGTTGATGGACGGCATGAACGTGGTGGGTGATCTGTTCGGCGCTGGTAAGATGTTCCTGCCGCAGGTGGTGAAATCTGCCCGCGTGATGAAGGCGGCCGTTGCTTATCTGTTGCCGTACCTTGAAGAGGAGAAACGGCGCAGCGGGCTGGATCAAAACTCTTCAAACGGTAAGATCCTGATGGCGACCGTGAAGGGTGATGTGCACGATATCGGCAAGAACATTGTGGGCGTTGTTTTGCAGTGTAACAACTTCGAGGTGATCGACCTTGGGGTGATGGTGCCGACTGCAAAGATCCTCGAGGAAGCGAAAGCGCAGAAGGTGGATATGATCGGCTTGTCCGGCCTGATCACACCGTCACTGGATGAAATGTGCCATGTGGCTGCTGAGATGGAACGCGAGGGGCTTGATATTCCGCTGCTGATTGGCGGGGCGACCACGTCTCGTATTCATACGGCGGTCAAGATCCACCCGAACTATGCCAAGGGGCAGGCGATTTATGTCACCGATGCAGGACGTGCGGTGGGTGTTGCGTCTCGCCTGGTGTCAGAAGGCGGGCGTGAGGAAATCTACGAGAAAACGCGCGTTGAATACATTGATGTGGCTGCAAAACACGCGGCTGCGCAGAAGAAGAAGGTACGTTCGACCATAGCAAGTGCGCGTGCGAACGGGTTCAATCCAAGCTTTGAGGACTACAAGCCCCAAAAGCCTAGTTTCCTTGGCACCAAGTCCTTCACGGACTTCCCTGTGGCCAAGTTGGTTGACTACATCGACTGGACCCCATTCTTTGCGACGTGGGAACTGAAAGGAACGTTTCCGGCGGTGCTGGAGGATGATCGGTATGGCCCTGCGGCGCAGGCGCTTTATAACGATGCGCAGCAGATGCTCAAGGAGATCGTTGAGGGTGATCTGCTGAAAGCGAGTGCGGTGATCGGGTTCTGGCCTTGCGCGCGCGATGGTGATGATCTGGTGCTTTACACGGATGACAACCGCAACGAAGAACTGACGCGCCTTTATACGCTTCGTCAGCAGATGGACCGGTCCTCTTCCAAGCGGCATAACGTGGCGCTTGCAGACTTTATTGCTCCTGCTGATAGCGGCGTTCCTGACTATATTGGTGGCTTTGCGGTTACCGCTGGTATTGGTGAGGAGGTGTTGGTCAAACGCTATGAGGATGCGGGCGATGACTACAACAAGATCCTCTGTCAGGCACTTGCCGACCGTTTGGCGGAAGCCTTTGCCGAGTGTATGCACCATCTGGTTCGCACAGAGTACTGGGGCTATGCTCCCGATGAAGCGTTGACCAGAGAGCAGCTGATTGCAGAGCGCTATGACGGTATTCGTCCTGCTCCGGGGTATCCGGCCCAGCCAGACCACACCGAGAAGGGCACCCTTTGGGAATTGCTTGATGCGGAAAAGCAGGCCGGCATCGTGCTGACAGACAGTTATGCGATGTGGCCGGGATCTGCCGTGTCCGGTTTCTACTTCTCACATCCGGAGAGCTATTACTTTGGTGTAGGCAAGATCGAGCGTGATCAGGTGCAAGATTATGCCAACCGTAAGGGCTGGGACATTGAGCTTGCAGAACGTTGGCTAGCGCCAATCCTGAACTATGACCCTAAACCTCGGGAAGCTGCCGAGTAACTGGCTGATACATTGACGATAATCAGGGCTGCGGAGGATTTCGCAGCCCTTTTTTGTTGGTGGGATTGTCGATAAAGCGTGCAAAGACTGTTTCCAATTTATGATCTAATCATTCGCTTATTTTCGATTATGTATGTCCCTAGGAAACAATAAGCTCCTGGACAGGGGCACAGGAAATGACCGATGAAAAAGACAATTTTGAAGATCCACAGCTCAGCTGCGACCTCGACCTCTGTGACCCGCCAGCTTGCCGATGAGCTTGCTGCCAAGCTCTCCAATGATGGTGACACCGTGATTGAGCGCGATCTGAACACGCCGATTTCGTTTATCAACGAAGCTTGGATTGGTGCTGCCTATACACCGGCAGAGCAGCGCAGTGAGGAGCAGAAAGAGGGACTTTCCCTGTCTGATACGCTCATTGCAGAACTGAAAGATGCAGATGTGCTGGTTATTGGCGCACCGATTTACAACTTCTCTGTGCCTGCCGTTCTGAAAGCGTGGGTTGACCAGATTGCACGTGTGGGTGTGACCTTCAACTACACAGAATACGGTCCGGAAGGCATGCTGAAGGGCAAGAAAGCCTATATCGTCGCAGCAGCAGGCGGTGTGCCGGTTGGCTCTCAGGCGGATTTTGCAGTGCCTTACCTCAAGCAGGTGCTCGGTTTTGTTGGCGTGACTGATGTGGAAGTTATTGCAGCAGAAGGTGTTTCTGTTGACCGGGATGGTGCAATTGCACAGGCGCAGAGCACAATGGCCGGATTGACCGCTGTGGCTGCCTGATTGCCCGCATAAGCCAATGTCTCATCTGGAGCCCACCTTGGTAACAAGGTGGGTTTCTTTTTGCGTCTTATGAAGGTGTGCCTTCTTTTTTGTTATCTGAAGGACTTGGTTAGCATGGGGGAGGGGGTTACAGCAGGCCGATCACGATAGCTGCTACAAATGCAAATGCAAATGTGATTGCCAAGCGTTAAAGCTTCGTGTGACAGTCATGGATCTTTCTCCCGTTACTCACTAGCTGGTTGTAGCTTATGTGAGAGGTTCCACCTTAGGAAGCAAAAAATGCCATTTTTGGGCGTGCTGCTAGAAAACACCTTGTGACTGCTGAAAAATACTGCTGCAAAAAAATTTGAGTACAGCGAGAGATTGTACTCCGTTCAATTTGCAAATGACCAAGGGGAGCGTTGCGTTTTCCAAGTCAAATCAATATGGAGAATTTTTGTCGCCCAGTGAAAAATAACGGGTTTGTGATATGTTTTTCCCCGTTTGTGAATTGGGCGTGGATAGTTCGGGTCGCCGCGCAGTTTGTTGCCTTAATCCAGAAATATTCAGCATCGCACCTAGGGTAAGGCCTCCTTTAAGCTGTTCAAAACGGGGATTTCATGCTGAATCTGAAGAATGGCAGCAAAGCTGCTCGAAGAATTTTGCCTGCAGCTGTGTTTGTCGGCATGTGTATCGGTGCCGCACAAGTTGGCGCTGAGACTATACCGACACCGAAGCTACTCAATTCTGACAGTGGGACAACGTTGTTGCCTCTCTCACCCCCTCCTGAGATAGATGAAAGTTTCGAATACCCGCAGCAACCCCTCGTCAAGTCTCTAGCTCTTGATGCAGCGGATAGCGCAGCACAAGGGGACTTTGTGCCGGTGCGTTTCGGAAGAGGCTGTGCGCTACGCGGGATGCGCGTGAATATTGTTAAGAGGGTCAATGGCCCTGGGGCATGTGGGATGAAGCAGCCTGTGACCCTGAGCTCGGTTGGTGGCAGGCGACAGAAGGTTGCTTTGAACTCGGCGGTTCAAGTTGAGTGTAAAGTGGCCCAGCAACTGGATCGCTGGGTGCAGCAAGTTGCTATGCCAGCGGCTCGCAAGGAGTTTCGTGCTTCAATTACGAGTATTCGTACCGCTGCCGGATATGTCTGTCGTGGGCGCAATAATGTGAAAGGCGCGAAGTTGTCCGAGCATGGCAAGGGTAATGCAGTCGATATTGTGAGCTTCACTCTTTCAAATGGACGGGAAGTGACTGTTTTGAAGGGCTGGAATGGTTCAGCTGCTGATAAGCGATTTTTGCGCAGTCTGCACAAAGGCGCTTGTGAGAACTTTAAAACGGTGCTGGGACCCGAAGCGGATCGATATCACCGGGATCATTTTCACTTCGATCTTGCATGCCATGGGAAAGGCTGTGCGCGGAGCATTTGCAGGTAGGCCCGTTTGTCTTCAAATCTGCCTGGCTTTACTGCAATACCACTCCATAAACCCGGCGGTTCTTAAATGAGTTTTGCAATAACAAACCCACCAGAAAGAAACTGGGCATTGTTTCTTTCTGGTGGGCGACATCTGGGGTCAAGGGATCACTGGCAAAAACGGTCTTTGCCAGAGTAGGTGCGATAGGTGCCAGTGCTTGGATTAAAGCTTCTGTATTTGCTGGTGCAGTATGAGTACCATGCCGGTGACCACGGAGCCGGAGCTGCAACCGGAGCACGATAGACAGGTGCGGCTGATGCACCACCACTGGTGGACGATATGCAGGTACTGGCGGGCGGTATGCCGGTGCTGGCGGAGCAATGTACTGAGGTTGTGGCCTTACTGCATTCCCGATGATAAGGCCGGTTGCCAGACCCATTACACCGATAGCAGCTGCCTGACCGCCATTGATACCGCTTCTTCTGTGCTTTCTCGCCTGACGTTTGTTCTTCTTGTAGTAGTGGTTTTGAACGTAGGTGTTGTGTTCAATATAATCGCCGCGCTTTGGACCTGCCTGAGCTGCAGAAACGACTGGCAACATCATTGCCCCTGCAAGCGCTACTGAAATTACTGCTGATGCTTTAGCCATTTTCGTCTCCGTAAATAGTATTGCGTGTTTGTTGATGCTAATTAACCATTTGCGGGCTGAACCTTCTTTGAGGGTGCTATTCATCTTCTGTTCATCTAAATAAATGTGGCTGAAATCCGTTTTATATCAATGTGTTAAGTGTAGATAAAAATCTCAAAAAAAGTTGTTTTCGAGAGGGCTTTTAAAAGTGCCTGCCAGCAGGAAACAGATTGTCCTCTTCGAAAACCGCAGGCCAGTTTTCGGGAATACTCTTTCGGGCTGACAGGCAATATTTTAGAGTTTGAGCAGGTTCAGATCGGGGATATGTGAGGTTGCTATGGAAAAGAAGATAGACCCAATTCGCGAAACCACAGATGAAGCACGTTCTCTCGCCAAGACGCTTATCAGATCTGCCCGGTTTGCTTCGCTTGCTGTGCTGGAGCCGGAGACTGGCTATCCTATTGTCAGCCGCGTTGGCGTGGCCGCAGATGTGATCGGCGCGCGTTTATGCTTGCGTCCAGCCTTTCCAACCACTCGCAGTGTCTGGAGCAGGATCAGAGAGTGTCTTTGTTGATCGGTGAACCGGGTAAAGGAGACCCGCTGGCGCATCCACGGCTGACAGTTATTGGCCGGTTTGAACGGCTGGGCAAAGGTGACCAACGCTGTATTGAATTGCGCAGCCGCTATCTGATGCGGCACCCCAAGGCCAAGCTCTACGTGGATTTTGCTGATTTTAACTGGTACCAGCTCCATGTTGAGCGGGTGAACATGAATGGTGGTTTCGGCAAAGCGTACTTGTTAAATGCAGAGGATGTTCTGTCTCATGACGAGGGCCGGGACAAGCTTGCTGCGACTGCCATGATCTGGTTCTTCGCATGAATGACAGGCGCTCCGATGAGATTGGCTTTTTTTGCCTCGCGGACCTTTAAGGTGACTGCTGCCAAATGGGGGGTGGTGAGCGTTGATCGTGAGGGCGCTGACTTCTTTTCCGGCGAAACTGTGTACCGGCATACGTGGCCAAATGTGGTTGCTACTGAGGAGCTGGAAGAGCGACTATTACAAGCCATAGGTTGTCGTCGCTAGGTAGCTGACTTAGGGTTTTCTTGCGTTTTTGTGCTAATTGGAGCATTGATGCAGGAGAAATGCGCTACAAGGCTGGAAAGGCTGGAGCAGAAATGAATAAAGAGAATTTAGACACAACAGCAGGTGCAGGGATCTATTCTCAGAAAACTCTGCGAATGTATGATCTGCTGGTTCTGCGGTTCTCCAGCACATTCTTGTGGCGGTGCCCCACTGCCAAGACGTTGAGCTTCTTCAACTGCAATGTGAGTGGGAATCATCTGGAGGTGGGCCCCGGAAGCGGCTACTTTCTGGAGCATGGCCGCTTTCCACCGGATACACGTCTGGTGCTGATGGACCTCAATGAGGATTGTCTTGCCTATGCAAAGGAACGGTCTGCGGTCGCGAATGTGAGCTGTATTCAGGCAGATGTTATGGAGCCGATTGAGTGGTCGGAAGCCAAGTTTGACAGCATCAATCTGGGTTATGTGCTGCATTGCCTGCCGGGGATCATGAAACAGAAATATCTGGTTTTTGAAAACCTTAAGCCACTCCTCAATGAGGGTGGAACTGTTTGGCTCTACCATTTGGGAGAAGGGCAGAAGCCGAACTGGGCAGCGCGCAAGTTGATGGGGATATACAACAGCAAGGGCGTCTTCTCGAACGCTCATGACAATGTTGAGGATCTACGCGACAATCTGGAAGCGTATTTCAAAGATGTTTCGATTGAGGTCGTTGGCGAGGTCGCGTTGTTTAAGGGGCGGGTTTAGCGGCGCCGTCTGGAAACAAAACAAGGTCATCTTCCGGTGACCATGGCTTCCATTTCTTGCCAAATACGGTCGTGAAGTCCGGATGGTCGATCCGTTCTTTCAGCCATTTCTGCACGCTCTCGGGTGCTTGCTTGGCGAAGCGTTCCTTATCTGCGTTGGCAAACTGGCGGACGAATGGAAAGAGCGCCTGATCGGCCAGAGCCGGGCGACTGCCAAACAGATAGACCGAGTTTTTCAGGCGCTCGGAAAGCTTGGAAAGCTCATTGATGGCGAGGGCGTAATGCTCATCCGGGTTTGCGTCTTCATAGCGCGTTGAGTATTTATATCTGTCCAGATTGCGTTTGAAATCGCCGTCCATGTCTTCGATGAGCTGCAGCATATCTTCGAGCGTGCCAGCCTCCGGCGTGAGCCAGCCTTGCGGGTCGTTCTGCTGCAAAGCCCAGAGCATGATCTCCAGACTCTCTTCGATGACAGCACCGTCGCTCAGAAGAAGAACCGGTACTGTTCCCTTGGGCGAGACCTCCAGCATGTGGCTGGTTTGTCTCGCAGTACGATCTCACGAAGAGCGACAGATGTCTGGCTTGCGACCAATCCCAACCTTGCGCGCATTGCGTAGGGGCACCGACGAAATGAATACAGGATCGGGAGGTGGGTCTGCTCAGCCATGCTTTCTGTGGTCTGCCTTTGATTGATCGTTTACAGCAGCTGGTATTTCTAATGAATCTACCGGAGCAATGCCAGCGGATTTGCGCTCATAGGCCTGAATTGCCTGCTCTTCTTTCAAAAAGGCCTCAATATGGGGCTGAAGTTTGAGGTGCCTTACAGGAGTACCAGTGGCTTTAAAGACAGTGGATGTAGGCACAGCAGCTCTTCGCGCACGGTCATACATGCTCACGCGCACCAGACCTGTTGCAGCAACAATGCCTTTCTTTGGTCCTCTGGTGAAGATGAAACGCTGCTCCATTACGGCTACTTCTTCAGTCCAGTAGACAAACTCGCTTTCCAGTTTGAAGGGCTCCCAAAATGGCAGTTCGCGCCGAAAGCGGACAGTGGCGTGGTTGGTGAGCGGGGTCCATTTGTTTTGTAAGATGGCCTTGCCAAGCTTGGTGCGGCTCATATGGTCCACACGACCAAGATCCATGATAGCCAGATAGCGGCTGTTGGTGAGGTGGATGTTTAAATCAATGTCGGAAGGGAGAACGCGCAATTTAAGAACAGACTTGCTGAACATGTCTGTTAGCTTTTCCCGAAAACGGAACGTAAGGAAGTAAAGTATAAGTCTAAACCAGAGTTGCATTTTTGCTCCAAGTGATAGCCTTCTGGGACTCTCACGAAGTTAACGTGTTTTCCCATAGGGAATTAGCTTTCCTAATAGGTTAGGTGTGTTGTGCCAGATGTTGAATGAAATTTCCAGTTATCTCTTCGTGTGGGATATTGCATATAGCCCAACGGAACTTGCCGCTGTGGCAAGTGCTTTTTTTCTTCGCAGCGTTTGTGAAGGGGGCAACGGGACTGGGGTTCTCAACACGTGTCTGCCGGTTCTGGTTTATGCGGTGGGACTGAAGAGGGGTATTCCGCTCGTTCTTTTGCCCAGCATTATCAGCAATATACTGGTGATGCTGGATGCCGGACATTTCAGGGAAATGGTGGTGCGCTTCCGCTGGATGCTCTTTGCAACGGTTCCGGGCGTCCTGCTGGGTCTGTGGTATCTGAACACGTCGGTTGCGCAAGAAGCGGTTGTTGTGCTCGGAATTGTTCTGATTAGCTACGCCCTGTTTGCATTCTTCACGCCAAACCTGAGGCTTTCTCATGAAATGGAGCGTTTGCTCGGGCCTGTGAGTGGCTTTGTGACGGGGGCTGTCAATGGCCTTACCGGTTCGCAAATTATGCCTGTTTTGCCGTTCTTGATGTCGCTCAATTTAAACAGTGAGCGGTTTGTGCAGGCCATCAATTGCTCGTTCACCCTGTCTTCTTTTGTAATGGCGGGCGGGCTTTACTATCTTGGGCTGCTTGATCTGAGCGCACTCGGTGTTTCCACACTTGGGCTTGCATTTGTATATCTGGGAACCAAATTGGGCGCGCTGGTACGGCGACTAATGTCACCCTCTGTCTTCCGCACAACTATCTTGCTGCTTTTGTTTGGTCTTGGGGTCAGCTTGCTGTTCCAAGCCTTCTAGAGTGGCGTGCAAATGTTGTGATGACCAGCCGACTTGTAAACTCAATTCAGGATGCTCAACTGTAGACCAGCCGGAACTATTATAGGTGCGGCAGGAGCTAGAGAAGAGTGATCGGAAGATGGTGATCGTTCAACTGCTTGGTGGGCTCGTCCTACTGCTTGTTGGTGGTGAGGCGCTGGTGCGCGGCAGTGTGGCTGTTGCCAGCCGCTTGGTGTTTCAAAGCTGTTTATTGGCTTGACCCTTGTGGGCTTTGGCACCTCCATGCCGGAGCTTGTGGCCAGTCTGCAAGGTGCGCTTGCCGGTTACCCCGGTGTTGCGGTCGGCAATATCGTGGGCAGTAACATTGCTAATGTGCTGCTGATCCTCGGCGTTACGGCGGTGATCCTGCCATTTGCGGTGAAGCGTGAAGCATTTCAACGGGATGGGGCTGTGCTTGTGCTTTCCAGCCTGATTTTGCTGGCCGTCATCCTGACAGGCTATCTGTCCCGATGGGCGGGTGTGCTGCTGGTTGGCTTTTTGCTGGCCTATACCGGTTACAGTTACTGGTCTGAGCGCAATGCGGCGAAAGCAGCTGCTCAGATACATGAGGCAGAAGCTGAAGAGGCGAGTATGCCAAGCCTTTCCATTTGGTGGGGGCTTTTGATCTTTGCGCTGGGCGTTCTTGGTATTGTCTTTGGAGCGAGTTTGCTTGTGTCGTCAAGCATCGTGATTGCCCATCATATTGGCGTTTCTGATGCTGTGATCGGTTTGACACTGGTTGCCATCGGCACTTCCCTGCCGGAGCTTATAACCGTAGTCATCGCAGCCATCCGCGGCCATGTTGATGTTGCGTTTGGCAATATCGTCGGCAGCAACATCTTCAATATTTTTGGCATTGGCGGGGTTACAGCGCTTGTTGTGCCGATCCCGGTCCCTGCTGAAATCGCACAGGTGGATATCTGGGTGATGGTGGGCACTGTCGTATTGATGGCGATTGCTGCGTGACTGGCTGGCGTGTGAGCCGCAGAGAGGGTGTGTTCTTTCTGCTTTGCTACGCAGCGTATATGGCCTTTCAACTTATGCCCGGTGTGCGGGCTATGGTGGGTTTGGCTTGAGGGGCTTTGCAGCGAGACGAGTGGTCGCGAACAGGTTAGGAATTCACGGGCCTCTCTCGCCGTCATCCCGCACTTGATGCGGGATCCATAACCACGTCACCGTAGACAAGATGCTCACCATCATTGGAACCGCTGCGTGGATCCCGGCTCGGGGGCCGGGAGGACGTCGGAGGGGGCTTAGGTGGCGGCTTGCGAAAAACTTATCCCCCTTGGCAAAAGTGCTCTTATGATTTTCATATGCCCACGTGACGGGCTGCTGGCGGACCGTCCGTCAGTTTGTCGTGGCTGGGTGGGGCTACTGTAGAAAGTAACGTATTTTGCAGCAGGTCCGTGGAGGTTGCCCAAACGCCATGAGTGTTGGGGCGGGAGGATGCGCGG
This sequence comes from Pseudovibrio sp. JCM 19062, assembly GCA_001310715.1. The sequence continues at coordinate 95,520 of BAXV01000006.1, forward strand.
CCAAACCAGAGGGCGTCAGCACTAACGACACTTCTCTACGAGAAATGTCGTTTCCAGCGTCTTTTGGAGCTTGGCCATAGCCTCCTACAAAAACACCCGGGCAAGGCGATAGCTGATGCCGAAGAAATTAATTTACTCACACTGCGCAGGCATCGCCTGCCGCCTTGCTCATCCCGACTTTCGGGAAATCTAGCTTCAACACTGCATGGGATGCCATGTGGTGCTGTTGGTGTTTGTATTCCTGTGTGATACACTTAGCTAAACTTAGCTAAGGAAGGGTGCGATGAAGGTAAATATGCATGAAGCGAAGTCTAATCTTTCCAAACTTGGTGAGAAGGTTTGGGAGGGGGAGCGTGTTGTTATTGCCAAAGCAGGAAAGCCGTATCTTGATCTTGTGCCACACAAGGCACAGCTGAAACCGCGCAAGTCTGGCCGTTTCAAAGGACAGATCAAACTTGCCTCTGATTTCAATGATGAGATCAAAGAGGTGACATCTGGATTTGAGGGTGACGCATGAGGCGTCTGCTCCTTGACACCCACACGCTTCTTTGGTGGCTGGCTGGTGATCCGCAATTAGGCGCGAAAGCACAGTCTGTTATTGCTGATCCGCATAATGAGGTTTTCGTGAGTGCTGCAAGTACATGGGAAATTGCGATCAAGCAGAGTCTTGGGAAACTTACAGCACCCAAGGGGCTGGCGAGTGTTGTCGAAGAGGAAGGTTTCTCGTCATTACCAATTTCACTGTTTCATGGCGAGCAAGCTGGCTACCTTCCTGAGCACCACAAAGACCCATTTGACCGAATGCTAATCGCACAAGCGCAGGCTGAAGGTTTGGAGATCGTGACCTCAGATGAGAAATTTCAGGCGTATGGAGTGCGGCTGCTTGAGGCGGAAGAGTGATTGATTTACGCTCGCATAGGTTGATTAGCGTGTCATTTGGATGTGTCGAGGAAAGTTATTATGTCTGGATTGAGGGCAATTGAACTTAATTTGGTTGATGATCTTACGGGTATGAGTTCGGGATATGTTCTCGACTTTTCAAACAGGACATTTGCGGAGTTTTTTGAGACTGAAGTAGGGATCAATATCTATGATGATGCGTATGCTCATGATAACTCAGGATCTAAAGGAAAGAGGTTACGTAGGTTTCTTCAGATCGCTCAGCCTGCAGCGATAGTCCGTGCTTTAGAAGCAATTTGGGAGTATCGGGAAGTTGGTCGTATTTCAAAAGGGGAACCAGAAACGGTAACCGAAGCTTATGCGCGGCTGAATTCAGTTGTTCGACGCTTAGGCGGAAATGATCTAGTTCATTATGACAGTGAAACACGAAACACCAATGAAACTGCTGAGAAGCAAAAAGCGACACCACAGGTGAGTTTCAAGGAAACTCAAGCACGGTTCATGCAAATCAACTCTTATACGCCGCAAAAGCGAGGTTATGCTTTTGAGAGCTTTTTGAATGATTTGTTTGAGTGCTGGGGCCTTCAACCTCGAAGCCCGTTTAAGATCGTAGGCGAGCAAATTGATGGATCATTTATGTATGAAGGGGCGACATTCTTGCTTGAAGCGAAATGGGAAAATTCAAAAACCAATGCAGCTGCGCTTCATGCTTTTCAAGGAAAGGTCCAATCTAGGACGACTTGGGCACGTGGTCTATTTGTGAGTTATGCGGGCTTTTCTGCTGAGGCTGTAAAGAGTTTTCCTGCTCAAAGCATTGTTCTTATGGATGGAGCAGATTTATGGGATATGCTCGAACGGCAAATCCCGTTTCCTGATGTACTTGCTGAAAAAATGAGAGTTGCTGCTGAACGTAAGGCCGTGTTCAAGAGCGTGCGCGACATTTTTGCTTAAAAACGCCCGGCTGGTTGAGCCGGGCGTGGTGTTTCTCAGGGACTATTGTGCTTAGCTTAGCGTGCCCCAGCCGCCGCTGGTTGGGGGGATGACGGTGATGGCTTCGCTGGCTTCTAAAATGGTCTGGTCGCAGCCTTTGAGTTCTTCCAGCTGGCCGGAGTTGCGGCGGACGAAGGTGCGGCCCATTTGGCCGTCTTCGCCGCCTTCCATGCCTTTCGGGGCGATGGTTCTGTGGGAGGCGAGGATGGCGCAGTCCATCTTTTCAAGGAAACGGATGGTGCGTTTGGTGCCGTCGCCTGCGTGCCACTTGCCTTTGCCGCCTGAGCCTTTGCGGATGTGGAAGTCTTCCAGCAGCACAGGGTAGCGGAACTCCAGAACCTCAGGATCGGTAAGGCGGGAGTTGGTCATGTGGACGTGAACACCATCGGTGCCGTTGAAGCCCGGACCAGCCGGAGAGCCGGAGCACAGGTCTCGTAATACTGGTAGGTGTCGTTGCCGAAGGCAGGTTGTTCATGGAACCCTGACTGTTTGCCATGGCACCAAGAGCTGCGAACAGGGCATTGGTGATGTGCTGGGAGGTTTCCACGTTGCCTGCCACAACAGCAGCTGGATAATGTGGACGCAGCATGGAGCCTTCCGGCACCACAATGTTGATCGGGCGCAGGCAGCCCGCATTCATTGGGATGTGGCCTTCCACCATAACACGAAAGCAGTAAAGAACCGCTGCACGGGTGACGGGTTCCGGCGCGTTGAAGTTGTTGGGCTTCATGTCACTGGTGCCGGTGAAGTCTACTGTTGCTTCGCGCTTTTCCTTATCAACACTGATTTTGACAGTGATGGTTGAGCCTGATCCGTTGGATACTCGTAGGTGTGTCTGCCAGCGCTTCGATCACACGGCGCACGCTTTCTTCGGCGTTGTCCTGCACGTGGCCCATGTAGGCCTGCACGGTTTCCAGACCGAAGTGGTCTGTCATCTTGCGCAGTTCCTGTACGCCCTTTTCGTTCGCGGCGATCTGGCTTTCAGGTCAGCCACGTTCTGGTGCACGTTGCGGACAGGGTACTTGTGGTTGGTAAGCAGCTCGACCAGAGCTTCTTCGCGGAACTCGCCCTGATCCACTAGCTTGAAGTTGTCGATCAAAACGCCTTCTTCATCCACTGTGGTGGCAAGCGGGGTCATGGAGCCCGGTGCGGAGCCGCCCACATCTGCATGGTGACCACGGGAGGCAGACCAGAACAGGATATCCTTGCCATCGTCGTCAAATACCGGAGAGACAACGGTGATGTCCGGCAGGTGGGTGCCGCCGTTGTAAGGGGCGTTGAGCGCGAACACATCGCCCGGTTTGATCTTGCCTTTGTTGAGGGAAATGATCGCCTCAACAGAGCGGTCCATGGACAAGTGAACCGGCATGTGCGGTGCGTTGGCAACCAGAGCGCCGTTTTGGTCAAAGACTGCGCAGGAGAAATCCAGACGCTCTTTGATGTTGACGGAGTAGGCAGTGTTCTGGAGGGTGACGCCCATCTGTTCTGCGATGGACATGAACAGGTTGTTGAACACCTCCAACATCACAGGATCGGCAGTGGTGCCGAGAGCGACGTTGTTCTCCAGCGGCACTGTGCGGGTTAGAATGATGTGGTTCTTGGCGTTGACTTGTGCATGCCAGCCCGGTTCCACGACGATGGTGGCGTGGGGCTCCATGATAAGGCTGGGCCTTGCAGTTTCATGCCCGGCTGGAAGTCGGCGCGCTCGAGGATAGCGGCGTCCTGCCATTTGCCATTGGCGTAGAACTGCGTTTGCTCGGCAATCTCAGGGGCGTGTGCTGCGTGCTCCAGATCGGGTTCCTGAAGGCCTGCGCCACCGCCGATGGCTTCCACTTCGAGGGCTTCAACCACGATGGTTTTGTTCTCGTAGGCGAAGCCGAACTGTTTGATGTGGTTTCGGGTGAAGGCTACGATCATGGCATCCAGATCGCTGGTGTTCAGATCAACAGCGATTGGTGTATCGGTGCCATCGTAGCGTAGGTGGGCGCGTGGAAGGACGGTGATTTCGTCTTGTACCACACCCTGTTTTTCGACTTCTGCTTTCGCGTCTTTGGCAAGGCGGCGGGCGAGCTCTTCCAGAGCAGACAGGTTGTCATTGTTCAGCTCTTTGACAACTGCCTGCTGGCGGGTGGCGCGGATATCGGCCAGGCCCATGCCGTAAGCGGACAAGATGCCGGAGAGCGGGTGGACGATGACGGTTTTCATGCCGAGGCTGTCGGCCACCATGCAGGCGCTTTGACCGCCAGCACCACCAAAGCAGGTGAGGGCGTATTCGGTAACGTCGTAACCGCGCTGTACGGAGATTTTCTTGATGGCGTTGGCCATGTTCTCGACGGCGATTTTCTGGAAGCCTTCTGCGACTTCCTCACCTGTTCTGCCGTCGCCGATTTCTACGGCCAATGCGTTGAAGGCTGTTTTGACGTCTTCAATTGCCAGCGGCTCGTCCTGATTGGGGCCGAAGATTTTCGGGAAGTAGGCTGGGTTCAGTTTGGCCGTCATGACGTTGGCGTCGGTGACGGTGAGCGGGCCGCCTCTGCGGTAGCATTTGGGGCCAGGGTTTGCGCCTGCGGAATCCGGGCCAACCTGAAAGCGACCGTCCTTATAGTGCAGGATGGAGCCACCGCCTGCGGCGACCGTGTGGATCATCATCATCGGTGCACGCATGCGCACGCCAGCCACTTCGGTTTCAAAGGCGCGTTCGAATTCGCCGTCGAAGTGGGAAACGTCGGTGGAGGTGCCGCCCATGTCGAAGCCGATGAGTTTTTGGAAGCCGGCCATTTTGGAGGTTTCAACCGCGCCCACAACGCCGCCAGCGGGGCCGGAGAGGATGGCGTCCTTGCCCTGAAAGAGGGAGGCATCGGTCAGGCCACCGGAAGACTGCATGAACATAAGGCGACAGTCGCTGTTCTCGATATCGAGCTCGCTGGCGACCTGATCCACGTAGCGGCGCAGGATCGGGGAGAGGTAGCGTCCACCACGGTGGTGTCGCCGCGGCCAACTAGCTTCATGAGCGGGGAGACTTCATGGCTGACAGAGATCTGTGGGAAGCCGACTTGTCTGGCGATGTCTGCCAGCTGCTTTTCGTGCTCAGGGTAGGCGTAGGCGTGCATCAGGACGATGGCAATGGAGCGAACGCCGTCTGCGTAGGCTGCTTCCAGCTGGGTCTTGATCTGCTCAAGGTCCGGCGTTACTTCAATGGTCCCATCTGCGCGGACGCGTTCGTCTGCTTCCAGAACCTGATCGTAGAGCAGCTCTGGTTTGATGATTTCTTTTGCAAAGATGTCCGGGCGGGCCTGATAGCCTATTTCCAGAGCATCACGGAAGCCTTTGGTGATAAGCAGCAGGGTGCGATCACCCTTTCGCTCCAGCAGTGCGTTGGTGGCAACTGTGGTGCCCATCTTCACGGTGGCAATCTGGTCGGACGGGATGCGGGTGTCCGGGGCAATGCCCATGAGGTCACGAATGCCCTGAATGGCGGCGTCTTTGTAGGCCTCGGGGTTTTCGGAGAGGACTTTATGGGCGCGTATTTCCCCTTGCGGGGTGCGTGCAACGATATCAGTAAAGGTGCCGCCGCGATCGACCCAGAAGTCCCATTTGTCCATTGTCATGTTGTCGCCCCACCTTAATTTGGAAATTATCTTCTGTGATACATCTATAAAATGTAGATAAAATGTCAATATGAATATGAGCGTGTTATGTGAACCAGTGGGAATTAGAGCGTATTCCCGAAAAGTGGGTCCGGTTTTCGGAGAAGAATACGCGTGAAAATAAACGCTTAGAGCATGGTGCGTGAATTCATATGAACGTGACATGCTCTAGTCCAAATATTTTCGTGGACCGGTCTTTTAGGAGAACTTGTGCCTCGCACGCAAACTACCGACAGTATGGCGCGAGACAGAATGCGAATCTGGGCATTCCTGTTTGGAAGGTTATGAGGTCAGAAATGAGTGATGCTGTAGATCAGAAGAATACTGAGAGATCTGGTGTTGGGCCGGTTGTGTCGTCATTACACCTTGCATCCGGGGAGCTACCTGCACTGTCTGAGGTGGAATTTGCGGTGACTATGATGGTCAATGCCTATCATCGCTGGATGGTGCGCTGTATGGCGGCGGCGGGGCAGGAGGGATTGTCTCCGCTGGAAACGCTGGTGCTCCACTCGGTCAATCACCGTGAGCGGTCAAAGACGCTGGCTGATTTGTGCCTTGTGCTCAATATCGAGGATACGCACACGGTGTCCTATGCGCTGAAGAAGCTGGAGAAGGCGGGCTTATTCAAGCCGGTAAGCGCGGCAAGGAGAAGATTGCCGAGATTACTGATGCGGGGCGTGAGCTGTGCGAAGCGTATAAGCAGCTGCGCGATGCCTTGCTTGTTAAACCGGTGAAAGAGCTTGGGCAGGATGAAGCCGAACTTTCCCGTCTTGCCTCTGTCCTGCGCAGTGTCTCTGGTCACTATGATCAGGCGGCGCGTTCAGCTGCAGCTATGTAAGGCGAGGGCGGCAGGTTTCTGCCGCCACTTCACCCTAAGCAAAATAAACCTCCACCTCTGGTGGAGGTCTTTGACTTTTAATCAACACGCTCAAGATCAGCGAGACCTGTGTCCCCCATGAGCAGCTTGATCCATTCGGGTACCTTTCCGGTTCTGCGCAACACTCCATCTATGGAGAATTCTCCGCCTCCTGTGGTGGTGAAGCTCAGATAGGATGCAAACAGGATGAGCGGGAGCTCCCATGAAACGGCAGTGGCGAACGAGACGAAGCCGTGTTCCAGTGCGCCGCTGATCATAGCCGCAAACAGGATATAGGCTGCTCCGAGGAAGCAAGAAAGGCGGGTGAGCAGACCTAGCCCAATTCCGAGCGCAATACCGAGTTCAGCCAGGCCCGCCAGATCAATGAGCATGGCCGGGTTTGCAATGCCCAGAAGTGAGAAGAACTCCACGTGCTCCATGTAGGGCAATGAGCCTGCAAAGAGTTTGTCGGTGAAGTGCGGCACCATGACGAAGCCAACCAGAATGCGGAAAAATGTGAGTTGCCATTGCCAGAGTGTCAGGCCTCGGCCTGCGGTCTCAAAAGAGTTGCGTTGAATTGTGCTCAGAAACCAAATCAGATTGACAAAGAACGCAAATGCGAGCGGCCAGCTGAGTAGGAAAGCGTAATACAGGGAAGCAATACGCCAAGCCACCAGCAGGCAAAACAGCTGGCACAGAAAACCGAGCGTAAAGCTCTTGGGCACGACAATCACAACAAAGAAGAATGCCAGTGCCAACCAGATCAACAGTGGCCGTAAGGCCGATTCCGGAATGGGCGACATGAGCACATCCAATGAGATGAGTGCTGCAACGCCAAGTAAAACGGCGGTTATGAGGGATTGGAACAGTTGGAAGAACGACAGGTAGTGGAAAGGCCGTGCAATTTCAGCGAGGTCCTCCTCTTCGTTCACGTTATCAGAGTTTCCATTGCTCTTATTTGTCATAGCTACCTCACAGGGAATCCCGAGAGCGGGTCATTTGTAACAGGGTAGCGCGGTGCGCCTAACGAGAGATATCCTGCTATTCTCGCTAGGCTTATTTGAGAGGTTAGACGGTTTTAAGAGCTCAGACTGTCTGGGCTGTATCGATCTGCTTTGTTTCATCGTGTCCCAGCAGACAACGGATGTTCGCATGCGGGTTTTGCGGGTTAACATTGGCGGGTTTACCGAAGTAGTAACCCTGCACGATATCGCAGCCGCCTGCCCGCAGGATTTGTGCCTGCATCTCTTCTTCGACGCCTTCGGCTGTGATCAACACATCCAGAGAGCGGCCCAGACCGATGATTGCGGCAACGATGGCATCGGTATGGGAATCCTTGCCGATGTTCATGATGAAGCTGCGATCGATCTTGATCTTGTCGAAGGGAAAGCGCGAAAGATAACTTAGGGATGAATAGCCGGTTCCAAAGTCATCCATGGCAATCGAAACACCCATGCTTCTGATTTTCTTAAGTGACTTCACCACGCTTGTGGTGTCGGCAATCAGGAGGCTTTCTGTGATCTCGATCTCAAGGCGTTCGGGTGCCAGACCGGATTCTTCTAGGGCTTCGGTGATCTTCTGTTCTATGAGGCCGGACTTGAATTGGGCGGGTGAGAAGTTGACTGCGACTTTAAGGCTTGGGTCAGCCCAGCTTGCAGCATCGGTGCAGGCTTTCTTGAGCACGTATTCGCCTAATGCTTCGATGAGGCCTGTGTCCTCTGCAATCGGGATGAAAACATCTGGGGAGATACGGCCCTTTTCCGGGTGCACCCAGCGGAGCAGGGCTTCAAAGGCTTTGAGTTTGTTGTCTGCCAGTCCAACCTGTGCCTGATACACGACCGAGAAACCATCTTGTTTCAGGGCGCGGATCATCTCGGTTTCCAGTTCGCGGCGGCGCTGCAGCTCTTCGTCCATGCTGGCTTCGTACCATGTGTAGATGGAGCGTCCGCCATTCTTGGAGCGGTAGAGTGCAAGGTCTGCACAATGCAGAAGGCGAGACGAACGCCAGGCGGCGTCTGTTGCCTGCGCTATTCCCATGGACAGGGAAATGCGGATTTCTTTGCTGTCGATGACGCAGTCGGTATTTGTTGTCGCCAATGCACGCTGGGCGAGGACGGTGATATCATGGCGGGTGTAATCGCCTTCAATCATGACGGCAAATTCATCTCCGGAGAGGCGTGAGAGAGGTGCTCTGTGAAAACAAGACGCAATCGGTCGGAGATGATCTGGAGGAAGGTGTCGCCCGCAGCATGGCCGTGATTGTCATTCACATCCTTGAATTTGTCGACGTCAATGGCGATGACGTAGACATTGGAGGCGGTGATGGAGGCTTTGCGTAAGGCTTTGTTCAGTTCATCGGAAAAGACGGCACGGTTCGGCAAGTGGGTGAGCGGGTCGTTGTGTGCCAGAAAGCGGATCGTTTTGGAGTCTTCCAGCGATCATGAAGGCCTTTCCAGGCAAACATGATGGAGCTTAGCGCGACGACGACGACGAGGAGGAAGGCGAAGGTAGAGCCAAAGGCTATTGCATTCAGAAATACGATTGCGCTGAGCGTTGGCTTGGTGGAGAAGATAAACCCGCCGCGGACTCTGTTCTCCTCATTCACATAGGGAATGATGGTGCGGAATTCGGGAATCTTCCACTCGAACCAATCGAAGTTGGTGTAGACTTTTTGCTCCCCTGAATCGAGTGCCGAGTGCCATGCTTCGTAGGCAGCCGGGTCGGAGAGAAGCTGGCTGACGCGCTCACTGGTCATATCCCGAGGGTGTACCGCCAAGGGCCGGCCAGGAAGGTTGACGATCAGAAGCTCTAACTCATGAAACTGTCTTGCCAATGCCTGCGTGATTGCCACCGCCTTGGTGTCAGGGAGTTTCCAGCTTGGCGAAATGATCTCGGGAGCTTTTTCAGGATTGGAGCCGCGCAGGCCGAAATCTAAGGAAGTCGTGGTGCTCTGCGGTCCTATTGCCTCGTGGACAGGGGCCTCAAAAGGCTGGTGTGAGACGATGATAGACTTTGCGGCTTCAAAGTCCTTCTGAGCTTCCGTCTTGAAGAGATAATAGAGTGTCGCCTGATCAATGGCATAAAAACATGTAGCAATAACGCCGATCACAGCAAACACTATGGAGGCGTAAAGTAACTTGCGATGTGGAGGTATCGTTTCCACTAGAATTCCCCATCCCGAAGCGCAAAAAAATGCTGCGCTGGCAGCAGGCAACTGAAAATGAGTTGGTGCTGTTTCAAATATAAGTATTCAATAGATAACGAATATATTTGTAATTCATTACCCATATGTTTCAGGGGTATATAATTCAGGAATGTGCTTGAGCCTGCGGGGGTTGAAGAGCACGTGCCCCTAAGCCAAGGCGAATAAAACCCAAGGGAAACAACCAATTCGGATTGATAAATAATTTGTTAGGTATAAACCTGATTTGTAGTGACTAATTTGCTTGCTGTCTGTTCAGCGAAATTGTCATGTAGGTTGAAAAGAGAGCGGGATGCCGATGAATTTTTGGAGCAGCTTTGGCAATATTGTAGGCGCACTACAGAGTGGTGGTGCCCAGCTGGTTGACCGGCTGCAACAACTTGTTCAATCGGTTGGTGAAGCGCGCCGGAATGTTGCCTTCACGGTTGCCATGATTGCGTTGTCGGCCAAGATGGCCAAAGCCGATGGTGTTGTGACTGCTGACGAAGTGATCGCATTCTATGATCTGTTTGAGGTGCCGGAGGGCGAAGAGCGCAACGTAGCGCGGCTCTTTCAGCTGGCACAGCAGGACGTCGCGGGCTTTGAAACCTATGCTTCCAAACTGTCCGTCTGGTTTGCAGAGGACGAGAGCGCGCGCACGGATGTACTGGACGGGCTCTTTTACATCGCCAAGCTGACGGGGTGATCCATGAAAGAGAGATCGCCTTTCTGAGCCGGATTGCCGAGATCTTTGGCATCGATCCGGTTTGTTTTTCCCAGATCAAGGCCCGACATATAAGAGGCGGTGGAGATCCGTATCTGGTTCTTGGTATTGATATGGGTGCAAGCGATAGTGAAGTCCGCTCCTCATATCGCCAGCAAGTTCGGGAAACTCACCCTGACCGTCTGATTGGCCGCGGGGTTCCCGAGGAGTTCGTCAAGATCGCCAGTGATAAACTGGTCGCATTGAATAAAGCGTATGAGCAGATCTGCGCGGAACGAGGAATATGAGCGTTAAAACTGAATGCGCAATGCCTGCGCGTCTTCGTCCATCTCCAAATCATAATGAACGCCGCGTTCCGGCTGTTGAGATGCTGATCCTGCATTACACGGCGATGGAAAGTGCCGAGAAGGCGATCTCGTGGTTGTGTGATCCGCGTTCTGTAGTCTCCTGTCACTATCTAGTTGATGAGCAGGGCATGGTTACGCAGATGGTGCCGGAAAGTCGGCGTGCCTGGCATGCCGGTGCTTCTCGATGGAAAGGGCTGGAGGATCTCAACTCCCGCAGTATCGGGATCGAGATTGCCAATGCAGGTGATCTGGACGAGGGGACAGAAGAGTATCCTGATGCGCAGATCGAAGCGGTGATCGCGTTGGCTAGGGACATTTGTGAGCGTCACAACATAGCGCCGAGTTGGTGCTTGGGCATTCGGACATTGCGCCGTCGCGTAAGAAGGACCGGGGCGTCACTTCCCTTGGGCGCGGTTGGCTGCTGCCGGTGTGGGGCATTATATAGAGCCAGTGGACATCGATGCGTCCAGCTTCTTTCAGGAAGGCGATGAGGGGCAGCCGATTGAAGCCTTGCAGTCTCTGCTGGGGCTTTATGGGTACGATGTTTTGGTCAGCGGTGTGTTTGATGAGAAGACGAGACACGCTGTTGAGGCATTCCAGCGCCATTTTCGGCCTACAAAAGTTGATGGAATTGCCGATGCGCAGACTATTGCGACGCTGCATGGGCTGCTGAAGCAGCTAAAATCGATCAGTTCGTGATGGATATCATAGAAAAAAGCAGCGAAATAGGGTTTAGTACGTAGCTGAACTGTGGATTAATTACGTAGGGGAAGGTCTAGGTTCTGCTGAAAATTTTCCCAAGGTAAGGCCGATGTGTCCAGCATTGGCCATTTTTGTGTCACAAACTAAGGTTTACGCCACATTTTAAACATTAAAAATGTAACTTTTCGTGATTAAAACTGTCTGATTTTCGTCTCATCTTCCGCCGATAACATCCTTGCTCAAAACATGATTGCCAGGAAATGAAGATGAACCTTACAAAAATAAAAAAATATCGTAGTAATTCCCGCCCTTGCTGCAAGCGTTATGCTTGGTGGTGTTGTTAATACCAGCGTTTTCTCGAATGAAGCTGAGGCAGCTACCAGTAAGAGCAATTACGTTAAGATGATTGAACAGAAAGCGAAGAAGCACGGTGTGCCGCACGCTATTGCAAAAGCGGTTGTTGAGATCGAAAGTAATTTCAATGCAAGTGCTCGTGGTCGTTCAGGTGAAGTCGGCTGATGCAGATCAAGCCAGCTACCGCTCGCGGAATGGGCTACAAAGGTTCAACTAAAGCGCTTTACAACCCGGAAAATAATATTGAATTCGGCATGCGATATCTGGCTGGTGCATATAAGCGCGCTGGTGGAGATCTGTGCGGTACCATTTTGCGATATAACGCTGGCCACTATGCCAAGCGTATGAATAAGAGAAGTGCCAGTTACTGTAAGCGCGTTAAGGATATCATGGGAAATAGCTAAATGCAGCTTGCATAATTGAGGTGGAGCTGTTAAGTTCCTATTCAAAGTTACCTAGAGTTTTATGAATGTCTGACCTCTGGTCAGTCTGTCTGCAAGGACCTAAGCAGGTGGTTGATCGGGCAAAATCAACCACCCTTTTTGTTAAAATTTTAGCTAAACCCCCGAAAATTATGCGAACTTTCGAATGGCGTTTGCTGGTGAGGCAGGTACTTCTACGCCCTTCACGATCTTTCCATCATCAATTGGCTGCCCGAGTGAGGTGGTTACCGGAATAACACCAGCCCAATGCGGAAGGCGTAATCCTCCTCATCATCCACTGGTGCACCCTGACGGATTTTTGCAGCCGCATGGTCGATCTCGATAGCAATGACGCCCGTTGATTTCTGTTCTTTCTCGGTCATCGGGCGAACTTCATCCCACCGACCAGGCAGAAGGTGTTCAGTGATTGCCTTTAAGGCATCCCATGCTTCCTGATGCTGCGTGACGAGACGGGCGGTCCCGTGAATGATTGCGGTTCTGTAGTTGACGGAGTGGTGGAATGCGGATCTTGCTGCAACGATGCCGTCAATATGTGTAAAGGTGAGACAGACTTGGGAGTCCTTGCTCATTTTCTTCACGATGCGAGCGGCTTTGGCACCGTGAATGTAGATGGTGCGGTCTACAACGGCAAAAGCCATAGGAATGACGATCGGGCGGTCATCGTCCATGAACCCAACATGGACAACAAGGGAGCTTTCCAGAATCGGGAGAATTGTTTCCCAATCATAGTCAGCACGTAGACCATTTCTGACGCGTGCATATTTAGGTGGATTGGTGCCACTGGTCCTTGTGTCTGGCGTGGCTTCAACTATCATTTCTGCTGTCATCGTCTTAACCGTTTCTGGTCCCCGGTTTTGAGCATTATCGGCAATAAGAGACCAGTTGGCCCGGTAAGTGGTTGGAGTTTATACTCCGATCGCCTGCCGGGTTTCTTTGTTGCAGTTGAGCCTCTTCTCTTCTTAGCGGCGAAGAAGCGTTGTGTTGATCTGTATTTTCTGCAAAACTGGTTCTATTGATAGATCCGCTTGTTCTAATTTTGGGGTGCCAGTTGTTTGGGTATGTTGTGATGATTGATCGGGAGGTCAGCACACCGCTGTCGAGCCAGATTTATCAGCAGTATCGGGATGCGATTTTGAAGCGACGTATTCCGGAGGGAGAGCGGTTGCCCAGTTCACGGCAGCTGGCCGTTAGTCTTTCGGTCTCCCGCAACACGGTCAACACGGCCTATGATTTGCTGCGTTCGGAAGGCTTGGTGGACGTTCGCTCTGGTGCGCGGCCTGAAGTGGTTGGTCTGCCGGAGGTGGAAGGGGCTGCCAATGAGGGGGCTGAGCGGGCTGCGGCACCGCCGCTGTCCTCACGGGGCAAGCGCTTTGCTGTTAATCATCGATATAGCAGCCCCTCTGGCGCGGGGTTTCCATGCAGCCGGGGGAACCATCCCGTGCCTTGTTCCCGAAGGAGCAATGGGCGCGTAGTCTGCGCCGTGCTGCACGACTGCTGAATGGTGGTGCGCTTAGCTATGAACATACCTCTGGTTTGCCTGAGTTACAGCGCGTTCTGGCGCAATATCTGGCGCAGGAGCGTGGGGTTGTTTGTTCTCCGGAGCAGGTTCTGGCGTTTCCGACTACGCAATCGGCACTCTCGCTCATGACGCAGTGTTTCTCTGAGGAAGGGGATGTGGCCCTGCTTGAGGAACCGGGGTATCTAGCGCGCGAACTGCCTTTGTTTCTGCGGGGTTGCGTGTGCAGCCGCTCACGGAGATTGATGAGGTTGAGCAGGCTCCTTGATTTATGTGACACCCTCGCACCAATACCCGACGGGGACGCGTATGGAGATGGGTGAGCGTTTGATGCTGCTCAGACAAGCTCATTTGAGGGGGGCGATGATCCTTGAGGATGATTATGACAGCGAGTTCTTGTTTGAGGGCCGACCGATTGCAGCGCTTCAGGGCTGAGTGACCAGCACTCGGTGATTTATATTGGCACCTCTGCAAAGTCGCTTATGCCGGGTATCCGACTTGCTTATGCAGTTGTCCCAAAAGAACATGTCGACGGGTTGCAGCAGGCGCAAAGGGCATCCGGTGCTTTGGCGAATGTGCATGTGCAGTTGGCTTTTGCTGACTTTATCGAGAGCGGACACTTTCGGGCGCATCTGAACAAGATCCGCAGTGCGTATCACGAAAATGGTGCTGCGTTGTGCCAACTGATCGGGGAGCGTTTTGGCAATCAGGTGGGGGTGTCCATGCCCACGGGAGGCTTGCAAACCTGCCTTTATCTGCCGGAGACATGCAATGATGTTGCGGTTGCCGATCATCTGAACCAGCGTGGCTTCGGGGTCAATCCGCTTTCGGTGTTTTACCTGCGTAGCCCGAAGAGAGGTCTTGTTGTCGGGTTTGCCGAGGCCGATGAGAAACTGAGGAACGGGTTTGGTCAAGCGCTTGAGCAGGCGTTGGAAATAGCTGGAGATGGTGCGCAAGCTTAAATCTTTGCTTGACGTTTATCCTTTGGCTCCGTAGTTCAGGTGCACCAGTCGGCCGGACGGTTGCTGCTGCAAGTGCCGAAAGGCCGTAGTGGAGGAAAGTCCGGGCTCCATGGAGACACGGTGCCGGATAACGTCCGGCGAGGGTGACCTTAGGGAAAGTGCCACAGAAAGCAAACCGCCAGTGCACGCATTGGTAAGGGTGAAAGGGTGGAGTAAGAGCCCACCGCGTTTTTGGCAACAAAAACGGCATGGTAAACCCCACCGGGAGCAAGACCGAATAGGGGCGGCGCGGAAGTTTACTTCCAGTCCTGTCTTCAGACCTGACCGCCCGGGTTGGTCGCTAGAGGTGTCCAGTAATGGGCATCCCAGATGAATTGCCGTCACGTACAGGCGTAAAACCCTGTGCCTTACAAAACCCGGCTTACAGGCCGACTGGTACTTATCCTCGCTTAATGTAAACGCAGCGCAATTATACGATTGTGCCTGCTTGTTTGTGCTGGCTCCATCTTGAAACTTTGCATTGCATCATACAGATAGGAGGTAACTGCAAGGAGGACTTCGATGAGAACAGAATTTGATAAGGAACTGGAAGAGCGCCTCGTTCGTTATGCTGCGATTGATACGCAGAGTGATGAGACGTGCCGGATTCCCCAAGCACTCAGATCCAGCTTAACCTGCAAAAGGTGTTGCAAGCTGAATTGGTGGAAATGGGTGCCAGTGACGTTCAGCTGACCGATTATGGTGTTGTCCTTGCGACCATTCCGGCAACGGTTGAAACCAATGCGCCTGTGATTGGCTTGCTTGCGCATGTGGATACGGCGCCTGCCTACCATGCCGAAGGTGTGAAGCCGCGTGTTCACCATGACTATGATGGTTCGGTGATTTCCTTCCCCGATGCCGCCGAGTTGTCACTGTCTCCTGAAACTCCCGTTATCTGGGGGAGAAGATTGGCGATGACATCATCACCGCGAGCGGGACCACGTTATTGGGTGCGGATGATAAGGCTGGTGTTTCGATCATCATGTCTCTTGCACATCATCTGCTGGCGAACCCTCAGATCTCGCACGGCACACTGCGCATTGCGTTTACGCCGGATGAAGAGATTGGCCGTGGTGTTCATGACAGATTGCCAGGTGATCTGGGTGCCGATTTTGCCTACACGTTGGATGGCGGTAAAGCTGGTGAGCTGAACTACGAGAACTTCTGCGCTGATGGTGCGACTGTGAAGATCACCGGTGTTTCAGTTCATCCGGGGTATGCAAAGGATAAGCTGGTCAATGCGCTGCATCTGGCGGGCAAGATCATCACCATGCTGCCGCAAGCGACGATGACACCCGAGACCACCGATGGTCGGGACGGATTTATCTTCATTGCGGATATGCAGGGAACGGCTGCTGAAGCAGAGCTGCATTTTGTTCTGCGCGACTTTGAGCTGGAAGGTCTTGAGGCAAAAGCAGATCTGCTGGAGCAGGTGTGTGCTGCAGTTCAGGCTAGTGAGCCGCGTGCTTCCATCACCTGCGAGGTCAGAGAGCAGTACCGCAATATGCACCACTGGCTGCGTAATGATATGAAGCCGGTTGATCTGGTGAAGGCTGCCTATGAAGATGTTGGCTTGACCGTATCCTCCAAGCCAATTCGTGGCGGGACCGATGGTGCTTTGCTCACCGGCAAGGGAGTTTCCTGCCCGAACATCTTCACCGGCATGCAGGAAATTCATGGTCCGCTTGAGTGGATCAGCGTGCAGGATATGCACTTGCGATGCAGGTGTGCCTGAAGCTTGTTGAGCGTGCTGCAAAGTAAGCGCGTCTGATAATTACGAAGAAGTGCATGGAACCGCTGGCTATTTAGTCGGCGGTTTTCTCTTCGCTGGTTTGCGTTTGCCTGTTGTCTTGAGTAGGTGCTGGAAGGAGGGGCACTCCATGTGGCTGGGCGCGGGGCAGTCGGCAACGTGACGGAGGGCGTCGCGCAGGGTGGCGAGTTCCTTGATTTGTTGATCAATCAGATCAGCGCGCTCTCGGATCTGGTCTCGCGGGATTTGAAGCTGGCCTTCTTCGGAGAACATTCCGGTAATTTCGGTGAGGGAGAAACCGCCGGTTTTAGCCAGTGTTATGAGGGCTAGTCGGGTCAGTATCTGAGGTTCGTACTGGCGTCTGAGGCCGTGGCGGGAGGCCGATTGAATGAGCCAACCTCCTCATAGTACCTGAGTGTGGAGCTTTATGCCTGAACGTTCAGTGATCTCGCCAATATCCAGCAGCTTCATACTTAACCTCAAGTTGACTTGAAGTTGCATCGTGCTTGCAATAGGGAAATTTTACAAGGGAATACTAAGGTGAAGCAGGTGTTGGAAGCGCAGAACTAGCAGATCCAGCGAGGCGCTAGGGCGCTTGCTCTTGTTTGATGGCGGCCACAGGCTTGTGCGCTAAAACTTTCCCGCTGCAACCTGACGCCGTATCCGGGCTGTCCTTGGTGCTGACAGTTGTTGTCTGGTTCATCCATAGGCTGAATGCGTTGATCTGGGAAGGTCACGGGTATTCATGGGAAATTGCCCCACCGCTAGGTGGTAGCTCATGGGATCGCATGGCCCAGGGCGGGAATGCGGGGTGCTGAGCGTATTCGAGATGTTAAAAATACCTAGCGTAATTTCGTCTAATTCTTTCTTATAGTTTTGCAAAAACTGTGAGTACTTATGGTTGTGGCTGTATTTTATACGCGTGTAACCCGCAGAAATCCCTGCGTAAACTCTTATCAATACTTCATTTACCATAGTTGGTGATAACTATCAGATGTTAAGGGGCATTCTTTTCCGTTTGAGCCTGTGGGTTCATTGACGTCCCATGCTATCCCATGGTATCCCATAGACTGCCGGGGAATTCCGGTTTGTACTTCTGTAATCTTGTTGTTTTGCCTGATTTGAGCGCTGACTTTCCAAGGGGTGGGGAGTTGTTTGAGCTGCCGGTGACAGATCACGAAGATCTGGTTCATTAAGAGGGGACCAATGGCTGGTTTTGTTTCGCACTTCACCAATCGGGTGGATGCAAAGGGTCGTGTATCGATCCCTGCGCCCTTCCGTGCGGCGTTGGCGAAGGACGGCTTTGAAGGTCTTTACTGTTTTCCATCTCCTTTTCAGGAGGCGGTTGATGCAGGTGGCTTCGGACTTACAGCTGAAATCCAGAAACGACTAGATGCGTTTTCGACGCTTTCCATGGAGTACGATGCTCTGTCTACGGCGCTTTATGGTGCCAGTGAAACCCTGAAGATTGATCGGGATGGCCGGATTGTTCTGTCTGAGATGATCCGGAACCACACTGGTATTGACGGTGAAGTCACGTTTGTTGGGCAAGGGTTTAAGTTTCAGATTTGGGAACCTACAAGGTTCGCCAAGCACCGCGACGAGGCCATGAAGCGGGCGCTTGCAGTATTGTCTTCCGGCGGTGCGCCGGGGACAACAGCCGGAGGGGCACTATGATGACGGGCGGCGACGGAGACAAATCCGGTATCGCTGGCGGACCAGCGCGTCACATTCCAGTCCTTCTGGAACGGGTGCGGGAGGCAATGGCCCCCGCGCCGGGTGATGTGATTATTGACGGCACGTTTGGTGCCGGTGGTTACTCCAGAGCTTTTCTTGAAGCCGGAGCCAGTGTGATTGGTGTTGACCGGGATCCTGATGCGATCCGTGATGGTCGCGCTTTGGAACAGACGTCCGATGGGCGTTTGCAGCTGGTTCATGGGCAGTTTGTTGATCTTGATGATCATGCGCGGGCGCTTGGTCATGATGCGGTCGATGGCGTGGTGATGGATCTTGGCGTTTCGTCCATGCAGCTGGATCAGGCCGAGCGAGGGTTCTCGTTCCGTTTTGACGGGCCGCTTGATATGCGCATGGAGCAGGATGGGCCAAGTGCTGCGGATGTGGTGAACACCATGGAGCGCAAGGATCTGACACGCATTATTGGAATGCTTGGTGAGGAAAAGCGTGCTTCAAGCGTATCACATGCCATTTGTCAGGCACGTGAAGAGAAACCTTTCGAAACGACGCTTGAGCTTGCTCGCGTCATTGAGAAGGTGGTGAAGCGCAATCCAAAGAAAGCCAGCATTCATCCGGCAACGCGAACATTCCAAGCGCTGCGGATCTACGTGAATGGTGAATTGCATCAGGCGGCTGGTGCATTGGCGGCGGCTGAGCGGATTTTGCGTCCGGGCGGGCGGCTGGTTGTTGTGACGTTCCATAGTCTGGAGGACCGTATTGTTAAGCGGTTCCTTGCGGATCGTTGCAAAACACGTGGTGGCGGTTCACGCCACATGCCGGAGGTGGATATTCCGCCTCCAACTTTTGAATTTATCGTGAAGGGCAATCAGGATGCCAGCGTGGAGGAGATTTCTGACAATCCTCGCGCACGGTCTGCTCGTTTGAGAGCGGGGCGGCGGCTGGATGCGCCTGCACGGCCATTAGATATTCATGCTGCAGGCGTTCCGCGTCTTGCTTCATTCCATGGACTCGGAGGCTAGGCTATGCTGCGCTTCGTTAATCTGTTCTTTATTGTAGCGGTGGTTATTGGTGCCGCGCTTGTTTACGACATCAAAATGTCTAACGAGAACCTTGCCGATCAGGTGCGTCAGCTTTCAGCCGAGATTGCCAAGGAAAAGGATGAGATCCGTTACTACAAAGCCCAGTGGAGTGTGCTTAATCAGCCGGGGCGGTTGCAGGGTATTGTTGATCGTTACAACGATATTCTGAAGCTGGAGCCGCTGCGTGCGGAGCAGATCACGACACTGAAGGCCTTGCCGGTTAAGCCAGTTCTGATGGAGCCAGTTTCTGCTGATGCGATGAGCGGTTACGCCAGTCGCGTTACATCCGTACAATAGGGGGAGGTGTTCATGGCGAAAAAAAGCTGGCAGCTCCTTTTTGAGGAAGTCCAACTTTAAATCAAATCATGGGACCAGTGCAATTCGGGTTCGTGGTCCGGGTCGGTCTCGTATTTTCTTTGCGATGACGATTTTTGTGTTGGTTTACGGGGCTATAGCCGGACGTTTGATCCTGCTTGGATTGCAGGACGGGAGCCCGGCGGGAAGTTTTCTTGCGGCTCAGAACACCGGTACTCTAGCGCGCCCTGATATTGTTGATCGCAACGGCGAAATCCTTGCAACCGACATCAAGAGTGCCGCGCTTTATGCGGAGCCGCGCAAAATTCCGGATTCTGATGAGGTTTTTGACGGTCTGATCACCGTCTTACCAGAGCTGGATACGCCAGCGATCAAGAAGCGTCTTGAGAGTAACTCCATGTTCACGTGGCTTAAGCGTGAGATTTCGGTTGAGCAGCGTCAGGCGATTCACGCACTGGGTCTTCCAGGCGTTGGCTTTCGTGAGAGCAACAAGCGGTTTTATCCGGGTGGGCAAACGGTCAGTCATATTCTTGGCACGGTGAATGTAGACAATCAGGGCCTTTCCGGCATGGAGCAGTATGTCGATCAGGCCTGGTTGAAGGACCTGCAGGAGCTTGGCTTTACACAGGACCGGACGATGGAGCCGGTCGCGCTTTCCGTTGATCTGCGTGTGCAACATGCGGTGCGCGATGAGTTGCGCCGATCTATGGAGTACTATCAGGCGAAGGCGGCCATGGGCGTGGTGCTGAAAGTTGACACTGGTGAAGTGATCGCCATGACGTCACTGCCCGACTTTGATCCGAATAACCGCCAGCAAGCGCTTGAGAAAAAGCGAATGAACCGTGTGACCGGCGGCGTGTTTGAGATGGGGTCGATCTTCAAGGGCATCACCATTGCAATGGCGCTGGATAGCGGCAAGGTGAAGCTGGAAGATGGCTTTGACGCAACCAAGCTATCCGCGTTTCAGGTCGGACGATTAACGACTACTACGGCAAGCACCGTGTGCTTACCGTGCCTGAGGTCTTCGTTTACTCCTCCAATATTGGCACCATCAAAATTATGCAGAAGGCGGGCATTGAGGAGCAGAAGAAGTTTCTGGAAAGGCTGGGCCTGACTGAAAAGTTGCATACCGAGATGCCGGGTGTTGCCAAGCCTTTGCTTCCGCCTAAGTGGAATGAGCTTGCGGCCATGACTATTTCGTTTGGTCACGGCCTTGGTATTACGCCGCTGCAAATGGCAGTGGCCGGCGCAACACTGGTGAATGGCGGCAAATATCTTGAGCCAACCTTCCTTCCTCGTAGTCAGGAGGAGGCTGACAAGCTTGCCAAGCAGGTTATCAAGCCGGAAACCAGTGAGATCCTTCGCTACCTCAATCGTGAGAATGTCCTGCGTGGGTCCGGGCGGCGGGCTGCTGTGGCGGGTTATGATGTTGGCGGTAAAACTGGTACAGCGCAGAAGGTTGTGAATGGTCGTTACATTGAAGGTCTTTACCTGAATTCCTTCATGTCGGCGTTCCCTATTTCCAATCCCCAATACCTTGTTTTGATTTTGTTGGATGAGCCGCAGAAGTAGAAGGGCAACATTTTGCCACCGCAGGGTGGAATGCTGTGCCGACCTCGGCATCTGTTATCCGCAGAATTGCACCAATGCTCGGCGTGGTGCCTGATTTTGTAGATGACGCAGAGACAATTCCGGTTTCCTATCAGAGCCGAAACTAAACAGGAGACTTGAATGAGGCGAGATACGGAGAATTTGGGGAAATTTAAAGAGAAATACTCCCCTAGACCGGTTTGCCACATTCATGTCTCATAGGCCGGACATATCGACGCCATGTTGCTTAAAGACCTTACAAAACAAGAGATAGACGCTACTGCGAGCGATAGGCCGACAGTGTAGGCGCTCTCACCATTTCGGGGCTTACTGCTGATAGTCGGGCGGTGGAGCCCGGTTTTGTTTTTGCTGCCCTGAAGGCGCGAAAGTGGATGGTGCCGAGTTTATCCAACAAGCTGTCACTGCAGGTGCTGCTGCCATCTTGATTGATGCGGAGCGCATTACAGATGATATTCGCAAGCAGGCCAAACAGGTTCCGTTGATCGCTGCCCCGGATGCGCGACACGAACTTGCTTTGATGGCAGCTGCTTTTTCCGGCAAACAGCCGGAGAAGATGGTTGCGGTGACCGGGACTGCGGGCAAGACCTCAGTTGCGGTGTTTGTGCGTCAGATCTTTGAATATGCCGGACTGGTTTCTGCCAGTTTGGGGACCATTGGTACTGTCACTTCCACAGGGCAAAGCTATGGCGGCCTGACCACGCCTGATCCTGTTTCCCTGCATGAAGACCTGAAACGTCTAGCCGAGGATGGGATAACCCATGCGGCGATGGAAGCGTCCAGTCACGGGTTGGACCAGCGTCGTCTGGATGGTGTGCGTATCGTTGCGGCGGGCTTTACCAATCTTGGCCGCGATCACATGGACTACCACCCAACGGTGGAAGAGTACCTTCAGGCAAAGCTGCGGTTGTTCCGCGATTTGTTGCCGGATGATGGTGTGGTCGTGGTTGATCCGGAATCTCAATTTGCGGACCGGGTTCTGGAGGTTGCCGAAGAACGCGGCCTGAAAACCTTCACTGTGGGGGTTCTTGGGGAGGACCTTACGGTTCTCAGTGTCGAGCCGGACGGGTTCAGTCAGGTTATTGAGCTTGAGACAGCTGAGGGCGTGTTCTCTGTTGCTTTGCCGCTGGCAGGTGATTTTCAGGTAAGCAATGCGTTGATTGCTGCTGGCCTTGCTGTGTGTGCTGGTGTGCCATTGCAGACGGCTTTGGAAGCCCTGACGGTTCTGCGCGGTGCGCCGGGCCGGATTGAGCATGTGGGTACCCGTGAGAACGGCGCTCTTGTGTTTGTCGATTATGCTCACAAACCAGAGGCACTGGAAAATGTGCTCGCTGCTTTGCGTCCGTTCGCAGCGGGGCGTCTGATCAATGTGTTTGGCTGTGGCGGTGATCGCGATGCGGGCAAGCGTCCGTTGATGGGCGAGATCTCGGCGCGTCTTGCTGATGTTTCCATCGTGACCAACGATAATCCGCGTACAGAAGACCCCGACAAAATCCGCGAGGAGATTGTTGCTGCGTGTCCTGCTGCTTTGGAAATTGGGGACCGGGCACTGGCAATTCACCAGGCGGTGAAGATGCTTCAAGAGGGGGATGTGCTTTGTGTGGCTGGTAAGGGCCACGAAACAGGCAGATTATCGGAACCGAAGTACTTCCGTTTTCAGATCACGAGGAAATTCAGAAGGCACTTGCAGAGGTTTCGGGGGGTGCCGAAGCAATACCGGCGTCTGACGGGGATTTGCCAGAGATCACACTTGATCTGGACGAGATGGACCTTCTCGGCGATGAGCTTGATGAGGCCGCGGCTGCCGAAGCGCTGGATGATGATGATTTGCTGGCGGCTGTTCAGTCCGGTGTCGAGGAACTTGAGGCAGAGCACCCGATAAATCCTGATCATAGGCAGGATAGCGAGGAAGAAGACTGGCTGGCGCTGGAAGAAGGGGTCCTTGGCGCTGAC
This sequence comes from Pseudovibrio sp. JCM 19062, assembly GCA_001310715.1. The sequence goes on from BAXV01000006.1 coordinate 118,581, forward strand.
GAGCTGGCTGATGCTGAGCTTTCTGATGTTGAAAGCCATGATCCGGACTTTGGCAAGGATGGTTTTCCGGTCGTTGCGGAAGATACGCCGGAAGCGCTTGAAGACGAGCTGCTGAGCGATCTTGCCGCGATTGAAGCTGAGGCTGAACTGGAAGCCGAAGCAGACGCAGAACCGGAGAACGCTGGGGAGCAGGACGAACACTCTGAGGCGGATGACGATGCATTTCCTGCGGATGACGGTCTGGAAGAGGTTGCTCCCGAGGGCTTTGAGGATGTATCGCAGTCCATTGAAGGGGAGGAGCAGGAAAGTTCAAAAGATCTAAGCAGTTCAACTGCTTCTGCAGAACTTTCGCGCATGCCGAAGATTGTTGCCTCTAAGGGATTAAAGCTAGAAAAAAACACATCGCAGGTCAGCAATAGACAAGCCTGACTGGACTATCGTCCCCCATATCAACCTATTGGATCCGGAAGTTAAGTCGGAATATGAGCGGCAAATGATTGAACTGCCTGAAATAGATCGTGGGCCGCTGTGGCTGCTTGCTGATTTTCTGGAGGCGGTAGATGGGGATGTTCACGGTGATCTGAGTGATGACATAACCGGAATTTCCATTGATAGCCGGGGAATTCAGCCCGGAGAGGCCTTCTTTGCGATTAAGGGGGAGAACTTCGACGGTCATGCGTTTGCAGGGGCTGCCCTTGAGGCTGGCGCTGCTGTTGCTGTTGTTGCGCGCGACAAGCTGGATGAGCTTCCTGAAGACGGTTGCTATGTGGCTGTCGATGATGTTCTTAAAGCGTTGGAGCGGCTTGGTGTGGCGGCGCGCGCGCGTTCCAAGGCACGGATCATTGCAGTGACCGGATCGGTCGGTAAGACGGGCACGAAGGAAGCTTTGCGGCTGTGTCTTTCCAAATCCGGTCTTACCCATGCGCCTGTGGCGAGCTTTAACAACCATTGGGGCGTTCCGCTGACACTGGCGCGGATGCCTGCTGATACAGAATTTGCGATCTTCGAGATTGGTATGAACCACCGCGGCGAAATTACGCCGTTGGTGAAGATGGTTCGTCCACATGTGGCGATTGTGACCACAGTCGAGGCGGTGCATCTGGAGGCGTTCAATTCGGTTGAAGACATTGCTCGTGCCAAGGCCGAGATCTTCACGGGGATCGAGCCGGGTGGTGTGGCGATCCTTAACCGGGATAATCGCCAGTACGACCTGCTTCGCTATCTTGCCGCTGTGTCTGGCGTGAAGAACATTGTCAGCTTTGGAATGCAGCCGGGCGCGCAGTCCGTTGCCAAGAAGGTGGCGGCAAATCCTGACTGTTCCTGCTTGAATGCCAATATTTTGGGACAGGAAATCTCCTACAAGATTGGTGCTCCGGGCGCGCATCACGTGATCAACTCTCTGGGTGTGCTGACCGGGGTCATGGAGCTGGGTGCAAACCTTGCCTTTGCAGGTCTGGCGCTGGCGGAAATGTCTGCTCCCAAAGGGCGCGGTGCGCAGAGCGTTCTTGATGTGAATGGTGGCACGGCCTTGCTTGTTGACGAGAGCTACAACGCTAATCCGGCCAGTATGCGGGCTGCTATCAATCTGGTGGCGGGCTTGCCAGTGGTGAAGAATGGTCGCCGCATTGCCGTCTTGGGGGATATGCTCGAATTAGGCGCAGATTCAGGTCAGTTACACGCGGATCTTGCGGAAGAGTTGGAACGCGCCAAGATCGACGTGGTTTATTGTGTGGGCACCCATATGAAGATGCTCTGGGACCAGTTGCCTGCGCAGACCAGAGGTGCCTATTCAGAAACTTCCGATGAGTTGGAAAAAGACCTTTTGTCGGAAGTGCGTCCCAATGACATTGTAATGGTGAAGGCTCCCTGGGCACCCGTATGGGTCCGCTTGTGGATGCTTTGAAGAAACGTTTTCCTGAACCGGCTTCAACCGGTGAGTCCTGAGGTTGAATAAATGCTATATTTGCTGGCGGAGCTGTCAGGGGTTTATCCTTCCCTATCCGCGTTGAATGTTTTCAAATACATTACGTTCCGTACCGGCGGCGCGATCATGACTGCGTTGTTGTTTGTGTTTTTGTTCGGCCCACGCATCATTGATGCGCTGCGTTTGCGTCAGGGACATGGGCAGCCTATCCGTGAAGACGGACCTCAGAGCCATCTGCTGACCAAAAAGGGCACGCCAACCATGGGCGGTCTGATGATCCTGTCCGGGATGATCGTGGCAACGCTTTTCTGGGCAGATCTTCGTAATCCTTACACCTGGATCGTTCTGGGTGTGACTGTCGGTTTTGGTCTGATCGGTTTTTATGATGACTACCTGAAGGTCTCCAAATCCTCGCACAAGGGGTTCGGCGGCAAGGCGCGTCTGGGGCTGGAATTCCTGATCGCCGGTCTTGCCGCGTTTGCGGTGACTTTTTTGGATTCTGAGCCATTTTCCACTAGCATCGGCTTTCCGTTCTTTAAAGAGCTGACGCTGAACCTTGGTCTGTTCTTCATCCCATTCGCAGCCTTTGTTGTTGTTGGCGCGGGCAATGCGGTGAACCTGACTGATGGTCTTGATGGCCTTGCTATCGTGCCGGTTATGATTGCAGCAGCTCCTTTGGTCTGGTCGCGTATCTGACAGGGAACGCGGTGTTTTCCAGTTATCTGCAGATCCACCATGTTGCTGGTACCGGAGAGCTTGCCGTTTTGTGTGGAGCCGTGATCGGGGCTGGGCTTGGGTTCTTGTGGTTCAACGCGCCGCCTGCTGCGATCTTTATGGGTGATACGGGCTCTCTTGCTCTGGGCGGTATGCTGGGTGCGATTGCGGTTGCGACCAAGCACGAGATTGTTCTGGCGATCATCGGTGGTCTGTTCGTGCTGGAAGCGGTTTCCGTGATTGTACAGGTGGCGTCGTTCAAGCTGACCGGCAAGCGCGTGTTCCGCATGGCGCCTATTCATCATCACTTTGAGCATCTGGGCTGGACCGAAAGTCAGGTGGTTATCCGTTTCTGGATTATTGCTGTTGTTCTGGCGCTTGTTGGCCTTGCCACGCTGAAGCTGCGCTAGGAGGGATGAAGACATGATCCCTATCCGTCATCTTGCAGGTAAAGAAGTTGCGTTGTTCGGGCTCGGTGGTTCCGGGTTGCTGACGGCGCGCGCGCTTGAGGCTGGTGGGGCTCGTGTGGATGTGTGGGACGATAACGAAGCCAGCGTTGCTGCTGCTGAAGAGCAGGGGCTTGCGGCGATCGATTTGCACGATGTGGACATGACCCGCTACGCGGCGCTGGTTGTTGCGCCGGGGGTTCCGCTGACCCATCCGGTGCCGCACTGGAGTGTGGTGCGGGCGCAGGATGCCGGTATTCCGGTGATCGGGGATATTGAGCTGTTCGTGAACGAACGGGAAGCGGTTTGCCCGGAGGCGCCGTTTGTTGCCATTACGGGCACCAACGGGAAGTCCACGACCACTGCGCTGATCTCGCACATTCTCAAAGATTGCGGGATGGACGTTCAGATGGGCGGCAATATTGGCCGTCCGGTTCTGGATCTTGAAGAATTCTCCGAGGGCCGCGTCTATGTGATTGAGGTGTCCTCTTACCAGATCGACCTTGCTCCAAGCCTTGCGCCGGATATCGGGGTGATGATGAACCTGTCGCCGGACCATCTGGACCGACACGGCAGCATGGAGCATTACGCTTCTATCAAGGAGCGTCTTGTGAAGGGCGCGCGTCTGGCCGTTGTTGGGGTTGATGATGAACACAGCGCCGCGATTGCGCAGCGCCGGGTGGAGAGCGGTGAGCCGATCGAGCTGATCTCCTGTCATGAGCCGGTTGAGTTTGGTGTTTATGCCGCCGATGGCAAGGTCATCGAAGTTTTTGATGAAGAACAGGTGGTTGTTGCAGACCTGTCTTCTTCCAACACTTTGCGCGGCTCGCATAATGGGCAGAATGCTGCTGCTGCTGTGGCTGTGTGTGCGGCGCTTGGCTGGAGCTTGACGAGATTTCTGGTGCGCTGGCGACGTTTCCGGGCCTTGCGCACCGCCTGAAGCTGGTTGCTGAAGCGGGCAAGGTTTTGTTTGTGAACGACAGCAAGGCAACCAATGCGGAAGCGGCAGCACATGCGCTGGCGGCGTTTGACCGGATTTACTGGATCGCTGGTGGGCGTCCAAAAACTGGCGGCATTTCTTCGCTCAAAGCCTATTTCCCGAAGATTGTGAAGGCGTATTTGATCGGGGAAGCGGCAGACGATTTTAAGCAGGAACTTGCGGGCTCTGTGGAAGCGCACAAGTTTGGCAGTCTGGACATGGCTGTTGAGGCGGCAGCGCAAGATGCTGCACGGGACAAGAGCAAGGAGGCTGTTGTTCTGCTGTCTCCGGCCTGTGCCTCGTTTGACCAGTTCAGGAGCTTTGAAGCTCGGGGGGATGCATTTGAGAGCGCGGCTGTGGCTGCTGCCAAAATGCTGAATGAAGAGGGGGCACGCTGATGGTATCACGTACGGATCGCAGTGCGTTTGCGGAATGGCTTTGGACGATTGATCGTTACATGCTGATCGGCATTTTCACGCTGATGGTGTCCGGTCTGGTGCTGTCTCTTGCGGCCAGCCCACCTGTTGCCGAGCGTATCGGGCTCGAGAGCTTCTATTTTGTTAAGAAGCAGGCCATCTTCCTGCTGCCAAGTGCTGCTTTGATGCTTGGGGTTTCAGCATTGTCTCCGCGTTATGTGCGGCGGGTGGCTTTGCTGGTTTTCTGCGTGATGCTTGTTTTGCTGCTGGGAACGCTGTTCTTTGGCACGGACGTAAAGGGTGCGCGGCGCTGGGTGAGCCTTTTCGGGGTTTCCATTCAGCCATCAGAATTCATTAAACCTGCTCTTGTTGTGATTGTTGCGTTCTTGCTGTCTGAGGGGCGTAAGGCGCAGGATATTCCGGGACAGGTGATCTCCATTCTCTTGTTCGGCATTGTGGCGGCCATGCTCGTTGCGCAACCTGACTTTGGTCAGACCATGCTGCTGACAATTGTGCTGTTTGCGCTGTTCTTCCTGAATGGTTTGTCGTGGCTTGCGATTGTCCCTCTCGGTATTACGGGTATCCTGGGCGTGGTGGCCGGGTTCGCCTATCTGCCGCACGTGCGCGGACGTATCATGCGCTTTCTGGACCCATCTTCCGGGGACACCTATCAGATCGATAAGGCGATTGACTCCTTTATCGCCGGTGGCTGGCTTGGCCGTGGTGTGGGTGAAGGGACTGTAAAACGTATCCTGCCGGATAGTCATACAGACTTTGTTTTCGCTGTTGCTGCAGAAGAGTACGGCATCATTGTTTGTGTGGTACTGGTGACTATCTTTGCCTTTGTTGTGCTGCGCGGCCTTTACATGGCGATGCAAGATCAGGATCCGTTTGGTCGTCTGGCCGCATCTGGCCTTATTGTGATGTTTGGCCTGCAAAGTTGCATCAATATGGCTGTTAACCTGAACCTGATGCCGTCTAAAGGCATGACGCTGCCGCTGATTTCGTCTGGCGTGTCTTCCCTGATGGCGATTTCCCTAACCATGGGTTTTGTGCTGGCATTAACGCGGAAACGTCCGCAGCCACGTAAGAACCCGATTATTACTGTTGCCCGCGCTGCGCCGTTGCAGCAGGCCTAAGAGAGTTTTACTTTTGTCGGAGATTGAAATGAAGCCGAAGATTATGCTCACTGCTGGAGGGACAGGCGGTCACCTGTTTCCTGCGCAAGCGCTGGCCGGTGAGCTGCAGCGCCGTGGGTATGGTGTGGAGCTGATTACCGACAGCCGCGCCGACAAGTACGGCAGCGCTTTTCCGGCAGACAAGGTTCATCTGGTCAAAAGTGATACGATCCGCGGCAGGAATCCGATTTCGCTCGCCAAGACTGCAATCAAGCTTGGTCTTGGAACTTTGCAGGCGATGAAGATTATCCGTGCAGCCAAACCCGCAGCTATGGTTGGCTTTGGCGGGTATCCGACATTTCCGCCCATGTTTGTCGGTCGTATGCTGGGGGTACCAACAATCCTGCATGAAGCCAATGCGGTGATGGGGCGTGCAAACCGCATGCTTGCCAAAGGGCAAGAGCTGAGTTGCGACCAGTTTTCCGCTTAAAACACTGCCTAGTGACCTTGCGGCGAAGGCGACGATGACTGGCAACCCACTGCGTGACAACGTGATTGCGGTGTGTGGACAGACCTATAACGCACCGGAAGAAGGTGGAGCTTTCCATCTGCTGGTGTTTGGTGGCTCGCAGGGTGCGCGCATCTTTTCGCAGGTTCTGCCGGAAGCCTTGAGCCTGATGGCGCCAGACTATCGTGAGCGACTGGTGATTGTGCAGCAGGCGCGTCCGGAAGATCTGGAAGGTCTGGAAGCGTCCTATCGCAAGATGGGTGTGGCTGCGCAGGTTGCGTCCTTCTTTACTGACTTGCCGGAGCGCATTGCGGCGGCCCATCTGGTGATCAGCCGGTCCGGTGCTGGTACAGTTTGCGAGCTGGCAGCAATCGGGCGTCCTTCTATATTGGTGCCGTTGCCCGGCGCGCTTGATAACGATCAGGGTTTGAATGCAAATGTGCTTGCGGAGGCAGGTGGTGCATGGCCGATCCCACAAAAAGAACTTGATCCGCAAAGACTGGCCCGTGAGCTGAAAGAGCTCATGGATCATCCGGGCCGTCTTGCACAGGCAGCACAAGCAGCTTTGGCGCAGGGCGCGCCTGAAGCTGTGCAGCGCCTTGCGGATCTGACTGAAACACTTGTCGGTCAGGTGCCGGCAGCGAGCAAGAAAGAGACCACCTCATGAAAATGCCTGTCAACATTGGGGGAGTTCACTTCGTCGGTATCGGCGGCATTGGCATGAGCGGTATTGCCGAGGTTTTGCATAACCTTGGGTATCGTGTGCAGGGCTCTGACATGTCCGAGAATGCGAACGTGCTGCGTTTGCGGGAAAAGGGCATCAAGGTCATGGTCGGTCATGCGGCAGAGAACCTTGAAGGGTCGGATGTTTGCGTCGTCTCGTCAGCGATCAAAGCCAGCAATGTGGAGCTGAAAGCTGCGCGTGAGAACAACATGCCTGTTGTACGCCGTGCGGAAATGCTCGCGGAGTTGATGCGTTTTAAACAAGCAATTGCCATTGGCGGTACGCACGGCAAGACGACGACGACCTCCATGGTCGCGGCGCTGCTGGATGCGGGGGATATGGACCGACCGTGATCAATGGCGGGATCATCAATGCCTATGGCACCAACGCCCGTATGGGTGATGGTGACTGGATGGTGGTTGAGGCGGATGAGTCTGATGGCACCTTCGTCAAGCTTCCTGCCGATATTGCGGTTGTGACCAATATTGATCCCGAGCACCTTGATCATTACGGGGATTTTGACGGCGTGCGGGCTGCGTTTACGCAGTTTGTCGAGAACGTTCCGTTCTACGGCTTTGCTGTCATGTGTCTTGATCACCCTGAGGTGCAGAGCCTTGTGGGGCAGATTGAGGATCGCCGGATCATCACCTATGGCAGCAATCCGCAGTCTGATGTGCGTTTTTCTGATGTTTCCACCAAGGGCGGCAAGTCCATCTTCAGCGTGACCATTCATGATCGGCGCGGGAACAAGGTGACTGAACTGAAGGATCTGGTGTTGCCGATGCCGGGTCTGCACAACGTGTCCAATGCGACTGCTGCGATTGCGCTGGCGCATGCTCTGGATATTTCTGACGAGAACATCCGCAAAGGGCTGGCTGGCTTTGGCGGCGTGAAGCGGCGCTTTACGCATACGGTTCCTGGAAGGGCACGGAGTTCTTTGACGATTACGCGCACCATCCGGTTGAGATTAAGTCCGTTTTGCATGCGGCACGTGAGGCGGCTGAGGGCAAGGTGATTGCTGTGATGCAGCCGCACCGTTACACCCGTCTGCAGAGCCTGTTTGAGGACTTCTGCTCCTGCTTTAACGATGCGGACAAGGTTGTGATTGCACCTGTGTTTGCTGCTGGTGAGCAGCCGATTGAAGGGGCTGAGCAAGCGACCTGATTTCGGGTCTGCGGGCTGGTGGTCACCGGTCGGTTCACGGTATCTCTGGTCCTGAGGAGCTGGCTGGCAAGGTGGCCGAGCTGGCTGAACCGGGTGATCTGGTGATCTGCCTTGGGGCGGGTAACATCACCCAGTGGGCATACAAGTTGCCGCAAGAGCTGGAAGCACTCTCCCAAAAGGAGAGACTGTATGAGTGAAACCCTAAGCTATCCTGATCTGCTGCCGCTGCTGGGCGATGCTGTTGAAGATATTCGCGGAAGGCTGATCCAGAACCAGCTGCTTTCTGCGGTGACGTGGTTCCGTGTGGGTGGTCCCGCGCAGTTGATGTTCCAGCCTGCTGATGAAGCTGATCTGGCGGTGTTTATGAAAGCGTTGCCGGAAGATGTTCCGGTGACCGTGGTTGGGCTTGGCTCCAACCTTCTGGTGCGTGATGGTGGTATTGAGGCGTTGTTATTCGTCTGCCGATCCGTGGGTTTGGACAGGTAGAGTATCTGGGCGGGCATAAGCTGCGGGCGGGGGCATCTGTCCCTGACAAGAAGCTGGCGGAA
>BAXV01000007.1 GCA_001310715.1 Pseudovibrio sp. JCM 19062
TTCATGATGGATGAGAACGCGCTCCAAGTGCTGCAAGCAGTGAGATGGCAGCGGCAATGAGATAGAGGTCCGGGCTTTCATCAAACACGAGGAACGGGAACGAGAAGTACTGGGCATACATCTGGTCATCAGCTTGCCAGATAGTTGCCTGCCACTGCTCCGATGCCAACGCCGAGGAGCGCAACGACGGAGACCAGCTTGGCGTAGTGACCGGCAATGGCCCATGAGGAGTATCCGCAGGCTTTCAATAGGCCGATCTGCTCGCGCTCCAATGCAATTAGGCGGGACAGGATCATGTTGACGAGGAAGGCGGAGACCAGCAGGAACGTTGGGGGCAGCACTTTTGCCATGGCGGAGAGCTGGGTCAGCTCAGCATCCAGAAACGCGTGGGATTGTTGCTCTTTGCGCTCATAAGCGCCGGTGCCGCCGTAGGGCTTGAGCAGGCGGTCAAGTTTTTCCAGCACGCATGGTGTGCAGGCGCCTCTGAGTAGTTTGAGCGAGATGTCGTTGCCCGCGCTGCTCATGTCGAACAGTCCTTCCATGGCAGGCTGGGCCATAAAGAAGACAGCGAAGCGGCGATCATCGGGAACCAGATCTCCCGGCCCCAGAGCGTAGATGAATTCGGGAGAGAGGATGATGCCAGTGATTTCAAGGCTCAGCTTTTTGCCGTTGAGGGTGGCGCTGAAGGTGTCGCCGGGGTTGAGGCCGTGTGCTTTGGCAAAGCGGGCATTAAGGGCGACTTCGTTTGAGCGAGTGCCTTCGGGGAGGCGGCCTGCTCGCAGGTAGAGGCGGTTGACGGCTGGCTTTCTGCCAGAAGGCAGGGACAGGGCGATGCCAGCGGCAGGCTCTGCCATTTGCGGAATGTCTAAAATGGCGGAGCGGACGATGCGCATCTCGACGGCGGCAACGCCATCAATGGCGGCAATGCGTTCTTTCAGGTGGTCTGGTGCGCGGACGGCCTGCGCGAAGATGTGGCCGAAGCGGTATTGGTCGTAATAGGATTCCTGCGTTTGGCTCAGTGAGCGGTAGGCACCCTGGGCAAGAATGAGCGTCATCACTCCGCAGGCCATGACCAAAGCGATGGCAAGAACTTGCGCCCAGAGGCGTTTCAAGTCGCGCACTACTTTCCGGTCGAGGACAGGCAGGGTTACCATGCAACCTCCGAGGGCTGCTTGGGTGTTTCGTTCTCATGGGTGCTTTCGATGGCGCCGTCCTTGAACACGTAGACACGGTTTGCCATTTGCTGGATTGCCGAGTTGTGGGTGATGATGGCCGTGGTGGTGCCCAGCTCTTTGTTGATGCGCTGCAACGCTTCCAGAACCAGCGTGCCGGTTTTGGTGTCGAGCGCTCCTGTGGGCTCATCACAGAGCAGGACTTCGGGTCGCTTGGCGATGGCGCGGGCGATGGCAACACGTTGCTGTTCGCCGCCGGACATTTCCGCCGGGAAGTGGGAGGCGCGTTGGCCGAGGCCGACCAGCTCCAGCGCTTCCTGCGGGTCGAGCGGGTCTTTGGCGATCTCTGTGGTCAGGGCCACATTTTCCCATGCGTTGAGGCTGGGAATGAGATTGTAGAACTGGAAGACAAAACCGACGTAATCACGCCGGTAACGGGTCAGATTGGCCTCGCTGAAGTTGGTCAGGTTCTGGCCCATGAAAGAGACATCGCCGGAGGTGGCATTGTCGAGCCCGCCGAGAATATTCAGGAAGGTGGATTTGCCGGAGCCGGATGGCCCGAGCAATACAACCATCTCACCCTCAAAGAGAGTCATGGAGACACCCCGAAGGGCATGCACCTGTACCTCATTGGTTGTGTAGGTTTTGGTGACGTTTTCCGCGATGAATACTGGCGTTGGCATAGGCCCCCAACCTGAATGTGCAGCTACGTTACACTATAGCCTCGGACCCGATTTTAATGGCAATGATCCTGCTCAAGGAACTGAGTAAATTCCCTAGGTCAAGTGTCGTAGGTCAGTGTTGAGTATCAAAGGCCCCGCCATTTGGTGGGGCTTTTGTTGTCTGGGCGGGGTTAGTCAGATGGTGTGGTCAGCCTTGGGTTGGGTCTGTTTGCCAAACAGCAACGACATTTGTGGAGGCCTTGATAGGCCTCTGATTCTCTTTTGATCTTTTTTTTGCTCCCTCAGCGGGTGTCATTCGTCCTTTTTAGAGGGCGATATTGTCGCAGAAGAATAGACTGAAATAGGCCTTTTGGGGGAGAAAGACGTAGCGTTCAGATCATACTTAGAAGTCATGTGCAGAAAGTGGACTAGGCCAATGAGTTCACTGTGAATTTCTTAATGTTTTCTGCTATAACCATCCGGCTTCATCCTACGGGTTCTTTGAACTGAAACACTCGTAGACTGGCTTGGTGTTTTCTAATTGATCTACGGTGTCTTCTTTGAGAAGTCTTGATGAAAATCTTATTTCCCACATTCCTCCGTTTCGAAAGCTGGAACGTGTTGATGTCAGAGAGATTTTAGACGCTGCAACGCCTAAGCGTTTCAGTGCGGGTCAGGCTATCTTTGAAGAGCATGAACCGGCAGAGCGGTTTTATCTGCTGCTGGACGGCCATGTGCGCGTTGTTCGCACAACGGCTGGTGGAGATCAGGTGATTGCCCGGCACATCGTCAGCGGTGAGCTGATGGGTATCGCGTCTGCGCTTGGCCGTACGACCTACCCAGCCAGCGCGGTTGCCATTGATGATTGCCTTGTGCTGTTTTGGCCGACCAATCTGTGGGACACGTTTACCGGGAAGTATGACGGCTTTGCAACGGAAACCTATAAGACCGTTGGAGCGCGTATCTCTGAAGCAAACAACCATATTCTGGAGTTGGCGACACAGCAGGTTGAGCAGCGTGTTGCGCGTGCTTGATGAGACTTGCCATCCAAAGCAGCCGCACCACTGAAGAGGGAATGGAAATTGATTTTCCTCTCACACGCCAGAACATTTCCGAGATGACCGGCACTACCCTTTACACTGTGAGCCGTTTGCTAAGCGCTTGGGAAAAGCAGGGAATCGTGACCAGCGGACGCAAAAAGGTGGTTGTGACCGACATGGGCAAGCTGAAGATTCTTGCTGATTTGGACCCTTTGGCGGAGTCCTGAATGTTGCCGGGCTGTCGGCCCGCCTCCTCTAGGCAAAACTACCAGTATTCTTGTATCTCTATCTCTTTGTTTTAAATTAGTTTTTTTATCTAATATCAGTTATTTGACGAATAGGTTGTTCTAGCACAAACTTAACCTTTGACGTCAATTTTATCATCTTCGGGACCGTAACCACGATAGGATTCCGTAGATGTCAGAATTCCTTACAAAATCGCGGGCACGAAATATTTTTTATGGGGGATCGTTGTTCTTCATAGGCATATTTGGCGTGCTCACAATTGATAGCCACCTTTACATCGTCAATGAGGCGACTTCAAAGATGCCGCTGACCGACGAGGTCGTGCTGGGCAAACACATTTGGGAAAAGAACTCCTGCATTAACTGCCATACGTTGCACGGGGAAGGTGCTTACTTTGCACCGGAAGTGGGTAACGTGATGACACGTTGGGGTGTTCTGGATGATCCGGATGATGCTGCTGAGACACTTGGCGCATGGATGGCGTCACAACCCAGCGGGATCGAAGGGCGTCGCCAGATGCCACACTTCGAGTTGACTGATGAAGAAGTCCGCGGCCTCTCTGAATTCTTGCGTTGGGCTGATAAGACCAACACGCAAGACTGGCCACCGAACGACGCTGGTTAAGGGTGGTATTATGAAATACAGTTCTCAAAAAGTCGCGTATGCCTACTTCATGGCTGCGCTTGGTTTATTCGCAATTCAGGTGCTGGGCGGTTTGCTCGCTGGCTGGATTTACGTTTCACCTAATTTCCTTTCGGAATTGCTGCCGTTCAACATCATTCGCATGGTGCATACAAACGCACTGGTTGTCTGGCTTCTTCTTGGCTTCTTCGGAGCGGCTTACTTCATCATTCCGGAAGAGAGCGAGCGCGAGATTCACTCCGTTAAACTCGCTTATATTCAGCTGATCATTCTTGTGGTTGGTACTCTTGGTGCTGTTGTCAGTTACCTGATGGGTATTCATGGCGGCCGTGAGTTCCTTGAGCAGCCGCTCTGGGTTAAATTCGGCATTCTTGTTGCTGCACTGATCTTCCTGTTCAACATCTCTATGACCGTGCTGAAAGGCCGTAAGACTGCCATTACCAACATTCTGGTGATCGGTCTGTGGGCTCTTTCCCTGCTGTGGCTGTTTGCGTTCTATAACCCGGACAATCTGAGCCTCGACAAAATGTACTGGTGGTACGTGATTCACCTTTGGGTGGAAGGTACCTGGGAACTGGTGATGGCTTCCATCCTTGGCTTCCTGATGCTGAAACTCACCGGTGTTGACCGTGAGGTCATCGAGAAGTGGCTGTACATCATCGTAGCGACCGCTCTGTTCTCCGGTATTCTGGGCACAGGACACCACTACTACTGGATCGGGACGCCGGGTTATTGGCAGTGGATTGGTTCTGTCTTCTCTACCTTGGAAGTCATTCCATTCTTCCTGATGATGACCTTCTCGTTCGTCATGGTCTGGAAAGGTCGTAAGAACCATCCAAACAAAGCGGCTCTGCTGTGGTCTCTTGGTTCTGCAACTGTTGCCTTCTTCGGCGCTGGCGTCTGGGGCTTCCTGCATACTCTGCACGGCGTGAACTTCTACTCACACGGTACACAGATCACTGCAGCGCATGGTCACCTTGCCTTCTTCGGTGCCTACGTCGCTCTGAACCTTGCAGTGTTCACCTACGCAATGCCAATGCTTAAGGCTCGCAGCCCATACAACCAGGTTCTCAACATGGCCAGCTTCTGGCTGATGACCGGTGGTATGTCCTTCATGACCTTCGTGCTGACATTTGCCGGAACCATCCAGACACACATGCAGCGTGTGATTGGTGAGGACTTCATGTCCGTACAGGACCAGCTGACAGTGTTCTACATCATGCGCTTCGGTGCTGGTGCGGCTGTTGTTCTGGGCGCTCTGTTGTTCATCTACTCTGTGCTTGTACCGCGCAAGGAGCTGTTCACCGAGAGCACTGGTTCCACTCCTGAAGCCAAAGCAGTTCTGGAAGGTGGTCGTTAATGACTGTACAGAACCACGTTTTTGATGTGCCCTATTATCAGCCTATCGCCGATGAATGTGCACTATTCGAAACGGCTTTTAACAAAGGTCTGCCCCTTCTTTTGAAGGGGCCGACGGGCTGCGGCAAAACCCGCTTTGTAGAGCATATGGCCGCAAAGCTGGGTCGCCCCATCTACACCGTGGCATGCCATGATGATCTTTCTGCAGCTGACCTGATTGGTCGTTACCTGCTGAAAGGGGGTGTGACCGAGTGGGTAGATGGCCCTCTAACGCGCGCGGTTCGCGAAGGTGCGATCTGCTATCTTGATGAAGTGATTGAAGCACGGAAAGACGTTGCGGTTGTTTTACACCCGCTGACTGATAACCGTCGCCGTCTCATCATCGAGCGTACTGGCGAAGAGCTGCAAGCTCCTCCGAACTTCATGCTCGTTGCCAGTTACAACCCCGGTTATCAGAATGTTCTGAAGCAGATGAAGCCTTCCACACGGCAGCGCTTCCTTTCAACCACATTCGATTTTCCTGATGCGGAAACCGAGGTTCAGGTTGTTGCTAAAGAAAGCGGACTGGATGCTGAGCGTTCCAAATCACTGGTGCGTCTTGCAGGTCATATTCGTGGTCTTTCCAGTCTTGATCTGGAAGAGGGGGTCTCGACCCGCTTGCTGATCTACGCTGCCTCCCTGATTGCTGGTGGTATGCCAGTTGAAAAAGCACTGCAATACTCTGTTGTTGAACCACTGAGTGATGAGCTTGACGTTCAGGTTGCGCTTCGTGATTTGATCGCAGTTGTTTACGGGTGAGCCTGATGAAAGAGCAAATACTGGAGTTTTTAGAGCCTGAAGAAGCCGTAGGTAACCTGTGGCATGATTATGCTTCAAGTCTGGGTGCTCCAGTGCACTACGAGGATATGGAGGTCGAGCTGGCTCAGGTTCGTACCTCCGTGCAAGTGGTGTTCCGCGGGTTAGGTGGTGAAGCGAAGGTGGAGATCAGCCAAGCTCCGGCAACCGCTTCAACCTACCGTATGCCTGTTAAACGTAAGCTTGGTAACGCGGCAGAGACGATCTTTCTGTCGGAGTTTGATGGTGAGCGTTTGAGACTTCCTCCGGTGCTGGGTGTCTTCCCGGAAGCGGAAATGAACAGAGCCCATTACATCTGGCTTGCTGCCTTTGCGGCGAACTGCGATGTGCAGGAAAAGCCGGTTGATCCATTGCAGGCGGATGTGCAAGCGTTGGCGCTGGCCAAGCAGGCGATTGAGCGTGTTTGGGAAAAGTGTGTTGGTCTGCAAGACTTTTTCCTTCAGTCCTGCGAATTTCTCTTACAAACCCGCAAGCGCCCAAGTCTTCCTGAGTGGGAAGCTGCGGTTGAAGCCATCGTGCTTGAGTTGCTTGGTGGGCCGAGAGCGGTGACCAGCACCAGTGCAACCATTCGCAAGGCGATGGAATGTGTTGATGAGCG
Source organism: Pseudovibrio sp. JCM 19062 (assembly GCA_001310715.1). Next base: position 6,575 of record BAXV01000007.1, read on the forward strand.
CTGGAAACTGACCGCACCGCGCGGATATTGCCCTTTTGCACCGGTGCCGATCTGGGTCTCCAGTGAGTTGGTCAATGGCGAACGTGGTGAAGAGCGCTCGGACGAGCAGGCTCCGCCAACGCCGCAGGGTGCCAGCGCAACAACGAAACGCAAAGCAAAGCGTGAGAAACGCGAGCAGGCGGATCGTAAAGACAGTTTTATTCTACACCGGTTTGAGGCGATCCTCTCTTGGGTAGAAAGCATGAACCTCAACCGTAGTACGGATGACGACGAAGAGGAAAATGCGCAGAAAGCAGCTGATGATCAGGACTACATCAGCCTCTCCAAAAATCAGCGGAAAGCAGCGACGCGGTTGCGGTTGCATCTGGACCTCTCTCCGGAAGACGCCGACCATGAACGCCTTTCCGACAAATACACTTATCCTGAGTGGGACCATCGTCAGCGCAAGTTTTTGGAAGACCATTGCCGTGTTCTGGAAAAGGACGCCGAGCCGGATTACGAGAGCGTGCTACTGACGGACCCGTATCACAAGCGCCGCATCCGGCAGGTGAAGCGTCAGTTTGAGGCGCTGCGTCCGAAGCGGATCATGCAGATGCGGCAGGCTGAGGGATCGGAACTGGATTTGGATGCATTGGTCACAGCACAGGTTGATCTGAAGGCATCAGGTTATGCATCCGACCGGATCTTCCAGGATGCGCGTGCTGTTGAGCGCGATCTTTCCGTTGCCATGTTGCTTGATACATCCCGCTCCACCGAAAGTGCGGTTGGGGATTCCAGCGTGATCGAGATTGCAGGGGCTGCCTTGGCTGCACTGTCCGGCGGTGTTGATGCCAGTGGGGATCATCTGGGTGTCTGGGGGTTCTCCTCCCTGAAGCGGGATCGTGTTTTCATGAACAAGGCCAAAGGCTTCAATGAGCCGATGAGCGATGAGGTGATCGCGAAGATTGGTGGGCTGAAGCCGTGTTACTACACCCGCCTTGGTGCTGCGATCCGGCATACCACCGCGCAGCTTGCCTTGCAGCAAACACAGCGGAAGCTTTTGCTTGTACTAACAGATGGAAAGCCAAACGATCTTGATCACTATGAAGGCATTCACGGCATTGAAGATAGCCATATGGCTGTGCGTGAAGCCCGCCGACAAGGTATGGCGGTTCATGGTGTGATTGTTGACGAGGACGGGCAGGATTGGTTTGCCCGCATCTTCGGCAAGGGTGGCTATACACTGTTCCCAAATCCGGAGCGCCTGACACGTGCGCTCCCCGATATCTATAGAAGCCTGACAAGGGAGTATTAGATTATGAAGCTTTTTTTACATGGTACTGGGCTTTGTGGCAGGTCTGCTGCCTTTGTCCGCGATGGCTGCACTTTCCGGATATCAGCGTCCGGTGCCCCAGCCACAAAGTGCGACTGCTGAACTGTGGTTCCTGCTGGCAACCATCATGCTTGTTGCTTCCCTCGTTGTTGTGCATTTGGTTGTGAAACGCAGATGAACGAAGATGAACTCAGCAATCGCATCAGCGTAAGACGGTTGGCGCTCTACCTCTATCCGCTAGGGATCGGGGCCGTTGGCATCAACCTGTTTTTCCTGTCGCTGATTTTCTCATGGGTTGGGTTGCCGGTGATGTCACCTTACCTTGCGATGGCTGGTGGCGTTGTATTCGGTTACCCGTTTGCTTATCCCTTCGCAAAACATATCCGATACCTCATGGATAAATCAGACGGCCTAATCTAGTAGTACTCTAAGACCTGTGCCGAAAATAGAATTAATGATACATCGCACCTATTGATTGTTAATTTTATTAGGAATTAGAAATGACATATGATGAAGTCCTTCCAATTTGGTGGAGTTTCGCTTGGAGATGGGCGATTGTCGGCACAATCGGAGGTTATTTTGCGGGAGTGATGGAGGGATTGTAGGTGCTCTGGTTGGCTTCCCGGGTATTGAGACGTTGTCAGCTGCTTCTGGTTTGTTGGTTGGCGTTCCGATCAGTATTTGGGCCACGCGTGCAGCTATTAATAAGCATGGCCTTAGGCCAATGGATGAGATCCAAAGGTAAGGTGCGAGCAGCTGTTGGCTAGCTCCTACTAACGAAGCAATCTAATAACTACTAGATGTAAAAATGCGGCCAATTGGGCCGCATTTTTTGTGTGTGGTGGTCTTGATGGGCATTTCTGACAATTCTGAGATGTGTGTTCTTATGCAAGCATTGCTTCGGGACACTGGAGCTTTGTTGCGTTGCTTCTGGTTTGGTGGTTCCTATTGGGAGAAACAGCCTTTGGGTGCGCTTGTTGCCCGTACATTCTCCGTTATGTTGATGAACTGGCGCAGGTTTTTACTTGCATGCCTTTGTTTCTTCGCGCCTTTCAGTGGGACAACATGGGCGCAGAGCATGCGGTGGCCGCTGGATTGGGGGAGCTGGGATAGAGCGAGCGGAGATTGGGGAGGATTTCGGACCAAGCTCAATAATATGGGCATTGATCCGGAGCTGAACTATGCCCATGACATTCTGGCAAATCCGGTTGGTGGTGAACGCCAGAGTGCTGCCTATGCGGGCTCCCTTATCGGCGGTATTGATTTTGATCTGGACCAGCTGTTCGGCCTGAATGGAACCAAGTTCAGTTTTGGTTTTTATCAGGGGCTGGGACGGAGCCTTTCGGGTGAAGACATCAATAACGTTTTTGATGTGGCGCAGATCTTTATTGGTGATGTTTTCGGTATCTCGCAGATGAATTTTTTTTCAGACACTTGCGGATGACCGGATCGAGTTTTCTATCGGTCGGCTCTCTGCGGGTAATGACTTTGCTACCAATGATGCTTTTGTGTATTACGTTAATGCTGGGGTTAATCCCAATCCGCTTCAACTTCTTGCAAACCTGCCCTCTTTCACAACGCCGCCTTTCAGTCAGTGGGGTGCGCGCGGGACTGTCAGGCCAAAGGATTTTCTGAGTTTGTCGGTTGGGGCGTATAATGCTGATTTCAACGCTCAAAACAATGACAGGCACGGGCTCGTTTTCAAGTTCAACCTGAAGACGGTGTGCTTGCCATCGCTGAAGGTGGTGTTCTTGTCGGGGAGGGTGCGGACAATCCCGCTCTGCCGGGGCAGTACATGTTTGGTGGGTACTTTGATACCAGTGATTACGTACCCTTTGCCGATCCGGAAAAGACCGTTGCGGGGAACTGGGGACTGTATGCTCTTGCCAATCAGATGGTCTATGAGGAGAAAGAATATCAGGGGCTTAGCCTTTGGGGTTTTTTTTCGCGGTTGCCCTCGACAAAGCATCAACTTGTTTCCCTATAGCGCAAATGGTGGTGCCTATTATCAAGGTTTGTTTAGTGGTCGGGATAACGACATCACGGCGGGGGCTTTTTACCTTGGTTTCTTCAGTTATGACCTGCCGGACCAAAGCTATGAGTTGGTGTTCGAATTAAACCACCGCTTTCAGTTTAATGAGTGGTTTTTTTACAACGCTGGACTGGCAGTATGTGGTCAACCCAAATGGCCAGACCGATATCCCAAATGCGTGGATTGTTGGCTTAGAAATGTCCGTCGATTTTTGAGTGAAACGGGCTTGTTTGCGCTCGAAAACCAGCCGCATTTCATAGTGGACTGGTCTAAGAAAAGTGGAGAGACTTCATCTCAATTGCTCTTTCCTTACGCAAGCGGGTTATTCCTTACTCGCATCCTCATGCGGACCCCCGAGTAAATCCTGATCACGAAAGTCCTTGATCCTGCGGCTCAAGGTAGCAGGCCCCACGCATAATCTGATATCAACTTAGTGACGTAAGGAATCAAAGGGGGGCGTTATGTCAGAACAGGGTAAGCTCGTATGGATCATTGGGGCAAGTTCCGGGATCGGGGAAAGTCTGGTTCCGTTGTATGCCGATGCTGGTTGGCGGGTTGTTGTCAGTGCTCGCAATGAGCAAAAGCTGGAAGCACTTGCTCAGGATAATGAGAATATCGAGAGTATTCCGGTTGATGTGACAGATGGAACTCAGGTTTCTAACGCGATTGAGCGTTTTCAGGAGCGCAATGAATTGCCCGACCTGACAGTGTTTTGCTCAGGTATTTATTATCCGGGTGGGATCAAGACGCTGACAGAGGAGCTCAGTGTTGCTTCCATGGACACAAATTATCAGGGCGCTGTGCGGGTGATTGCCGGGTTGTTTCCGTTGCTCAAAAAGAAAGGCTCAGGACATATTGCAGTCATCAGTTCGTTGAGTGCTTATAGCGGTCTTCCTAACGCCGTCTGTTACGGACCAACAAAAGCGGCGCTTAACAATCTGTGCGAGAGCTTGAAGCCCGAGTTTGACAAAGCGGGACTTGACCTAACGACTATTAATCCCGGCTTTGTTAAAACGCCGATGACGGATCAGAACAGATTCCCCATGCCGTTTATTGTGACCGCAGAACATGCTGCACAGAAGATCTTTAAAGGGCTTCAAAAACGTAAATTCGAAGTATTCTTTCCGTCATTCCTTGGGTTTGTCCTGAAGTTCCTGCGCATCCTGCCATACGCTCTCTACTTTCCGATTGCCAAAAGGATAACGAAGCCATGACTGAGAGAGCGGACCTGAACGCATAAAAGACGTTCATGATCTCATCTATAATAATTGCACTTCATTGACCTGGTTTATGAGGTGAGGGGACGTGACAGCAGCTGCTAGGCGCCCAACGCAGCTGCGTCGGAGACGCAATAGAACGCGTCAGGCGGGTTATCGCTTTGCAACAGGTCAAGTGCTATCTGCATGCCGCTTTCGAAGTCGGATTTGGTTTGGGAGATGTTGGGGGCATCGAAGCCTTATGAACAGATCGGCCGAATTGAATAAGGGAGTGTTTTGACCCATGATCACGACGATCGGAGTGAGAAGTGGGGCAGAATACAGAGATTGTGAGCGTTGCTGCAGAACGCATGATCAAGGATATCCGGCGCAAGACCCGCAAGCGCTATTCCACTCAAGATAAGATCCACATTGTGCTTGCCGGGTTACGCGGCGAGGACAGCGTTGCCGAGTTGTGTAGGCAGGAAGATCTATCAAGCTTCCTCCGCAGAGTAATTGCAGAAACTACTGCCCATCTAAGCTTTCGGGATGTTGACAATTGTATCTCAGTTGAACAATAGTTATCGCTATTGTTTTGGGAGTCGGCCATGGGGGAGGTGGGCGAGCATGAAAAGAATCGTGCTTCTCGTTGTTTTTTCAGCAGTCATTTTAGGGGGTGGGTGGTTTGCTCTGGAGGCACGATCGGGACGGAAAAGGTACCTGAGCCAACAGTGGCAGACATTGTGTTTGCTGATACCGCGACACCTACCAATCAAGAACTGACGGCGGTTTATGATCGTTCCTGCCGCTCTTGCCATGCACTTGATGGCACAGGGGCTCCTTTGACCGGCTATGCACCTGACTGGACTGCACGTTTGAATGCGCGCGGTGGGCTGGGAGCTTTGGTTGTGTCTGCGCGGAAAGGGTTCAAGGAAATGCCCGCGATGGGCCTTTGCAATGATTGTAGCGATGCCAATTTTGAAGAGCTTATTAGTTTTATGATGAAGGGGCAGAATTGATGCCGATCTCTCGCAGAACCGTCTTGAAGACCGCTGTCGGTGCAGGCGTTGTCGCAGCTATTCCAGCAGTGCCCTATGCAAAGTGGGTGTCGACTGATCGTAGCCGGCTGATCCAATACCTTCTAAACCATCCTCAGAGAATGGGTTTCAGTGGTCCAATTGGTCAGGCACGGAGCGAGCATATCCTGAGGCAATTTCTGTACCAGAGAGCGAGGCAGCACTTGCCGAATTCATCGGGAACAGCACCAGTCAAATCCGACCTGTTGGTAGCGGTCATTCCTTCTCCGGTTTGGTGCCGAGCGATGGCACCATCGTTGATTTGAGCAGGTTCTCGGGTCTTATCGAGACTGATGGGGAGGCTAAGACGGCTCGCATCTGGGCGGGCACACGTCTGCGTCAAGGCGCTCGTCAGATGGCGGAGCAGGGGCTGGGTATGATGAACCTCCCTGACATTGATGTTCAGACCTTTGCCGGATCTTTTGCAACAGCGACGCATGGCACTGGTGCGGGCTTGTCTGCGCTTCATGATCATGTGATCGGCATGCGGATGATTACGCCTCGGGAGATATCATTGATATCGATAGGGAAACGAACCCCGAGTTGTTTCAGGCGGCGAAAGTGTCTCTGGGCGCTTTAGGTGTGATTACCAGCTATGACTTGCAGCTTCGTGATACCTACAGCCTAAACCGGCGGGTCGAAATTCGTGGCACGGAAGACATTCTGGACAGCGCGCAGGAGCAGTTTGAAAATCACCGGCATTTCGAGTTTTATTTTGTGCCGAACTCGCCTCTTTCGGCAGAGATCATGCTGAACGAGTATGAGGGGGAGCCGTTTAGTCCTGCGGTGAGCGAGGATGACGACGAACTGTTGGTGGCGCTTGAAGGCCTGCGTAACCATTTGGGATGGGCGCCCTGGCTTCGTAAAGCAGCTGTTCAGACATTTTTCCCGACAGGAGAAATTGAGAACAGCGGCGATGAATACTGGCGCATGCTGACCTCCTCGCGTCCGTCAAAGTTCCACGAAATGGAATACCATATTCCGTTGGAGGAGGGGGTCAAGGCTCTTCGCGAAATTGTCGATCTGATGAACAGTAATCCCAACAACTACTTTCCAATGGAAGTTCGACAGACTGCGGGCGACGATGCATGGCTGAGCCCGTTCAATGATGGGCCGCGTATTTCGATTGCGGTGCATGCAGCTCACAATGAACGCTACGATTATTTCTTCACGGAGGTCGAGCCAATCTTTCGCAAATATGGCGGGCGTCCGCATTGGGGCAAATTGCACTCGCTTACCTATGCTGAACTTTCCGAGCTTTACCCACGGTTCTCCGATTTTGTGGAGTTACGTGAGCAGATGGACCCCACGGGCCGGATGTTGAACACACACCTGAGTACTCTGTTCCAGCGTCGTGTTTAGGGTTCGCCGCGCATTATCGAATTTTTTTTGCATGTAAATTTTTATTGCTGGAGCAATCCAGCGCTCCGTAATTTAAAGAATGTGAGCCGCCATGATCTTTGCGATATTGATGATACTTCTGCCGGCAATCGTGATCCTGCTTTGCCAGAATAACAGCTTTTTGGATCGGGTCGGCGTTGTGGTGCTGGCATTTGGGCTTGGGTTCCTAATTGCGATTTTTGGGGGATACTTCGAAGTTATCGACTTTGAAGCGTTACGACCGATGCAAACCTCGATATCTGAGGTCAGTGTGGCTCTGGCATTGCCGATGATTATTTTCTCGACAAGCTGCGTAAGGCCTTGAAAGATGCAAAAGGGGCACTGTTTGCCATGTTTCTGGCAATGGGCTCCGTGGCACTCATCAGTTTTCTGGCGTCCTTCCTCTTTGCGGATCAGGTTGCCCAGATCTGGCAGGTTTCCGGCATGGCTGTTGGTGCGTATACCGGCGGCGGCGTAAACCTTGGGGCGGTCAAGACGGCCATTGGAGGGGATGAAAGCATCTTTCTCACCATGATCACCTACGACATTGTGTTTTCCGCTCTCTTCATGATGGTTATCCTTGCCTTCGGGCAAAAGGCGGCAGGACTCGTGCTTCGCACTTATGTGTTCAAAGAGGCTGGTGAGGTCGAAACGAAGAGCGAGATGGACCATCTGGCAAACGAGAGTGCCCATGGGTACAGTGTCTTGGTTGAACGGAAAAGTATCGTTGGTTCCTTAGTCGTCTTCCTAGCGGCTGCAATCTGTGTGGCTGCTTCCGTTGGATTGGCATCTTTAGCACCGGAAAGTATGTCATCGGTTGTGACGATTGTTTTGATCACGACCTTCGGGATTCTTGGTTCCTTTTTCCCGTTCCTCCATAATACCAAGAGCAGTTTTCATCTTGGAATGTATCTTATTCTGATCTTTTGTCTGACATCCGCCACCATGCTGGATACGGCTATCTTCACGAATATGGATTGGTGGCTCGGCGCATACTTCGTTTCGATCCTTGTGGGCTCTATGATGCTGCTGGCAGGGCTGTGTCGCCTGTTCGATGTTGACCGCGATACCTACCTTATTGCCTCTGGCGCATCGATCATGTCGGTTCCTTTTATTCCAGTGATTGCCGGTGCGCTGAAGAATCGTGAGATTTTGATCCCCGGCATAGCAATTGCGATTATTGGGTATGCCTTGGGGAACTATCTCGGCATCTTGGTTGCAACCCTCACGCAAACATACGTTGGTGGGTGAGGGGATAGCGCGGTACGGGCGCAATCACTTCTGTCTGGTTGGTGAGAAGCAAGTTGGCATTGGGGAAACGATAGCAATGACGTGTCGAACCGGAAAGAAACTGCATGCTACGGCGAGATAAAAGCGGACCTAGAGAGTCCTATTTCCTTGATGTCCAGAAGGCCCTTCGTGACGCAGGCATTACGCAGCCGGTACTTGTTCTCGATGAGGGGCGGCTAAGGCATAATATTCGCCAGCTCAAAGGGGATTTGCCTGAGGGTATGAACCTTCGGTTGGTGGCTAAGTCGTTGCCTGTACCCGAGCTGTTAAAGTTGGCGAGCGCGGAGCTTGATACCCATCGGTACATGACATTCAACCTCACCATGTTGAGAGAGGTTGCGGAGTTAGACCCAACAGCGGACCAGCTTTTAGGCAAGCCCTTACCGGTAAAGGCTGCTGCGGACTATTACTCCAGCACGACCACCAATCAGGCTACTGGTGAAGTTTATTGGCTGATCGATTCTGAGAGCCGCCTACGCGAGTATGCCGAGCTTGCGCGGTCAAATAACCTGATCCTGAACATTGTATTGGAACTTGATGTTGGCCTGCATCGGGGCGGTTTTGAGGTTGATAGTCAACTGGCTCAGGCGCTGGACACAATCAAGAAGGAAGCTGCTCTGAAATTCTGTGGTTTCATGGGGTATGAGGCACACATTGCAAAAGCTCCACCCTTTCTCGGTATGCGGCAGAAAGTCTTGAACAAAGCGGTGTCGACCTACGCAAAAGCGTTGGAAATGGCAGAGCATGTGTTTGGAATTGATGCGTCGGATTTGCCAGTTCGAAATGCAGCAGGGAGTCCAACATTCCGGCTGTACAACTCAACTGAGATTGCCAATGAGGTTTCGGTTGGCTCGGTGCTGGTAAAGCCGTCTGACTTTGAAACAGATCTGTTACGGGGCTATGTTCCGGCGCTGTTTATTGCAGCGCCCGCTATCAAGGTAGGCGGACGCATGAAGACCCCGGTTCTTGAGGCCTTCGATTCTCTCAAGCGGCTGCTAAATCCCAACTTGGAACGCAGCATCTTTTTGCACGGGGGGAATTGGAAAGCGCATCCTGTAGACCCTCCGGGCCTTACCTATAATCCGACATACGGGCGATCATCGAACCAGGAGGTTCTGAATGGTGGACCAAAAACTGTGATTTCGCCTGACGACTTCGTGTTTCTTCGACCGACGCAAAGCGAAGCTGTTCTTCTTCAATTTGGCGACATAGCCATTTACAAAGACGGTGCTATTGTAGATACGTGGAGCCCATTCTCCCCTTCGGTATAGGAACATAACCCAAGTGAATACCGACTATCAGCGCAGAGCTGACCCGAAGCAGTCCAGAAGCCAAAAAAACTATTGATCTTATTCTCAAGACAACCTCGGAATTGCTTGATGAAGTCGGGTTCGAGCGGCTTTCGACCAATCTGGTTTGTCAGCATGCCGGGCTGACGCCGCCTGCGATTTACCGCTATTTTCCCAACAAATACGCGCTTCTCAGTGAACTGGGTCAACGGCTGATGGATGAGCAAAATGCGGCCCTAGCTCCTTACATTGAACGCGTCCTGCAAGATGATGAGCCTGCGGAAGCGGTGTTTGAGTCGATCAGCGAGCAGCTGGAGATTGCCGAACGCATGCCGGGTGGTCGCTGGATCTTACGCGCGCTTCATGCAACGCCAGCGCTCTGCGACATAAGAACCCGTTCTCACGATCTCGTCGCCGAGCAACTGGCTGATGCGATACTTGCGCAGTACCCTGACAATGATCGGCAAAAAGTCATACAAACCATGCGCTTGAACATCGAGTTTGGCTATTCGGTCATCGAATACGTCATGGACTTACCAAACGTAGATCGAGACTCTGTGCTGCGTGAAGCCGCAGCGACTCTTACGCAAAACTTCACGCGGTACTCTTCTTAGAGAGGCGTGCTGTTCTGGGTGAGGGCATGTTGTTTAGCTATGGTTGCTGAACTTCGTTGCGATCTCGATGCATTTCTGCGCAAGGATTTTGGTTGGGTCCAGTAGGGCGGGGCGTTTGCCGCCATCGGTGTCAGGTGGGATGAGCGGGAGTTCTGTGCAGCCCAAGATCACGACTTCTGCACCTGCATTTTCGAGTTCATGGTAGGCCAATGTGAGTTGATCGACACAATGGCCGGAAGTGTAACCGGCTTTAACGCCTTCTTTTCCGTAGATCGCGTCCATCACTTGTGCTTGGCCTGCATCGCTCGGAGCGAGGACCTGCAGACCTGCTTCTGCTGCTTCCTGCTGGTAAAGCTTGCTCTTTACCGTCCTGTCGTTGCCAGCAGCCCGACGGTTTTCACATCTGGGTAGTTTGTGGTGATGTGATTAACCGTTTCCCGCAGCATGTTTACGATGGGAATAGACAGGTTGCGTTGGATGCGTTCCACATAGGCATGGGCTGTGTTGCAGGGGATTGCAACGATGTTGGCACCGCCTTGCTCCAGCTTTTTGCAAACAGAGTACAGGGCAATTGACGGATCAATACCGTTGCCGATGATGTTTTCAGTGCGATCAGGAATTTGCGGGTTCTGTTCCACGAGCATTTTGATGTGGTCTTGATCTTTGGAGGCATGGGTATTGGCGACTACCTTGCCCATAAAGTCTGTCGTTGCAGCAGGACCCACACCGCCAACCACACCGATCTTAAAAGGTGGTGTTGGCGTTTTTTTTACTGCACGCCAAAGCGTAGTCTGCATAAATCTGGTTGCTGTTTAAGACCGGCACATCAACAAGTTCTGCAATACGATCCAGCATGGCAGGGATTTCTGTAAAGCCGGGGAGGATAATAGAAGCGCCCTGCTTGATGAGATCTTCGCAAGCTTCTCGAACTGTGCTTTCTACCTTTTTACCTGTTCCGCCGGCTTTTAGACCTTCAGCCCGTATACCGCGTCCATCAGCTGGCTCTGGAATGGTTCGGAAGGATAGATGATCTGGTGTTTGTCACCCAGCATCTTGTCGAAGAGCCCTAATTTGCGCACGTAGTTGGACGTGAGAACGCCGATCGGTCCATCTTGAAAGTTGCGTTGAATATGGTCTTTGATTGCATCGGCAATGCCGAGGACTTGTATTTTAACTTCCGGCAGGATTTCGGGCAGGAATGTCTGCGAGATGAAGCATGGCAGCAAGGCCACTTCGCGGTTGTCTGCCTCCATGTCCGTCAAGGCATCATAAACGTAGAGCTTACGTCTGATTGGGTCGTAGTCGTGGTCGGCAGGCGTCGTGTGCTCGTGAAAAGGTCGTTGAACAAAAGCGATATCCAGATGCTCTTCATCTGAACGGGCAGGGGTCGATTTGACGATCCTATGGAGAATATCTGTTCCGGCAACTGCCCCAAGGCCGCCGATAACCGCAAACCGTGGCTTATGTGGCGCTGGGGAGGAGATAGCATCGTTTTTGTTGTAATTCATCGTAACCCAGTGATCGCTGCTTGTTAAAATACTGGAATGTATAAAGCATATAATCGGCTGTATCGTTAGCTCCACTAATCTTGATAATTGTTCCGGAAGACCTGAGTGTTCTGCAACTTTTACAAAGAATTTAGTTGAGGTTGACTGTTTGCCGTTACTTCATACGGGCTCTCGGGAGGCTTTTCTGTCGTGGAGGGGTGCTATTAAAACGGCGACCTCATTTGCAGATGAGGTCGCCGCATAAATTCTTTCGCAGACTGGATCAGATCCAGACAGGCTGACCGTCAAACAGCAGCATTTTCCAATGATTGCTCGACTTTTTCAGCACCCAGTGTTGTGTGCTGAGTTGCCGCGTCACGGATTGTGAGCCCCTCTTTCATGGCGATTTTGGCAATGCGAGAAGCCTGTTCATATCCGAGAATAGGTGCAAGCGTTGTTGCCAGTACCAAGCTGTTATCCAGCAGTTCAGCGCAGCGTTTTTTCATCTGCCTGGATACCGGAGACGCAACGATCGGCCAGAACATACATTGCGTTGGTCATGGTCGCGATGGACTCCATCATCTTGTAGATGATGACCGGTTCCATGGCATTGAGCTGCAACTGCCCGGCTTCCGCAGCGAGAGTGACAACCAGATCGTTACCGATGGTCTGGTAGCAAACCTGATTGACGACCTCTGGAATAACCGGGTTGATCTTTCCTGGCATGATAGACGAACCCGCCTGAACAGCCGGGAGGATAATTTCACCCAGACCTGCACGCGGTCCGCTGCTGAGCAGGCGGAGGTCATTACATGTCTTGGAAAGCTTGCTTGCTACGCGCTTCAATGTTCCGGAGAACATGATAAACGCACCAAGGTCAGAGGAAGCTTCGATAAGGTTGGCAGCTGGTTTCAGGTCGAAGCCGGAAACCTCGCAGAGATTTTTAACTGCCAATGGCTGGTAGCCTTCAGGCGTATTAATACGCGTTCCAATGGCAGTACCTCCGAGATTGACCTCGGTCAGCAATTTCGCCAGATCCTGAACACGCTGAATATCTTCTTCGAGTGTTACGGCAAACGCCATAAACTCATCACCAAGCCTCATTGGTACAGCGTCCTGAAGCTGTGTCCGTCCAACCTTTTTGATGTCTTTGAACTCTTCGGCTTTCTCTTTGAAAGCTGCGACGAGGTTTTCCATGGCGAAGATCAGACCGGCAGACTTTTGCAGGACCGCAAGTCGGATCGCCGTTGGGTACACGTCGTTTGTAGACTGCGAGCAGTTTACGTCGTCATTTGGATGAAGTCCGGAGTAGTCGCCGAATGGACGGCCCATCTTCTGAAGGCCGACGTTAGCGATGACCTCATTGGCGTTCATATTGGTTGATGTTCCGGCTCCGCCCTGGAGCATATCCAATACGAAATATTCGTGGTGTTTGCCTTCGATGATTTCGTCGCAAACTTCAACAATCGTATTGCATTTCGCTTCGGTAAGCGCGCCAAGTGCTGCGTTGGAGAGGGCACAGGCTTTCTTTACCATTGCGAGAGACTTCACAATCTCAGGGTAGTGGTTGATAGCCACCCCCGAGATTGGAAAATTTTCGATGGCGCGATGGGTCTGGGACCCATACGCTGCTTCAAGAGGGATCTCTACAGAACCCAGACCATCAGTTTCGGTGCGATACATTTCTGCCAATTACCCCCTTGAGCAGCGTTATTTGTTTTTGATTATGCGTCGCGCAGTTCTGGTGTTTTCATCACGTGAGGCGTGTTATATGCCTCCATGTCGATCTCACCTTCAGACTTGGCAATGATAACTGTTGCAGCACAGTCACCGGTCACGTTCAGAGACGTACGAGCCATGTCCAGGATACGTCGATACCTGCGATGATTGCTACACCTTCAAGCGGCAAGCCAACAGAAGTCAGAACCAGAGACAGCATGATGAGGCCTGCACCCGGTACACCTGCGGTGCCGATGGAAGCGAGCGTTGCTGTCAGGATGATGGTGATGTACTCGGACATGCCGAGGTCAACGCCGAAGGCCTGTGCAACAAACAGGGCACAAACACCCTGGTACATCGCAGTACCATCCATGTTGATGGTTGCGCCGAGTGGCAGCGTAAAGCTGGAGACGGAGCGCTTAACACCGAGGTTCTGCTGCACTGCTGCGATCGAGACAGGAAGCGTGCCTGCGCTGGATGAGCTTGTGTAGGCCACAATCATTGGTTCGATGGCGCCCTGGAAGAAGCGAACGGGGCTGAGACGTGAAACGAATGTCAACAAACCACCGTAAACGAGCAGGCCATGAATGATACAGCCGAGGTAAACCGCAACGATGACGCTGGCAAGCGGCAGCAGCAGCTGCAAACCGTAGGTACCTGCGACCCAGGTCATGAGAGCAAATACACCATAAGGAGCAAACGAGATGATGATCTCGGTAAGCTTCATGATGACCGCGTTTAGGGCTTCGAACAAGTCACGAACAGGTTTACCTACATCGCCAACAAGGTTGATCGCCAAGCCAAACATGATCGCAAAGAAGATGATTTGCAGAACGTTACCATCAGCAGCAGCGGCAAACGGGTTGGTCGGGATGATATTCAACACTGTCTGGATGAATGGTGGTGCCTGTGCTGGTTCAACAGCAACGGCTGAGGAGAGGTCAACACCTACACCAGGTGCGAAAATGATGCCCATCGCCAAACCGATAACAATGGCAAACGCAGTGGTGCACAGATAGAAGAAGATCGCTTTAAGACCAATACGTCCCATACGACCAATGTCACTCACGGAAGTCATTCCGCATACAAGAGAGACAAAGATAAGCGGGACGATCAGCATTTTAATTGCTGATACAAACAACGTACCGACATGTTTGACAGAAGCAGCAATTCCCGGATTTCCGCTTGCATTGAGAGCAATGCCGAAAGCGACGCCCAGTACCAGGGCAATTGCAATTTGCTTCCATAAGAGCATGTCGAACCAGAACCTGAAGATTCCCTTTCTGCTGGTTTGAGACGTCATATGGTCCTCCCTTTATTCGTTATTGGTAAACAGTAGGCATCATTTGCGCCGGTGTCCCTACGACCCTGCCAGCGCTAAATGCACAGCGTGCTTCGAGTTAAGTTTTAGTTACTCACGGAGATTCAAACAGTGACCTTTGTATCATGCATTTGGCATGCAAGTTTTTATTTATGTAAATTTTATTATAGTAGCAAGCCGAAAAAAATAAATCACCAGACGCCAGTTTTCTCCGAGAAGCGGTACTATATTTCATATATGGCTTCATTGGGGAAATATGTTTCAAAATTAATTATTTTTCGGTTGTGTTATATTACAATTGGGTGGCTTTCCTTGCCGCCCCTACTGGTTGTAACCATTAAGACTTACAGCCAATTTTACTAAGCCCACAATCGGGTTCGCAGAACTTTCTCCAGTGCGGGATGTTTCGTGCGGTGCCAGTTTTCTAGGATTGGCTGCGCAAGTTCTTACCTCAGTTCTCTAGTTGTAAAATTTTCGTGATCTAAGCTTGTCGCTAATCAGATGTGAGTGTGGCTGGAAGCTGGCGAGTTCGTTTGGCTTGTCTTCAATGACGCTGTTTTTGCAGCGTAACACCATCACATTAGGTCGTTAATGTGGTTGATCCTATGACCGGCTACTTGGGCGAGCTCCCATGAGAGACGGGCTTGGCGCACCATCATTCCGTTTTTGAGGTAGTCGACTGGCTTTGAAATAAATCTACTACATGAGTTCTTGACATCAGAACCGACAAAAATAAATATGACTGACACGTCAGTCATATTAGGTGAGTCTATGTCTCGTTCCAATAAATCCACTTCTCGGGATCGTCTTGTCCGTGCGGCAATCGAAGTTTTTGCCACCCGTGGGTATCACACTGCGCGGGTATCGGACCTTGTAAGCCATGCTGGTGTGGCTCATGGCACCTTCTATCTTTACTTTGATAATAAGGAAGCAATCTTCCTGTACCTTATCGACGATTTCTTCGCTGGCCTGAAAAGTCAGACACTGGATCAGTTTCCTGCCTCCGCAGTTGCCGATACTGGTGAGCTTAAGATCCAGCTCTTAGAAATGTGGCGTTCAATTTTGGGCCACTGCCGCCGTGAGCCTCTTTTAACTGCGCTTGTTCTGCGTGAGTCCTACGCGGTCTCGCTTGCCTCGCGAACACGCGTTGAGGAACGATTTGCCCAGATCGTGGCCTCCATCGGAACTTACTTGGGGGAGTTGGCGGAGCGCGGGCTGATCCGCCTAGTGTTACCGATGCGTCTGCTTGGGGGATTCTGGGCTCATCGAGCGAGCCATTCATTATGCCGTTGTGGTCAGCCCTGACGTCGAGGTTGATACGCTGGCACACGAGTTCCTCCGGATCGAGTTGAATGGTTTGTTAGGAGATAGGGAAGATCTTGGGGCTGAGTGATGCACAGGTGCCAGAGGTTTGAAGGCGCTGCCCAAGATAAAGAGAGCACGTGCAATGCTTGGGGGAGCTGCAACGACTATTCCGCCGGAGTATCGCAGGCCTCCTAATTAGCCTCCTTATGGGTCTGGTGCCCCGTCAAGTGCGGTCACTTGTTTCAGGAAAGCACGGCCCTTTCCTCTGAGTAGTAGTTGGCCGACACCGTAAGCCGCAGAGTGAAAAGATTTTTCAATCCTGATCTCAGGAACCAAAGAATTTCGAAGATCCAATATTTGTTGTTTGAAAGGTAAATTGAGATGTCATCAGAATCCAAAAGTGTTCTGACAGAACATGGTAAAATACTAATCGTGGGTGGTTATGGTCAGGTGGGGCGCATGATCGCTGAGAGGCTAGCGCCAGAGTTTCCAGGGGGGCTCGTTCTTGCCGGACGAAATCTAGATAAGGCCGAAATTGCAGCCGCCGAGGTAGGGTATGGCACGGAAGCGCGTGGTTGATATCCTCGCGATGGATTTTGGTCGTGTCCTTGATGACATTGGGCTTGTTCTCGTCTGTCTTGATCAGACCAGCACAGGTTTTGTTGAGCAGTGTCTTTCATCCGGCATTCATTATGTGGATATCAGCGCTCAACACGCTTTTCTGTCCCAAGTGGAAGCGCTTGACGATCTTGCCAAGCGTAACGGCGCAATGGCGCTGCTTAGTGTAGGTACTGCGCCAGGGCTTACCAATCTGCTTGCCGCTCGGGCTCGCGAGCAAATGGAGCGACTTGATCGTATCGACATTCTGCTGCATTTCGGGCTAGGTGATCAGCATGGTCAGGCAGCTGTAGAATGGATGTTCAACAACCTCGATGCCCCCTTTCATGTGATGGAAAATGGTCGTGCTCTAGCAGTGCGCAGTTTTGGGGACAGCATTGCTCTTGGACTACCGGGCCGCGGGAAGAAGCGCTCCGCCTACCGATTTAACTTTTCCGACCAGCACGTGATCGGGCACACGCTTGGTGTTCCTTCGGTCTCAACGTGGGTTCAGTTCGATGATCGCTTCACGACCTGGCTTTTTGGGGTTTCATCCCGAGCCGGTCTTGGCCGTCTGTTGCAACGCCCGTTCTGGCGCAAACTTGCAGTCTGGCTCTTCATGAATGTCCATATTGGATCAGACATTTGCGGCGTAGCCGTGCGTGCGCTCGGGCAGACGAAGGATGGAGCGGAAGAAAGTATCTTTGGCGTGATTGGCCGCAACGAAGCGAAGATGACAGCTACCATTGCAGCCGAAATGACACGCCAAGTCTTGACCTCGAACCGTAAGGCAGGTGTTTTTCATAGCGAGCAAATTATTCAGATTGATCCTGTCATCGCGGCTTTGAAGAACGAATTTCCTGATTTGGTCGTGTCCATCTAACGCGCACCTATGGTCGAGTAAGCCGTCTTGGTGTTTGGTGAAGGGTATTGACCCAGCTGTTTCTGCAGTGGTTACGCCGCTAATTTGAATGTTTGGTTTGGTATCTTCATTGCAAGCGCCTGATGAGGCCTCGAGTGGTTGTAAGATTGGAGCCAGTCCCCAATAGATGTTAAGAATATCTCTGCTTTTAAACTCACTCAACTTTCGGGGGGGGCAAATACAAGTCACTACTTATTATCTTTCGAAAAAATGTCATTATTTTTTTTGACCTTGAATCAGCTTTGCAAACAATCAACTCATTTTGAGGGTTATGATAAATTTCTGCCCTCAGGGTTTTCCAGCTCTCAGCAAAAACAAGTAACAACATAAATGAAATAATAGTGAGAGATTATTAAATTGAAAATTGGCAAGGAAATTGAATTTCAAATAAAAAAGAAGTTCAAGAAAGTAAAGGTACTTAAGGGTGTGAATTTAAGTATGACATCTCCGTTGATAGATGGCGTTGTCAAAGATTCTATACTTCGTGGTGATTATGAATCCGATGAGTATATTCTATTATCCAACCTATTAGAGCCGAATGATAGATTTCTTGAAATCGGAGGGTGTTTAGGTTTTTTTATCTAGCTATGTCGCTATGAAGAATGGGTCAGATAACGTTCTAACCATTGAGGCCAATCCTGAAATTGTGGAACTAATGCAGGAAAACTACAAACTTAATGGGGTAAGCCCCAAAGTAGAGTGCGCCATTGCTGGAGTTGAGGATGGTGTTGAGCAGCCATTTTTTTGTTAGTATCAATCCTTGGGCTTCTTCCACCAAAAAGCTCCAAGATACGCGCAAATTTTGCAGCAAACTGTTAATGTCAATAGGCTGATAAGCGAATTTAACCCGACAATAATTGCGATAGACATTGAGGGAGGCGAGATCGACTTAATCCCCAAGTTGAACCTTTCGACAGTGAGGTGCATTATTGTGGAGTTCCACCCTCAGCTCACCAGCACTTCAGAAATGATAAATACCGTCAAAGCCCTGCAAAAAAAATAATCTTTATTGCAGCCCCGAGCACGTTCGTAGTCAAGTACTAGCATTTTTAAACTGCGAGCTTGCTTCAGGAGCTATAACTGAAAACTAGAGCGTTTCGATGAAGGTTTGCATAGATAGGATGCCCATTGGTAGTTGGTTTGTGATTCACTACGTTTAGGAGGATTACTTCATGCCATCACCGTTTCCAGTTGAACTTCAGGGGTGTTTTGCTTTTCTTATTATGGAGAGCGAGAAAGGTAGAGAGGCTGCGCGATGCCTTCGGGTGTCTCCCGCATTCAGTCAATAATATAACTCCCCTTGCGCTGAATATTAAAAATAAGTGATAGTTGCATGAGTGAAGCCGAGCTAGAATACCTACCAAGTACCATTGGCGTTCGCGGGGGGGCTGATGATGTAGTTTTACTTGCCATTGCAAGAAATGAAATACTGCGCATGCCATTTTTTCTGGAGTACTATCGTTCTCGTGGTGTAACCGATTTTGTTATAATAGATAATTGCTCTAATGATGGAACCTTTGAGTATCTTCAAAACCAAGTAGATGTCTCTGTAGTTCACACTACTTTACCTTACAAAGTTCTTGAGAACAGATGGCGTAATGATGTCGCTAATAAATACTTCAATGAGAAGTGGGTTCTGTTTGCGGATATAGATGAACTATTAATTTTTCCGGGAGACGGGAGAGTTGGTTTACCTGCGCTTTGTAGATGGTGGAGAGATCACGAAGCATATGTAGTTCCTTCCCCAATGATCGATATGTACTCTAACCGGCCACTTGAAAATGTCGAGTACATAGCAGGGAGCCTTTCTGGGAAGCTGCAGACCGCTTTGACACTCATGGGTACCGACTTGTTCAGACTCCTGAGAAGACACCCAGCTTTGTGCTATTAGGTGGTCCTCGTGAGCGGTTCTTTCGGGAAGAGCGTAATGGGGTGAACAGTCTTCAACTTACTTTGGAAAGTTGGTTTTTCTCTCACAGGTCTAGAGTTACAAATAAAAAAACTTAAGAGGTTTGTTCGGCGTTTCCTCAAACGGAAATGGCCAAAAGACCCGCCATGCATGGTGAAAGTCCCCCTCATTTATTGGAAAAAAAAGGACTAAAGGTGTCAGCTGGTGCCCATTTTATAGACGGAACGGACATCTACACCTCAAAAGACCTTTCTGAGGATTGGTGTCCAATTTTGCACTTCAAGTACTTTCAAGATTTTAAGCGTAAGTGTGAAATCGAAGCTGATAGGAATGAGCATTGGGACAACGCAAAAGAATATAAGACTTATAATAAGCAAATGTCACATTTCTTACATATGGATCCGACTTGGAAGTACTCTTCCAAGTATTCAGGTTATGACAGCCTATTGCCGTCCGGGCTGGCAAGGAGATCGGCATCCACCAGAAATTTTATCGAAACCTATCAAGAGTAGATAATTATGCTTCTATCATCTGCATCCGGTGAACCCGACTTATTCCTCTATCGCCATATAACTGAGAACGTACGGGCCAAGCAAGTTGGCCCCACGCTGGATGCATGCGTGAGCTCTTTCAATGGACGCCCTACTACTCATTAGTTCAATTTAGTAATGGAGTGAGCGTCTCCACAAGAGGCTAGGTGCATCGACAGCGCTGGCGAAAAGTTTTCTCATGAGCGCCAAGATTTAACTAGGATAGACCAAAGTATCAGATTGCGCGTTAAAGCAGACTTCCGATACCGTGATTTATCAATCGTCTTCAGAAGGTCTTTGATAGGTCCGATTTGATGGTTGAAGTGTTTGCTCTTGGCATGAAATAGAAGTTGGGTTAAAAATGCCGTATTCTCTTTCGCGGAGAAAAATGGTTTAGGGGCAAGAAATCTCCAGGCGCGAATAAAATGGAGTACACGCGTAATTTCACTTTCATTCAAAGCTAGATCTTTGTGGCTCTTGTTTAGATTGTCATAATAAATTTCGGAACCATCTCTTAATTGCTGCAGCGTCTGCTTTAATTCCCCATCAGGTAAAGCATTGATAGAAAATGCGTTATCCATATATTCAGAGGGGTCCTGCTTCCCGGCTAAACGTTGCTGAAGGCAGAAGTGGGCAAAAGCGTGTGTAAAAATTTGCTGCCTATGTTTTGTTGTGCTTACGCTTTGGTCATGCCGTCGATAGCTGAATAGCACTTCGTCTAGATTGGCAAGGCGGAATTTTAGGCTTGCTCTCTGCCATAGCTCTAGATCTTCAGCTGTTTGAAAGACGCTATTGTAGCCTCCTAGCGCAAGAAGTGCTTCCCTTCGGATCATCATTGTTGGGTGGCAAAAAGGACAAAAGCCCTGCAGGAGGGCGGTATTAACATCAGCGCAATCAACGGGGAAGTGGGAGCGAGAGACCGCCTTTCCATCCCCGTCTAATATGTCTATTTGAGTTCCTAGAAACGCGATATCGGGATTGTTTGTTAGGAAAGTAATCTGGCGTTCAAAGCGGGTTGGGTGACACACATCGTCACCATCCATGCGGGCAACATAATGACCGCGTGCGACTTTGATGCCGTAATTAAGAGCACCGACTAATCCTGTTGACTGAAGATGATGAGGTACGATACGCTTATCGCGTGCCGCGTAATCTTCAAGAATTTGAAAAGAGTTGTCCGTCGAGCCATCGTTAACGGCGATAATCTCGAAGTCCTTAAAGGTCTGCGCAAAGATGCTATCCAGTGCCTCAGAGATATAAGCCTCAGCATTACACACTGGAAGCACCACGCTAATGAGTGGGATTTTGGTAAGTGAATTGTCCATTTACTTTAATTCTTATTGTATGAGACTGGAACAACTCCAGCCTTAACAGAATAAAATGTCAACGATGTGTCGAATACTTATGGCACTATTACGCGTATTTGTTATCGATGCTTATGGACTGATTGGTTGCATTGAATAATGGAGTGTTTGGCCAAAGAGCACGAGGAGAGGGGAGTACTGGGTCAGACCAAAACGGCGGACAGCTAGGGCTGCGCTTTAGATAGTGCTGCGATATTGTTGGTAAAAATTAGTTTTGGTAGCGAGGGAGGGACTTGAACCCCCGACACGCGGATTATGATTCCGCTGCTCTAACCAACTGAGCTACCCCGCCATCCGGTGCGCTATGTTGCGGTGGTGACCGCTGCGCTGTGAGGGGGTGTATAAGGCTCTCAGCGTGTGGCGTCAAGCGTTCTTCTGCAAGTTTTGTGGAAATTTACACTCTTGTGAAAAACTCCATGAAACCTAGGGTTATTGCCAATTTCATTGAGGAATACCTACAGGTCTCGGTCGCTGAACCGGGAAGAACTTCTGATTTTGACAGGTCTGGATTTTGCGGTGGCTTTTCTTGGCATAATGTGGGGTGTTTGGGCTGGTAGAGGGCGGAAAGATTGTAAGAAAAACGCCCCGCTTGCGTTGATGCAAGGCGGGGCGTTCAGATTTATCTGCGGTGTTGCTCTCCGTTATGCGGAGGGTGCTTTTGGGGTCGTCAGCTGGTTGGAAAACCCGCGGCTTCCCAGCTTTTGCCGAGCAGCGCTTTGAGGGCTTCTTCTGCGCCTTCCTGCTTTTCGGCGCGTTGAATCCAGCCTCCGCCGAGGACGCGGGCTTCGTGTCCTTCTTTGTCGAAGAAGACACAGGCCTGTCCCGGAGCGACGCCCATTTCGCCAGAAGGCAGTTCTACCAAAATGTTGTCGCCGCTCTTGCGCAGGACTGCTTCGGTAGGCGGGCGTGTTGAACGCACTTTAGCGTAAACCGTGATGCCTTCTTCAGGCAGGTCGTCCAGAGTGCCAGAGCCAATCCAGTTGACTTCGCGGAGCAGCAAATTATGTGTGGCCAAAGCTTCGCTCGGACCAACGATTACACGTCGTCCGTCTGCATCCAGATGCACCACATAGAGCGGGTCGCCTGTTGCAACGCCAATACCACGGCGCTGGCCGATTGTGTAATGGATGATGCCTTCATGCCGGCCCAAAACGCGACCGTCGACGTGGACAATATCGCCCGGTTCAGCAGCGTGTGGGCGTAGCTTGGAAATTACGTCCGTGTAACGACCCTGTGGGACGAAGCAGATGTCCTGGCTGTCGTGCTTATCAGCAATTTCCAGACCAAACTCACGAGCAAGTTCGCGTACTTCCGGCTTGGTCATGCCGCCCAGTGGGAAGCGAAGGAAATCAAGCTGTTCTTGCGTGGTCGCGAACAGGAAGTAGCTCTGATCCCGGTCCAGATCGACAGGGCGGAACATGGCAAGCTGGTTGCCTTCCATGCCTGTACGTACGTAGTGGCCGGTTACCAGAACGTCGGCGCCCAAGTCCTTGGCTGTTTCCAGCAGATCTTTAAATTTGACCGTCTGGTTGCAGGTTACGCATGGAATTGGGGTTTCGCCGTTGATGTAACTGTCGGCAAAACGTTCGATCACCTGTTCCTTAAAGCGAGACTCATAATCCAGCACATAGTGAGGAATGCCGAGTTTTTCGGCCACGCGGCGTGCGTCATGGATATCTTGTCCCGCACAACACGCGCCCTTGCGTTGGATTGCTTCGCCATGATCGTAGAGCTGCAGTGTGACGCCAACGACATCATAGCCTTCGCGCTTCATCAGCCGGCAACGACTGATGAATCTACACCGCCTGACATGGCAACAACCACCCGTGTGTCTTCCGGGCGGCCGGGCAGGCCAAGACTGTTTAGCATTCCAAGTACCTCATCCTATGGCGCGTTTAATATGAGAGCTTTATCTATGATATTGCGAGCAGAATTCAATCTGGCAGACACTAGTCCGAAGTGCAGATTAGTTTCATTTGTTTGCTTAGTGCTCGCAGCGTTTTGGCGGTGGCTAAACGCTGGCTCTTTCTTAAACGCTTCGTATGCGTACGCTTTGAGCGTGTTAGTTGGCGGGAATATACCTAAAACTCGACGGAAGGCCAATCTTTTTGATTGAAGTATTTCAGGTGGCTCGGCACTTGTTGCCGGGTCAGGGGCAATAAGTGACCTTTCTGCATATGCTGAGAAAAACTCCTTAGAAGTTATATGTTTGAAATTTATGATTAAATTGATGGTATTCAACTGGCCTGCTATTTGCATCGCTGCGCGCAAGATGTCTTCACCACCTGAGCTGGTGGTCTGTGCTGCGTAGTTTGAGGAATACATGTCGCAATCTGCTTTACCGGGTTTAAGCCGTCCTGTTCAGCCGCAAATCCCCCTAAAGTCCGTTCTTGGACAAGGTGGTCATGCGCTGCTTGGTGAGAGTGCACCCGGTCAGGATTTGGAGTTGTTCTCCGGATTGCTTGCCAAAGCCTCCGAGGGGGATGCGGCTGCTGCGGGTGATAGCTTCTCGGCCTCTGCGTCTGCCGGTGGTGATCTTCCGGTGATGAAGCCAGACCTCAGCAGGGATGAAAAAGGTGAGAGTGCTATTGCAGGGCTGGCGGGTGAGCTGCCTGCCTCCAGCGTTTCTCAAGTTTTACCACATGTTGCGCCGGGATTGATTGCAAGTGCGCCGCCTCAGGGCGTGATTGCTCATCCGGCAGTTGGTGAGGGGAACGCAGCTCAGCAGAAAGCACAAACGCCTTTTGTCCCTGCGCCGCAAACGGTTCCGAACGTGGCACGCCAACCAAACCGGACAGATGCACCTGCGCGCAGTGAGGTTGCCCAGCTTGTTGCTCGACAGCGGGGTACTGGTGTTGCTGGCGTTGCAGTTGCAGCGCAGGCCAATTCGCCAACGACTGCGAGTGGATCAGCGGCCTTGCTTTCCGCCAATCAGCAGACGAAGCCTGCTGGGCAGATCTTGCCGCAGAAGAGTGAAGAGCTTGTAGCAGCGTCAGTCGGATTGTCGGCCAGGGAAGCTAAGACAATTAAGGAAGTGGATTCTGGGCGGGCAGTTCCGCCATCGGTTGAGGCTGTTCAGAATACTGAAGGTTTGCAGCAGCAGGTTGTAGGCTCTGCAGCTGCCGATTTGGTGGTCAAGCAAACAGCTGAAACTGAGAACGAGCAGCATTTGCCGGTGTCTCCTAAGACTGGTGAGGTGGCGAAGGTTGTATCTGATTTGGGGGCGTCGGTTACAGAAGCGCTCGCAGCGTCTCGAAAGGTTGAGGCCTCCCAACAATCACAGCCAACTAACACTCCTATGAAGACTGAGCTATCTTCAGGCGCTGTGGTCGATAGTGCGGCTGTTACCGGAAACGGTGCGCGTGCTGATGTTGTTGCGCAAGACAATGCTGGGTCGGTCGACAAGACTTCTACTTCAGAGAAGACCGCCGGTTCGAACAGCGCTGACATCGTTATCAAAGGTAATCCGCAGCCTTCTGCTGCAAGTCGGCAGATCAGTGAGCTGGTGACCGGGCCGGAGGTGAAAGCCATCAAGGTTCAGGCAGAGCCTGCGCCGATTGTTCTTCCGGAGGTGAAAGGCGCAGGTCTTGCTGCTGATGGGGGTGAGCTGTTTCGTCAATCTGATCGGGTAGGTTCAAGTTTTGTCGGTCAGCAACAGCATGTTCCCCAATCTGTGCCAGTTGCAGGCGAAGGAGATGTCATTTTTCCGAATGTGATGGTGAAATCTGACGGTGCTTCAGAAAATGCCGATCAAGCAGCGCAGGTGCAGAAGCTTGCTGAAGTGACTGCAGCTCAGGAAGACAAGAGCCATGTTCGTGTTGCTGAGCATGCGAGCCGGACGCCGTCTATTGGAACAACTGCTGCACTTATGGTTGGTAAAGACAGGGCTGTTGATGGATCAGTTGCGGTTACGTCGAGTTCTGATGGTTCTGCGGAGAGTGGGGAAGCTCTGGAAACGGAAGATCAGACTATCTCCCAAAGTAAGGTTGCTGACCAGAACGCAACCGGGAATAAGAAGAGTGCTGCGGCCTCAGTCAGCATTCAAGTATCAGTTCAGCAGGGTAATGAGCAGACAGCAACTGCCGCATCGTTTGGATGGGGCGGAGCGGCGGGAATGCAGGACGGTGCGGAGGGTGAGCTTGATTGGCAAAGCTCTGAGGCAATTGCTGGCACGATGGGTCGTTCCGAGGCTGGGCTACGTTCAGTCGGTTCCTTGCCAACTTCCACTTTAAGGAACGTTGCCAACTCGGTTTGGCCTGAGATTGCCCGTCAGGCCAGTGGTGGTGTTAACCGATTTGAGATTCGGCTGGATCCAAAAGAGCTGGGGGGCATCGATGTCTCTCTGGAATTCACCAAGGATGGGCGTGTCCGGGCTCATCTGATGGTTGAAAGGCCTGAAACGCTTGAACTTTTGCAAAGAGATCAGCGCGGGTTGGAAAAGGCACTGCAAGAGGCTGGTGTTGAAAGCGACAAGAGTTCTCTTGAATTCTCCCTTGGTCGCGGGGGAGGTGGCTCACAGGCTCTGACAGGCAAGAGAGTCAACAGTCAGGTGTCGGGCATGTCACTGGGGCTGGAAATGATGCTGAGTTCCACGACGCCAGCTACCCCATACATAATAGTTTGAATGGTTCGTCCCGCGCAGGTGGGTTGGATATTTCGGTTTGATGCCGCTTTTGAGGAAATAAAAAAATGACTACAATTGATGCCTTGACGCCAAATGCGGGTTCCTCAGGTTCAGACCAGCAGAAAAACATCAATGCGAACTTTGATCTGTTCATCGCGCTGTTGACCACACAGGTACAGAATCAGGATCCATTGCAGCCTCTTGATTCGGCTGAGTACACGAATCAGCTTGTTCAATACACGATGGTTGAGCAACAGATTGCAACTACAGAGAAATTAGATGAGCAGCTTACTCAGCTCAAAACGCAAAGTGCGAGTCAGTTCGTAAACTATATTGGTAATGACGTAACTGCTCACAGTGCGACAACCGAGCTGAAGGATGGCGTTGCATCATGGGAGCTTGACGCTCTTGCAACCGGGAAGGCAACGGTTACAGTTCGAGATAGTGATGGTGCCGAGATCTATCAGGAAGAGATTGATCTTGAGGAAGGTGAGAACACTTTCGAGTGGGATGGAACCACTGCCTCTGGCTCAAAACGTGAGGATGGCACTTATACTGTTGATATTATTACTCAGGATGCCAATGGAGAGCCGTTTGTTGTTCAGACGAAAGTGACCGGCAGAGTGGATTCTGTGGACTTCAGTACTGGTGACATTATTTTGCACATGGGCGAACTTCGCATTCCGGTTGGCGATGTCACTGGAATCCAAGGAATTTTCTAGTAGTTAATATCCACTAAGATTTGCGGTTATGAATCTTACCAAAACATTGATGGGGGCTTAGCCAAATTTTAAGCGCCTTGTTCTAGTCTCATACTCAGCTTGGTCATGGTTTGTGTGAGAGTAGAATGACCGAACATATTCGTTCACGAGTTAAATACGTCATCGGCCCCGATGGGAGCCCTTTGACAATAGCGGATCTTCCGCCCACCTCTACTAAGCGGTGGGTCATCAGGAGAAAGGCTGAAGTAGTTGCGGCTGTACGTGGAGGCTTGTTGTCTCTGGATGAAGCCTGCAACCGGTATACTTTGACGGTTGAAGAGTTCTTGTCTTGGCAGGATTCGATTGACCGGCACGGCTTAGCCGGATTGCGAGCGACACGCGTTCAGGACTATCGTAACTAACAGGCTTCAGGCAAATTCGGGTGTAATGCCCAAACAGGTTTGAGGTTTCGAAAAGGCCGGCTGTCTCAGCCGGCCTTTTTGTGTGTGCGTGCCATACTTGTACGTCTTTATGGATTAACTATGATGTCTTAACTGCTTCGGCAAAATCTGCCGAACCGGCCGTTCGAGATTCATCTGACTCTTCAAATGCCTAGTCCAAGGGCTTTCCTGCAACATTCCACAATGCTTCTTTGTGGGTAGAGTTCCCGTTTACCGATTATTAGGCCTTTATTAACCTTTTGTTAACTCTGAAGCGGGCAATTTTTACCTACCAGCAAATCAGGGGTAATCACGCCGTTTTCCAAGGCGTTGAAAGTACTGCTGGCACTTTTGGAATGAGCATTTAAAAAGCACGGGGCGGCAACTGTGAGTGGAATCCTTGACTTTCTGAAAGGACTTGGGCCCGCGCGACTGGCAGCGATGGGCGCGATGGCTGCGCTGTTGGTCGGCTTGTTCAGCTTCATCATTATTCGCGCGACAGCACCGCAGATGGTGCCACTCTTCACAGATCTCACTCTTGAGGATGCAGCAGCCGTTGTCAGTCAGGTCGAAACTCAAGGTATTTCCTACGAGCTTGGTGTGGATGGGCGTAGCATTCTTGTGCCTCAAGAGAAGGTTCACCGCCTGCGCATGACCCTTGCTGAGGCTGGTTTGCCATCCGGTGGTGGTGTTGGCTACGAGATTTTCGACAAAACCGATACGCTGGGGGCCACCAGTTTTGTGCAGAATATAAACCGTCTGCGCGCTCTTGAAGGGGAACTTTCCCGTACAATTCGCAGCATTGGCCGCATTGCTTCTGCGCGCGTTCATTTGGTAATCCCTGAAAAACAGCTGTTCAAACGGACCGTGAGCCGCCAACCGCTTCTATTGCGATCAAGGTTCAGGGCTCTTTGAGCAATGGCCAGATCCGCGCCATCCAGCATCTGGTTGCAACCGCTGTTGAGGGGTTGGAGCATCTTACGTTTCTATAGTTGATGAGCGCGGTACTTTGCTTGCCAGCGGAACCGGCGATAAGGACGGACTTGTTGGCAGTTCATCGCTGGATGAACGACGTTTAAGACTGGAGACTCGCCTGCGGCAACAGGTTGAAGAGATCCTGAATAACGTTGTTGGAGCTGGTCGTGCTCGGGTACGGGTTGCTGCGGACCTCAACTATAACCGCAAGACAGAAACGCAAGAGTTGTTCGATCCTGACGGACAGGTTCTACGTTCTTCTCAGAGTAAAGAGGAGAATTCATCCTCCTCCAATGGGGAAGAAACTGTTTCTGTCGGTAATCAGCTGCCGAATGCGGATACGAGGGGTGATGCCACTGGTTCCAAGGATTCCTCCAATATTTCCGAGGAAATCCTGAACTACGAGATCTCGAAGAGCACCGTTACCGAGATTTATGAGGCTGGCGGTCTGGAGCGCTTGTCTGTTGCTGTTCTGGTGGATGGGACCTACACGACCGATGAGGGTGGGCGACAGATCTATCAGCCACGCAGTAATGCAGAGCTGGAGCAAATCGCGACTCTGGTTCGGACGGCAGTTGGTTTTACAAAGCGCCGTGGTGATACGGTTGAAGTGGTCAATATGCGCTTTGTGGAAGCTCCGGTGCAGGACTTTGCGGATAGCGATGGTGGCTTGTTCGACTTCACGCGCGCGGACATCATGAAGTTTGCGGAGCTTGGTGTTTTGTTTGTGATTACCGTTCTGCTTCTGGTCTTTGCAGTGTCTCCGCTGATGAAGCGTATTCTGGCGACTGAAGAAGAAAAAGCAGCATTGGCTGACGGAGCGTGAAGCTTCTGCCGGACGGTACACTGGTTGCTGAAGAGCCTGCCCGGTTTGAGGCGGCAGTGGACGGGGTTGAGGCGGTTCCGACCGAGATCCCAACTGCGGAGTGGATTGAGGATGCCAAGATGTTGGCAGCTCTCCACCAAACTTCAATCCAGCAAATAAGTGAAATGATTGAAGAATCTCCAAGTGAGGCCGTCAATATCGTTCGCGGCTGGTTGAACGAGGCGGCCTAGGATGAGTGACGAGACAGAAAACCAGCCCAGGAAGGAACAAGCTTTATCTGTCACTTCTGATGTGGCTGAACGAGAGCTTGGGGGAGCAGAGCGCGCAGCCGTTCTGCTCTTGGCACTTGGGCAGGAGTACGGACAGGCCATTTGGGACGGCCTTGACGAGATTGAAGTGCGTCAGGTTTCCAGTGCGATGGCGAGCTTGGCCCTGTGACACCGACAATGCTTGAAGAGCTGTTCGTTGACTTTCTGAAGCGTCTTTCAACGTGGTGCGCTGAATGGCAATGTGGATGTGACCGAACGTTTGCTGAACTCCTTTCTGCCGTCAGATCGGGTGTCAGTCATCATGGAGGAAATCCGTGGTCCTGCCGGACGGAACATGTGGGAAAAGCTTTCCAATGTGCCTGAAAACGTTCTGGCGAATTACCTGAAGAATGAGTACCCGCAGACCATCGCGGTGGTACTCTCCAAGATCCAGAGTGACCATGCGGCCCGTGTTCTTGCGCTGCTTAGTGAAGAGCTGGCGCTGGATGTGGTGAACCGGATGCTGCGCATGGAGTCCATTCAGAAGGATATTCTGGACAAGGTTGAGCATACGCTGCGTATCGAGTTTATGTCGAACCTGTCCCAGACCAGCCGCCGTGACAGCCACGAGATGATGGCGGACATCTTCAATAACTTTGACAGGCAGACCGAGGTCCGTTTCCTTGCTGCTCTGGAAGAAGATAGCCGCGAGTCTGCAGAGCGTATCCGTAACTTGATGTTCACCTTCGAGGATCTGCTGAAACTGGATTCTGGTGCCTGTCAGACCTTGCTGCGGAACATCGAAAAAGATCAACTTGCAATGGCGCTTAAGGGTGCTTCCGAAACGGCAGTGGCGTTCTTTAAGGCCAACATGTCTGTTCGTGCTGCAAATATGTTGCAGGAAGATATGGATAGTATGGGGCCAGTCCGTTTGCGTGAGGTAGATGATGCGCAAACGGCTCTTGTGCTCAAGGCCAAAGATCTGGCGACATCCGGTGAGATCACCATCAACAAGAAGAAGGGAGAGGAAGAGTTTGTCTATTAATCCCTTCTTTTTTTCTGCTTTTTCCGGAGGCTTGCTGATGGTTACAGTTATGCCGCAAGGTGCTGCACGGCAACGGTTTTTATTCAATACCAAGTCGGTTGACGAGGTCGCTGCGGCTGAACTTGCCGAGGTGGTACCGCCGCCGGAGCCGACCATCACTGTGGTTGAACACCAACAGCTTCTGAAAGCAGCAGAAGAGGCTGCCTTTGCGCGGGGTGAGATGCAGGCGCGGCAAGCCATTGCCGAGCGGCAGAAGCTCAGTGCGCAAGAGGAACTGGTGGTATTACGCGAGCGGCTTGAGGCGGCACTTGGGGAGCTTGAAACCCAGCTTCGTGCTCAAGAGCAGAACATGGTGAGTATGTGCTTCTTGATTGCGCGGCGCTGTGCAGCCATCTCATTGCCCGCGAGCCCCTGGCGGAAGTTGTAGCGCTGCTTTCTGAGTGTCTGGCACCGCTGCGCAAGATCCCGCAGATCCTGATCGAGGTTCCGGGCGAGGATACGCATGCGCTGGAAGAAATGGTTGAAAGTCTGGTCCTGAACAGCAGCTTTGAAGGCAAAATACATGTTGTGAAGTCAGAGAGCATGTCGCGCGGCGATTGCCGGATTGAATGGCCGGATGGTGGCATTATTCGTGATCGTCGCAAGACGGTTGAGCATATTGAACAAGTCATAAAATCTCATTTCGATGCCCGCGAGCGGGCGAGTTGAGCTGTTTTAGTTTTCTCCATGATTGTGTTGGCCTGTGGCCGGTGCCGGATCAGGAAGGTTGATGATGAGCGATGATGAAAAGGGCATGGTGCTGGACCAGCATCGAAGTCCCCAGCGCGCTGGTAGTCTCGGTGGTGATGGTGCAGGCGGGTTAAAAGCTGCTGAAGATCTGGAAGCTGTCTTTGATGTGCCTGTTCAGCTGTCGGCTGTGCTTGGGCATACGAAGATGAAGGTTTCCGACCTTTTGCATCTGGATACCGGGATCGTCATGGAGCTTGATCGCAAGGTTGGCGAGGCAATCGACGTTTATGTCAATGACAGGCTTATCGCACGCGGCGAAGTTGTGCTGGTGGAAGATAAGCTTGGTGTCACCATGACCGAAATCATCAAGGCGGATAAGTGACTGACATGGGGCGTAATGGAAAGGAACTGACATGCGACTCTTGATCGTTGGGACCCTTGGCGGTCAGCTGACGACCGCAACCAAGATCGCGATGGAACGTGGTGCGTCTGTTACCCATGCGCCCGGGGCTTCTGAAGCTATGAAAGTTTTGCGCTCGGGGCAGGGCGCGGATTTGCTGATGGTTGATGTGAATGAAGATATCGGTCAGCTGGTGGAGCTGACAGAGCGGGAGCGTATCCACGTGCCAATCGTTGCTTGCGGTTTGGGGACGGATGCGCGGGCGGCTGTTTCTGCCATTCGGGCGGGTGCCAAAGAGTATATTCCGCTGCCACCTGATCCAGACCTGATTGCTGCGGTTCTGTCTGCTGTTACTGAAGAGCGGGAAGACCTGATCTATCGCGACGCGGCGATGGCGAGCGTGATTAAGCTGGCGGAGCAGGTTGCCCCCTCTGATGCGTCGGTGCTGATTACCGGCGAATCTGGTTCCGGTAAGGAAGTGATTTCGCGTTTCCTGCACAGCAAGTCCAGTCGTTCTGCAAGCCGTTTATCTCCATCAACTGTGCCGCCATTCCTGAGCATCTTCTTGAATCTGAACTATTCGGCCATGAAAAGGGTGCCTTTACCGGTGCAGTTGCGCGCCGAGTTGGCAAGTTTGAGGA
Organism: Pseudovibrio sp. JCM 19062; assembly: GCA_001310715.1. The sequence continues at coordinate 38,547 of BAXV01000007.1, forward strand.
AGCAGACGGTGGCACCTTGATGCTGGACGAAATCTCCGAGATGGATGTTCGCCTGCAAGCCAAGTTGCTGCGTGCCCTTCAGGAACGGGTGATTGACCGTGTGGGCGGAAGTCGTCCGGTTCCTGTTGATATTCGCATTATTGCTACATCAAACCGCGATCTGGCTGAGGAAGTGCGTAACGGGACATTCCGTGAGGATTTGCTGTATCGGCTGAATGTGGTGAACCTGAAATTGCCTGCGCTGCGGGAACGGCCTGCAGATATTCTGGAGCTGGCAAGCCACTTTATCGAGATTTATGCCAAAGCGAATGGGACCAAAGCGCTTCCGATCTCGCAGGAGGGGCGTCAGTTGCTACTGGCTAATCCGTGGAAGGGTAACGTGCGTGAGCTGGAAAACACCATGCACCGCGCAGTTTTGCTTTCCACTGGTGCTGAAATAGATGCGGATGCCATTCGTATGCCTGACGGTTCTCCCATCGCAATGGGGGCTGGTCAGCAAACTGCTGCGCGTGCGGCTCATGCGGCTGAGGCGGCTTCGCGCGATATGGTTGGGCGTACGGTTGCCGATGTAGAGCGTGATCTTATTCTGGATACGCTTGATCATTGTCTTGGGAACGTACCCACGCGGCAAAAATCCTTGGCATTTCCATCCGTACGCTTCGCAATAAGTTGAACCTTTACACCAAAGAAGGTGTAGAGGTGCCGGGACCGGGCGAAGCGCGCGCTGGAACTGTTGACGCATAAGAACGGATAGGGCGCAGCGATGTCTGAAGAGACAAATGCAAAAGTGGCAGACAGGGGAGGCGACCGCACTCCCCCGGCTACGCGCCTGTCCGGATTAAGCGGGGCCGGTAGTACGGCTTTCTTTCAGGACCTTTGGAACGCGATAAGGCACGGCGACCTTGGTCTTGCTGCCGGTGTCATGGTCATCCTCGTGATGCTCATTGTTCCTATGCCTGCCATGCTTCTGGACATGTTCCTTGCCATTTCGATCATCTTTTCGGTGATGATCCTGATGGTGGGGTTGTTCATCCAAAAGCCCTTGGAATTCTCTGCCTTTCCGACTGTCTTGCTGATTGCCACCATGCTGCGGTTGTCGCTGAATATGGCGTCGACCCGTTTGATTTTGGCGAATGGCCACGAAGGAGCCGATGCTGCCGGTAACGTGATTGCCGCATTCGGCAGCTTTGTGATGGGTGGTAATTTCGTGATCGGAATTATCGTCTTTGCGATCCTTGTGATCGTGAACTTCATCGTTATTACAAAGGGTTCCGGTCGTATCGCGGAAGTCTCGGCCCGCTTTACGCTTGATGCGATGCCCGGTAAGCAGATGGCCATTGATGCGGATCTGGGTGCCGGTCTGATTGATGAGGAGACGGCAAGGACCCGACGTAAGGAGCTGGAACAAGAATCCACTTTCTTCGGTCCATGGATGGTGCTTCCAAGTTTGTTCGCGGTGATGCCATTGCCGGTCTGATGATCACGTTTATCAACGTGATTGGCGGTATTGTTATTGGTGTGATGCAGCAGGACCTGACGTTTGCTCAAGCTGCCGAGAACTACACACTTCTGACGATTGGTGATGGTCTGGTCTCGCAGATCCCTGCGCTGATTGTTTCCACGGCTGCAGGTATTCTGGTTTCAAAAGCCGGAGTTGAGGGGGCAGCCGATAAGGCGCTTGTCACGCAGTTTACCGGTTATCCAAAAGCACTTGGCATGTCTGCTTTTGTGATGGTTGTGCTCTCCTTCCTGCCGGGTATGCCAATGTTACCGTTTTTGGCATTGGCAGGGGCGGCTGGTTATCTGGCGCGAAAGGCGAGCAAGAAACATGCCGCTGTGAAGGCTGAGAAAGTGGCTGCTCAGGTTGAAGCAGACGCACCTGCAGAGCCGCAGGAAGCGCCAATTTCTGACAGCCTCAAAATGGACGTACTGCGCATTGAACTCGGGTATGCGCTGCTGCCAATCATCAATGGGCGGAACAAGCAGGAAACGGATCAGGTTACCGAGCAGATCAAAGCGCTACGCCGTCAGATTGCGACGGACATGGGCGTGATCATGCCGTCTGTGCGCATCCTCGATAACATTCAACTGGGTGCGAACGACTATATGATCAAGGTGAAGGAACTGGAGGCGGGCGGTGGTTCGCTATTCCCGAACCAGTTTATGGTGATGGACCCGAGTGGGGGCCAGGTGCGCTTGCCGGGGACACACACCACTGAGCCGACCTTCGGTCTGCCAGCCACATGGTTGAGGCGCAGTACCGTGAGGAAGCGAACTTGCTGGGTTATACGGTGGTTGATCCTGCAACGGTGATCTCAACGCACCTGACTGAAACTATCAAATCTCACATTTCCGAGCTGCTTACCTATGCTGATGTTCAGGTTTTGCTGAAAAAGCTGGATCAGGAGCAGTCGAAGCTGGTGGAAGATATTGTTCCAGCCCAGATTTCGATCTCCGGTATTCAGCGCGTGCTTCAGGCCTTGCTGGAGGAGCGGATTTCCATTCGTGATCTGGGCACCATTCTGGAGGGGATTGCGGAAGCGATTGGCTCAACGCGTAATCCAAACAGCATTGCAGAACATGTACGCACCCGTCTGGCCCGCCAGATCTGTGCGGCCAATCAGGCACCGGGTGGTTACCTGCCTTTGATCAGCCTGAGCCCGCAATGGGAGTCGGCTTTCCTTGAGAGCATCATCGGGGATGGGGATGATCGGCAGTTGGCGATGGCCCCTCCAAGCTTCAGGAATTTGTGGGCTGGTGCGAGCGGCCTATGACGCGGCGGCCAATCAGGGGGAAGTACCTGTATTGTTATGCTCGGCCCAATCGCGTCCGTTCGTGCGCTCCATTGTTGAGCGCTTCAGGGCACATACGTTTGTGATGAGCCAAAACGAGGTTCATCCGCGTGCGCGTTTGAAAACGGTGGCAACCATATAGGAACTCAAGTGTGTCGTGAGATCGGAACACTTGCAGCCTTGCTCTGATACCGTTACCCAATGAACTCTCGGTTTTGGTAGGTGAAAGCAAAAAAAATGGCGCATATTCAGCTTGATCTTGATGGATATACAGAACTGCCTTCCGGCAAGGTTGCAACTATCGTGACACATTTGGAGATGTTGGAGAAGCCAGCTCTCAAACCGGTTGATCGCCCTGATCTGACGCTACACCATGTTGAGAAGATTGACTGCGCGGCTTATCGGGAGCTCTTCAAACGCGTGGGGGAGCCATGGCTTTGGTTTGCCCGTCTGGTGATGAGTGATGAGCAGTTGGAGGCGGTGCTGACCAAGCCAACCAATGAATTCTACTGGGCGATGAAGGACGGTGAGCCTGTTGGCCTGCTGGAGTTTGATGTTTCCAAGACCGAGGACGTTCTTCTGACCTATTTTGGTCTTGTACCGGAAGCAATCGGAAACGGTGCCGGGCGCTGGCTGATGAACGAGGCTATCACCATTGCTTTTGCACGCCCGGGTATGAACCGCTTATGGTTACACACTTGTACTGGGGATAGCCCACAGGCTCTGCAGTTTTATCTTCGCAGCGGCTTTAAACCGTTCAAGCGCTCCATTGAAGTTGCTGATGATCCGCGCCTTAAGGGTGTTTTGGATCCCTCCTGCGCGCCTCATATCCCACTTTTACCTTAAGGTAGAATGGGTTATCGCCATCGTTTCTTGGCGGACGTGATGTATTTGCGTTGGCAGATCGTGGTTTATGCGTGTTCGCTTTGGTCTTTTTCGAAATACTCTTTGAGTTGATGTTGGAAAAGTGACCCACGTTGGGACGAGTGGTTAGGTTTTATTAGAGTTTTATCTAGGATGTGATAGTTTCCCTTTACCATGTACCTTTGATTAATTGTGGAGGATGCGTGAGAGGTGCTCTGACTTTGCAGGGTTGTACGTAGATTAGAGTGCGGCTGAAGGGGTGTTCAGCCGGATATTCGGGAGCTGCCATGTCGGAAGTACATGACAACGTCGTGCCTCATGAGAAGGTGCGGTCGCTGAGGGATAGCATTCGCAAAGTTCGTGTTTCGGAGATGGAGCGGACTGACGTTGTCGTGGGTCTGCAGGAGAGCGAGAAGGCTCGCCTTGAAATGCTCAGCGAAGAGCTGATTGACGTGTTCAAGGAAGTGCCGGAAGACGACGATCAGTTCTCTTTTCAAATTGTGCCGGGGACTCAGCCGCGTCTTTGGATTGATATGACCAGCCATGTGCTGATGGGCCGAGACAGCCATTCCTACCGGTTTGTGAAGGAAACCCGTCTGGGGCGGATGGTTTTGCTTGAGACTGCCGATCTCGACGATATGGCAGACTGCATTACGGAGTACATTGCGGAGCGGATTATCGAGAAGGAGCGGGCGCTGGAAGCGGACTGGATGCTTAACCGTATTCGTCAGCAAGATGTTCCAACCGGTAAGAAACTGGATCAGCTGAAACAAGAAAAGGCTGTCAAAGCGGCAACGGGTAAACCTACTCGCCTGCGGGATACGCTCATCCTGATTTGCGGGCTGCTGTTTGGTATGGCTATGGGGGCTGTGGGCCTTGTTGCGTTGGCGCTCTATGCCAACCCATTTGCAAGCTAAGTGCTTTATTCGAAGAGGCATCTGTGTGCCTCTCTCTTTCCTTTGTAGCCAATCGGTTTTTACGGAACTAACAGGCGTCAGGTTACCTTTCTAAGGCCCGGAATAGACAGGTCGTGCTGCGCGATGTGATGTACGCCTTCATTGGCTGTCGTGAAGCCACGCTCTTCCATAATGCAGGACCAGCCGTCGCCGTCATTTTCAATGGTAAACAGGTTGTATCGTGCCGGTGGCTTATGACCACCCAGCCCATTTGAGGCAGATGGTACGCAAATTACGGGTACTGGACCCTCAGGGCCGTTGATTTCCATACGGGTTGCGCGATGGGTGTGGCCGTGCAGGATTAGCTCCGCGCCGTGTTCTGCGATGATGTTCCGGAAACGACTGGACCCCACAAGGCGTTTGTACCAGGGGGTGGCGTTACGCACTGGCGGGTGATGCAGCATGACAACCCGGAAATCTCCACGTTCTTTTGCGCGGTGCAGGTGATCTGCCAGTTCTCTCAGCTGATTGCTGTCGATGTGCCCGGTGGCCATGAAGGGGCCGGTTGCCTTGGCGGTGGATAGCCCAATGATGGTGGTGTTGTTTCGCCGACGTACAAACGGGAAGTGAGGATTAGTCCCCAATGGTGGTGTCTGCCCCAACTCCGGATCACTTTGCATATAGGGACGCCAGGCGGTGTAGGCCTGTTTGAGCGCGCCCGGGACATATGCATCATGGTTGCCGGGAGTCAGAGAGAGGGTCTCTGGAGACCCCACGGTTGCGAGCCAGTCTTTTGCTCCAGCAACTCCTTGGGAAGTGCTATATTGACCAGATCTCCACAAAGGGCAATATGATCCGGTTGGCGTGCGTGGATATCGCGGATCAGCGCATCAAGATAGGAGTTCGTCATCGCGTGAGCGCGGTTACGTTGCCAATTGATGTAGCGAGAATACGCTTTGAGGCGAGCTGGACGGGTCGTACGTCCGGCAACGGTCCTAAATGGGGATCAGATATGTGTACGAGCTTAAACATAGCCTGCGCATCATCCCTGCATTGCGCCTGAGGTCAAGGAATTTTCCTTGATTTGGGAGAGTTACCCTCAAGCGCCTTTGACAGATATGGAACGCTGACTTTTAACTCGCCTTAAAGGCAAGACGATGGGCGCAGAACGGCAGTGTCATGAGTGTTGGCAGTGGTAACTGCTGGAGCCCAATGGAAGCGTTTTGTGCGACGGAAACGAGCAAGAACTTTAGTGAGCATGACGTGGTACTCCTGCGATTTGAGAAACGCCGGTTAGGTGTCTAATAAAAGTGAACGATGGGGCAACCCTGATTAACTTTAGGGCAAATGCTTATTCTTTGACCGTCTTTTACGCTATCCTGTTGGTTGTGTAGTGTTAGTTTTGCAAGGGTGGTATGCGCTTTTTGCATAAAAGATATTTCAGATTTTTACTGTTTTTTATCAGTGGTTTAATCTGGGTTAGAGGTTGAATGTGGCAGGTTTGAAGACACGAATTGTCAATAGGTTGGTGCAATCTGCTGCTCTTGTTACGCGCGGCATGACGCTGGGTGCGCGCGTGGCGGCGTTTGACGATGAAAACCGAGTCCTTTTGGTGCGTCATCAGTACTTGCCGGGCTGGTATTTTCCCGGCGGCGGGGTTGATGCGGGGGAGACCATGGCGGAAGCTGCACGCAGGAACTTTCGGAGGAAACCGGATATGGGTGCGGGCGAGATGTGACGCTGCTTTCTATGCATTTGAACCGGGTGGGAACTGGCCGGGATCATGTTGGGTTCTTTAAGGTTCAACTGACAGAGCAGGACCCGAACTGGAAACGACCGGCAATAGAAATTGCGGATTTGCAGCTTTTTGCTCTGGATGTATTGCCTGATGATGTGACACCAGCGACGGCGCGTCGTTTGCGGGAGCTTGCTGGCGAGGTGGAGCCCGATCCTTATTGGTAGTTGTTTTTCAAGGGGCTACGTGGTGGTCGTTTGCGGCGAACTAATACGCAGGTCCACTTAGTTTTGTGCTTTACGACTAAAAATTTGCGTGGTATTTACGCTTTTGAGATTAAATTTCGTGTGCTCTTGCATGCGAGCTGCCGGAATATTGGGGTACGGGCCTTATGGCAATTTGCTGGGAACAGCGACGACGAATGAACGCGCGGGATATGCTCTCGCGTGGTGCTTCGTGCCGTCCTTCTCTCAGTGTGCTCCCAACGTCGGTATAACTGCCTGAGCCACACGGATCGACGGTCTTACTCCTTCGGTTTGTGGTGTGTAATATGACAGTTTCAAAATGGCTGGTGCGGAACGAAACCCCGGCAGACTTTTTCCAGATTGAACAGATGCAAGCTGAGGCCTTTGGTCCAGCGCGGTTTGAGCGGACGGCGTTCAAGATCCGTGATGGCGTTCCGCAGGCTGCGCACCTGTGTTTTGTTGGTGAGCATAAGGCGAGATTGCCGGGTCTGTCAAACTTACTCCCATTATGATTGGTGACTGTCAGAGCATGTTATTAGGACCGTTGACCGTGAAGGCCTCTTACAAAGGGCAGGGGCTGGGCAGACTGTTGCTAATGACCGTTGCAGCCAAGGCTAGTGCTCTGGGTATTGCGTCTATCCTGCTGGTTGGGGACCATCCCTATTATGGCCCGCATGGGTATCGGCAGGTGCCACATGGCCAAATCACACTGCCGGGACCAGTCGATCCAGACCGGTTGCTGATCCTGACGCTGCTGGGTGATGGAATGCCAGCTGGCGCTGTGACGGGCGGATATGGCAAGTCTGCTCTGGTGTCCAGCAAGCAGCAGATTGAACCTCAGTTGATGGAAATGATGCAGGGCTCTGCGGCCCTTGCTACCTGACAGGGATCAGGATTTGCTTTGCCCCACAGGTGACATCGCGCTTTATTGGCCTTCGCGATACCAAGTGAAGGACAACAGCCCGAGCAATACGGCAAGGCCGAAGAAACCGATGAGAAGCGGATAGCGGTCTATGCCGTTTAAGATGCTGGCGTCTGTTCGCTTGATGCCAATCCAGCCGTTGCCGTGATATTGAGCGGAGGAGCGCTGTGCGATGATATTGGGTGCTGACAGGGATGCGCCATCATCGCTGCCAATCCGTAGGACTGCGCCGCCTGTCTGGTCTGCGATGCCGGAGAGTTTGTCGGTGGTGGAGACACTTCTAGAAACTCGCGCGGGTTTGGTGGACCCACGTTGATCAGGGCGGTGTGTGCGCCATCGGTTGCAGAATACAGCCCCAATTCTTCCGCTTTGACGGAGGCCGTCCAGTGGCCGGAGGCGTCCTTTGTCAGCTCCAGTTGCTCTGTTTTGCCTGAGGGTGTTGTCAGAGTTACAGGATCAACAAGGTTTGCAAGGGTTTGGCGTTCAATGAGGAGCGTTGAGACACGCAGGGACAGGCGCAGGGCTTCTTCTTCCAGATCCGGTTCCTTCATCAACCAGTGGGCTAGTCTGCGCAGCAGCGGGACATGGGGGCCTCCGCCTTCATATCCTCTTGCCCAGAGCCAGACGTGGTCAGAAAGCAGGGCGGCAACACGGCCTTTGCCAACGCGGCTGAGGACGAGCAAGGCTTATCGCCCAGTGCGGTCATGATGGGCTGACCTTCCTGTACATCAGCGCCAACGAGGCGGAACCATTTGCTCCAGTGTGGTGGGCTTTCTCCCGCTCCGGGGAGGTCGCGGGTTACCGGATGGCGCAGGCCAAGTTCTGATACGCTTGCATAGAAGGGTTCTTCGAAGACTTCACCGGTTGGGACTGCAGGAAGCATGCGGCCGAGCGGGGTTCTGAAGATGCTGTTGGCTTCTGCGTAGTCTGGCCCGCCTGCAATAAGCACGGCGCCGCCATCACTGACATATCTGGCGATATTATCGAAGTAGAGAAGGGGCAGCACGCCGCGGCGCTCGTAGCGGTCGAAGATGATGAGATCGAACTCCTCAATCTTGACGGAGAACAGCTCGCGGGTTGGAAAGGCAATCAAAGATAATTGATTGATCGGTGTGCCGTCCTGCTTTTCCGGTGGGCGCAGGATGGTGAAGTGGACCAGATCGACCGAGGCATCTGATTTGAGCAGGTTCCGCCATGTGCGCTCTCCTGCATGGGGGGAGCCGGAGACCAACAGGACGCGCAGGTTCTCGCGCACGCCATCTACAGTCACAAGGGCACGATTGTTTAGGGGGGTCAGCTCGCCCTCAAGGCTTCAACCTCAAACTCATAGATGTTTTGACCGCCGTGTTCGATTTCGACAGCGATCTCTGCCGGATAGCCTGAGGAGATAAATTGCTTGGAGAGAATAGCGCCGTTGCGGCGCACTGTTATTTCTGCGCGATTACCGAAGGGTTGCGGGGTGCCTTCCTCAATGAGTTCCAGCTGGACAACCTGCGTTGAGCCGACCAGTCCGAAACGGGGGGCTTTGGCGACTTTCAGGCGGCGGTCAAACTCACCTGGACGGCCTGTGATAAGTGCGTGGACTGGTGCGGAAAAACCTAGTTTTTCTGCGGTTGCGGGCACATCGTGTATCTGGCCATCGGTGATGAGAATAGCGCCGGCTATTCTTTCCGGTGGCACATCTGCCAGCTCGTTGGAGATTGCGGTGAAGGCGCGGGTGCCGTCGCCGTTTTCCATTGAGGTGTCGTTGAGAGTGACCTGACGGACATCAATGCCATCGAGCGCCTGCAGCTGATCGATGACTTCCTCCTAGCCGCTTTTGTCAGCTCTGCACGATTCTCCATTTGCTGGCTTTGGCTGTTATCGGAAAGGACCACGACCGTGCTTGGCAGGTATTCGCGATCTTCACGCAGGACTGCCGGGTTGAGCAGGGCCAGAACGAGCAGTGCCAATGCCAGTGAGCGGATGAGGGCTCCGCGCATGCCCATGAAGATGAGGTAGGCACAGACCAGAGCTATGATCACACCAAGCGCGATTATTGCCGGAAGGGGCAAAAGCGGGTCGATGGAAAGAGACCATGTCATGTGTATTGCTGTGCTCCGCGTTTCTAGGTCGTCTCGTTACTGTCCAATGCGTTCCAGCAGGGCAGGGATGTGGACTGATCTGCCTTGTAGTTGCCTGTCATGGTGTACATGAGGATGTTTATGCCGACGCGCGCTGCCATTTCGCGTTGGTTGCCGTCTGCCGGAATGGTTGGGTAGAGGTAGTTGCCCTCTGGGTCTATGGCCCAAGCGGCAGCAAGATCATTGCCGCTGATCATGATCGGAGAAACGCCGTCGCCTGCGCGTACCGGACGGCTGCCATTGGCAGTGGTCGCGCTTGCCTGCACCCACATGGGGCTTAGATTGTAGCGGCCGGGAAAGTCATCCAGAATGTAAAAGGTTTTGGTCAGGACATGATCGGGCGGGACCGGTTCCAGATTTGGAATATCCAGCCCTCTGAGTAGCTGCTGAAGCTTTTGTTTGTTTGCTGAGTTAGAGCCGGTTCCGTAAGCATCCCGCGTATCAAACAAAATGGTGCCACCATTGCGCATATAGGCGCTGATACGCGACATGGCCTCGGGGCTGGGCATCTGCATTGCTGGATCGATGGGCCAATAGATGATTGGAAAGAAGGCCAACTCGTGCATCTGAAGGTCAAGACCAATGGGCGCTTCCGGTTCCAGTGCGGTTCTGTCTGTCAGCAATCGGGTGAGTCCGAATAGTCCTGCACGGCTGATCTCATCAACTTCCCGCACGCCGGTTATCACATAGGCAAGGCGGGTACCCAAAGACGCATCGAGCGCGAATTGCTCCTCATTGCTTTGTGCCAGTGTTTTGTCCGGGCTTGTTAAGCTCAGAGATGCGCTGACTAACAGGAGAATTGCTGCGTGGGTGAACTGATTTCGGCGCAGCTTGCCGGAGAGCCAGAGCAGGGCGAGGGTGTCCAGCAGAGCCAGAAGGATTGCGATGGAGAAGAACCAGCCGCGTAAATCCAGAGGCTTTTCGGAGGGGTAGTCCAAAAGGGTTGCCATTGAAAGGGGCGTCAGGTCGAGTGGGACCAGATTGTCTTCGTCTTCCATCAGGTTGAGTGCACGTACTGCATCTTCGGTGCCATAGAGACCCGGAGGTGTCTCGCGAGAGGCGTGGGTGGTGGCGAAATCACGTTCCAGAATAGGCTGGTGATTGGCGGAAGCGGCACGAGTTTGCCGTTGCCATCCAGCAACTTGAGCAGAGGCAGGGCAGAGGCGGACAGGGCGCTGTCGGCGTCGTCCTCCGGATTGTAGACTGCTGTTGCTGACATGCTTGTGATTGCCCGCAGCATGTCCACAAAACCGCCGGAGAGGGGCAGGTTGGACCATTTGGTGTCCGGTGTCACATGGAACAGGATGATGGTGCCTTTGCCGTGTTTTTTTTGCGGTGACCAGAGGGGTGCCGTCTTTCAATGAGGCCCAGGTGCGATCAGGCAGGTCTGCGGTTGGCTCAGCAAGGATCTGACGGTTTATGGTGACATCTTTTGGCAAGGTAATGGCACGGAACGGGCTGTTTTCGGAGAATGACGCGAGTGGTTGTGGGTCTTTCCATGAGAGGGAACCGCCCAGCTTGCGATCTCCCATGCGAAGGGCGACCGGAATGAGAGAATCCTGTGCTTCCGGGAGCTGTGGGCCAGCGAACCGCATGAGGGTGCCGCCTTTGGAGACCCAGCTGGCGATATCGGCCTCTGTATTCTTTGGCAGTGTCCCGACTTCTGCAAGAACGAGCACGGAAATGCCCTTGTCAAAAAAATCGGTGATTGCGATGGTGATGTCTGTGCTTTTGGCGGGTGGCATATCTGCGAAGGGAGAGAGGGCGCGTTGCAGATAGTAAAGTGGTGAGAGCAGGGGCTGGGAGCGGTCTGCAAACCCACCGGCGAAGAGGCCGACTTTGCGGCGGCGCCACTTCTCATCCACGAGGATCGTACTGCCAGCACTCGCATTACCGAGAATGGCGAGTTTCGTGATGTCGTTGCGAAGCTCTGAAGGGAGTTCCAATGAGATCTCGCCGGCACTTTGACCAGCCTCCAGCTCAATTGTCTGTTCGGCGATGGCGCGTTGCTTGCGATCATAGGCGCGTACCGTCAGCGTTTCTGCCAGAGGTGCGGGGTGGCGCAGAACGGTGGTGGTCATTGCGCCAGTGGTGTTTTGCAGTTGTTTGAGCGCGTAAACTGGCGTGTCGGACTGGTAGATCAGGAAAGAAGTTTCGCGCACACCCGATGCTCGGGCGATGCTGGCCAGTCCATTTGCAAAACTTGTGGCGGATGGTTCTTCCAGCGGGGAAGAAAACCACAGGATTGCTCCGGGTGGATTTTGCTCTGCCTGCTTTTGCAGTGCGGGGATCAGCTCAGACCGGGCGGCTTGCCAGCCTTGCGGGGTGAGGGCGCGTAGCTGGTCGGCAACCTCTTGTGCGCTGGACAGGCGCATGGCCTGTGCTGGGCCGTCGGCGGTGGTGACCAGCATGACGGTGCGGTTGTTTTGCGCTGCGCCGTCGACCATGAGCTCCGCCATCCGGATCTGGCGTTCCCAGTCTGCCGAAGCGTCCCAGCCATTGTCGACGATGATCCAGAGCGGGCCGGTTTTGGGCTCGGCAATATCCAGTGGTTTCCAGACCGGGCCTGCCATTGCGATGATAAGGATTGCTGCGAGCAGGAGGCGGAGAAGGATCAACCACCATGGGGTGTGCTGTGGCGTCTCCTCTTTATTGCGGAGGGACAGCAACAGCCGCAGTGGCGGGAATTTGACGTGGGCAGGCTGGGTGGTGTTGTGCGGAGCAGCCACCATAAAACCGGAAGGGCTGCAAGGGCCGTCAGAACCCATGGGGCGGCAAAGCCGATCGGGAGAAGAGAGCTGATCATCACAGGCCTCCTCTCATCTTATGCTGCGGTGCATCTGCCAAACGGGAGTGCAACAACATGAGTGGCTCAACCGCTGGGCGGTCGGTGTGGTGCAGGGTGTAGCTCCAGCCGAATTTGCGCGCCAGTGAGGTGATCTGATCCTTGTGCGCTGCCAATCTGTGCAGGTATTCCTGCTGCCATGTCTGGGCGCGTCCTGCTTTGAGCTCATCTCCGTTTTCCGGGTCTTCAAACCGGGTTGGACCGGTGAAGGGGAATGTTTCTTCAATGGGGTCAAGCAGCTGAATGAGATGGCCTTTTGCGCCGGTGCTGGCGATGGTTGCCATCCACGTTTGCAGTTTTTCCGGTGGGTCGAGCAGATCGGAGAAGAGGATGACCTCAGAAAACCGGCGGATGCCTTCCGGGTTGGGTAGTGTTGCATCGGGAGCCTCGTGCACCAGTGTTTGAGCGATTTGCTGCATGGCATTGCGGCTGCCAGTGCTCTTGTCAGGCCCGCGAGACCGACACGCTCGCCAGCTTCATTCAGTGCATAGGTGAGGGCAAGCATGAGCAAAAGGGCGCGGTCACGCTTTGAGGCGGTGGCCTGTTTACTTTGGAAGCGCATGGAGGCGGATAGTCGGCCCAGACCCAGATGGTTTGGGCGGCTTCCCACTCACGCTCACGTACATACAGGTTATCGTCGCGTGCCGAGCGGCGCCAATCGACCTGATGGGCGGCTTCTCCGGAGAGGAAAGGCGGAATTGCCAGAACGTTTCGCCGGGGCCTGCGCGGCGGCGGCCATGCCAGCCGGAGGTGACATTGGCGGCGATGCGCCGGGCTCAATCAGCAGCTCTGGCAGCGTATCCGCAAGGGACTGCGCTTCGCCGCTTAAGCCGAAGATATTTTCCTGCATGTCTTGAGGATCGGTCCTCGAAGATAACATATGCGATCCTGTCGGCTGGTGTTAGGCGATGCGTGCTTTGATGTCCCGAAGCAGTTGGGGGATGGTTTTTCCGTCTGCTCTGGCGGCAAAGGTGAGCGCCATGCGGTGCTGCAGGACAGGTTCTGCCAGTGCCATGACATCATCAATGCTTGGGGTTAGGCGGCCATCGGCCAGTGCGCGGGCGCGTACGGTGAGCATGAGGGCCTGACTGGCACGGGGGCCGGGGCATGCGATATACTGGGCGAGGTCCTCGAAGCCGTCGGCTTCACCGGGGCGCGCTGCACGGACCAGTTTGAGTATGGCATCCATGACGCTTTCGCCGACAGGAATGTGGCGTACAAGTTGCTGCATCTGTTTGAGTTCGTCCAATTGCAAAACCTGTTTGGATTTGGCTTCGGAGGCACCGGTTGTTTCAACAAGAATGCGGCGTTCTGCATCGATGTCCGGATAGTGCACGTCGATCTGCATGAGGAAGCGGTCGAGCTGGGCTTCCGGCAGTGGGTAGGTGCCTTCCTGTTCAAGCGGGTTTTGGGTGGCGAGAACGTGGAAGGGGGCGGGCAGGTCATGGTGATGGCCTGCGATTGTGACCTGATACTCCTGCATGGATTGCAGGAGGGCGGATTGCGTGCGCGGGCTGGCGCGGTTGATTTCGTCAGCCATGAGAAGCTGGGCGAAGACGGGACCGGGGATGAACGGAATGAACGTTTGCCGTCGGGGGCTTCCTCCATGACTTCAGAGCCGAGAATATCGGAGGGCATCAGGTCCGGCGTAAATTGGATGCGGCTGGAGTCTAGGCCCAGAACCGTTCCTAAACTTTCCACCAGCTTGGTCTTTGCCAGACCGGGAACGCCGACAAGCAAGCCGTGCCCGCCTGCTAAAATGGTAACCAGCGTGCGTTCAACAACGCTTTCCTGACCGAATATGGAACGGGCGATCTCCGCTTTTGCCTGTTGGATCTTCTCGCAGGCCGCTTCTGTGCGTGCGACTATATCCTCTGGTTCGGGGGGCATGCCTGTCATATTGGTGTTCATCGCTGCTCTCTTTTTGTCGCGCGTTACTACCCTGCCTGGTTCACCGTCACATCATACCCAGTTTTAAAAAAAGGTGTTCCCTAGCAAATTTATAGGCCTGTGCTTTTCATTGACTAATGGCAAGGGGAAACACAGGTGTTTGTGCGGGCGGGGCTGCCAGTTTTGATCGGATTTTCCTTGCAACTTCCCCGGGATTGGATGGTGACAGTTCTTGTTGGGTCTACCCTAGCGGCATTTTTGTGAACAGATGGTGACCGGGGATGCTGAGAAATCCATTGCCCCTGAGAATTAAGTGCTTTTGGTGCTTCCTCTGGGTTGCTGGTGATGCTGTCCAGTTTTGCTGTATTCGGAGCTTGATCTGCGGATGGATTTCGCTTTGAAGTTGAGGTGGCTTCATTGATATCGCAAAGGTATAACTTGGCGCAGGCGCGTGGTGAGGGTAGCGTTAGGGCTTCTGCGACACCATATTACTCAAATAGTGGTGTGTTCAGCGTGACTTCCTGTCATTTGATTGAATGTGATCAAGGGAACACGCTTTAGATGTACTGGTGGAAAGACCGTGGTAACTGAACAGAATGAGAAAAGCGCTCCAGAGATCACTGAAATGCCGAAGGGCCTTCAGGCTTTGATCTCGCGTGCGGGAAAGTCCAAGAGCTTACCTCCCATCCATCTGTGGAACCCGGATTTCTGTGGTGATCTGGATATGCAGATCAAGCGGGATGGCTCGTGGTTTTACATGGGAACCCCGATTCAGCGCGAGGCTCTGGTTCACCTGTTTTCAACTGTTCTCAGGCAGGAAGAAGACGGGAAGTATTATCTGGTCACGCCGGTTGAGAAGATTGGTCTGACTGTTGAGGATGCGCCATTTGTGGCCGTGGAGATGGATGTTCATCAGCAGGACGGAGAGCAGGTCGTTACTGTTCGGACCAATTGCGGCGATGTTGTAGAGGCCGGGCCTGAGCACCCAATCCGCTTTGTTCAGCAGGATGAGGGTGGCGGGCTGAAGCCTATATTCTTGTTCGTGGCCGGCTGGAAGCGTTGTTTGGGCGGGCGCTGGTGCATGAACTTGCGCCTTACCTGCAAGAGCGGGATGGCCCAGACGGACAGATTGTCGGCCTTGAAAGCACGGTGAGTTCTTCGTGGTGGATACGGTTCAGAACCTTGGATTTTAGAAAGATACATTAGGACGGCGCATAATCTTGTCTGAGTTTACAGCAGAAAATTTCAGGTCGCGGGTGATGGATCGGTTGGGGAACCAGCCCCATGAACCTGCTGGAGACCATATCCTCAATCCGGATCTTCCTGATTATGGGGAGTATCTGGAAAGGGTGAGGGATGCTGCTGTTCTGATTGGCATTGTTGATCGTGGTTCGAGGCCTCCATTCTTCTCACACAGCGTACGGCACATCTCCGCTCTCATGCGGGGCAGATTGCCTTTCCCGGTGGCAAGATTGATGAGGATGATGAGGGGCCCGTTGGAGCCGCTTTGCGCGAGGCGCATGAAGAGGTGGGGCTGGACGCCAATCTGGTGGAGATTCTGGGAGACCTTGGGCACTACTACACGGCTCGGGCTATCGAGTCGTGCCGGTTCTAGCAACGGTCAAACCACCATTGATCCTTTCTCCCAATCCGGCGGAAGTGGATGAAGTGTTTGAAGTGCCTCTTTCTTTTTTGATGAATCCCGAAAACCATCAGAAAAAAAAGCGGAGAATTCAGAGGGAAAACGCGCTATTATTACGCTATGCCGTTTGAGCAGCGTTATATATGGGGTGTCACCGCAGGCATCCTGCGCGTGCTTTATAATAGGGTATATGCCTGATGATACGAATGCTCCTTACACATGGGTTGTTGTTTTTTGTTCCGTTCATTGCCTACGCAGTGTGGGTGATGGTGGTGCGCAAGGCAAAGAGTGACAAGCGCTTTCGTGATGGCCCATTGTTGTGGTTGAGCATCAGCGGGATCGCTCTTGTCATCGTCAGTCTGGTGGTGCTTGCAGAATCAAGCCATGCGCCGCTTGGGTCGCAATATCGGCCTGCGCAAATGATTGATGGTGAATTTGTTCCAGGTGGATACGAGACACCGCAACAATGACCAAGTTACAACAACGAGGCTGGCTGGATAGTGATGCTGTTCAGCGTGCCTTTGACGTGCTGGAGCAGGATGGTGATGTTGCGCGTGCTGTTGGTGGGACTGTGCGCAACTCCCTGCTGGGTGAAGTGGTTGACGATGTGGACATCGCCTGCACTGCTTTGCCGGATGTGGTGCTGGCTAGAGCGAAAGCTGCCGGTGTCAAAGCTATCCCGACCGGTGTTGACCATGGAACGGTGACGCTGGTGATTAACCGTCGACCGATTGAGGTGACGTCACTGCGCGAAGATGTGGAGACCCATGGCCGCCATGCAACTGTGAAGTTCGGGCGGGACTGGACAAAAGACGCGCAGCGCCGGGATTTCACGATGAACGCGGTTTATGTGGACCGTCATGGTGACCTGTTTGATCCGCTGGGCGGGGTTGAGGATTGTCTGAACCGGCATCTGCGGTTTATCGGAGATGCGCGGGCGCGTATTCGCGAGGACTATCTGCGTATCCTGCGGTTCTTTCGCTTTTTTGCGACCTATGGGCGTGGAGACATCAACACAGACGGGTATGCGGCCTGTATTGAGCTGAAGGATGGGCTTGCGCATCTTTCCAAGGAGCGCATTACCAAGGAAGTGCTGAGAACGCTATCGGCGCCACGGACGCTGGATGCTCTGGAGCTGATGGAGCAGGGTGGTATTCTGAAGCTTATCTTAGGGGAAGAAGCCGACTGTTCGCGGTTGGCGCGCTTGCTGGCGCTAGAGGATTTGCCAGAGGCAGCGGCCGACCCTGTGTTGCGGCTTGGCGGGCTTGCGGGACCGCAGGTTTGTGAGCAGCTGCGTCTTTCCAATGGGCAGAAAAAGCGGATTGAAGTGGCTGCTGCTGTTGCGGAAGCATTGCTCTCCTCTGATCAGAGCCGGAAAGATTTGAAGGCGCTTCTGGTGGCTTGTGGGACCGACGGTGTTGTTGATGGGCTTTTGACTGCGTGGATGTATGGGTTTGTTCAAAGCGAGGCACAGCTTAGGGACATGCTTGGTTTTGTGCAAAGCTGGGAGATCCCGACGTTCCGCTTACCGGAAAACTTATGATGGCAGCTGGTATTCCTGCGGGACCGGGAATGGGCAAGGCCATGCGGTTTGCGCAGCAGATCTGGGCGGATGCAGATTATCAGTGTCCTGCCGACCAGCTGTTGGCGGAGGTGAAGGTGAAGCTTGGTGATACGGGCACGAAAACGTGAGCGTCAAACTTCGTGGCCATCACCTACTCTGCATTTTGACGTTTGTGGGCCATGGCTACTCGCGCGCATTTTCCGATAATTACAAGGCAGTGGTCCAGCGTTTGAACGCGGGTGAGCCGGTAGTGCTGGTTGATGGGCCGGATGACATCTGCGCTGCGCTTATCAAGGAAGACGCGATCCGCATTGCTTCGCGTGCAGTGTTACCGAGCGTGATACTGCTGCGCTTGAGGTCGTTAATGCCGTGCTGGAGCGTCCCCTTGGGATCGGTGAGGAACTGGTGTTATCTGCTGATATGATTGCCCTGTTGCGCGGTGCCTATGGCAAAGGAAGATGGCGGCGGCTTGTAATGGCTGCGAGTGGCAACAGCTCTGTGATGACATTGCCAAGAACGGTTTTAAAAAAAGGTTTGCTCTGTTAAGTGGGTGCTTGCTGAAGACCTTTGTCTTATCCGAAAAGGTTTCGTGCAGGCGCAAATCGTTGTTTTTCCGCATATTTCTGAGTGAAAACCGTTTTCTACTTTTCGAGAACACAATTAGGGCTTCAAATTTAAATAGAATGCCCCCATATGAGTTGAACATGAGTTTACAGGCAGGTTTAGGGGTTACATGCTTGCGATGAATAAGTTTCCAAGGTTCTTAACCTTGCTGGTGTTTTCGATTGGTCTGATCTTTGTGACAGCTGACTTTGCAGAGGCAAAGCGCGGCTTTAGTTTTGGTAGCCGTGGCACACGCAGTTCCATAGCGCCGAAGACAACCAATACCGCACCCAAGACTGCTCCGGTTGAGCGGACCATGACGCCAAACACAGGCACCAAGGCGGGTGCGCAGCAAAATGCTGCGGGCGCTTCTCAGGCGGCTGCAACTAAGCGTGGCGGTTTGTTTGGTGGCGGTTCCTCGGTTCCATGCTGGGTGGTCTGGCACTGGCGGATTGCTCGGTATGCTGTTCGGCTCCGGCTTTGGCGGGATGGCCGGAATGTTCGGTATGATCGTTCAGGCCCTGCTGATCGGTGGCGGTATCATGCTGCTGATGCGCTTCCTGCGTAACCGGAAGCAGCAACAGCCACAGGCAGCAGGAGCTGCAGGTGCTTATGGCCACCAGCCAGAGCCACAGGAAAAGCAGAACTTCAGCTTTAATGATGCAGGTGCCAATGATGCGCAGCGTCGTTCGGGTTCCTCTGGCATTCCAAACACCGGATTTGGTGGCAGTCAGGCTCAGGCACCGCAGTTTGAGGAAAAGCCGGTCGTTTCTACCGAGGCAGACAATGAGATTGGCGTGAATGCTGATGACTTTGATGCGTTTGAAGCGATGCTGACCAGCGTCTGGACGGCATACGGCTCGGAGGATTACGGTAAGATCCGTGAGCTCGCCACGCCGGAAATCATGGGTTACTTTGCTGAGGAGCTGGGTAAAGCGGCATCCAAGGGGCTTGTCAACGAAGTGCGCGGTATCAAGCTGCTTCAGGGCGATCTGAGTGAAGCATGGCGTGATGGTGACAAAGACTATGCCTCTGTTGCCATGCGTTATGAATCCATCGATGTGATGCGCGAGCGGGCCAACAACAAGATTGTTGAAGGCAATCCGGATGTGCCGGAAGAGCGGACCGAGATCTGGACGTTTGTTCGCGGGACTGGCGAAAGCTGGAAGCTCTCGGCTATTCAGCAGGCAGACTAGAACTGGCTGTGTTCTGCTTGGCATTGCGCTGAGAAAATTAAATAAGAACAAGAAAAGGGGCCCTGAAAGGCCCCTTTTTTGTGGTTGATGGGTTTTGTGCTGCTTAGAGCATCGCCGAGGATGCACTAAGCGTGTTTCTTAAACTGCAACAGAGAGTTTTACGTCGATGTTGTTGCGGGTTGCGTTGGAGTATGGGCAAACCTGGTGGGCTTTCGCAACCAGCTCTTCTGCTTTTGCCTTATCCAGACCCGGTACGTTGACTGCCAGAGCAATTTCCAGACCAAAGCCGCCTTCAGAGCGCGGGCCAATTCCAACGGTGGATTCGACGCTTAGGTTAGTTGGTAGGGTGACACCTTCTGTCTGGGAGGCAACAACCTTCATCGCGCCGATGAAACAAGCGGCATAACCAGCTGCGAAAAGCTGCTCTGGGTTATTGCCGTTACCACCTGCGCCACCCAACTCTTTAGGAGTTGTCAGTGTCACTTCCAGCGCACCGTCTTTGGTTTTTGCAGTGCCATCACGACCACCGGTTGCAACTGCGCTTGTCTCGTAAAGAACCTTAACTGACATTGTATATTCCTCTTTGTTTTTTTTATGTATCGTGTACAAATAAATCGTCTGCGATATATAGTTAAGAATAATTCTGGAGGGTGTCAATCGAAAATTGATTTAATCGTGTTCGATTTAATTTGACGATATTTGTCTGTGTGGGTAAAACGGGGCGATTGATGAAATGCAGGACTGGAATGCGGCGATGGCCGAGAAAAAAAACAGAAGATTTTCAAGGCTTTGAGTTAGATCAGCATCTGTGTTTTGCTATCTATAAGGCCAACCATGCCTTCAATCGCTTTTACAAACCGGTGATGAAAAAGCTGGGAATCACCTATCCGCAGTACATTACCTTGCTCGCTTTGTTCGAAAAGGACCATCAGCGCGTTTCGGAGCTGGGGGAGCGATTGTTCCTTGAGTCGAACACGCTGACACCGTTGTTAAAGCGCCTTGAAGAGATGGGGTTCATTGCCAGAGAGCGCTCCAAAGAGGATGAGCGGCAGGTGATTGTTAGCCTGACAGACGAAGGCCGGGGCCTGAGTGATGGTGTGATTGATATTCAGCACTGCGCTTTTGGTAATCTGGATGCGTCTCTGGAAAAGGTTAGCGAGCTTGTTGACCAGCTCAATGATATTCAGCGGACGCTGACAGCTGCAAAAGAAAAGGTGTCCGCCTAGCCGGTTCTGGAGCTGGGACGTATTGCCTTTTCGAATGGCTGGCTGTTTTGCTTTGTCATACCGACTTACTCGCTGTTTGCCGGTAGCCGAGCGGAAGCGAGTAAGTACTTACATTCAGAAACTCTGTGGTTTTAGCAAGCTAGGAAAACGCGGTGGCTGTTTTGAGCTTGCGTTGACGTGCCCATAATATGCCCATTGACCCAGCGGTCATGATTACACCCGCCAGAATGGTCGTGGGGTCAGGGACAGCCTGCGCAGGTAGTTGACCTTGTCTGCGATCAACTCAAACAGCAGTGAGGTGAAGGGCAGGGCCGCGATTGTGGCCACATAGTTTTGTCCCCCCACCAGACTTATGGCCTGCATGGACAGGAACATGGAGACACCGCGTAGGGTGATGCCGACGGCAATGGCGGTGAACCACATGGTCGGGCTCCAGACCTGCGCCAGATCTATGAGCGGCAGGTTACTTGTCCAGTCTGCTACGTCCTTTGCTGTGGCTGTTGGTCCGTCGGTGACAAGGGAGAGTGCCGCTAGACCGATCAGCATGATCAATGCGCTGGCGACAAGCATGACGCCGCTGAGGGAGGCGCGCTCTTTGAGATTATCGCCCTGATTTTGTGGGTGGAGTTCAGCGATCATGACGGAGGCAACCACTGCGATTTCCGAGAAGATCATCAGATAAACGGCAGGGTTGGAGTAGGTGCCTTCCAGGGAGGAAATGAGCAGTGCAACGCCGAGGATGATGATCAGGTGACCGGGAAGCTCCAGAAGGATGGCATGCGAAGAAACAAGAGGAGAAAGGCGAACGCTGAAAAGGGAACCGAGATAAGGCCGAAAAAGCCTGCGTTTGCGGCGCTGATGTAAAGCAGGGAGGCGGTAAAACACGCGGCGGAGAGTACGCGGGCAACACCATAGGCCAGGTGTACGGGCTCTTGAGTGCTCCATGGTTGCACCAAGCTTTCTGCTGACAGCGATCAGGAACAGGCCGCCAAACATCAGCTGGATGATGGTGAAGATCCATGGATCGAGATTATAGGTAAGCAGCAAGCCCTTGCTGATAACAATAAGAAGCGCCCAGCTTACCATTGTGGCAAGGCAGACAATCAAACCTTTTGGGGTCAACTCTAGTAATCCTCTCCGATAAATTCACCGGTGATTTTCAGGCCATCAATACCGGTCTGGCCGTTCTCTTTATGAATTCGCCTTGGGAATGCCCCAGCATGATTGGCAATATGATCAGCAAGTTGCTCGGAATGGGTGACGAGCCAGATCTGGCTCCTTTCCGAGGCTTTGGCAATGACTTTGGCAAGTGGTTCCAACAGGTCCGGGTGCAGGCTGGCTTCGGGTTCGTTCAGGGCAATGAATGAGGGCAGACGGTAGGACAACATGGCACCCAGCAGTGCCAGATATTGCAAGGTGCCGTCTGAAAGCTCCTGAGAAGGAAACGGGCGGCGGATTTCCGGTGTTTGCAGCGCAAAGCGGCAGTCCTGTCCGTTGGCCTCGATGATCAGCGTGCTGCCCGGGAAGGCATCGTCCACGGCCTCCTGCAAATTGAAGGTATCCTTGCGGATCTCCTTGAGGGTTGCGAAGACCGCTGCCAGATCGTTTCCGTCTGATGAGAGGGTCGGGGTCGTGACATTTGGGCTTGGACGGCGCAGCATGCTATCTCGATCACTACGGAACGTGTGGTAGAAGCGCCAATCTGCAATAGCACGGCGGACTAAATCCAACTCGGGAAACTGGCTGCCATCGCGAATGCTTGCGAGTGCCGTTTCGGAAGGCAAAAGCTCGTTGTCGTAGGTTACTCTGCTTCCGCTGCTGGTTCGCAGGAATGCACTCGGGCCTTTGCGGTTCATCAGCACAATAGGCTTGGTGCCTGCCATGAGCGTCAGCTCTTCCTCTCGCACCATCGTTTCAAATGGGAGAGCGGGATCAGAGATTGGATTGGGGAGCCCCAGCTGGATGCGGTAGGAGAGATCGCCCAGATCGGCCCGCAGGATGATACGCTTCTTCTCGTGGGTCTTCAGCTCGCCAGCCCACATGACGCTTTCGACGCCGCCCTCTTCGGAGACTGCACGGGTGATGCGGCCCAAAGCTGCCTGCTGCAGAAGCTCCAGCGATTTGTACAGATTGGTTTTGCCAACGCCATTGTTGCCGACAAACACGTTGACTGCACCAACGCGCATAAAAAGCTTATGTACGGACCGGTAATTCTCAATTCCGATTGCCGAGAGAGGAGGCATGGTCATCTGGTGAAACTTTTTTTGATATATCTTCGGTAGGTATGGTTGAGAATAAGCAGGTTAGGGTGTGATTGTAAATTCAACCACGCGGTTCGTACACTGGAAATTCACGCTTTGTTCTCTGGTGAGTTTAAACGCGCATTTGTGTTTGGACCGGAGTACTCAAATTGTTTTATGATGTGTGTTTCGCGTATCTCGTCTGAGATGCACTGTCTGTTTGCGGGAATGCGCTTAAGAGGAAGGTTTCAATGTCTGCTCTAATGTCTGAAGGTATGCGCCAGGAGTCCGATAGTTTTGGAGTGCTGGATGTTCCCAATAACAAGTACTGGGGTGCACAAACTGCAAGGTCTTTGATCAACTTTCCCATTGGCCGGGAGCGTTTTCCCTCCGCGCTGATTCATGCGCTGGGGGTGGTGAAGCTGGCTGCTGCCAAGGTGAACCTGGATGAAGGGCGGTTGCCCGAGAATCTGGGCAAGGCTATTTGTGAGGCGGCGACGGAAGTGATTTCCGGCCAGCTGGATGAACATTTCCCGCTGGTGATCTGGCAGACAGGCTCCGGCACGCAGACGAACATGAACGCCAACGAGGTGATTGCCAACCGTGCCATTGAGTTGCTTGGCGGGGAGATTGGGAGCAAGTCTCCGGTTCACCCCAATGACCATGTGAATATGGGACAGTCCTCCAACGATACCTTCCCGACAGCGATGCACATTGCAGCGGCTTGTGAGATCAACAAGGTGCTGCTACCTGCGCTGATTCATCTGCATGATGCGCTGGAAGCCAAAGTGGCTGCCTTTGCGGATATTGTGAAGATTGGCCGCACGCATACGCAGGACGCCACGCCTTTGACATTGGGGCAGGAGTTTTCCGGGTATGTGGCGCAGCTGGAATATTCCAAGGAACGCATTGAGCAAAGCCTTGTTGGCCTTTACCGCCTTGCTCAGGGTGGCACGGCAGTGGCACTGGCCTGAACTCAACACCTGAGTTCGCCGAGGCTTTTGCGGCGTGTGTTAGCTCGGTTACAGGTGTGCCATTTGTAACGGCAATCAATAAGTTTGAAGCTTTGGCGACCCATGATGCGGCGGTGTTTACCCATGGCGCACTAAATACGCTTGCCGTTTCTCTTATGAAGATTGCCAATGACATTCGCTTTCTGGGCTCTGGTCCAAGATCTGGTCTGGGGGAGCTCAACCTGCCTGCCAATGAACCGGGGTCTTCCATTATGCCGGGCAAGGTGAACCCGACCCAGTGCGAGGCCCTGACCATGGTGTGCGCGCAGGTGATGGGCAATCAGACCACGGTGAGCATGGCGGGTGCGACAGGGCACTTTGAGCTTAATGTGTTCAAACCGGTGATTGCCAATAGCTTGTTGCAATCTATTTCGCTGCTTGCAGACAGTATGCGCAGCTTTGCGGACCGCTGTGTTGTTGGCATCGAGCCGAATATTGAACGCATTGAAGAGCTGATGGAGCGCTCGCTGATGCTGGTGACAGCCCTTGCTCCAACCATCGGCTATGACAAGGCAACGGAAATCGCCAAGGCAGCGCACAAAAACGGCACGACCCTGAAAGAAGAAGCGCTTCGTCTTGGGTATGTGACCGCAGAAGAGTTTGACAGCGTTGTACGGCCTGAGAAGATGGTCAGGCCGGGGTAGGGGCAGTTGCCCCAAGGCTCCAGAGTACGGGTGTGAACCGGACGCAACCTTGTGTTGACATCCTACATTTTCAGCACTTATTGTCGTGGCAGGTCGGCAGTTCCCTAGCGTCGCTGCCCCGTGAGGGGTGCTAAACCTGCCAATCCACTTCGACAGTAATCGACATTCTTGTCCGATGCCGCTTCGTAAGTCAGCGACCACGAAAATCAGATGCGGCCCAAAAGGATTTTGCTATGTCGAGAGTCCCGGTCCCTCTTAGTTCGCCTGACCTTTCCCAGTTTGCGCGCAGTGTTGCCCGCCAGATGAAGTCACGCGTGATGCTCCATCTCATCTGGAGCTGATGAATATGCTTGCCAAAGCGGCGGGTTTCCAGAATTTCCAACATATGAAAGCGGCCCACTCTGCCGGTCTTCGCATGGATACGCCTGTGGTTCCTGATGTGGTTGATCACCGGCTAGTCGAGCGAGCGCTCAATCAATTTGATGAAGTTGGGCAGTTGGTCAGCTGGCCGTCACGTCGGCAAATTCAGGTGCTATGCCTGTGGCCGCTTTGGGCTGCGATTCCAGCTGGCACATCCTTGAGTGAAAAGGAAGTCAACGGCCTGCTCAACGGTGGACATCGCTTTTCTGATCCGGCCCTTTTGAGGCGGGAGCTGTTTGGTCTTGGACTGTTGCATCGTAATCGGGATGGTTCTGACTACAGGCGTCAGGAACAGCGGCCACCTGCGGAAGCGCGGGAATTGATTGGTCGTTTGAAGGCAATGCGTTTGGCAAGTAGTGCAGGCAACTCTGCTCTGTCGTTTATCGTGAGACCGAGCGTCTAGAGCACGTTGTGTTCATCTACATTCACACATCATGCTCTAACTTCCTTTTTGGAGCGAATTCTTATCGTTTGATTGGATGCAATCAAACGGAACGCGCTCTAAGCTGACTGTGTAGGCAGGCTGGAAGCTTCCCGGCCCGTGGGCCGGGGAGCTTGTTGCGGTTTGGCTGGCTTATGGCCACTTTACCACGGGTGGCATGGAGGACAGGATGGAGGCGACGTTTCCGCCTGTCTTGAGGCCGAAGATGGTGCCGCGATCGTAGAGCAGATTGAACTCCACGTAGCGGCCACGGCGGACCAGCTGTTCTTCGCGCTGTTCGTCTGTCCATGGGGTCAGGAAGTTCTTGCGAACCAGCTTTGGTAGATGTCGAGGAAGGCGTTGCCGACGGATTTGGTGAAGGCAAGGTCTGCGTTCCAGTCGCCGGTGTTGTGGCGATCATAGAAGATGCCGCCGATGCCGCGTGCTTCGTTGCGGTGTGGCAGATGGAAGTACTCGTCACACCATTTCTTGAAGTGGTCGTAGTCTGCCCCCGGATGGTCTGCGCAGGCTGCTTTCATGGCCTCGTGGAATTCGACTGTGTCGGGGTCTTCCTGTGTCCGGCGGGCGCCTAGAACAGGCGTCAGATCTGCGCCGCCGCCAAACCACTGCTTGGTGGTGACCACCATGCGGGTGTTCATATGCACTGCCGGTACATTTGGGTTGTGCATGTGAGCGATCAGGGAGATGCCGGAGGCCCAGAAGCGCGGGTCTTCGCTGGCACCGGGGATCTGGCCTCTGAATTCGGGAGAGAACTCACCGTGGACGGTGGAGACATGGACGCCAACTTTTTCAAAGACGCGGCCATGCATCAAGGACATGACACCGCCGCCGCCGTGGCCACCGCTGTGGTCGGTACGTTCCCATGGGGTGCGCTCAAAGCGTCCGGCTGGCTGGTCCGAGAGGGGCCCGTTGGTCTCTCCGACTTCGTCTTCCAGCTTTTCAAAGGCGTTGCAGATGTTGTCGCGCAGCTGGCGAAACCAAACGGATGCTTCTTGTTTTTTTGTCTTCCAGATCAGCTGGAAGGGTGTTTTGTGTCTCGCTCATCGTCCCTCCTTGAGCGCAAAGCGTTCTTTGCTGCCCTATGTAATGGAGGGTTGCTGAGAAGTACAGGTGAGGTAACGCTGGGCGCTGGACTATTGTTCTCTCTCAAGGATCACGGGATAATTCTCCGGCTGATCGTAGTTGCCATCGCACTCGGGTTTGGCGCGGTACTCTAGCAGATAGGGGTAGCCCTGTGGGGTGAACCTGTGGACCTCATAGGTCCCGCAGTCTCCAAGGCCGGTACTTCATAAAGCTTGTCAAATCTCCGGTCTTAATGTCCCAGACACCGTTAAAGATGACCTCGGGATCATCGTTGGGTTCGCCGGGGGGACGTTCAAACGCCAGCAATGCTGCTTCGTCCGGGTCTCTGGAATCCAGATGGACGTAGAGATGGGCATCGTTGTATGGACTCATTGAACATGAGAATTCGAGTACCTGCACGAACTCATTGAACCGCAGGCGGTGATTGCCCTTCGTCTTGTAGTCCTCACGCCAGTCACAGGGATGCGCGACATTCAACAGGTCTATGTAGCGGTTCAGGATTGACGGGTCGTTTTCTTTGACAAGTTGTACCGGCTCGGCTTGTGACGGGCTGCTCAAAAGGGCGGCAAAGATAAAAGCTATGCTAGGATACACGTATCTGGACATGGTGGCCTTCCTCTTTGACTGGTCGTGTCCTGTCATAGAATGCCGCCTAGCCCTTACGCTTGCCTAAAAACTCTTGGTTGAAATGTGTTTACTGGCTTAGGGAGGCTTTAGCTGTTTGGTTTGCCGGTTACATCATCGGGTAGACCAACGGATACTGCGTGGGTTCGCGGAATTTTCCGTCGCAGGTGTGCTTTGCGCGATATTCCACCAATTCCAGATTGCCTTGTGGTGTGAAGCGGTGGACTTCAAACGAGCCGCAGTCTGACAATCCGCGATCTACCGTGAAGCTGGTGAGGGCGGCGCGGTTATGGTCCCAGAAGCTGTTGAAGAGGATGTATTTGCTGGTGATCGGCTGTCCCTTTGGCCGACGCAGAGCGACGAGTTTTGCCGGTTGGCTGCGGTCTTTATATTTGCGGACGTACAGGTTTGCCAGATTGTGCAGGCCCACCGTGCAGGAGAACTCAAGGACCTGAATGTCATTGCCAAGATCGTAGAGGTTATACCCGTTCCGTTTGTGTGCATCATGCCATTTGCAGGGGTATATCTGGTTGAGCAGGTGTAGGTGGCGCTCCAGTTCCGCCTCATCGAAGAGGCGGGGATAAAGAATCGGCTCAAGTGGAGCCCCTGCCAGAGCGGGCAGGGGGATCATGAGAAAGTATGCGCTGCGCAACAGATGAACAATTTTTCTCAGGACACTTTCAAACATCGCAGAAAAAACCTAACCAGCGCAAAGCAACGCATTTATCAACGCAGCCAGTCTAGGTTGCGTCATGCTTAAAAACAATCGGTTTGGCGCAGGGCCTCACCAAGCACCATTCCGGTGGAGACGGCCATGTTGAGTGAGCGCATGCCGTTCTTCATGGGAATCAGCAATCTGGCATCAGAAACCTGGTGGACATCTTCAGGCACGCCGGAGCTTTCGCGGCCCATCAGGATCAGGTCGTCCTTTTTGAAGGCGAACTGGGTATAGGGGCGCGATCCTTTGGTGGTCATGAGGATAAGACGGCGCTTTTCCGCCATTTGCCATTCACGGAAACTCTCCCAATCCATATGGCGCTGGAGCTTCGCGCGTTCGATGTAATCCATGCCGGCGCGCTTAAGTGCGCGATCAGACAGGGGAAATCCGGCTGGTTCGATCAGGTGCAGGGTCACATCCATACATGCGGCCAACCGCAACAGTGTCCCGGTGTTCTGCGGAATGTCGGGTTGGTACAGGGCAATATCTGGCATGGTGCGTGGTGCTCGCTCTTGGTCGTATCAGAATGGCTTATGGAAGCATTACTCGGGCATCTAGAGGAACCCAGTGAAAATCTCCAGAAAAAACATAGTGTTTGTTGAAAGTTGCGGACTCTCACTGTGATTTTGCTGATCGGAATCAAGTGCTTTCATTGGAATCAGTGATATATGTTGCGAAAAAGATACAGTGCATTCCAAAGTGTTTTTCCATAGTTTTGGGGGCTAGGCATGTTTCGGTCTTTATGAGTATAAGCATCTCGCACCGGCCGAGAGCCTCATCTCATTTGACGAGACTCTCCGAGTTGCTGATCGCCCGATCAGCTATTTTTAAAACGTTGGAACCAGGGAGACATACATGAATACTGAATTTGTGCTCGTGAACGTAAATGTTCTCCCGGCGACTGGCAATTGCGCTATGCAATCTGCTTGGTACACAGGCCGTCCAATCTCCGCCTAGAAAGCGGATTTCCAACACTTCCTAACTCGTATTTTCTTAATGCAGCCCTCCCTTACGGACGTCTTACGTCTGCGGTTGCATGCATATGTTGTCGGAGTATCTCCAATGATTACCTCTTTTATCTGGGCGCAGATTGCGTCCCGTGATGGTTCTGTACCTCAAATTCCCGTCGATGGTGGACGCTATGTGCGCTCTGGGGACGCGGGAAAAACCTCACTTTCTCAGGGCCTTGTGCACGCCTTCTGGTTCTTGATGATTAGTGCTGGAGTTGCATTTTTTTGCTGTCATTCCAACGCTTTACGCTGAATTGGGTCTGGTGGAATTTGTACGGTCCAACGGGACTTACGAGGCTGGCACGCTGCTTAAAGGGCGTGTGATTGATACCGTAGCTGGCGCTTTTGCAGTTGGTGTCGGGATTGCCAGTTTGATCTGGTCTTTTTCCGGCGCTCCTAAATCTAGCCGCGATCCATATGAACGAGATGAGCGGCTGCAGTAAGCAGCCGCCATTCTCACTGTATGTTGACGTTGTATTGCGCCTTGTGTTCCAAGTATATTAATTGGGATTTATCATGTTTTCTTATTTCGAGAAGCTTATTGATCCATTCAAAGTGGAAGAGATAACGACTCCTCCCAATGCATTTTGGGGTTTTATCTGGTTCTATACTAAGCCAGTGGCATTGTTGCTTGCTATTATTGCTTTCTTTGCTGCTGGAATTGCTGTTCTGGAAGTCGTAATATTTACGTTTATGGGTGACCTGGTGAACTGGCTAGGTACAGAAGATCCAGAAACGTTCTTTGCCGATAACAGCGGCCACCTCATCTGGATGGGGGTGGTGTTGCTTGTGATCTCGCCAATTGTCTCTGGTATTTGGGAGTTGTTCTTCCATCAGGGGCTTGTTGGAAACTATCCGATGCTCATTCGCTGGAAGGGGCACCGGCAATTGCTTCGCCAAAGCCTGAGCTTCTTCCATAATGACTTTGCAGGTCGTGTTGCGAATAAATTGATGCAGACTTCTCTCGCCGTGAGGGAGGTCATTACCCGTATTGTCGATATTTTCGTCTATGTGAGTGTTTACTTCTTTGCCTCGCTTTTTGTGCTTGCGAGCGCTGATTGGCGTCTTGCTCTGCCCATGGTGGGGTGGTTGGCTTCATATTTCCTTGTCATGTACATCTTTGTGCCAAGGTTGAAGACAATCTCGAAGAAGCAAGCGGATGCGCGGTCGGTGATGACCGGTCATGTTGTTGATGCGTATACGAATATCTCGACCGTTAAGCTGTTTTCTCATGCTGCGCGCGAAGAGGACTATGCCAAAGGGTCTATGAGCACGTTTATGGACACGGTGCATCAACAGATGCGGAATGTGACCAAGCTGAACATCTGGCTGACCCTGATCAACAACCTTTTGCTTCTGTCACTCGGGGGCGTTGCTATCTGGCTCTGGAAGGGTGCGTTGGTCACCACCGGTGATATTGCGATCGCAATTGGTCTGGCCTTGCGTTTGCAGGGCATGTCGCAATGGATTCTCTGGGAAGTTGCGGGCCTGTTCGAAAATATCGGCACTGTTCAGGATGGCATAGGTATGCTGTCCAGACATACGGAGGTCGCAGACCATGATGATGCCGAGGAACTGGTTGTCTCTAAAGCGGAAATTTGCTTTGAAAATGTCAAGTTCCACTATGGCAAAGGTAGCGGCGTGCTGGAGAACCTGTCGCTGGACATCAAGCCCGGTGAGAAAATCGGCATTGTTGGTCGCTCCGGTGCTGGCAAGTCGACGCTGATGAACCTGTTGCTGCGCTTCCATGATCTGGAAGGTGGACGTATCAAGATTGACGGTCAGGATATCCGCGGTGTGACGCAGGAAAGTCTGCGACAGCATGTTGGCGTGGTTTCTCAGGATACCTCGTTGCTGCATCGGACAATTCTGGAAAACATCACTTACGGCAAAGATGGTGCAACCCTGGAAGAGGCGACGGAAGCAGCTCGGCGGGCGCACGCTCTGGAGTTCATTGAAGGTCTGAAGGACCCGAAAGGGCGTACTGGCTTTGATACTCTGGTGGGCGAGCGCGGTGTGAAGCTTTCTGGCGGTCAGCGTCAGCGTGTTGCCATTGCGCGTGTCTTGTTGAAGGACGCTCCTATCCTTGTTCTGGACGAAGCAACGTCTGCTTTGGACTCCGAGGTGGAGGCGGCTATTCAGGAGAGCCTGTTCGAATTGATGGAGGGTAAGACGGTTATTGCAATTGCTCACAGACTTTCCACAATCGCGGCAATGGATCGCCTGATTGTCATGGATCAAGGCAGAATCGTAGAAATGGGTACTCACGAGGAACTTTTGAAGTCTGACGGTATCTATGAGAACCTCTGGAACCACCAATCTGGCGGATTCCTTGCGCAAGTTGCCGCTGAATAAGGGTTCCTAGGCGGGAATCAAGCGATTTAAACTTAAGGTGGTTCGGGGCGAATCTGCGTCCTATGGTCCCCGAACCACCCTCGCTTTGACGGGCTTACATCATTCAGAATCTGATTTGTCCTAGCTTTTTTTCGATTTTTGCCCAAGTTGACTGCGACAATAAGTCCTCAATTTTTCAACGAGCCTAGACAAGTGCGACCATTGGTGGCAGATAGCATCCGTTAATATAAGTGCGTAGTTTGCGCATTTTCACCTATAGATCTTTGTTTTGGGTAGATGGTGGCTGGTTTTACTAGCGTGGGTACTGTCCTCTCAAGAGAGTTCTTAGGTGTTCTCTTTCAATTTTGTTTCGAGAGGACGCGACCTTGGAACACACGGACACGGCTGAACCGACACGCCGCGATTTTCTTTACATCGCGACCGGCGCCGTGGGCGCGGTCGGTGCGGGAGCTGGCTTGGCCCTTTATCCATCAGATGAACCCGGATGCATCTGCACTGGCTTTGGCTTCTATTGAAGTTGACGTTTCTGCGGTTGAAGTCGGGCAATCAATCACTGTGACCTGGCGTGGTAAGCCAGTCTTTATCCGTCAACGTACGGAAAAAGAGATCGCTGAAGCGACTGCAGTGCCTATCTCTGATCTGCCAGACCAGTTTGCACGTAACGCAAACCTGGCAGACAATGCGGAGGCAACCGATGCCAACCGCGCAACTGTAGGCCACGAAGCCTGGCTGGTCATGGTTGGCGTATGTACGCACCTTGGCTGTGTGCCTCTTGGTGAAGCCGGTGATTTTGGCGGCTGGTTCTGCCCATGTCACGGTTCTCACTACGACACTGCTGGTCGTATTCGTAAGGGCCCGGCTCCAGAGAACATGCTCGTGCCGCCTTTCCAGTTTTCCGAAAACGACACTGTCGTAATCGGCTGACGTGACCCCTTCAGGAGGCAGCTATGTCTGGTCATTCTACTTATGAACCGCAAAGCGCACCTGCCAAGTGGCTGGAGCGTCGTTTGCCGGTGCTCTCCCTTGTGCATGGGAGTTTTGTTGCTTTTCCTACCCCGAAGAACCTGAACTACTGGTGGACCTTCGGCGGTATTGCTTTCTTCGTGCTGGTTGTGCAGCTGCTTACCGGCATCGTGCTGGTGATGCACTACACACCTAACGACGCTTTGGCATTTGCGTCCGTTGAGCACATCATGCGTGATGTGAACTACGGTTGGTTGCTGCGCTATCTGCACATGAACGGCGCATCCATGTTCTTTATTGCAGTGTACATCCATATGTTCCGTGGCATGTATTACGGCTCCTATAAAGAACCACGCGAAATCGCCTGGATCCTTGGTGTTCTGCTGTTCCTGCTGATGATGGCAACTGCATTCATGGGCTACGTGCTGCCATGGGGCCAGATGTCTTTGTGGGGCGCAACGGTTATTACCAACCTGTTTTCTGCTATCCCAGTTGTTGGTGAGAGCATTACAACATGGCTTTGGGGTGGTTTCTCCGTTGGTAACCCAACACTGAACCGCTTCTTCTCACTGCACTACCTGCTGCCATTCGTGATTGTTGGTGTTGTGCTGCTGCACATCTGGGCGTTCCACGTTGCTGGTAACAACAATCCGGTAGGCGTTGATCCTAAGTCCGAGAAGGACACGATCTCTTTCCATCCGTATTACACGGTGAAGGATCTGTTCGCGATCGTTATCTTCATGATCTTCTTCTCTTGGTTCGCATTCTACATGCCGAACTATATGGGTCACCCGGACAACTACATCGAAGCGAACCCAATGGTTACGCCTGCACACATCGTTCCTGAATGGTACTTCTTGCCGTTCTACGCGATCCTGCGCGCTATCCCGGACAAGCTCGGTGGTGTTATCGCGATGTTTGGTGCGATTGCAGTTCTGTTTGTTCTGCCGTGGCTCGATACTTCCAAGGTGCGTTCCGGCACATTCCGTCCAGTGTTCAAAGTGTTCTTCTGGCTGTTTGTGTTCTACGCTGTCATCCTTGGCTGGTTGGGCGCGATGCCTGCAGAAGGCGGTTACGTAATCGCTTCTCGTATCTTCACCGCACTGTACTTCATCCACTTCTTGGTGATCCTGCCAGTTCTTGGCCTGATCGAAAAACCAAAGAAGGTTCCTGACTCAATCAACGATGCTGTGCTGGGTAAAACCGGCAGTGCGTCCTAAGGGCAGGGGATTTTGGTAAGATGAAAAATCTGATGTTCAAAAGCGTACGCGCCATCGCAGTTGTTGCAGGTCTGGCAATTGCCGGTCCAGCTCTGGCTGCTGGTGAAGGCCCGCATGTCGAAAAGCAGCCTTGGTCTTTTGCTGGTCCGTTTGGCCAGTTTGACAAAGCTCAGCTGCAGCGCGGCTTTCAGGTGTACAAGGAAGTTTGTTCTGCCTGTCATGGTCTGAGCCTCGTTGCCTTCCGTAACCTTGCTGAAGCAGGCGGTCCGGGTTTTTCCGAGGATGAAGTCAGCGCTCTTTCTGCTGAGTACTTCATTCAGGATGGTCCGGATGATGAAGGTGAGATGTTCGAGCGCGAAGGCAAGCCGTTTGACCGGTTCCCTTCTCCGTTCCCGAACGAACAGGCAGCCCGTGCTTCCAACAATGGTGCTTACCCACCAGATCTGTCCCTGATCGCAAAAGCACGTGCGGTTACTCGTGGTTTCCCATGGTTTGTTCTGGATATTGCGACGCAGTATCAGGAAAATGGTCCGGACTATCTGTACGGCCTGCTGACCGGTTATCACGATGCTCCTGAGGGTGTCGAAATTCCTGACGGTCAGTACTACAACCCTAACTTCATCGCGGGTCAGACGCTTGCAATGGCGCCTCCGCTTTATGATGAAGCGGTTGAGTACTCCGATGGTTCTCCAATGACTGTTGATCAGTATGCTCGTGACGTTTCTGCATTCCTGATGTGGACTGCTGAGCCTCACCTTGAAGATCGTAAGCGCATTGGCTTCGGTGTTATGGCGTTCCTGATCCTTTTTGCTTCGCTTCTGTACTTTACAAAGCGCAAGATCTGGAGAAATGTGGACCACTAAGGTCACATTTATAAGTTTTAAAAGGGCTACCCTATTGGGGTAGCCCTTTTTTTTGGGAGTGTTGGCTGGATTTGATGTACCGCCAACTTTCCCCGCTGAATCTGATAGGATAGCGCCGAGACTTATTTCTTGAGGAGAGCACTATGCAGGCGGTACTGGGTATTATTGGTGGTTCCGGGCTCTACAATATCCCCGGGTTTGAAAATGCCCGCTGGGAAACGATCAAAAGCCCTTGGGGTGAACCAAGCGATGATGTCTGCATCGGCGAGATCAATGGCCTCAAGGTTGCCTTTCTGCCACGCCATGGCCGGGGGCATGTGCACTCCCCAAGCGAGATCAATTATCGGGCAAATATCGATGTGCTGAAGCGGCTGGTGTTACGGACCTGATTTCTATCAGCGCCTGTGGCTCACTGAAGGAAGAGTATGTACCGGGCACGTTTGTGCTTGTTGATCAGTTCATCGACCGGACGTTTGCCCGTGAAAAGAGTTTCTTTGGAACAGGCTGTGTTGCGCACGTATCCGTAGCTGATCCTGTGTCGCCGTTACTGGTGGATGTTGTTGAAGCTGCTTGTCAACAAGAGGGCCTTACGTATAGCCGTGGCGGGACGTATCTGGCTATGGAAGGACCGCAGTTTTCTTCAAAGGCGGAAAGCAACCTCTATCGTTCCTGGGGCTGTGATGTCATTGGGATGACCAACATGCCAGAGGCCAAGCTGGCGCGTGAGGCGGAACTGAGCTACGCAACAGTGGCAACGGTCACAGATTACGATAGCTGGCATGCTGACCACGGGAATGTTGATATCAATGCGATCCTCAAGGTGTTGCACGAGAATGTAGAGAGCGCTCACAAGCTGGTGCGTGCGGTTGCCAGAAAGCTGCCGAGGGAACATCAGGAATGTCCAGTCGGGTCTAACACGGCCCTTGATTTTGCGTTTATCACCGCAGAGGACAAACGAGATCCCGCGCTGCTTGCCAAGTTGGATGCGATTGCCGGACGTGTGCTGAACAAATAACCGACTGACTATCAGAATAACTTCACAAGGCTCTGGCTGCAGAGTCTCAAATATATCAAATTTTAATAAAGAAACACGGAAACAACCATGACTGAAACACTCAACACGATCTCAGAGGAGCTGATTGCGTCGATTCGGACCATTCCTGACTATCCAAAAGAAGGTATCCTGTTTCGTGACATCACCACTCTGCTGAGTGAGCCTCGTGCGTTTCGCCGTGCTGTTGATGCGCTGGTACAGCCATGGGCCGGTTCCAAGATTGCGCAGGTCGCTGGTATTGAGGCGCGTGGTTTTATTCTTGGTGGCGCTGTAGCACATCAGCTTTCTGCAGGGTTTCTGCCGGTTCGTAAAAAGGGCAAGTTGCCGTTTGAGACTATCGAGCAGGAGTATGAGCTCGAGTATGGTACGGATACCATCGAGATCCACCGTGATGCCATCAAGCCGGGTGAGAAGGTTATTCTGGTTGATGATCTGATTGCGACCGGTGGCACGGCGGAAGCTGCTGTCAAGCTGCTGAGAAGCGTTGGTGCGGATATTGTTGCAGCTTGCTTCATTGTAGATTTGCCAGAACTGCAGGGACGTGCAAAACTGGAAGCTCTGGATATTCCTGTGAGAACCTTGGTGGAGTTTCCTGGTCATTGAATGACTCTGTTGTAGAGAACGGGCCGCAGTTTTCTGAGGCCTTCAATCAAGATTTCGAATTGCTTTTGAAATGGCGCAGAGATGTGCGTCATTTCAAGCAAGACATGATTGATCGCGAAATTGTTGATGAGCTTTTGCGATTGACTGACCTTTCCCCAAGCGTCGGCAACAGTCAGCCTTGGCGCTTTGTTGAGGTATGCCGGCCTGAGAACAGAGAAGCCGTTTACCGCAACTTCCAACATGCCAACGCAGAGGCCTTGAAGGGCTACAAAGGCGAGCGCGCCGAGAGCTATGCGAAGCTCAAGCTTCAGGGGCTGACGGATGCGCCGCTGCAGTTTGCTGTATTTTGCGAGGTTGATCCGGCACAGGGCGCAGGGTTAGGGCGGCAGACCATGCCGGAAACGCTCTCCTATTCCTGTGTGAGTGCGATCAACTGCCTCTGGCTTGCGGCCAGAGCGAAGGGCATTGGTGTGGGCTGGGTGTCTATTCTCGACCCTGACAGCATGGGGCAGGTGTTTGGTGTGCCTGACAGCTGGAGGTTTGTTGCCTACCTTTGCGTCGGCTATCCGCTTGAGAATAATGAAATGCCCGAGTTAGAACGCACAGGCTGGCAGGCGCGTACTGCTACTGAATTGCGAATGTTAAAAGATACTGATCTAGTTAGGCCAGATGCCGAACAGGAGTCTTCTTCGTGTCAATCCAAATAAGAGCAATTGAGCCTGAAGATCGAGAGCAGGTTGTTGAGCTGCTTGTGAACCGCTGGACCAGTCCTGAGCAATTGCTGGATGGGGAAGTGGTGGACGCCTCCAAATTGCCGGGCTATCTGGCTTTGAATGAAGGCCGTCTGGTCGGGATGATTACTCTGATTAAGCGCGAGAGCGAATGGGAGATCCTCACTCTCGATTCCTTGCAAAGATGGGGCGGGTCGGAACGCTTTTGCTGGATGCGGCTGTGGATGCTGCGAGGCATGCGGATGTTGGTCGCATTATGGTGCGCACATCCAACGACAACCTTGATGCCTTCCGGTTCTATCAAAGACGTGGTTTCCACTTGGAAAAGGTGGTGCGGGGCGTCATTGATGAGGAACGCAAGTTAAACCCGGAGATCCCGGTTACGGGTCTACATGGCATCCCGCTTCGCGATGAAGTCATCTTTGGTCGGGATATTACCCGAAACCGACCCTAGCTTTCCTTCCAAGCTTGCTTTGACAAGTTCTCGGAAATATTTGGTTTAATTGCGGTTGGGGGTGTGTTGTGATTGTCCGCATAATCGAAATGGTGCGGCGTTATAGAACCATATCGCTCCCCTTGCTGGCTAATGTGCTGGATTGCTCCATCGACGACATTCTGTGTTCGGTCGATCATTTGGAAGACAACAGTATCCTGCGCGTACGCGGCAACTCGCTGGTCTCTCAAGAGGCAACGGAGGTGAGTGATATCAGCGTGCGCATGCACTCCCGCTTTGCAGAGAAAAATGCAATCGGCAAGCTGGCCGCCAGCCTGATTCAGGATGGTGATCGTTTGCTGATTGGGGCGGGCAGTACGCCCGCGCTTTTTGTCAATCACCTCAAAGAAAAACGTGATCTTTCCATTACAACGCCCAGTCCGCTGATTGCGGAGAGCCTTGTCCGGCATAACAGTGGTCTGTTCAGTATTGAACTGATTGGCGGCAGGCTTGGGACCCATACTACTGCGCTGTATGGGGAGGAGACACTGGCGCGTCTTCGTGAACTGGAAGTGGATTGGGCGATTATGAGCCCGACGAGCCTGTGTATTGAGAAGGGGGCCAGCTACTTTCATGAGGTGGATGCGCAGATCAGTTTGATGATGCAGCAGAGTGCGCAGAAAACCATGATGCTGTGCGACAGTTCCAAGTTTGGGGTTCCCAGCCGCTATTCCGGGCAAACCGAGCGTGGTGTTGACGTCTTCATCACCGAAAACCACGGGGAAGTCGGGTTTTCTGAAATCGAGCACCATCTGAAAAATGCGCGTGTCTTCCGGGGAGTTCTGGAGGATACTGACGGGGACGAATTCACGTTTTTTGAGTAATTGCTGACGCAATTGACTAGGCTCTCCTAATCGTTTGATATTTCTTAGTCATTTTCGCTAAAATGGAACATTGTTTACATCGGGATCGGAAGCCTGAATCTAGGCCAGTTTAAATGATGATTGATTTAAGGGTGGACGTTCTTGCCAATCTGGTAAAGCACCATCGCCGCATATCCTTGACTGCCGCTGCAGATATTCTGGGAATGGGCTTCGAGGAGCTTGCTGTTCTGGCGCAGGCGTTGTCAGCGCGCGAGGATTATGAGCTCTTCGAGAACTCCATTTGCTATCTGTTGCCAAGAGGCGAGGATTCGTATCGGGTCAGGCTGCGCACCCATTATATCGAGAAATATGCGATTGGACGGCTGGCTGCGTCTTTCTTCAAGAAAGGGCACCATGCTGTTGTTGAATCCGGCAGTACCATGACCATTCTTGCTCAGCACCTTTCGCAGGTTGAGCAGCTTAAGGTTTCGACCAACTCCTATGCTGTGGCCTCGATGATCATTGGCGCTGAAACTGCCGCTGAGGTTCATGTGATTGGCGGGAACCTTTACGCTGATGGGCAAGGTTCTCTGGGCCGATCACTCTTGCTGCCGTTGAGGAGTTGGAGGCGGACTGGGGCGTTATTAGCCTGTGGCTTATCCGTGGACGGTGCGCTTATGTACTACGTTGAGGATGAAGCAGAGCTTGCCCGAGCGATCATGACTTCTTGCAGGCGCACGATGGTTCTGTGTGACTCCAGTAAGTTTGGTGTGCCCAGTCGTTATGTGGCAGGCACTTGCGCGCAAGCGGATATGCTTATTGTAGACAGCGGCGTTGAGCAGAGTATTCTTGCGAACCTGATCACCAAGGGGCTGAAAGAGGTCCATGTGGCGGATGTGGATGCGGAGGCCTCCAGCGAAATTGTGCTGCTTGATCTTTGATTTTAAGCGGATGTTTTTTTTAAGTAAAAAAGGCGCCCCGAGGAGCGCCTTTGATGTTTGATGAAGATCTGCAGAAATCAGACGTTGAACTTGAAGAGCAATACGTCGCCGTCCTGAACCACGTATTCCTTACCTTCGTCCCGTGCTTTGCCTGC
The DNA here is from genome assembly GCA_001310715.1 of Pseudovibrio sp. JCM 19062. The sequence goes on from BAXV01000007.1 coordinate 77,465, forward strand.
TTCTTTTGCCGGTCCCTCACCACCCAGTTCAACATAGTCGTTGTAGCCGATGGTTTGTGCGCGAATGAAGCCGCGCTCAAAGTCGGTGTGGATGACGCCAGCGGCCTGAGGAGCCTTTGTGCCGACCGGTACGGTCCATGCGCGGGTTTCTTTTGGTCCTGCTGTGAAGTAGGTGATCAGGTGCAGCAGGTCGTAGCCTGTGCGGATCAGGCGATCCAGACCCGGCTCTTCCAGCCCCATGTCCGCCATGTATTCACGCTGTTCTTCTTCATCCAGCTGTGCAATCTCTGCTTCGATTGCTGCGGAGATGACAACAGATGCAGCGCCTTGCTCTTCTGCCATGGCTGAACCTTGGCGGAGAGGCTGTTGCCCTTGTCGGCAGATTCTTCTTCTACGTTACAAACATAGAGAACCGGCTTGGAGGTCAGCAGGTTGAGCATGTCGAGCTGCTTGATGTCTTCCGGATCGGTCAGGCCCAGTGCGCGCACAGGCTTGCCGTCCTGAAGGATTGCCAGAGCCTGTTCCATGATTGGCAGAGCAAGCTTCGCGTCCTTGTCGCCAGACTTTGCTTTCTTGGCGAGTGGTGCGATGCGCTTCTCGAGGCTTTCCATGTCAGAAACCATCAGTTCGGTTTCTACGGTTTCTGCATCGGCAATCGGGTCGATTTTGCCATCGACGTGGGTGACATCGTCGTCTTCAAAGCAACGCAGAACGTGTGCGATGGCGTCAACTTCACGGATGTTTGCCAGAAACTGGTTGCCCAGACCTTCGCCTTTGGAGGCTCCGCGAACGAGACCAGCAATGTCCACGAAGGTCAATCGTGTTGGAATGATTTCCTTGGACTGCGCGATTGCTGCGATTTTGGACTGTCGTGGATCTGGAACAGCAACATCACCTGTGTTCGGCTCAATGGTGCAGAACGGATAGTTTGCTGCCTGCGCCGCTGCTGTCTTGGTCAGAGCGTTAAAGAGGGTAGACTTACCAACGTTAGGCAAGCCGACAATGCCGCACTGAAAACCCATTTACTTTTGTCCTTTCGATCCAAATAGCTGCTCAAGCGCTGAGGCGAGCGGCCCTTTTTTTGTTTGCTTCTTTGTCCTGATAGCCGGTTGCCTTTGGGGCTGGCTTCTTTTGCGGCTCGGGCTTGGCTGTTTCTTGCTTTTTCTTTGAAGCAGATTCGCGCGAGCTTTCTTTTTTTGTAAGGCTTGCCAGAGCCTTCCGGGCGTGTTGCCAGTGTCACTTTGTTTGCGAACTGGTTGTCGTTGTTTTGTGCGAGCAAAGGAGCGTTGTCTGCAATGGCTTCTAACAGAGGCTCAAGCCACTCCTGATCCGCTTTCGCAAAGTCACCCAGAACCCATTGATGCACACGGTCCTTGTGGCCCGGATGGCCGATGCCAAGGCGTACGCGGCGGTAGCGTCTGTGATGTGTGCTGTGATTGAGCGCAGGCCATTGTGGCCCCCGTGACCGCCGCCGTTTTTCATACGGAATTTGGCAGGGGGCAAGTCCAGCTCGTCATAGAGCACGACAACATCTTGCGGAGTGAGTTTGTAGAAACGGAGTGCTTCGCCCACTGAACGACCGGAATCGTTCATATAGGTCATTGGCTTCATCAGCAGGACTTTTTCGCCTCCAGAGTGCCTTCAGAAACTTGTGCCTGAAAGCGGGCCCGCCATGGGCTGAATGAGCGATGGCGGCGATGAATTTCATCAGCCGCCATGAACCCGATATTGTGACGATTACTCTCGTATTTAGGGCCTGGATTCCCGAGGCCGACCAACAGCTTCATAGGTATGGCTCCAAGCCTAGATGTTGAGAATTAGGCTTCGCCTTCGCCTTCACCTTCAGCTTCTTCAGAAGCTTCTTCTGCTTCGTCAGTTTCTTTCAGACCAGCAGGAGCTGCAATGGTGGAGATGGTGAAGTCGCGGTCTGTGATGGTTGGTGCACAACCTTCAGGCAGCTTAACAGCAGAGATGTGCTGGGAAGAACCAAGGTCAGCTTCAGCCAGATCGATTTCCAGAGCTTCTGGAATTGCGTTTGCCGGAACAGTCATCTCAACGGTGTGACGTACAACGTTGATAACACCGCCGCGCTTCAGACCTGGGGAAGTTTCTTCGTTCAGGAACTTCACAGGGATTTCAACTGTCAGCGTTGCATTTGCAGAAACGCGCAGGAAATCAACGTGCATCAGCGTGTCTTTTACTGGATGCAGCTGGAAGTCTTTTGCGATTACAGAAGTTTTCTTGCCGTCCAGGTCGATTGTACCGACGTGAGACAGGAAGCCACCCTTATGAAGGGTCATGGTAGCTTCTTTGATCGGCAGGCTGATAGAAACTGCTGCTTTTTTTACCGCCGTAGATGACTGCAGGTACAAGACCTTCACGACGAGCTGCACGAGCGGCCCCCTTGCCACCCAGTTCACGCACCTGTGCTTTCAGCTCATAGCTGTTTGCCATGGTGGAATCTCCTAGTTAGATTATAAAAGTAAGGCCGCGGGAGCGACAGTTTTCTGTGCTCAACTACGGCCAACTTTGCACGCCTCCTCCAAGGGTGTCGACGTACGCGGCTCGTATAGCTGAACTTGCCTTAAAGAGCAAGGCCAACGGCGGAGCCTTTAGGAAGTTTGTCCGAAAACTTGAAGAGACTCTGCGCTTTGATTCTGCTGGTGTTGTATTCTTGCCTGAAAACCGGTTTTGCGGCTGCAAAACAGGCACAAAATAAGAAAAACCGGAGCGGACCCCGGTTTTTCAAAATTCGTGCATTTCAGGTGGATTAATCGAACAGGCTGGAAACAGAGCGTTCCTGCGAAGTGCGATTGATCGCTTCGCCCATCAGAGGGGCGATTGAATGGTGCGGATATTTGGTGCCGCCTGCACAGCAGCCGTTGGCTCGATGGAATCAGTGATTACCAGTTCCTTCAGCTTGGATGCAGAAACGCGTGCAACTGCGCCGCCGGACAAGACGCCGTGTGTGATGTAGGCGGTTACAGATTTTGCGCCAGCGTTTAGCAGAGCTTCTGCCGCATTACACAGAGTGCCGCCGGAATCGACGATGTCATCTACGAGGATACAGTCGTATCCGCTCACATCACCAATGATGTTCATGACTTCGGATTCACCAGGCTTGTCGCGACGCTTATCAACGATGGACAGAGGCGCTTCGATCCGCTTTGCAAGTGCGCGTGCACGAACCACACCGCCAACATCGGGAGAAACAACCATGACGTTGGTTGTGTCGTAACACTCTTTGATGTCGCGGGTCATCACAGGTGCGCCGTAGAGGTTGTCGGTTGGGATGTCGAAGAAGCCTGAATCTGTGCAGCGTGCAGGTCAAGCGTGAGAACACGGTCCGCACCAGCATTAGTGATTAGGTTAGATACGAGTTTTGCAGAGATCGGTGTGCGTGGTGCCGACTTACGATCCTGACGGGCGTAGCAAAGTATGGAACCACTGCGGTAATACGACGTGCTGAAGAACGGCGAAGCGCATCAATAATGATGAGCAGTTCCATCAGGTGATCGTTTGCCGGATAGCTTGTCGGCTGAATGACGAAAACGTCCTCACCGCGCACGTTCTCCTGGATTTCAACGTAAATTTCCTGGTCTGCAAAGCGGCGAACCTGGCACTTCGCCAATGGCACATCAAGATACTTTGAAATTTGCTCGGCCAGCGCGCGATTGGAGTTACCCGCGACGATTTTCATAACCCGCAAGTCCTTCTTGGGCTTTGGTCTCACCGATCGACAATGGTCGGTGGTGAGGTGGATATTTGCGTCCCTTGGCGGAACCCGACTTCTTCTGAGAAGGTGCCCTGAGAGGCAGCCTTGCGCGCCTTTTAACAACCTCGCCTTAAGCCGACAATAGCCAGAACGCATTGCGGCTCAGCTTTTTTTTGCTAAAGCTGAGCCGCGTAATCGTGTATCCCATTGAACTTGCTAGGTCATTTGCTGTAGAGCCATGCTTTTAGTGATGCAACAGTTCTACCGGCAATTCTGCGAAGTGCATCGCGCGTCACAGAGTTCCATGGATCGCCCGCGTTACCACCAGTTTGTTCCTGCCCATCGATTCGATGAACCCGGTTGCCGTTTTCATCTATGATATCAAACACGTAGAAAACGGTGGTGGTGTACTGGTCGCCTGCTGCTGTCAAAAACCCTTTGATCCGATAGGTTGCCGGCGCGCCAACGCGCCTGACGAGGTTGAGATCTGCGGCGGCTGTGCGATCCCCCAGTTCCCTAAACAGGTCATCGGCAATGTTGCCCGGCAGTCCGGTCAGCTGCTCAAACGCAAAAGTTGCTTTATCCGGAGCAACTGTTGGGGGAGCTGACTTGTTTTCGATCATATCCCGATGCTGGAAGGGGGAATGGGGTTTGCCGAACAGCCTACAAGAATCGCCGTAACGGCAACGATTAATACCCGAGGTAGAAGTACGAGCTTCAGCATGTCTGTCCTTAACGTCCACGTAGAGAATCAGCGTGGGGTGCCCCAATAGATTCGTAAAGTTCAATTATGCCAGTCTTTAGCCCGCCTTCACAGGGAGGTCGAGAGAAAGCTGTGATAATGTTTCTGGACCATCTGCATGTGTGATGTACGTTTGGCCCAGAGTCATCGCGGTTTCGCTGTCAGAATCCATAATCATCATGTGCATGAACAGTACCATGTTTTCCTGAATTTCATGTGCATTTTCTTTAAATGCCATATATGGGGCCTCCATCCAGCTTGGTGTGAAGCGTGCACCAAGGGAATATCCGCAGGCATTCAGGCGGTGTGGCATCAGGCCCCGATCATCCAAAACGTTGGCATGAGCGGCAAATAGATCCCCAAAAGTATTGCCCGGCTGCATGGCTTGCTCGACTGCCAAAAGGGCGTCTTTTGCTGCCCGATGCAGCTCCAAATGCCGTGGTGTTGGCTCGCCCAGTATGATGGTGCGGATGGATGCTGCATGATAATGGCGGTAGACGCCTGCCCATTCCAATGTGAGCTGATCATTTTCAGAGAGTGTTCTGCGACCGGACTTGTAGCGGCACAACAGGGCATCAGGCCAGACCCGATCACAAATTCATTGGCCGGATAATCTCCCCCACCTTCAAAGATGGTGCTTTGCATCTTTGCCAGTATGTGGCCTTCGTTGGCTCCGGGCTTGATTTCTTCCATTGCAGCGAGGAAGGCTTCGTCGGCAAGTTTGGCGGCTGTTCTTACGTACTCCAGCTCTTGGGGAGACTTGACCTGACGCAGTGCCTTCACAATGTCAGAGGCGTCGTCCAGATTTGCAAATGAGTGGAGAGATTCGTCGAGTAGGCGGCCATTGGCAGCAGTGAGGCCGTGGGTGTCATACTCAACGCCGATGCGGGTTCCTAATAGGTCCAGATCAAACAGCAGCTCTTTGACCTGCCCAACAGGTGACCTGCCTGCCACGTCCATCCAGAGGCGGATGTCTTTCAGGTTAGAGGTGTTGCGGGCTTGTCTGAGATCGGCAGAGCGGGTGAGGAGAATGGGTTCTTCGCCGGGGCGATAGATCAGACACTGGAAGAAGCAGTAGCCGAAGGTGTCGAAACCGGTAAGCCAATACATGCTTTCCTGTGCGAAGATCAGCAAGCAATCCAGATGGCGCTCTTTGAGTTTGGCATCCAGAGCCGCGCGGCGCTCAGCAAATTCTTCCGGTGAAAAGTGCAGGGCCATGGTGTTCTCCCAATCCATAGTTCGCAGTGCAATCCCAAACAGAACTTACTCTTGCTTGCTGGCAAGCACAATTAGCCGGTCAACATGATAGTTGATATTTGGCGTCCGTAATCCGGTTCATTGTTATGGGTGGTTCTACGGTAGGAGAAGAATCTGTCTGCATCTGCGTAGGTGCACAGTTTAAGGTCTATGGTATTTTTCAGGCCGAGTTTTTCCAGCTGCGCCTTTATGAAGGCAGGCAGGTCGAACATGCTGTGCTCTGGTTTTTCCGAGGGAACAAAAAAAACGCTGATTGTCTTGGGAGCGCTCCAGAAAGCGGAGAATGAACTCCGGGCCGACCTCGTAGGCTTGCTGTGAGATCATTGGGCCCATGACAGCAGTGATGTTTGCCGGATCTGCCCCAAGTTTCTGCATGGCCGCGACTGTGTTGGGCAAGATACCGTCTACCGCGCCTTTCCAGCCGGAATGGGCCGCGCCAATGACTCGATTGTCAGGATCAACAAACAGTATTGGACCGCAGTCGGCTGTCAGAATGCCGATTGCAAGGCCGGGGGTGTTGGTGACAAGTGCATCGGCGCGTTTGTTATCTGCCTCGGTGAAGGGAGCGGACACACTCAGGACTTTTGCGGAGTGGATCTGGTAGGGGGTCACTAGTTGCTCAGGCGTGGTGCCCATGCTGCTGGCAACGCGGCGCCGGTTTTCTAGCACGTCTTCGCGCGTGTCGTTGGAGCCGATCCCCACATTCAGGCCTTTATAGATGCCCGAGGAAACACCGCCTTCACGGGTGAAGAAGCCATGGGCAATGTGTTGCATCGCTTCAAGCTCAGGCACTTTGATCATTGGCTTCTCCCGCTGTCGGTGGGTTTATTGTTGAAATGGAATTGGTTTTTCAGAGGTATTGGTGATGCAAAGGACTTTGAACAGTGCACCCATCTGATCATCAGCTGCAAGGCGTTCTACGTCTTTGCGGATCTGGTCCTGATCAAGGGTGGACTTGCCTGCGCCAAGCTGACCGGCTCGCTCCAGCAAGCCGAGGCCCAGCAGGAACTGGCCCTGGGTGATCGGGCCGTGCGCCTTGGCGCCTTGTGCCAGTGCGGCGTTGGCAAGGGCCTGAAAGTTGACGTGGGCGGTCAGATCAGCTTCGCCGCAATGGTCCAGCGTTGAGACGTATTCGTGCTTTTTGAGGGCCTGAAACGTGTCACCAGTGGCGGTTTTGGCGTAGCCGTAGTCGATGAGCAAAGCAGCGCCGCCGTTTTGCCGGATGCGCTGGCTGATGTGCGCGGCAATTGCGCTGGAAGCGGGAGACACTTCCAGCGTATCGCCCAGTTTGGCCTTCAGGTTTGCTTTGGCTACATCTGCCGGAGACAGAGTGCCAGCACCGATGCCGAAGGTGAGGTTGCCATCATCATCCAGTCCAACACACCTTTCGCGCCATCCTTGTTCCGTCAGTTGGTACTGGTGGATCGGGAGGGCGTCAAACAGTTCGTTGGCGACGAGCAGGATTGGACCTTCCGGAATGGTTTCCAGCGTGTCGTGCCATTTGATTGTGTAGGCTTTGAGCAGTTTACGCTGTGCTTTGCGCAAGGACGGGCTGGTTTCTACCAGATGGATCTGCAGGTTGGCGAGCATTTGCGGGCGCAGTGAGACCACGCGCAGAATGTCTTTCATGAGTGTGCCGCGACCTGGCCCCATTTCAATCAGGTGAATGGGGCCTTTGAGATCCTGTGAAAGATACTGATGCACAAACCATGCACCGATCAGCTCGCCAAACAGCTGCGAGATTTCGGGTGCTGTTGTGAAGTCGCCCTTGGTGCCGAAGGGGTGCTGGTGCATGTAGTAGCCGTGCTCGGGATCAGACAGGCACATGCTCATATACTCTGCGACGGACATTGGACCATGATCCGCAATCCGCTTTTTGATTTTCTCCTGAAGGGGCGTGGACGCGGAACTGGTCATTTGGCTACTTTATTCTCTTCCGGATTTCTTTTTAGGGCCCAGACTATAATGGCAGCTCCGATAAGGACCATTGGCAGGCTCAGGAGCATACCCATTGTGAGGAAGCCGGAGAGGTATCCGATTTGTGCATCCGGGACGCGGTAGAGTTCCACGAACGAGCGGGCCAGACCGTAGCCAATGGCAAAGCTGCCAGCGAGAACGCCGGGTTTCTGCAGCAGTTTGAAGCGGTGTGACAACAAGCGCAGCACGAGGAACAGGAGGGCTCCTTCCAGTGCGGCTTCATAGAGCTGGCTTGGGTGTCTTGGTTCCGGTCCGCCATTGGGGAAGACAACAGCCCATGCCACGTCGGTTGGGCGGCCCCAGAGTTCGGAGTTGATGAAGTTGGCGATGCGTCCGAAGAAGAGGCCGATAGGGGCGGCGATGGCTGCCAGATCGAACATGGTCCAGCCGGACAGGTTGCGCGATCTGGAATAGATGATCAGAACAACGATCATGCCAAGCAACCCACCGTGGAAGGCCATGCCGCCTTCCCAAACCGCGAAAATCTCCAGCGGGTTGGTGAGGTAATAAGGCAGGTTGTAAAACAGCACGTAGCCTAAACGCCCGCCAAGGATGATGCCAAGTGTGGCCACATGACAAAATCGTCGATGTTTGCTGCTGTTGGATGAGGGGTCTTGTTCCAGAGCGCTGTGTTGCGGACGGTTACGACCATGTAACGCCATGCAAGCAGAATTCCGGCGATATATGCCAGAGCATACCAACGGATGGCGAGTGGACCGAATTCAATCAGAACCGGATCAATCATCGGGAAAGGTATTGCTAGGAGCGGCATTGGAAACCCTTCTGTTATTAACTGAGCGAGCATTCCGACAAGTGGCGGAGTTGGTCAAGTGGTTTATCGCAGGTGTTCAACACAAGCTTTCGTCATTTTACTGACAGGTTCTTTAGACTTCTGGTCGCAAAACGGGCTTGAGCGCTTGAATCTGTCGAACCAGACCAATACTTGTTTATGAGATATAAATTTAAAGAGGACGCCATGAGCCAGTCACCTAATCGCATGTTCGACGAGTTTGCAAAGCTGATGACCGATGCCGCTGGTGTTGCGCAAGGTGCAAAGCGGGAAATGGAAACCGCATTCCGGGCGCAGCTTGAGCGTTTCATGTCAGATATGGATCTGATTTCGCGCGATGAGTTTGACACAGTCAAAGACATGGCGATCAAAGCGCTTGATGAAGTTGAAAAGCTGGAAGAGCGTCTTAAAGCAGCCGAAGAACGTCTCGCTGCACTTGATAAAAACACTAAGCCTGAAGACAAAGCGTAGTTCTGGCCGAAAATTACATGTGAATATGCTGTGGGCGGCTGAGAGTCGTCCACAATTTTCGCAATGTTCTGTCGGTTCCCCCTATAGGGGAAAGAGCAGGTCTATCGGTATATTGGGAAAAAAAGAGATTCTATGTTTCGCATCAATAGTTCCTCTTGGGAACTTCCTTTGTAGTGCATGTTTCTAGTAAAGAGCACGTAAGTGTCTGGTCCACGATCACTCGACCCGCCTCCGTCTGGAGTGGGTAGAAAACCATTCCTCAAACGGAAAGAGGACCGGAAATGAGCCTTATTGAGTACGGCACGGAACGCCCCCTGAATCCGGTTGATACCATCGAAAACCTTGCGACCGGCAATGATTGGTCTTTTGAGCGCCTCGGTGACGACGAAATTTCCATTTCGGTTACAGGGTCTTGGTGCGATTATCACGTCACCTTTTCATGGATGGAAGAGTTGGAGGCGCTGCATATGGCAAGCGCGTTCGATCTGAAAGTCCCAGCCCCCAGAAAAGACGATATTGTGCGTCTGCTTGCTCTGATTAATGAGCAACAGTGGATGGGGCACTTTGATATCTGGGGTCAGGAAGGTGTTGTTATCTTCCGCCAGTCGCTTTTGCTTGCCGGTGGCGCGGAGGCCAACCCCTCCCAGATCGAGGTTCTTTTCTCCAATTCTCTTGATTCCTGTGAGCGGTACTATCAGGCATTCCAGTTTGTCGTGTGGGCTGGCAAGACAGCGCAGGAAGCGATGGAAACAGTGATGTTTGAAACTGCCGGTGATGCCTGAAATTAATGCATGATCGCCCGCTGGTTCCGGCAGGAGTTGGCGAAACGGGTGATGCCATGTTGACTGGATGGATGAAGCAGGGTGTGGCCCCTGAGCAGGCAACTGCAACGGCTGCCCCTCGCGCCGCAGAACGTGCTGACTAAGCAGGTTCCAAAATTGCTCGATATTGACGTAAAGCCTCGGTTACTAGACTGAGGCTTTTTCTTTGTATCTGCGCTGTTCATCTGTGTATGATCAGGTGTTGATGCGTAGAGACAGTGTTGGTCATACAGGAGCGTGCCATGCCCACCGAGAAGACCCATCAGAAAGTCGTGGAAAGTTTCATTGAGCTGCTGAAAACGCAGCGGATTGAAGAAATCACCTATGCGGCAATCGCGGATAACGCTGGTGTGAAGATTGAGGTGGTGCGCGCCTGTTGCAATGGCAAGCTTGATCTGCTTGGCGCCTTTATGCGGGAAATTGACCAGAAGGTTCTTCAGGAGCGTGATCCTGACCTGATGGAGGAGACGGCACGTGACCGTCTTTTCGATGTTCTTATGTGCCGACTTGATCTCATGGAACCTTACAAAGAAGCGATCAGAAACCTGCGCAAGACGGTGGTGAAGGACCCGGCTCTGGCCATGCACATGCATAAGCTTGTGACCCGCTCCATGAAATGGATGATGGTGGCGGCTGGCATTGAAGAGTTTGGCCTGCGCAACGTGGGCATGTCCAATGCTCTGGCTGTTGGGTATGAGCGGTTGGTTCGTGTCTGGCTTGAGGACGATGCGCCGGGGCATCCAAAGGTTATGGTTGCCGTTGACGAGATGCTGGCACGAGGCGAAAAGTGGATGGGGCGTGCGTGCCGTGTTGAGAAGGTTGCTGCACCATTCCTTGAGGGACTGGGACGTTTATGCCAGAAACCGACACGTTCGGCTGCTGATAGGAAGGCCCCTGCACCTGAACCTACAAATGGCGGGACTGAGGCCAGCTCCTGATTTAAATTAGAGAAGATTATGGATCAAACAGAAGATACTAAAACCATCAGTATTGATGATTTTCTGAATGTGGATGTGCGGGTGGGGACGGTTATCGAGCTGTTGATTTTCCAGAGGCCCGCAAGCCCGCATATAAGCTGAAGATTGATTTTGGGGCTGAGATTGGCGTGAAGAAGACCTCTGCCCAGATCACCGCGCATTATGCGCCAGAAGCGCTTATTGGCCGTCAGGTGGTTGCGGTGGTGAATTTTCCTCCCCGCCAGATCGGACCTTTCATGTCGGAGGTTCTGACACTGGGTCTGTCTGATGAAAACGGCGATATCGTTTTGCTGCAACCAGACAGCAAGGTGCCCAATGGCGGGCGCATGCATTAAGCGTATTCCCGAAAAGTGGTTCCGGTTTTCGGATAGGAATATGCACGGAAATAAAGACTTGGAGCGTGGTGCGTGAATGCATATGAACGCACCACGCTCCAAGCGTGATGAGCTTTATGTGACAGGAAGGGGAGAAAAACTTATCCCCCTGACGGTTTTCTCAGGCTACTTTAAATCCCATGCCCACGTGACGGGCTGCTGGCGGACCGGCCGTCAGTGTGGCGTGGGTTGGGCGGGGCTGCTGGAAGAGGTAACGAACCTTTCGGCGGTCCGGTGAACCGATCTTCAAACGTGGCCGCATGGTTTGAGGGGAAGGGCCCAGGACTATAGGGTATCACGCGGTGGCAAATGCGGATGTTGTGAGAGGGAAACCTGTTGCTCCAGTCAAGTTTGCCAAGGACGGCGGAACTGTTTGGGTGCGGAAACGTGCCGAGATAAGCCACTGTCCTTCGGGGAAACCCGTCAATCGTGCCTTATAGGCAAAAGAGGCGATGTTGTTCATCAAAAGAAAGCCCGGGCAAGGCGACAGCCAATGCCGAAGACTCAATTCTAACAAGTAGCGCAGGCGTTGCCTGCTCGCCTTGCTCGTCCCGTTTTACGGGAAACTCAGGTGAAACACTGCATGGCTGGCCATGTGGTGCTGTTTGTGCATGGTCCAGATTAACAAGTCAGGGAATACGCTTTAGATCGGGATACGAATGCGGACGCGCAAGCCGCCCAGTGGGGACTGGCGCAGGAAGATTTCGCCGCCGTGGCTTCGCACGATGTCTCTTGCAATGGCAAGGCCCAAACCTGAACCACCGCTGTCCTGATTGCGGGCGGTGTCGAGCCTGTGGAATGGGCGGAAGACGTTTTCACGCTCTTCGCGTGGAATGCCGGGGCCATCATCATCAACTGTAATGATCAGCCAGTCCGGTGTGCGGTTGCCTTTGATGCGCAGCATCTTGCCGTAGCGCGCTGCATTGGAAATGACATTCAACAGGCAGCGGCGGAAAGCGCGGCCTTTGACAATGACCAGCGGATCGCCGTCAAACGAGGAAGCGACATCTGCACCGACAACTTCGGCCTCGACTTCCAGATCCTCAAGCATCAATGCAACATCAACGGGGGCTGGAGGCTCATCGCCATAGCCTTTGGAGAAGGAAAGGTAGTCTTCCAGCATCCGGTTCATTTCATCGACATCATTGCGCAGCGCGTCTGCTTCAGGGGAGTCATGCAGGAGTGCCAGTTGCAGACGGAAGCGGGTCAGATGGTGCGAAGGTCATGGCTGACGCCTGCGAGCATGGTGGTGCGCTGGTCAACGTGGCGCTCAATCCGTCGGCGCATATCGATGAAAGCGAGCGCGGCGCGGCGGACTTCACGGGCTCCATGGGGGCGGAAGTTGACGACTTGGCGGCCTTTGCCGAATTCCTCTGCGGCGTCCGCCAGCTGTTCGATTGGCCTGATCTGATTACGAAGGAACAAGACCGCGATGATGATGAGGACAAGGGATGTGGCGATCATCCACACGATGAAAATGTGAGAATTGGATGCGTAGGTCTGACTTCTGCGGGCAATGACACGCAGTGTCTGGTTTTCCAGCTGGATACGGATCTCGACATATTTGGCCGCGCCGATGGTATCAATCCAGAATGGTCTGCCGATACGTGCCGCGATCTCGCGGGTCAGGTAGCGGTCTACCAGATCAAAGAGCGGTTTTGGCTTTGAGGGTGGAAGCGGTTCCTTGGGAAGGACGGTGACGGACAGGCCCAATGCGCTCGCGCTGATTTGCTTCAAGATCGCGTAGTTGTCGTCGTGAGCGTAGGTTTCTGTCATGTCGATGACAGCGGCGATGTCGCGTACAACAGCTTCTGACAACCGGCGTGTCACCAGATCGTAGTGGCGCTCCATGAAGACAAACGCGAGCACTGATTGCAGGATCAGGAACGGGATGATGATGATCAGAAGCGCACGGACATACAGGCCCTTGGGGAGCTGATAATGCAGCCAGCTCGTCACCGCGAAGTAGGGCGTTAAAAGCGTTCTGACCCATTGAGGGAGTTTGAAACGGTCTGATAAGCCATTGTCCTCTCGCTGCTGATGCGTGCTGGCCCCCTTTGGGGCGTTTAGTTGGTAATAAGCCGATAACCTATCCCACGCACGGTCTGCAGGTACAAGGGATTGCCGGGGTCTTCCTCAATCTTTCTTCTCAGGCGGTTTACCTGAACGTCGATTGTGCGTTCGCCAAGCGAGACGTCGGAACCGACCAGATCCGAGCGGGCAACGGTCTGACCAGGCTTTTCCGCGAAGGTGTTGAGGATCTGCTTCTCGCGGTCGGTCAGGCGGACGTATTCGTCGTTGCGTTTGAGCTCGCCGCGTTCGGAATTGTATTGGAACGGGCCGAATGCGAGGACCTCAAGTTTCATTTTTGGTTTTGGCCCGCCGCGACGGAGGATGGCCGAAATTCTGAGGAGGAGTTCGCGTGGCTCAAATGGTTTGGACACATAGTCATCAACGCCGGCTTCCAGTCCTTCAATGCGGTCTTCGGTATCGGAACGGGCGGTGAGCATGAGGATCGGGACCGCTTTGGTGCGGCGCAGATCCTTTGCAAGCTCAAGACCGCTTTCTCCCGGCATCATGACGTCGAGAATAAGCAGGTCAAATTCGAGTCCAGTCAGTCTGCGGCGGGCTTCCTCAGCGTCTTTTGCGACGGTGACGCGAAATCCGCTCTCGCCGAGGAACCTTTGCAGAAGGTCCCGAATACGGCTGTCATCGTCAATCAGGAGAATGTGAGGTGCATCATCTTCTAAAAGAGCTGAGCGGGCCACGGTATTTCCTCAATCTGTTTCTTTGGTGATGAGACGAGCAACTTCGCTGCGCTCATTCTCATCAATCATAAGATATAAAAACTGACGAACAATATCATCACTGCCATCTGGCATGAGTGAAATTGCCTTATTAATACGTTGGGTCTGAAGCTTGGAGAGTTGGGCACAAAATTCTGTCCCCTTTTCCGTCGTATAAAGCAGACGTTGACGACGGTCCAATGCTCCTGGTTCCTGACAGATGAAGTCTTCGTCGACCAACTGCTTTAATACACGTCCCAAGCTTTGCTTCGTGATCTTTAAAATATCGAGCAGGTCGGAGACCCTGATTCCGGGGTTTCTGTGCACAAAATGAAGCACACGGTGATGGGCACGGCCAAAGCCAAGCTCATCGAGAAGCACATCCGGATCACCTGTAAAATCGCGATAGGCGAAGAAAAACAGCTCAATGAGGTCAAACCGTGGTGAATTGATGTCTTTTTTGCTCATTTCCTATCCCGGGTAACTGCCTATTTTTTAATCTTACAAAAAAATACGTCAGTTATGTTGACTTATTTCAGAATGATAGTTACTAATTGCCCATCGATGAAGAAAGGAAATAACTCAACACAGCACATTCGCGCAATAGTTGAAAAAGTCATTTCTACATCGGTTTGTAGTGGTGGGTAGGTTGTAATCACTTGCAGTCTTTAATGCGGCTGATATGACTTCCTGCCTCAAAGTAACCCTTTAATTTAGTTAGAACACACTTTGACTGGCAAGGCTTTGCCTTGTTCGCACCGTGCTTGTTCGCCATATGGAGAAGAGAAATGGCGGGTATATCCTTTGATCAACTGGAAGGCTCAATCTGGTTGGATGGAAAAATCGTTCCGTGGTCAGAGGCCAAGGTGCACGTGCTAACCCACGGCTTGCACTACGGAAGTAGTGTGTTTGAGGGGCAGCGCGCTTACGGCGGTGAGATCTTCAAACTGGAAGAGCACACCAAGCGCTTACGCGAATCCGCAGAGGTTTTGGGGTTCACCATCCCTGGAGTGAAGAGCAGATCAACGATGCTTGTAAGCAAATGTTGGTTGAGAACAACCTGAAAGATGCTTATCTGCGTCCGGTTGCCTGGCGCGGCAGTGAGATGATGGGTGTGTCTGCCCAGGCCAACACGATCCACCTGGCGATTGCAGCATGGGATTGGCCTAGTTACTACTCTCCTGAAGAGCGCCTGAAGGGTATTCGTCTGGATATGGCGGAATACCGCCGCCCTGATCCAAGTACTGCGCCGTTTAAGTCTAAGGCAGCGGGCCTTTACATGATCTGCACGATTTCTAAGCATGCTGCAGAGGCAAAAGGGTACTCCGACGCACTTATGCTTGACTGGCAAGCCGGATTGCTGAGGCAACAAGCGCGAATGTATTTTTTTGTTCAGGATGGAGTGATCCATACGCCACTTGCCGATTGCTTCCTTGATGGCCTCACGCGACGCACAGTGATTGCGCTGGCGCGGGCTCGCGGTATCGAAGTGATTGAACGGCGTATTATGCCTGAGGAGATGGAAGTCTTTGAAGAATGCTTTCTGACCGGTTCAGCTGCTG
Source organism: Pseudovibrio sp. JCM 19062 (assembly GCA_001310715.1). The sequence continues at coordinate 92,937 of BAXV01000007.1, forward strand.
AGGTAACACCGGTTTCAGAAATCGGGCCATACAGCTTTGCTCCGGGTGTTATCTGCAAGCTGATGATCGAGGATTACATGGCGGCTGTGCAGCCTGTAAAAAAAAGAAGTGCGTGTTGCTAGCTAATCTGTTTGCAACATAGAGAATTCAAAGCCCGCAGCTCTCACTGAGCGGCGGGCTTTTACTTTGATTATTCTGTTGCGAGCTCGTGTTCGTGCTGCGGTTTGAAGAGTTTTCCGTTTTCGGTTATCAGCACGCAGATCAAGCCAAGGATTGCGAAGAGAACGATGCCGTAGACCAGTGGTAGCTCGGTCCCGTCATACAGCTTTCCGATCCCGGCGCCGAGCAGAGCGCCGATCAGTGTGGTGACGAAGCCGATCATTGCTGAACCTGCACCGGCAACACGCCCTAACGGCTCCATTGCCATGGTGTTGAAGTTTGGCCCGATGAAGCCAAAGAAGAACATCGCCAGCGATTGAACAGCGATGAACACGACCAGAGTTAGCTCGCCGCTATAGGCAATTGCAGCCATGAGTATGGTCGTGGCCGTGAAGCCAAGCAACGCCATGTGTGACATCCGCCGCAAGCCGTGCTTCTCCACCATTTGCGAGTTGAGGTAGGAAGATAGAGCCATGGCAATTGAGATGGCTGCGAACACGATCGGGAACAGGTCTGTGAGTTCAAACCGCTCCATGAAGACCTGTTGCGCGGAATTGATGAAGGCGAACAGGCAGGCGAAAATGAAGGTCATCGCCATCATGTAGCGACGGTGACGCGGGTGGTCAGAGCGAGCCGGTAGGCACTGAGGATAGAGCGTATTTCCAATGGGCGCTGGTTTACCGGGTCCAGACTTTCTGGAAGACGGGTGAAGCACCAAAGAAGCAGTAGAACGCCGAACAGGGTCAGAGCTGCAAACACACCCTGCCACGGAGCAACCCACAGGACCATCTGCCCGAGGAATGGTGCAATCACAGGTGCAATCTGGAAGGCGACCATGACCAGCGACATAACTTTGCCCATCTGGCGGCCGCTGTACCAGTCGCGGATCATGGAAATGGAGGCAACACGCGGTGCAGCAGCGCCTACGCCCTGAAGTACCCGTGCTGCAAGCATATGCTCGTAGCTCATGGCGAAGGTCGAGTACACCCCGCCTATGATGTAGAGGCTGAGGCCGATCAGCAGTGTGGTTCTGCGCCCGATCGTATCGGAGAGCGGGCCGAAAAAGAGAGAAGCACAAGCAAGACCAATCATGTAGCAGTGATCACCAATTGGCGATCATTGTCGGGGACAGACAATGCTGAGCTCATGGCTGGAAGAGCCGGGAGCATCATTGAAGTCGCAACCGCATTCAGCGCCATAAGCGCTGCAATAAGGCCGACAATTTCCCATAAGGAAAGCCCAGGATGAGGTGCTCGCTCATGCCGCAGATTAGAGACTGCAGACATCAGAGACCTGTTTGTTGGGTGCAAAAGGGTAAGAGGTCGAATTTATGACCAAATTAAATAAATGACGTACTATTTGAACCAGCAAGCATAGTGATGTCAAGCAAAGTGTGACTTTACTCTTGCGCAATGCATATTAATGAGAAACGGAGGTTACTTGGTTTTTTTTGTGCGTTCCAGCGAGCAGCATCAGTATCATCTGCTGCTTTGGCTTCGACCCAGGTGCCCTCAGATTCATCCTTGAGATGCTCTTTTTTTCCAGAACGGTGCCTTGGTTTTCAGGAAGTCCATGAGGAAGTCAGCGGCTTCAAATGCAGCGCGGCGGTGCGGGCTGGTGGCGATGACCAACACAATGTTGTCGCCTGGAGGGATTTTGCCAAAACGGTGAATGATGGTGAGGCCGGTCAGGGGCCAGCGCTCGACAGCCTGCTGCGCAAACTTTGAGATCTGCGCCTCGGCCATGCCCGGGTAGTGTTCCAGCTCCAGGGCTTCAAGCGTGCCGCCTTCGTCGCGGCATAGGCCGGTGAAGGTAACGATGGCGCCAACGTCCTTACGGCCCTTGGTGAGGATTTCGGTTTCTGCCAGAACGTCGAAATCTTCGGCCTGAACGCGAACTGTGAACTCTGTGGTGCTGGTCTGTGACATGGTACTCGCAGGTTTTGACTAATGCCGGGAGCTTCGATCTTCCTCAACCGCCTGTCATGGGCGGGAAAAATGCGACTTCTTCAGTTCCGGACAAAACGTGGTCTTCTTCACGTGTTCCTGATTGACTGCGATGCGGATCGTTTCCGGTTGCTCGAAGGCAAAGGCGTATCCTTCATCGCGGGCTGCGAGCCAGCTCATTAAATCGCCAGTTGTTTTAACGCCTTCAGGAAGCGGAATGGTTTCCTCGGAAGTTCCAGTGCGCTCACGTAGCCAGGCGAAATAACGAATTTTCATAGGAACAGGCCCCGGTATCATGCGGCTTCCTGTTATTGAAAGCCTCGTCTTTTGCTGGAGTTAGTCTTCAATCAGATGACCAATTCCGGCACGGAAATAGTCATAACCCGTATATAGGTCAAAATCGCTGCGACCCAAAGAAGCACTATACCAGTGGACGTGGTGTACGGGAAAATGAGATCTCCCGCCTGGCCTGCCAGCAGGAAGCCCAAAGCAACGAGTTGCACCGTTGTCTTCCACTTTGCGAGCTGAGTGACGGGTACGGATACGCGCAGTTCTGCGAGGAATTCGCGTAAGCCAGAAACCAGTATTTCTCTGCACAGGATGATAATTGCAGCGATGATGGACCACTCTCCGATCGTGCCATCCCATGCCAGCATGAGAAGGGTTACCGAGACGAGAAGCTTGTCTGCGATCGGATCGAGCATTCGCCCAAGAGCTGATTGCTGCTGCCATGCCCGTGCAAGGTAACCATCAAAGAAGTCGGTGATGGCTGCTGCGAGGAAAATGCCAAGAGCTACCCAGCGTGCTGAGTCTTCTGGAAAATAAAAACAGACAGCCAATGCCGGAACCGCAACAATACGGCCGTAAGTAAGAATATTTGGAAGTGAAAATATAAGCTTACGGGACATCTGGACCTTCAAGTTTACGCGCCTAACGAGCGTTTATAAGCAGGGTGTGCACGTCAAAGCGGTTCCTGTCAATTGTGGCCCGCTAATTTATGTGGGACTTTGGGGAGGGATACGGGATTATGTAAACATCCCGTCGCCCATTTCTTTAATGATCTGCTTTGCCTTGCGTGAGGAGAACTCTTTTGCTTCCTCTTCAGAACCATGGGTATCGGCGCGAATAAATGCGTGTTCTTTGATTTCTTCACCAATTTGTTTGGTGATACGACCTGCTGTTTGCCACTGACCATCGCGACGCGTTGGTTCAGAATAAATCTGATAGCCTTCAAATTCTTCTGCTCGTGCAGCAGGTTTTGATGTTTCTTCTTTACTGCCGCCGAACAGACGTGAGAAAAAGCCCATGGTTGTCTCCGAGACTAAACTTCGTTTTCGTGGTCTACAGGTTCGCACAGTATGTCTGCGAGCGCATCCTTGTTTTCACCGGTTGGTTCACCAAGTTTGCGCATTGACCAATGCTTTCTGCAGAGCGAGATGTAGGATTCCTCTCCGCCAATAACAACCTGATCACCTTCTTCGACAATCTTCCCGGTTTCATCTACACGGGCGACCATGGTTGCTTTGGAGCCGCACCAGCAGATGGTTCTGACTTCGCGAAGGATATCTGCAAGTGCGAGGAGAGCCGCACTGCCCGGGAACATTTTGCCCTGGAAGTCGGTTCGCAGGCCATATGCCATCACCGGAATGTGCAGGTGATCGGCGACGCGGGCCAGCTGCCAGACTTGTTCTTCTGTCAGGAACTGGGCTTCATCAACGAAGACAGCATTGATTTTCTGCTCTTTCAGCTGTGCTTCAATGCAAGCGTGCAGATCCAGTTCTGTATCGTAGATCAGGGCCTCTGATTTCAGACCGATACGCGAGGAAATTTCTCCGACCTTTGTGCGGTTGTCGAGGGCTGCTGTGAACAGCAGGCTACGCATGCCACGTTCCTGATAGTTGTAGGAAGCTTGCAACAGCAGAGTGGACTTACCAGCATTCATTGCGGAGAAATTAAAATATAGTTTTGCCATTGGCCCTTCGCGGCGTAGAGCGCCTCATCGCATTCAATTTGATTAGGTCTTCATACATGGATTCGTGAAGGAGGCTAGAACCCTTGGGGGTTACTCACAAGGTTCAGTGGTAAACTTTGGACAGAAGACGTGGTGTACCCGGAAAAATGGCAGGTGCCTTGGAAAAAAACAATCTATCGTGTGGTGTACCCGGCGAGCAAACTGGGCAGTTCTCTCATGCAGGCAATGGAATAATCAGGAAGGACCGGGGAGCTGTTGTCGTCGTGAAGTGGGTTAAACCAGACGGAGGTGGCACCGATATTGTTTGCGCCTGCGATGTCATTTTCCAGAGAGTCCCCGACATGGATCAGTTTGTCCGGGCTCATGTCTGCCATTGACAACATGGCATTGAAGAGACGCGGGTCCGGTTTCTTGTAGGGATACTCTTCTGCCATCACCACATAATCGAAGAGGTGGGCGATGCCTGCGCTTTTGGGACAGGAGTTGCCGTTGGTGATGAGCGCGGTCTTGTAGTTTCGTTTTAGTGTGGCCAGAGTTTCTTTCACATGGGGATAGAAGTATGGATTACCGAAGCGGACCTTCTCGAATACTTCCAGAGCCTGCTGTGATAATTCCTTAGCATTGCTCAGTGGATTAAGTGCTTGTTCAAAAGACGCTCTTCGTATTTCCAGCAGGCCAAAGCTGTTGGGAGCGGCGTCTTCCACGAGTGAGTTGCGTATCTTCTTGAGGCGTCGGGGCGTGATTGGTTTCTTGGAATAGTGGCTTAGAAAGCTTGCGGTAGTTATCAGGGCTTCATCGAGAATACGTTGAAAGTCAAAGAGGGTTTGGTCTGCGTCGAACGATACGAGTAACTCACGTGGCATTCCAAACTTACCTCCGGATTTGTTTCTAGAATATTATCATAGGCTTACTTTAAGGTAGTATGTGCAGTGTTGCAAAAATTGGAAAGTGATCAGACCCCACGTTTTCGTCAATGAAGTGCTCTTTAATTAGTATTTCTTCAGAGGAAACGATGTGATCGACTTTCGAGCCCAGTATAGCTTCAAAGGATGGATGGATAAAGTATCGGGTTGTACGGGGTAGGAAACTGGTGAAAGCAGTCTTCAGGTTTAATTCTGTGAGAAAGCTCTGGAATGTTTGTGACCAGACCGGTGTGTTCCAGTCGCCCTGAATAACGATTGGTATTTTTTTTCTCTTGTGATTGGATTAGTTTGCGCACGTGGTCCAGATATCTGGATCGGCCTTCCAGGCGGTTTGGTCCGCGCGGACTTGCAGGATGAACTGCATAAATTTGAACTGGGGTGCCATTGATGTTGACTTCTGCGCTGAGGAACTCGCGTGGAATGTGAGGGCCTTCTTTGAGGTCTGGCACAGTGATGCGTTTTGCGTCTTTTATCGGGTACTTGCTGAATAGCGTAATGTCTGTGTCATGTTTATCGGGAGGCAGAATGCTGTGCTGGTAGTGCTCCGCGAGGAACTCTTTAAGGCGCGGGGTTGCACTTGCTGTTTCCTGGAAGGTTATCAGATCTGGCTGACGCTTTTCGATAAGTTGTTTCAGGGCCTCCGCATCAAATCCCATATGCAAGAGGTTGAGACTCATCACGCTAAACGTGGTTCCGCCTTCCTGTTTGCTTGCAATAGTCGCGGGCTGAACAACTTGTCTGACGCTTGTGACCATCCAATAACTTGAGATGACTAAGCCGAGCAGGGCAATTAAATGAAGCCAGTGCAGTGCTTTGGCCATGGCGATCCAAAACAGAAGTCCAATGAAGCCGATTGCGATCAGTTGAGGTATGAAGAAGGCGGCGGCTTCGCTTATCAGATTTCCCGGCACCAGAAATGTAAACAGGAGCAGGGCCGTGACAGCAAGTGTGCCAACGCGCGTCAAGCGGAGCAGTAGGGGGGCATTGCGCTCTTTATCTAAGAAGATCCTGACTGATCCCACGTGTTGTACCTTTGACTTCGAAGCTTTCAGGAGAGTAGCGCGTTGCAGTCGATCTGTGAACGCAGCGCGTAATCACGTGATTATTCGTGAAAGTGGTTATAAATCAACTTGGCAATGCTTTCAGATATGCCTGACACGGTTCTCAGGTCGTCAATACCTGCTTTTGAGACTGCTTTTGCGGTTCCGAAGTGTCTGAGTAGAACACGCTTTCTTGCCGGGCCAATACCCGCAATCTCATCTAGTGGATTTGTAACAATTGCTTTTTTGCGGCGCGCTCTGTGTGAGCCAATGGCAAAGCGGTGCGCCTCGTCGCGCATGCGTTGCACGAAGTAAAGTACGGGATCGCGCTCTGGCAGCATGAAGCTTTGCTCGCCGGTTTTGAAGAATTTCTCGCGGCCAGCGTCGCGGTCTGGACCTTTTGCAATGCCGACCAGTGGGATATCGGTGATGCCCATTTCCTCGAGTGTTTCACGCACGGCGCTGAGCTGGCCCTTGCCGCCATCGATCAACACGAGATCCGGCCATGCAGGGATGTCTGCGTTGGAGGGTGCCGTATCCGGTTCATCTTCGCCGGTTTTTTTGCTTGGCTTCCGATCTTGCTGTGAACCGGGCAGCCTGCTCGTACCCTTCAGGATTTTCTTTCACCAACCGGGCAAAGCGGCGGGAGAGGACCTCTCTCATCATGCCGTAGTCATCACCCGGAATTAGGTCTTCCGACTTGATGTTGAACTTTCTGTACTGACCTTTGGCAAAGCCATCAGGTCCGGCGACGATCATGCCACCAACGGCGTTTGTTCCCGAGATGTGGGAGTTGTCGAAGACATCAATCCGGCGCGGTGTGCGATCCAGTCCGAAGGCTTCGGACACACCTTTGAGCAGCTTAAGCTGGCTTGAAGTTTCGGCAAGCCTGCGGCCAAGTGCGCCTTTGGCGTTGGTGAGGGCGTGTTCCACCAATTCGCGCTTCTCGCCGCGCTTTGGTGTGGTGATTTCGACCTTGCGGTTGGCTCTTGCGGACAAGGCTTCTGTCAGCAGGTCGTGGTCCTCAACCTCATGGGAGAGCAGGACCATGCGTGGTGGTGGCTTGTCCTCGTAGAACTGGGAGAGAAAGCTTTCCAGAACTTCGGAAGGCTCGTAGCTCTTGTCCGCTTTAGGAAAGTAGGCACGGTTGCCCAGTTTTGGCCAGTGCGGAAGAAGAAGACCTGTACGCATGTTTGTCCGCCTTCCTGATAGGTGGCGAAACGTCGGCCTCATCGATGCCTTGGGGGTTGATGCCCTGATGGCTTTGGACGTGGGAAAGAGCGGCGATACGGTCGCGGTAGACTGCGGCCTGCTCAAAGTCGAGATTCTCGGAGGCCTGTTCCATGGCCTTGGCCAGATCCTGCTTGATGAGCTGGCTTTTGCCGGAAAGGAAAGCCTTGGCTTCTGCGACGAGGCCTTTGTAGTCCTCAATGGAGATCTCGCCGGTGCACGGGGCTGAACAGCGCTTGATTTGATAGAGCAAACACGGGCGAGAACGATTGGCGTAGTAACTGTCCGTGCAGTTGCGGATCAGGAACGCCTTTTGCATGGCGTTGATGGTGTCGTTTACTGCTCCGGCGGAGGCGAACGGGCCGAAGTAGTCGCCTTTTCTGGCGCGGGCACCGCGGTGTTTGATCAGCGCCGGAGCTTCGTGGTCCGCGCTGATTAGAATGTAGGGAAAGGACTTGTCGTCGCGCAGCAACACGTTGAAGCGTGGGCGCAAGCGTTTGATCAGGTTTGCTTCCAGCAGCAGGGCTTCGGGTTCTGTGCGGGTTTCGACAAACTCCATGGCAGCGGTTGCCATGATCATGCGCATGATGCGGTTGGATTGACCTGCAGCCGTGTGTAGCTGGTGACGCGCTTTTTCAGTGAGCGGCTTTGCCCACGTAAAGGACTTCGCCGTCCTCATCGAACATGCGGTAGACGCCGGGACCCAGTGGCAAGCGTTTGACGAAGTCAGCGATGACTTCAACGCCTTTCACACCCGGTTTGCGCGGGGAGGCGTTGCTTTCGAACTGGATTTGCGGATTACTTGGAGGCACATCGACATTGTCTTCTGCTTGTGCAGGCATGTCAGATGTGTCTTTGGTCATGGTTCAGGCGCTCTCGGTGGGTGCTAAAGCAAAATACGAAACCGCATCCTATCCGATTCATCGGTAGTTGCGGTCTCACATAGATGTTTTAGTTGGGTCGGTTAGATGAAGTCCAGAGCAAATACGCCGTAGATGTAAGCGATGTAGGCGACACTCAGGAAGACGCCCCATACTTTGCCGAGGCACAGGCGTTTGGCGGCAAAGATGTAGAGCAGTACAGCACAGGCCAGCATGACCCAAATGTCATAGACGAGGATCTGCTCGGGAATCGGGATCGGAATAACAGTGACGGTGATCCCCATAATCGCCAGCAGGTTAAAGACGTTGGAGCCAATGACGTTGCCGATCGCTACAGCCGAATGCTGACGGATGGCTGCCATGACTGTTGTGGCGAGCTCTGGTAGGGACGTGCCAAGAGCAACGACGGTCAGGCCGATCACTGCGTCGGATACACCCCAGGATGAGGCGAGTTCTGTGGCGCCGGTGATGGTGAGCTGAGCGCCCAGTGGCAGGCCAACCAGACCAAAGAGAATGTAGGCTGTTGCAACGAGTTTGTTTTCCGGCACGGATTCGACGTCAAGCTCATCTTCGTCGTCACCGTCTGTTTCGGCTGTGGTGCTGACGCCGTTCTCTTTCTTGTGCTTTCTTGTTGCGCGCACTGAATCAGCAAGGAAAATTACAAGCAGTATAAGAAGACCGATGCCGGCATAAAAATTGAGCGTGCCCAAGAAGCAGAGTGCGGCGAAGATCACGGAGACGACAAGCATGAACAGTGCGTTTCTGTGGGCGCCTTTCTCATCGCATGGTGTGGCGGCAATGAGTGCCGGGACACCCATAACCAGCAGGACATTTGCGATGTTGGACCCGACAACGTTACCGATGGCGACGCCGCTGGCGCCGTCGAATGCTGCACTTAATGAGATAAAGAGTTCTGGTGCGGAGGTGCCAAAGGCGACAATCGTCAAGCCGATGATGAGTGTTGGAATTCCCAAAGCCTTAGCAATTGACACAGCGCCGCGAACAAGAAGATCTCCGGCAAAGATCAAGAGTGCGAGACCTCCGAGGAGGGCAGCATATGAGAAAAGCATTGGCTGAAATTCCAATTATATAAGGTTATTTGATTACACCAAAGGGGGCATACCGGAGCTTGACCGGGTATATAGACAGGTTTGCAGCGTTCTTGAAGTGTCTCAGATCACTTTTGATATCAGATAACTCCGAATTTTCGGTAGGTAGAACTGATTGTAGTTCGAGTATAGCAAAAAAAAGTCACTCAAATACCCCGTGTTACCTAGCGTAAACAAAGGGTTGATAATTGTGTCATATTCTTTCTGTAGTTTGCCTTGAATTAGACATAATTCCTGTCAGATCCAGCCACAAAGTCAAACCATACATTCTCTCCATCCCAAGGCGGTTTTATTTGATCGCTTTCCCCTAGCGGTTGCGTTTCGTACGTACCGCAAATGTTTGTTGGAGAATGATAGATGTTGCGTATTGCGTCTTTTACCACGATTGCCCTCGGCTGATGGCTGGCACCTCCCTTGCTGCTGACCTCCCTCAGCCAGTACAGCCGGAAATTTCCTACGATACCCCAGCGACCTTCTCATCCTATGATTGGTCTGGCGCATATATTGGTGCCAACGCTGGTTGGGGCTTCCTTGATGCGAATGGCAAAAATGGTGCATCTGGTGCTCTGGATGACGATCAGAATGGTATCACCGCAGGCGTTCACGCTGGTTACAACTTCATGATTGCTCCAAGTGTCGTTCTGGGTGCTGAAGCTGACATTCAGTACAATGACTTTGATGAGACTAAAGCTGGCGTAAAGCTGCAGTCTGACTGGAACGGAACTGTTCGTGCTCGTGCTGGTTACGCTCTTGACCGTACCCTTGTTTACGGTACCGGTGGTGGTGCAGTTAAAAACCTGACTGCTAAGACTGATGATGGCAAAGATGACATCAACGCAATTGGTTATGTTGTTGGTGCCGGTGTTGAACACGCGGTAACTGACACTCTGACCGCTCGTGTTGAATACCTTTATCAGGACTTCGGTACTCGGAAGTTTGACTTCGGTGACAGCACTGAGAAAACCCGTCTGAACGAAAACCTCGTTCGCGCTGGTGTTTCCATGAAGTTCTAATTGAACTGATATTATGCTTAAAAGGCGCATGCTTCCCGCATGCGCCTTTTTTTGGTTTCAGCCTTTTTCCAGCATCTCAGGTGCGAGTGTTTCCTTGTAGGCTGGAATTTGCGCAACAAAAGCATCGTGCCAGTGTACCAGCTCCGGGTTTTGCTTGCGCCAGTCCCCGTTTGCACGCAGATCCAGATAGCCTAATGAGCAGGCGAGTGCGATTTGGGCGCAGTCGGGAACGCCGTTGGTCTGCTGCGGGGTTGGTAGCGGTGAGTCGTTGAAGGCTTTGAGTGTGCGGTCCACTTTGCCTTGCTGACGTTCAATCCAGACTGTGTTCCAATGTTCTTTGCTGTGATTTCTCATCTCGATCTGAGCTTGAATGGCAGCATCGGTGATACCATCCGCCATGGCCTGTTTGGTCAAAACCGAGATGCGGGTATCATCTGCTGGAATAATCTTGCCGCCGCCTGCGAGTGTGTCCAACAGCTCAAGTGCGACACGGCTGTCGTAAACGATGTCGCCGTTATCCAGCAGAAGCGTGGGAACCTTTGCAAGCGGGTTTTGCTCGTATAATGAGCCTTCAGAGGCTCTTGTGTCTGCCCAGTCAACCTTCAATTGATCCTGGAGCCAAGAACGGCCGCTGCCAACCGAACCTTTCGTCCGTAAGGCGAGGTTGTTGATGTGCGTAGGGTAATCATGGTTAGGCACCTGGTTCAGGTTTGGTTTTATCGTAAGCTGGCACGCTGGATGCGAAGTCATCAAGCCATGCGACGGTTTTTGGGTTGGACTTGCGCCATTCGCCAGCAAAGCGGAGATCAAGGTAGCCCAGAGCGCAGGCAAGGGCGATTTGTGCTGCATCGGGTGAATTGTGCTGGACGGGGGGTAGAGGGTTGTTTTCAAAGGCTGCCAGGGCGCGATCTACCTTCGCCTGCTGATAGTCCATCCAGTCCTGATGGACCTTTTCTTCTGGGCGCATGCGTTTTTCATAGACGATCTGGATTGCTGCATCGCTGATGCCGTCGGCGAGTGCCTGCTTGGTCAGAACCTCAAAGCGCTCGGCACCAGCGGGGATCAGTTTTTCACCGCCTGCCATATAGTCGAGATACTCGGTGATGACGCGGCTGTCGTACAGTACGTTGCCGTCCTCAAGGATTAGACAGGGGATTTTGCCCAGAGGGTTTTGCTGGCGCAGGGTATCACTGGGATCAAGTGTCTTGGCGGGGTCAACGCTTACTTTATCTGAGAAGCCCAACACATACAGCGCGAGTTTAATTTTTCTGCCAAACGGAGAAGCGCTGGAGGAACGAAGAGTTTGCATATCAGCCACCTGTAAAACACGGGATCATGTTGCTGCGCATTTATATCCGAAAGAGGGAGTTCTTTCGGTGACGCGCTCTGGATGAAATAAGTGGGCGGAACGATATCCGTGTTTCTCCCATTAATGCAAGTGACTTCGCTCTGATTGTCGTAGAGCAATGGCTAGTGGGTGAGCTCCTTCGCAAAACGTTCGACGGCATTCCAATCCGTAAATTCGATTGAGAGCGTCGGGTCTGTCGGGCCGTTGGTCATTTTCATGATGAGTTGGATCATCACCCGATCCCACGGCTTGTAGTCTGGGTAGCGAAGAGCACCGGCGAAAACGACTGCCTTCTTGGGCTGGAACTTTGATCTTTCAAGGAACTTCCTGAGATAGGCGTTGGTCTGCGGGGTGTGTTTTTCGGGTTTTCTGGCCGTTAGGTTCACCGAGAAGAATGCAGATTGGGCCGCGTTCAGGTCTGCAAGGTTGTGCTTTACGAATTGTCGGACTGGGCGCAAGTGGAAGCCGTATCGGATTGGAGCGCCGATCAGAATTCGGGCGCTCTGCAAATCACAGGGCAGCGCTTCCAGTCCGGTTGTAAGGGGGAGGGGAATGACCTTTTCGCCCTTCCGCTCAAGAACCTCTGAAATCTTGCGGATAATCTTTTGGGTTTGGCCATCATGGCTGGTGTAGGCGAGATAGTGCTTCATCAACTGAACCCCGGAGGACTTTGCTGAGACCCACTATAGATCCCAGAGGCAAGCCCTCCTAGGAGACATCATGTAGCAACACGCTATGTAAAAATGCCAATAAGGCAAAGGGTTAGCGGGGAATGATTTCCTGCTCCGGGCGCACTGTCCGGCAGTCGCATCATAGACCCGGAACTTGTCAAGGCCATCCAGACAGACTTCGGCACTCCATGACAGGCCGAGGAAACCATCATATTGTACCAGAGCGTAGTAGACGCGGTAGCGGGTATCGTCGGTCAGCGTTGCCGTGCCATTGCAATAACGACGGCCCACAGGGCTTGGGCTCCGGATCGAGAATCCTGACTCTCGGATGTCTTCGAGGAGCTTGATCCTTCGCCCGTCGTAGTAGCTGCGATAGCACGTGCGACGCGGCGCATGACTGCGCGTTGGGCCTACGAGAATCACAGGCGGCAGATAGTCGCCGGACCAGCCAAAGTAGACCCTGTCCTCAGGGGCGATCAGGTCCTGATCTTCTATCTGAGGAATGGTGGCGTCGTAGGATCCGGGAGCGACTGCATCAGCAGAAAATGTGGTTCCGGTGGCAACAACGCTCATTAGAGTTGCAGTCATTAGGGTGAGGATTGATCTCGCGCGCATTCACACTCTCCACGGAAAGGCTGGCTGGTCCAGAACAGCGTAGGCTGCCTGCAGGAAGCTTATATGCACCAGCCTCTGAGAGGCGCGACGAGATACTAAAAGCGCATGAGCTTTGGCCCTGCGCTTCTAGCAATCAGTGATTTGCGGTTTTTGGTCAATCTAAGGTTCTGAGGGGTTACTCAGGAATGACCTGCTCTACATTCCAAGAGGCGTTGGTGCCTGTGTCAGGGTTTTGCAAAGCCACGGCAATGCGGTGTTCATGTCTTTTGCGAGCGTCCAGGGCGGGTTGATCACCATCATGCCGCTGGCTTTCATGGGTGCATCTGCACTAACCTTGCCTGCGGACAACTCCATTTTCACAGTGTTGCGGATGCCAGCTTCGTCAAGTTTTGCAATGAGTTGTCGGACTGCGCGGAAGTCTTTGACTGGATACCAGATGGCGAATGTGCCGGTTGGCCATCTCTTCCAGCCGCGAATGACGCCTTCTGCAACGCGGGCAAATTCATCTTCTACTTCGAAAGCAGGATCAATGAGGACGACGCCGCGTCTTTCTTTTGGGGGGAGGAAGCTACCCAATGCGAGCCACGCATCCAGTGCAATTACCTTGATCTTTTTGTCCCCGCCGTAATTGTTTTTCAGCTCTTCAAAATCTTCTGGATGAAGTTCTGTGAGCGTCAGGCGGTCTTGCTTTCTGGCCAGCATACAGGAAATTTCCGGGGAGCCGGGGTAAAATTGCACGCCGCCGCCGGGGTTGAGATTCTCAACGGTTTCCAGCCAAGGAGCGAGGACTTGCTTTACCGGTTCAGGAGCAGCAGCGATATGTTCCAGCACTTTGCCAACGCCTTGTTGCCATTCTCCGGTCTTCTGCGCTTCTTCGGATGTCAGGTCATACAGGCCAATTCCGGCATGGGTGTCCAGTACCCGGTAAGCACCTTCTTTCTTTTGAAGGTGCTTCAAGATGTTGGCGAGGACGACGTGCTTGAGTACATCGCCGATGTTGCTGCGTGGTAAATGTGCCGGTAATTCATGGTGAGCGCCTGTTGGCCTTTATCGCGCGCTGCTGCAAGGATGGAGTTCTTTAGAGGCGCTATTGTTAATGGGTTCGTTGTCGGCCTTATAGTCTGATGGCGGGCAGGGGCACAAGGCGCAAAGCGTGGTTAAGCGCCCAAAACTAAAGGCAGCGCAAAGCTGCCTTTAGCAAATCAACAGTGCCGTTCCAGAAGGATTAGTTCTGGCTTACGCTGTCAAGATCATTGTTCATCTCAGGCTGAGGTTCAGCGCTCTCAGTTTCTGCTGCTGGACTGTCTTCCAGTCGCAGTTCAACTGCCTTTGGACCTTTGCCCCTGCGATCGGCTCTGTCTCAAAGGAAATTCGCTGACCGCTTTCCAGCGTTGTCAGGCCGGAACGTTCAACGGCGGAGATGTGGACGAACACGTCGTTATCGCTTCATCTGGCGTGATAAAGCCGAAGCCTTATCCAGTTTGAAGAACTTG
>BAXV01000008.1 GCA_001310715.1 Pseudovibrio sp. JCM 19062
ACGTGAGCGCCTCGCCGAAGCGGAAGCCAAGGCGACTGTGATGGTTTCCAAGGCGATTGCAGAAGGAGACATGGGGGCAATCAACTACTTCGTTGCGAGCAAGTACGTTGAAGCATTTGGCGAACTTGCCAAATCGCCAAACCAAAAAAAACTCTCATTCTGCCTATAGAAGCAACCGGGATGCTCGGTAGCCTTGCCGGCATTGCGGAGATTGGTAAGGAGGCGTTGAAGGACGCCGAGCACCGCCGCTCGAGTCGGGTTCCTAACACCGGTGGTACAGAGGGCTGATTGATATGTTGATAGAGCTGTTCCAAAACGGTATCGAACCTTGGGTTTGGTTTGCCTCCGGACTGGTCCTCATTGGATTGGAATTGGCAGTGCCGGGCTCGTTCCTGATCTGGTTTGGAGCAGCGGCTCTTATCGTTGGGGCATTGGTTGCTTACGTTGACGTCGATTGGCGCTGGCAACTGGTACTGTGGGGTATTTTATCGCTCAGCCTGCTGCTTGTCGGGCGCCGTGTAACGGTTAGAACCAGTGCTAAGGAAGGTGATCCTTACCTTAATAAAAGAGGGAGCCGTTATCACGGGCAGGTGTTTGTGTTGAAGCAGCCGCTCGCCCATGGAGAAGGTACGCTCGAGATCGGCGATTCACTCTGGCGGATCAGTGGTCCGGATTTGCCAGCGGGCACCTCTGTAAAAGTCGTTGGCCAGAAGGGGACGGCGCTGGTTGTCGAAGCTGCTTCTGAGGATACGGCGGCTTAAAGCTACTGATATGGATTGAAGTCTGGTGGTAGTGGTGGTTCTTCTGCCATCAGCAGGATTGAGATACGGCGGTTCGCTGCAAGGTACGGGTCATTCGGGAAGAGGGGCTCAGAATCTGCTTTTCCGACGACAGAATAGATATTGTTTGAAGGCAGGCCATACTCGGAGAGGACCTGACGCGCAGTATTGGCACGATCTGCGGAAAGCTCCCAGCCTGTTTCGCTCGGAGAGGTGACCATCTGCTGTTGTGGTGTGACCAGTGATCCGGACGCGGTTGGGCAGTTTTGCTAGAACAGGTGCCATCTTGGCAAGCAGCCGACGTGTGATCTCGTAGGGATACTTGGAACCTTCGGGGTACATGGAACGGCCTTCCTGATCGACAATCAGGATGTTGAGGCCTCATCAGTTTCTTCGAGAATGATATTGTTCGAGATCTCGTTTATGTCAGGCATTTCCTGAAACGCCTGTCGCAACGAAACGGCGGCCGTTGCAAACTGCCTTGGTTTTTCGATCGCTGTTTTCTTGGTGGTATGGGTGTTTGCTTCCGGTCCCTGTTTGCGTTTTTCAGGATGGCTCTCAGCCGCAAAATCAGCATCTGTGTTTTGCAGCTCGTAGGTGATGTCTTTCATGAAGTCGCGCAGGGGCACGCCTTCGATCTCAAGGACACCGGCGCGCTTTGTGACCTGTTTAATGCCGAATGCGTCTTTAATCGAGCCAGCAACCACCTGTAGCTTATGCTTGTCTTGCACCGAGAACGAGATGATGAGGACGAAGAAACACACAAGCAGGGACATTAAATCCGCAAAGGTCAACAACCATGCGGGTGCGCCCTTTCGAAGTGTTTTTTTTCTCCCCGACATTGTGGTTCCCCTTTGACCGGTCGCTTAGGCCGCTGCTTCGTTCATGCTGGTGCGGCCTTTTTCCGGGATGTAAGCCAGTAGCATCTCGCGGATCAGGGAAGGCTCTTGCTCTCGCGAATTTGCAGGACGCCATCAATGACCAGGGTCTGGTTGAGTTCTTCCTGCTCGAATTTAGAATCCAGCTTATCGGCAACAGGGATGCACACCACGTTGGCAATGAGTGCGCCGTAAAGCGTTGTCAGAAGCGCAATCGCCATTGAGGGGCCGATGGTGGATGGGTCATCCATGGTCGCAAGCATCTGAACCAGACCAACGAGCGTTCCGATCATTCCGAAGGCCGGGGCCGAGTCGGCGAGGGCGCGGTAGACGCGGGCACCTTCGTTCAAGCGGGTCAGGTAGAGATCGCGTTCTTTCTCCATCGAGTCGCGAATAAGGTTGTAGTCGTA
The DNA here is from genome assembly GCA_001310715.1 of Pseudovibrio sp. JCM 19062. Next base: position 2,068 of record BAXV01000008.1, read on the forward strand.
ACCGTCGGCTACATATTGCATGCCTTTCGCTAGAGTTGGTTCATCGATCTTGATGTTTTCCAGACCGAGGGGACCTTCTTTGCGAGCGGTTTCGGCAAGATGCGCGATGTTCTCGACAAGTTCGCGAGGCTCAATCTTTTTGTGGGTGAAAGCCAGTTTTGCCCCCATCCCAAAGGCACTCAACAAGCCATTCAGAGGAAACCTGACGAGTGTGGCTGCAAGACCGCCACCAACCACGATCAAAAGGGACGGAAGGTCAACGAACTGGCTGAAGCTTCCACCTATAAAAATAGCTGTCAGCACGGTTACGCAAGCGGTGACAACGCCGATTATCGTGGCTAGATCCATTTAACTTACCCGAATGCGCCTTTGATGAGGCAATTTAACTAGTGTTAATCTGGGGTATTATGGCTAACCAAATCCTAATAAATGTGAAAATTTAAGCTGGTCAGGACTACTGATATGTATCGCTGGGATTATGGTACGAGTAAAAATGCCCGAGCAGGAGAAGTCTCGGGCATCAAATAGTCTGCGGGGAGATGAAACCTAAGCTGCGCCGATTTTCAGAAGGTCCAATGTGCGAATGATTCCCACTGGTTTGCCATCTTGTACGATAAACAGGGAACTGATCTTGAGAGAATTCATCAATTCCAGAGCAGAGGGTGCAAGTAACGTCCCTTCAATGGTCTTGGGGTCTTGGGTCATAACATCTTCGACCTTCTTATCCAGAAAGTCAGGGCTGATGTGTCGACGTAAGTCGCCATCAGTAATGACGCCAATCAGCCCCCCTCATTGTTGGTAATCCCGAGAACACCAAAGCCCTTCTGTGTCATTAGAACGAGGGCCTCTTTCATCAGCATTCCTGCTTGTGCAACCGGCAAGTGCTCGCCACTGTGCATGACGTCTTGAACATGCATCAAGCTCGCGCCTAGTTTTCCGCCTGGATGATAAACTTTGAAGTCCTGAGCCGTAAAACCTTTAGCTTCCAGAAGTGCGATGGCAAGTGCGTCTCCCAGAGCGAGTTGGATCAAGGTGCTGGATGTTGGAGCCAGACCATGCGGGCAGGCTTCTGGGACCTGAGGTAGTGCCAAACAAACGTCGGAGGCCTTCCCTAGCGCGCTGGATGCATTGCGTGTGAATGAAATAAGCGGAACCTTAAAACGCCGGGTAAACGTGATCAGGCTTGCCAGTTCCTGTGTTTCGCCGGACCATGACAATGCGATCACGACGTCTTCTTCCGTGATCATCCCGAGGTCGCCGTGGCTTGCTTCGCTTGCGTGCACGAAGAAAGCTGGCGTTCCGGTAGAAGCCAGTGTTGCTGCGAGTTTGACACCAATAATGCCACTCTTGCCTATGCCGGAAACGATTACACGACCTTTGGAATGTGCAATTGCTTCGACAGCTTTTGTGAAGGGTTCTGCCATGCCATTGCTCAAGCTTTCTTGTAAGGCAGTGAGCGCTGCAATCTCGGTTTTAATCGTTTTTGCGGCGGAGTTAATCCACTCACTAGCAGGCCGCAAAGGACGATCTTCTTCCGTTAAAAATGATGGCATATGCATTGGGCACAACTTCTTAGCTTTGCTCTCACGAGCACGATGATGTTTTGGCAGCTAGATTTCTGCACGTAATAAGAGTGCATTGTGAGCACTCTGAGGCAAGACTTACTTTCCCCTCTATCAAATTTCGATTGTTAAAACAATCAGAGGTAGTGTCAGTTTTGGCAATGAAAGATTAACCATGTTCGGCGAGGGTGAGACTGGTTTAATTTCCTTCATCTGAAGGTGGGTTGCTGGAATATTTTATGTGGTTGCGGCGTGAGTTCCTGAAGAGCATTCGAGGAAGGTCAATTCTGGCCTGTACCTTGATTCTTGGCGCATTTCCAATGTACCAGGTTGCCGCGCAGGGTATTGATCTGGGTTTTCGGGAGAGCTTCGTTTTTGATGATGACCCGAATGCTGAGTCTCAGATTCCTTCTGAGGCAGACGCCGATTCGTTTGAACAGCTGAGCGAAGAAGATGAGCAGCAATCCAGTGCACCTTCTTTTGCTCCCAGGATCCGTCAGCAATTTTCGGGTCCAAGCCGTGGTGGTCGAGCGACGCGGTTTTCCCAGCGCGTTGAAGCGGTCTCGCGGTTGTCCGGATCAAGTGGTGGTGTGTTTGCTGATGAAGGTGTCTTTGACGGCGAAACTGAACAGGATCGCCCGGATGGATTCCGACTGGGATCTTTGCGACTGACACCTTCGTTTGATGCGGGTCTAGGTTGGACCGACAACGCTGAGCAGGCGAAGGGCGGCAGCTCGGATGGCTTTTATTCAGTAGATACTGCTCTTGGTGTGACTTCGGATTGGGACCGGCATGAACTGGGGCTGGAGCTTCGTGGTAGTCTTCGTGCTTTCTTAAGTGAGCCTGATAACAACCAACCTGTGATCACCGCTGGAGGCAATCTGCGGCTTGATATGGGGGAGCTAACAACCGCAGAACTTGGTGGTGTGTACGCCTTCTCTCGGGAAGAGCGTTCTTCGGCTGAAAATGGAGCGGTTACCGGGCGGACGAATTCGGTGCAGGAGATGGGCGGGAGGTTTTCGTTCAGCCGGCAAGTTGCACTGGTTCAGCTACGGGGTGGTCTTGGCGCAGAGCGCACGGTTTACGGAGGGCAGACGAGTGGCGCTCAGCCGCGTGATAACACCGTGTTTGACGCTACGCTGCGTACGTCGTTCGATAACGGGGCGGTGTTTGAACCGTATCTGGAAGGCGGGTTCCTTTACCGAAAATACGACAAAAGTTGTCACGGGGATCCTTCGTGCATTGACAGGACATCACGCGGGTATCTTGTCAAAACCGGTCTCACTGTTGATCGGGGGCCGAAACTTCGCGGGGAGTTTGGTGTTGGGTATCGGACGGAATATCTGAATGATAACCGTCTTGATGCCTTGCAAGGGCTGGTCTTTGACGGTGCGTTTGTCTGGTCGCCAACGCGCGTGATACGGTGACTGTGAGTGGGGCCACCAGCTTTGCCGGAACCAACATTTCTGGAGCATCCGGATCAATTCTTTACTCGGGGGATGCGCGATACGCGCATCAGTTTACCGCGGATCTGGTTGGCGATATCCAGCTTGGCTACACCTACAGGACGTATCAGGGTATCGGCCTTGTTGAGCATGAGGGGACGGGGTCCCTTGGTCTAGCGTGGGCCTTTTCTAAGGATGCGGCCCTCCTGTCCCGCTATACGTTCCGCGCGTTTGAGAGTTCCTCTTCAGACAGCAGCTATACAAGCAGTCTCATCGAAGCGGGTCTGCGGATAAGACGCTGAATTCTTAACATAATTTAAGATTTTGTACCTTTGATGATTTGTCATGTAAAAATTTACCAGTATTAAAATGGGTTTTGATTAAAAACTGCCTTTTTTTTACCATGGTTGGTAGTCATGGCAGTACTGCCTCCGAGGGCTAAGCAAAAAAAGACTGCGCGAAGTGCGCCAAATTAACTCCCATTCGGGTGACTGGAGAAAGCTTAATGCGATTTTCTTCTTTGCCAGCTGTCCTGTGCGCTGGGTTTCTATTTTTCAGTAGCTCTTACGGCTTTGCCCAAGTGAGCGATTTTCAAAAATGGATTGCAAATTTCAAGCAAACAGCTGTTGCGCAGGGGGTAAATTCCGAGCTTTACGATCGTGTTTTCAAGGATATGACCCCTGATCCACGTATCAAGAAGAGCGCTGATAACCAGCCTGAGTTTACCCGAGCGGTCTGGGAGTATCTGGATAGCGCTGTCTCGAAGGACCGTGTGCTCCACGGACGTCGGATGGTGGATGAGTGGGCAGGTTGGCTTGATAAGATCGAGAGCGAGTATGGCGTGAACCGTCATGTTGTGCTTGCGATCTGGGGTATGGAAAGCTCGTATGGACGTATCCTTGAGAACAAGTCGATCGTGCGGTCAACGCCGCGTGCGCTAGCAACCTTGTCTTATAATGGTGGTCGCCACGGCAAATATGCTCGTAAGCAGTTGATTGCGGCGCTCAAAATTCTTCAAAACGGCGATGTAACACCTGAGCAGATGCAGGGGTCCTGGGCCGGTGCCATGGGGCATACACAGTTTATTCCAACCACCTATCAGGCCTATGCCGTTGATATCACTGGTGATGGGAAACGGGATATCTGGAACAGTATTCCTGATGCATTGGCTTCAACAGCAGCTTACCTTTCCAAAATGGGGTGGCAATCCGGTCAGACCTGGGGCTATGAGGTCACCCTGCCGAAGAACTTCAATTACCGTTTGAGCAATCAGCGCAAGCAGCAGTCCATCGCACGGTGGAGCAAGCTTGGTGTGAAGCGGGCCAGTGGTCTGGACTTCCCGCGTGACGCTGATATGGCGCGGCTATATACCCTGCGGGTGCAAAGGGACCTGCGTTCCTGTTGCTCAAGAACTTTTATGTCATCAAACGCTACAATAACTCAGATTCTTACGCTCTTGGCGTCGGGCATCTTTCAGACCGCTTGCTTGGAATGCCTGGGTTTGTTGCGGATTGGCCGCGCGGAGATCGCCCTTTGAGCTTCAGTGAGAAGAAGGCGCTGCAGAAGCGTCTGACTGAAATTGGCTATAAACCGGGTGCGGTTGATGGCAAGATTGGCCAGAGAACACGTGAGGCTATTCAAGCTTATCAAAAAGCCTCCGGCTTATTCCTGATGGTCACGATTCAGTAAAGCTTCTTAAGAGGTTGCAAGGTAGAACATAATCGGGTTTCCTGATGACGGAAACCAATGGTGGTGATTGGTTCCTGCTGGAGACATGCGGTTATGCAACGATCCTTCTTGTCGCTTGTACTTGTTGCTCTGATAAGCGTCAGCTTTGTCGGTGTATTGGTGGTGCCTGCAGAAGTTGTCGCGCAGGTACGGAGTAACAACCAACCAAAGAAGAGCAACAAGGGGTTCTTTGGTTGGCTGTTTGGTGGCGGCAATAAAAGAATAGAGCAAGTAAGACCTTCCCGACAAAAGAGCCGGCGAAGCAGCCCGAGCCGAGGCCAAAGCCGGAACTCTGGCGTAGCGGCGGTGAAAGCTCCTAAGATCACCGAGAAAGAAAAGAGTAAGGATGCCAAGATCCTGCTCGTTGTTGGCGATGATCTGGCAAAGGGGCTGGCGGATGGTCTGCGGGCGGTGTATGCCGAAACTCCCTCAATCAAGGTCAAAAAAACTCGTTTATCCTCAAGCTGGTCTAGTCGCGGATAAAGATCCGGATTGGCCGGAGGATGTGGCGGAGGCGCTCAAAGATGAGGATGTTGGGCTTGTTGTTGTTGCTTTAGGCGCGCGTGATAACCAAAACATCAAAGTGCTCGAGCAGGGGTTGCAAGACGGACAAACCGTCAGTTATGCGGCGGAACTGCAGTTTCAGGGTGAAGAGTGGAAAAAAAGAATACCGCTTTAGGACTGCATCCCTCGTTGCTGCTGTTCGCAATGAGCAGCTTCCGTTGATCTGGGTCGGACTTGCGCCTGCAGAAGACTATCTGACGAGTGCCAATTTTAGCTTTTTGAATGACTTGTTCACTGAACAGGTTGAACCTGCTGGTGGAATCTTCGTTGATATCTGGACTGCTTTCCAGAATGAGAATGGAGAATACACGGCTAATGGTCCGGACATTACCGGCAAGCCGGCGCGTTTGCGGGCGTCTGATGGTGTCTATTTCACTTGGGCCGGGTACCGGAAAGTGGCGTATTTTGTTGAGCGGGAAATTGCGCGCATCTTTGGGAGCGCGACGGCCTTTATCTTTGAGGGCGTGAAGGATGATCCGAATTTCATTGTTCTAACCGGACGTTTGACCTCTCCGGAAACCAAATTGATTGGGCCAGATGACAAAGGCGGTAAAGCAGCGGCTGGAAGTGCCCTTCACAAACTAACCGTCTCGGGTGAACCTTTGCCAGACGTCTCAGGGCGTTCCGATGATACTCGCTGGAACGGATTTTAATATCTGAAATATTTTTTTTATGTGTTCGCTCCGAGAGTTAGAAGGTGTTCGGAATGGTCTGCATAAAAACGAATTTCTCGCTATTTTGTTAAATTCTTTGCAATTTATAGCTGCATGGTAGTGTTCTGTTTACATCCATGGGTAACATTACTCACATTAAACTTATGGGTGGAGTGGGGTTGTTGATGGTTACCCAACCGCAGGTTTTCAAGTTGTCGATGGTGGCAAAGTTTGTTCTGGTCGTGTTTCTGGCGATGGCAATCATGTCCCTTGGAACGCTGTTTTCCTTTGTTACAATATATCAGGCGATGAGTTCTGCACTGGGAGATGATGCCGTGAGGTCTCAGCTCATGTCTGATCATGGACAGAATGCGTTGGAGGCACTCCTACTCGACAATCTCGTATTCATAGCGATGGTTTGCGCCCCTGTGGGAGCTGTGTTTTTCATCGCTGCTGCGGCGCTTGCGCGCGGAATGCGAAATAATATGGCGGCACTGCAAAGCGGGTTGGATGCACTTGCCGCTGGTGCATTGGATTCTGAGATCAAAGGCACCCACCGTGGCGATGAAATTGGCGCAATTGCACGTTCTATCGCCCAGTTCCGCGTTGTTTTGAAAGAAAAAGCGGATTCTGACGCCAAGGCGAAGATACAGCAGGAGCTGGAACTTGCAGATGCGCGTAAAGAAGCACTAGCCAGCGTTGCGCGAGACTTCGAGGCGTCTGTCGGTCATGTTGTACATGACTTGCTGGAGATCAGTCAGTCGGTGGAGACACGCTCCAGAGAGCTGGATGCCAGTGTTCAGGGTGCTCATAGTGCGATGACCTCCTCAAGTGATGTCGCACAGACTACGCAGACCTCGGTAGAGGCGCTGGTTGAGGCAGCTGAAGGCGTTTCGCGCTCCTCGGGCATGATCGGTGATAATACAACACAGGCGGCCAGCTTTGCGAAAGATGCAGCTGCGCATGCACATAAGACCAATGAGATTGTTGGCCGTCTGGTGGAGAGCGGCAAGGCGATTGGGGAAGTGATTGATCTGATTGATCAGATTGCTGATCAGACAAATCTTCTTGCACTCAATGCAACCATTGAGCTGCCCGCGCTGGGGAGGCCGGACGTGGCTTTGCTGTTGTTGCAAGTGAGGTGAAGAGCCTTGCCGGACAAACCTCAAAGGCGACGGAAGAGATTTCAGCTCAGGTGGTGTCGGTGCAAAAGGTGGCTGAGCAGGCAGTGACTGCAATTCGCTCCATTGGCGAGACGATTGAGCAGATCAATACGTTGTCGACTGGCATTAATGAAGCTGTTGGAGAGCAGAAACAGGCGACCGAGGATATCTCCCGGAACCTAAACAGCGCACACCGGAATGTGTCTCAGGTTGCTTCTGATATGCAGGATTTGGACAGTGAGTTCCAAGGCACCAAAGATGCGTCGAACGATTTGCATCAAGCTGCAGGGAAGCTGGGCCTGCTTTCTGAAAATCTGCGTAAAGAAGTTGCTGGCTTCCTTGAGAATGTGAAAGCGGCCTAGGTCGCTTTCTTAGGAATGAAAAGGCTCCGGGAAGTGGATCTTCCCGGGGCCTTTTTTGTTTCTTCATGCGTAGCTTAGCGTGGCAGGTTGGAAGAGCCGGTCAGGAACTCGTCGATTGAACGTGCTGCCTGACGGCCTTCACGGATTGCCCAAACCACAAGAGACTGGCCCTTGCGAACGTCACCGGCTGCAAAGACCTTTTTGATGGAAGTCTTGTAGTCTTCGGTGTTGGCTTTCACGTTGGTGCGCGGGTCCAGTTCCAGTTCGTCACCTGCTTCTTTGATGTAGGTTTCCATGTTTGGACCAGAGAAGCCGATTGCTGCCAGAACAAGGTCTGCCTTGAGGATGAACTCGGTGCCTTCAATTGGCACACGCTTTTCATCCACCCGAGCACACTTCACGCCGGTTACATGACCGTCTTCATCACCGACGACTGCGAGTGTCGCTGCGGAGAATTCACGTTCTGCGCCTTCTGCCTGAGAGGTTGATGTGCGGAACTTGGTTGGCCAGTAAGGCCAGAACTTGTTCTTATCTTCCTTCAGTGGTGGCATTGGACGAATGTCCATCTGGGTTACAGATAGTGCGCCTTGACGGAAAGAGGTTCCGACACAGTCAGATGCTGTATCACCACCACCGACAACAACGACGTGTTTGCCGCCTGCCCAGTATGGCTCTTCATCGGAAATGTCTTCCCCACCAACACGGCGGTTCTGCTGCACGAGGAACGGCATTGCGTACATGGCGCCTTTGAGGTCCATACCGGGGATACCCGGATCACGCGGACGCTCTGCACCGGTGCACAGCAGTGTTGCATCGTGGCGGGTGTAGATTTCCTCGAACTCTACATCCTTGCCGATCTCACAGCCGTAGTGGAAGGTGACACCTTCACCTTCCAGCTGCGTAACTCGACGCTCGATGTAGTGCTTTTCCATTTTGAAGTCAGGGATACCGTAACGCAGCAGGCCACCAGCGCGGGGCTCGCGCTCGTAAACGTGTACGGTATGGCCAGCCCGTGCCAGCTGCTGCGCAGCAGCCAGACCTGCTGGTCCTGATCCGATAACAGCAACGGTTTTACCGGTTTTCGAAGTGGCTGGTTCTGGTTTGATCCAGCCTTCTTTGAAGGCGCGGTCCGCAATCGCCTGTTCAACTGTTTTGATGGCGACCGGAATGTCTTCCAGATTCAGCGTACAGGCTTCCTCACAGGGAGCTGGACAGATGCGCCCCGTGAACTCCGGGAAGTTGTTGGTTGAATGCAGGTTGCGTGCTGCTTCTTCCCAATCGCCAGCATACACCAGATCATTCCAGTCCGGGATCTGGTTGTTAACGGGACAGCCCGCCGGACCGTGACAAAACGGGATGCCGCAATCCATGCAACGTGCTGCCTGCCGCTCTACATCTGTCTGTGAAAGCGGAACCGTGAATTCACGGAAGTGGCGAATGCGATCTGATGCAGCTGGTACATTTGTTCCTGCCGGTCGATCTCCAAAAAGCCAGTTACCTTAGCCATGTTTTCCCCTCTTATTCCGCAGCCGCAAGGCCCAGACGCGCAGCTTTCATTTCCTGAAGCGCGCGACGGTATTCAACCGGCATAACTTTCACAAATTTTGGACGCCATTCTTCCCAATTGGCAAGAATGTCTGCTGCCTTGGTGGAGCCTGTATACTTCACGTGGTTTTCAAGAATGAGACGCAGACGTTCGTCGTCGTGGCGTGTCATGTCAGCAGACAGATCCACACGTCCTTTGTACTCGATGTCGCCGCCATGGTGGTGCAGCTTCTCAAGCAGATCGTCTTCTTCTTGCACTGGCTGAATGTCTACCATGGCCAGATTACAGCGCGAGTTGAAGGTTTCGTCTTCGTCCAGAACGTAGGCAACACCGCCGGACATACCTGCCGCGAAGTTGCGACCTGTCTGGCCGATGACCACGACAACGCCGCCAGTCATGTATTCACACCCATGGTCGCCAACGCCTTCGACAACTGCAGTTGCACCAGAGTTACGTACAGCGAAACGCTCGCCCGCGACACCGCGGAAGTACACTTCACCGCTGGTTGCACCGTAGAGCACGGTGTTGCCGACGATGATGGAGTTCTCTGGCACGATGCGTGTGTTTTCTGGTGGGCGCACAATAATACGTCCGCCTGCAAGACCTTTACCAACATAGTCGTTGGCGTCGCCTGCCAGATCAATGGTCACGCCTTTGACAACAAAGGCACCAAATGCCTGACCTGCTGTACCCGTCATAGAGATATGAATGGTATCGTCTTTCAGGCCCTTTGCACCGTAGCGTTTTGCAATCTGACCAGAGAGCATTGCGCCGACAGAGCGGTCCACGGATTTGATCTGCGCAGGGAAGGAGACCTTCTCTTTGCTCTCAAGGGCAGGGGCTGCTTTTTTTTGATAAGCTCGCGATCAAGAATGTCGTTGATCGGGTGTTCCTGTAGCTGGGACCAACGGCTTTCTTCCTGCGTCGCCTCTGGACGGTAGAAGATTCTGGAGAAATCAAGTCCTTGGGACTTCCAGTGGTTGATCGCAGATTCTTTGTCGAGCATGTCAGAACGACCGATGATGTCGTCTAGCTTCTTGACGCCGAGTTCTGCCATGAGGCTGCGCAGCTCTTCTGCAACGTAGAAGAAGTAGTTGATGACGTGTTCTGGAGTGCCTCTGAAACGTTTGCGTAGCACAGGGTCCTGTGTTGCGATGCCAACCGGACAGGTGTTCAGGTGACATTTCCGCATCATCAGACAGCCAGCTGCAATCAGTGGCGCTGTTGAGAAGCCGTATTCGTCTGCGCCCAGTAGAGCGCCGATGAGAACATCACGACCAGTGCGCAGACCGCCATCTACCTGTAGCGCCACGCGGGAGCGCAGACCGTTGAGAACCAGTGTTTGCTGGGTTTCGGCCAGACCCATTTCCCATGGAGAACCTGCATGTTTCAGCGAGGTCAGCGGAGATGCTCCGGTACCGCCGTCATAACCGGATACCGTGATGTGGTCGGCTCGTGCTTTTGCAACACCAGCTGCAACCGTACCCACGCCGACTTCAGACACCAGTTTCACGGAGATGTCCGCAACTGGGTTTACGTTCTTTAGATCATAGATCAGCTGTGCCAGATCTTCGATTGAATAGATGTCGTGGTGTGGTGGCGGTGAGATTAGACCAACACCCGGAGTGGAGTGACGGGTTTTTGCGATCACTGCGTCCACTTTGTGGCCCGGCAGCTGTCCACCTTCACCCGGCTTGGCACCTTGCGCCACCTTAATCTGGATCATGTCAGAGTTGACCAGATACTCGGTGGTTACGCCAAAGCGGCCAGATGCAACCTGTTTGATTGCGGAACGCATCGGGTTTGGTGATCCATCCGGTAGTGGGTTGAAGCGCTCTGCTTCTTCTCCGCCTTCACCGGTGTTGGATTTACCGCCGATCTTGTTCATGGCAATCGCAAGCGAGGTATGTGCTTCGCGAGAAATGGAGCCGAAGGACATAGCGCCGGTTGAGAAGCGCTTGACGATGTCTTCTGCGGATTCAACTTCATCGATGCTGATCGGAGTACGGCCCATCTCTTCCGCAGATTTGACACGGAACATGCCACGGATGGTGAAGCGGCCGGAGCTTTCGTTCACTTCCTTGGCAAACTCCAGATACTTTTCTGGCAAGTTGTTGCGAACCGCATGTTGAAGCGTTGCGATGCTGTCTGGGGTCCACATGTGGTTTTCACCACGGGTCCGGTAGGCGTAATCGCCGCCAACATCCAAAGACCGACGCAGGATTGGAATATCGTCGAACGCATCGCGGTGACGAAGAACTGTTTCCTCTGCCACTTCTTTCAGGCCAATGCCTTCGATGGTGGTTGCGGTTCCGAAGAAGTACTTCTTGATGAAGGTTGAGTTCAGGCCAACAGCGTCAAAGATCTGCGCACCACAGTAAGATTGATAGGTGGAGATGCCCATCTTGGACATGACTTTGAGTATGCCTTTGTTGATGGCCTTGATGTAGCGGGAAACGACTTCATGCTCATCCACTTCTTCAGGGAAATTGCCTTCAGAATGCATTGAGCGGATTGTTTCAAACGCGAGATACGGGTTGATTGCCTCTGCACCGTAACCGGCCAGTACGCAGAAGTGATGGACTTCGCGGGCTTCACCGGTTTCGACCACAAGACCAACAGAGGTGCGAAGACCTTTGCGGATCAGATAGTTATGAACTGCTGCAGTTGCCAGCAGTGCAGGGATTGCGATGCGGGCACGTGAGATTACACGGTCAGACAGGATGATGATGTTGTAGCCACCATGAACCGCTTTCTCGGCGCGTGCACACAGGCGTTCAAGTGCAGCCTCCATGCCCTCTGTTCCCTTCTCCGAAGAGTAGGTGATGTCGAGGGTCTTTGTCTGGAACTGATTGTCTGCAATGTCACCGATTGCGCGGATCTTTTCCAGATCAGCGTTGGTGAGGATCGGCTGACGGACTTCCAGACGTTTGGAGGTAGACAGACCTTTCAGGTCAAACAAGTTTGGGCGCGGCCCGATGAAGGAAACGAGGCTCATCACCAGTTCTTCGCGGATCGGATCGATTGGCGGGTTGGTCACCTGCGCAAAGTTCTGCTTGAAGTAGGTATACAGAAGTTTGGATTTGTCAGAGAGCACGGACACTGGTGTGTCAGTTCCCATGGAACCCAGAGCTTCCTGACCAACTGTTGCCATTGGCTGCATGAGAAGCTTGATGTCTTCCTGCGTGTAGCCAAAAGCCTGCTGGCGGTCGAGAAGAGTTTCACCAGCGACCGGCGCGCGTTCACGCACAGGTTGTAGATCTTCAAGAACCATCTGCGTGCGGTGCAGCCAGTCTTTGTATGGGTTGGCGGTAGAGAGCTGGCGCTTAATGTCCTCGTCGGAAATAATGCGGCCTTCTTCCAGATCGATCAGAAGCATCTTGCCTGGCTGGAGACGCCATTTTTGCACGATCTTCTCTTCAGGAATATCCAGAACGCCAACTTCAGAAGACATGATAACGAAATCGTCGTCTGTTACGATGTAGCGGGCAGGACGCAGACCATTACGGTCAAGGGTCGCGCCGATCTGGCGACCATCAGTAAAGGCAACCGCTGCAGGTCCGTCCCATGGTTCCATGATCGAGGCATGGTACTGGTAGAAGGAGCGGCGGTTTTCGTCCATCAACGGATTGCCAGCCCAAGCTTCAGGGATCAGCATCATCGCTGCATGCGCAAGGGAATAGCCGCCGGTTGTGAGGAACTCCAAGGCGTTATCGAAGCAGGCGGTATCAGACTGACCTTCGTAAGAAATTGGCCAGAGCTTGTTAATGTCGTCGCCGAACGCAGGAGATGACACTGATGCCTGACGGGCGGCCATCCAGTTGACGTTGCCGCGCAAGGTGTTGATTTCACCGTTGTGCGCAACCATGCGGTATGGGTGAGCCAAGTCCCAAGACGGGAAGGTGTTGGTTGAGAAGCGCTGGTGGACCAATGCCAGAGCAGAGACATAGCGCTCGTCACGCAGATCATCATAGTAGGCGCCAAGCTGGTAGGCGAGGAACATGCCTTTATAAACGATTGTGCGGCTGGAGAACGAAACGATGTAGAAGCCTTTTTCTACTGCGTCGGATTTCTCGCGCACAACGTTGGAGATGACCTTGCGCAGAATAAAGAGGCGGCGCTCCAGAATATCGCCATCGGTGTTGTCAGGTAGCGTTACGAACAGTTGGCGGGAGACCGGTTCGGTCGCTGCAATATCCGGAGCCTTTGACAAAGAAGAATTGTCGACCGGAACATCACGCCAGCCTAATACTTCAAGACCTTCCTCGGAAACACATTCAGTAACGATGCTTTCGCACTGTTCGCGGAGCTTTTTGTCTTGAGGGAGGAAGAAGAAGGCTACGCCGTATTGGTCAGCGTCTGGAAGATCAAATCCAATCTTCGCACAGTCTTCTTTAAATAACTCGTGTGGGATCTGGGTCAGCATCCCTGCGCCGTCGCCCATCAATGGGTCGGCGCCCACTGCGCCACGGTGTGTCAGGTTTTCAACGATCTGCAGGCCGCTTTGTACCACATGGTGAGATTTTGCGCCTTTGAGGTTCGCAATAAAGCCAACGCCACATGCGTCGTGTTCTTTGGCTGGATTGTAAAGCCCCTCAGTGGCAGCAGTGCGGAGTTTTTCCGTAACGGTGCCTTTTGTGGTAGCACGGGTTTTTATAGTTTCCCCTCCACTCATATGCATCGTGTTTCCTCCTTGTTCTGCCATTTTGGCCTCACTTTCACTCATCTCAATGTGACCGGCAAAGGTCACTTCCTCGTTCGGGTCGCGTGGATGTCTTCCTCGCGGCTCGTTCGAAGCCCCGGCACGGCTTGCCCCGGATCTGTCGAATGAAGCACGGCCTCTGTGTTGTAGGGCCGCCCATTCGGAGTTTCCTCCGATTTATCTTACCCCTTTGGCGCATGCATTGCGATATGTCCGCAGAGCACACATTTGGGGGAGAATGTGGCGGCGTTGGGAACGCGCCTACATTCTTCTTGTTTGCGTTGGTCGGATCTCTGAGGTGGATCAGCTGGAAGGTGTATTCCAAGTCACCATCAACGCGTACGGGATAATAAGGACAGCACTCCTGTCCTTTTCCGCTTCGCGAACATGCCAGATTTAAAGAGGTAGAGCAAGAGCATTTCAGGAAGTCTTTATTCCTATTCTTTTAATTTTATTAGGCCGTTTGTCGCATTGCCACCTAAAACTCAATTTAGATGCAATAATATTTCAACTATTCACGAACCTGTGAGGGCGATGACCAGAATTTGTTGATTTAATCGCGTGCGAATAACAGGCCTTTGATTTCCCATTGATCGTTTTGTTTGCCAAAACTATCTGCAGGGGTGGGCCAAATCTATAGAGCACATCGTCGAATTTCAACTTGAGGAGTTTTGAAATGTCTCAGAAAATGTTTTCTGCTGCTGTTCTGGCAACTGCTGTTACTGCTGCTGTCGCTGGTGCGAACATCAGCGTTGCTCAAGCTGCTGCTAAAGAAAAGTGCTACGGTGTTTCTCTTGCTGGGGAGAACGACTGCAAAGCCGGCGCTGGCACAACATGTGCGGGTACATCCACTGTTGATTATCAAGGCAATGCTTGGACACTCGTACCAGCTGGCACCTGCGAGAGCATGGAACTTCCTGGCGACCGGAAAGGCTCTTTGACTGAACTTACCCGCGATCTACCAAGTTAAGCTCTTTAACTAACATTCTACCGCGCTGCACCGGGGCGGGTTGTCTCCTCCGGTGCTTCGTTAAGAAGCAGCTGCCAAAAAATGGGGTGCGGATATGGTTGCACAACGGTCAATGCAAAACTACCTGCACGAGGTGGCGTCGGCTTAAAGGCTGATCACTACCGTACCATTCTCAATGACAAGCCTGATGTGGGCTTCTTCGAGGTTCACGCGGAGAACTACATGGGTGCCGGCGGGCCTCCGCACGGTTACCTTGAAGCGATCCGTCGGGATTATCCTCTTTCTGTTCATGGTGTCGGCCTGTCCATTGGCGGTGCGGATCCTCTGAACAAAGATCACCTTGCCCGGGTAAAAGGCGTTGTTGACCGGTATGATCCGGGGCTCTTTAGCGAGCATCTGGCTTGGTCAACGCATGATGCCGAGTATTTCAATGACCTTCTGCCGTTACCTTATACAGATGCGACTTTGCAGCAGGTTGTTGAGCATATTGATGAAGTTCAGACCTACCTTGGTCGCCAAATGTTGCTTGAAAACCCAAGTGCTTACGTGTTTTTCGAAGAGAGCACCTTCGAGGAGACCGAGTTTCTTCGTGAAATTGTGAAGCGGACTGGCTGCGCGCTACTGCTGGACGTGAACAATGTTTTTGTTTCAGCGACGAACTCCGGCAGCTCACCTGACGACTATATCGACCGATTTCCGGTTGAGCATGTTCATGAAATTCATCTTGGTGGACACGCTCCCGAAACCGATGAGGCGGGGTATCCCCTTCTTATCGACGCACATGATCGCAAAGTTGCTGATCCTGTGTGGGCACTCTATGCGCGGACGATGGATCGGACGGGGCCTCTACCCACACTTATTGAGTGGGATGCAAACGTTCCTAGTTGGGAGATACTGTCATATGAAGCCGCGCAAGCTGATGTGGTGATTCAATCTCACATCAAGGCGCATGCAGAAGCTTCAGAAGAGCGGGGTGACCATGTCTCAGGTGACTGATAGCACTCAGGAAAACGTTACAGTGAAAGGGCTTAGCGTTCCTTTGCAAGATTCTCAGTCGAACCTGCAAGGTTTTGATAGGTTTTCTGACGGACTGATGAACCCTGACATACCTGTGCCTGATGGTGTTGTTGGTCGCGATGGGCGTCCATCCGAGAAGCGTTATGGCGTCTACCGCAATAATGTTATGGCAAGTTTGATTGACGCATTAGCGGCCAATTTTCCAGCGGTACATGATTTGGTCGGGCGTGATTACTTCCGGGCGCTGGCTGCAGAGTTCATTCGCCAACATCCGCCGGAGCAACCTGTTCTGAGCGAATTTGGCGGCGACTTCTCCGAGTTCATCAGCACCTTTCCTCCGCTTGCAAACTATCCTTATCTGAAGGATGTGGCTGGGATGGAATGGGCGTGGTTACGTGTGTATCACGGTGCAGATGCAACACCTGTTGCACCGGATGTTCTGACATCCATTGATCCTGCACACCTTGGGGATGCGGTGTTTACGCCTATTCCTGCACATAGACTGATTTACTCCCGTTTTCCGCTCAGCAAGATCTGGAAGCAGACACGCTCGGATCAGGTGGAAGGCTTTACGCCGGAAACTGATCAAGCGATTTTGATTTGTCGCCCGGATATGGACGTGACACTGACCGGCTTGCCTCAGGACGTGGCAGCATTCGCTGATTTGTTGTTTTTCGGCAAGACATTGGGTGAAGCTGTTGAAGCGGTTGTGTCAGCTTACGAAGATTTTGACCTGTCACAGGCATTGGGCAGCCTGCTGGGAGCGCGTGTTTTTGCGTGTGTCGACATCAAAGAGTAAAATTGGTTGCAAGGTGTCCGGGCGGTGAGGCTCTTGCATGTGGTTGGAAGCATCAAAGGGGGAAACCGATGAGAATGCTTGTAAATCTGTATCAAGGTATATTTGGCTGGCTGGAACGGGTGACAGACGACTGGTTTCTCGGTCTAACCGCGCGGTTCCTTTTTGCGGGCATTCTATTCATGTACTTTTGGAAGTCCGCCATGACCAAATTGGGGGATGGTTTCTTTGGTTTCTTGTTTCCTAGCGCTGGTGCTTATGCGCAGATCTTGCCCCAGATCACTGAAGCGGCTAGTTACGATGTCTCGCAGATCCCATTTTTCCCATATGGCCTGATCGTTCTGCTTGGAATGTGGGCTGAGATCATCATTCCTATTTTGATTGTTGTGGGCTTGTTCACACGAGCTGCGAGTGTCGGTTTTATTGGCTTTGTGATTGTCATGTCAGTTGTGGATGTGGTTGGGCATGGTGTTGGCGCGGCAACAATCGGGGCGTTTTTTGACGGTAATCCGTCTTCCATGATTGTTGACCAGCGGTCCCTTTGGATCTTCCTTGCAATTGTGCTTGTGATCCGCGGTCCTGGCGTATTCTCTCTGGATTGGGTGCTGGGGAAATGGTTCTGTGAACAGCAGGCGGCTGGTGTTACGGATGCCAATAGCCCAAGGTAGGGATCCTCTCAAGAGCTGACCAAGCTGCCAGCTTCCCTACATATCAAAGAGCGTATCACAAATGCGGTGCTGCGCTCTTTTTCGTTTTCTTATAAATGGCTTGAGTTTCCTTGGTTTATTGCTATTCAAGCCCTATGATTTTTGCGAGTGATAACTGGGCAGGTGCGACGAGTGCAGTAATGACAGCTCTCTCGAACCACACAGGCGGCTTTGCCACCGCTTACGGGGTTGATCCTTTGAGCCGCGCTATTGAGCAGCAGTTCAATGATCTCTTTGAAAAAGAAGTTGCTGTGTTTCTGGTTTCGACCGGTACTGCGGCCAATTCTCTGGCGCTTGCTACCTATGCAAAGCCGGGTGGGACGGTGTTCTGCCATGAAGATGCGCATATCAATATAGATGAATGCCATGCACCGGAGTTTTTTTACCGGTGGTAATAAGCTGGTCGGTATCGGCGGGGCACATGGTAAACTTACGCCTGACGCTCTGCGTACGGCTATGGACAAAGTGCCTGACAACAATCCAATGCATGGTCGTCCTGCTGCTGTGTCGATCTCTCAGGTAACCGAGTACGGCACCATCTACCAGCTGGATGAGATTCAGGCGCTGGCGGATGTAGCGCATTCCCGCAATGTGCCATTGCATATGGATGGTGCCCGCTTTGCGAACGCATTGGTGTCGCTAGATGTTTCTCCGGCTGAGATGACTTGGAAATCCGGTGTGGACGTGCTGTCCTTCGGTGGTACCAAGAATGGGTGTTGGTGTGCAGAAGCTGTTGTCTTCTTCAATCCGGAAGAGGCAGAGGGTTTTGAGTATCTAAGGAAGCGTGCAGCACAGGTCTTCTCTAAAGCGCGTTTCATTTCCGCGCAGTTTGAAGGCTACTTAAAGGATGACAGCTGGCTGGCGACAGCTCGCCACGCTAACGATATGTGTATGCGCCTTGCCAATGGGATGCGTGATATTGATGGTGTGCGGCTACCAATTGAGCCAGAGGCAAATGAGTTGTTCCCGGTCTTCACCAAGGCACAGGCTGCGCGCTTGCAGGCTGCGGGTGCGAAATTCTATGAGGTTCCTGCGGATTTTGTTTCCGAGGACGAAGTATTCCTTCGCCTTGTGACATGCTTTGCCACCACGCCTGAACAGGTCGACGAGTTCCTGACGCATCTGCGTGGGTAGCTATGTCAAATTGCTTGCATCTCGATTGCGTCTGATGATTGGAGTGTGGGTGTCTCTTTAGCGCGATGATGGAAGATTGCTGATTTTGTTGAAGGGCGCATAAAAGAACGCCCCGCTGGGGCAAGCGGGGCGTTTATTGTGTCTGGCCTTAATCGGGGGGAGAGATAGCCAGACAGATCCGCATGGGAGTAGTGCGGAGGAGGAACCTGTTGATTTAGTGGGGATTGGTTGGCAGGGGCGTACCAACCAATCTTTGAGAGATTTTCCAGAATGTTACAAGGGGGCCACTCGCGAGGTCGGGAGTTTGGGAGGAAGGTCCTCGCGAGGCTGTCGGTTATTAGTGAGCTACTGTTTCGCCTTCAATCTGCTTCGGTTCTTTTTTGTCTCCTGCTGTGATGTTGATTTTGCGCGGCTTCATTGCCTCAGGAATTTCTCTGATGAGGTCAATGTGGAGCAGTCCATGCTCCAGACTTGCGCCAATCACTTTCACATATTCCGCGATTTGGAAGTGGCGTTCAAAAGCGCGGGAGGCGATGCCGCGATAAAGAACTTCCTTTTCGTCGCCTTCAGGCTTTTTCTCGCCGGAAACAGTCAAGACATGCTCTTTTGCTTCAATCGTCAGTTCATCTTCCTTGAAACCAGCGACTGCCATGGAGATGCGGTAGGCGCTCTCTCCTGTGCGCTCAATGTTATAGGGAGGATAAGCTGATCCCTGCTGTTCCGTTCCTGCATCCAGCATGGAGAAAAGGCGGTCGAAACCAACAGTAGAACGGTAGAGGGGAGTAAGATCGAAATGACGCATTTTATTTGTCCTCTTTTACGTGACCTTCTGGTCATATGAGCAACGCTCACCGTTCGCCGCAAAGCGCGCGGACGATGAAATTTTCCTTTTGCTTACAGTGCCTTCCCATCATTGGCGAAGGTTCTAAGCGGTGACAGACCCACTCTGTGGCGCCTGTGATTTTGAGATAGGAATAGCTCAAATAAGTTTCAAGAGCGATTTTTCAAAATACGTGTTTTTGTATTGTGGGGCTCTGTGTTCTCAAGATTAACAGAACCTGAACAGGAGCTTCTGATCCCGTACATCCACGGCTTGTTAGGTTCATCTTGTGTTTAGGCAACCTCGATTGCCAAGAAGGAGAAAACAGATGAATACATTAAAGAAAAAAAGTTGCTGGCCTCGCCGTTGCTGCTGTTGTTGCGCTGGGCGTGTCCGGTACTGTGCTCCGGCAAATGCAGGTACCAAGTTTACCGTGGACCTCCCGACTGCAAGTGTTCAATTGGTTCAGGCTCACGGCAAGAACGTACAGCATTGGAAAAAGGAAAAGCGTCAGGCGCTGAATAAGAAGCAGATCAAGCGTAAATTGCGTGCCTGGGGCTACCGGGATTTTGATAAGATAGAACGCAAGGGTGATCGATACATTGTGAAAGCCAGCTGGCGTGGTATGCGCAAGTCACGTTTGGTTCTAGATGCCTACAGCGGACGCATTTTGAAGAAGCGTTAATTCGGCTTTCTGCTATATCCCATTAGTCTGTTATTCGCCGGACCTGCCTTTTTGATAAAGGCAGGTCTCGTGGTTTTTTAGATCTAATATGCAGACTCTTTTATGCGGGCCGGATATGCTTTGTCGTAGGCCGCCCCGTCGAATTCAACCTTTGAGAGAGATTGAGCTATTTGCCTGCTGAGGGGATCGTTTTGCGGTCTACCTTTGCTTCTTCTGTCCAAAGGCCAGAGCGATAGATCGCTTTTTGGCATTGGAAGTAGATGGTGTCGATAGTGACCTTTATGACCGACTTGGGCAGTTTGCCTAACATCTTGTGTTCGTCCAGAAGATCTGGGTCCGTCGATATTCTGGCTTTCCCGTTGATGCGGATTGTTTCGCCGACGCCGGGGATCATGAACAGGAGAGATACACGCGGTCCTGAACGATATTGCGTAGGCTGTCGATGCGGTTGTTGCCGCGCCGGTCAGGGAACTCAATTGTTTTTTCGTCGATGACCTTCACAAAGCCAGCAGGGTCTCCACGTGGGGAGCAATCAGTCCCTTCTTCAGAAACAGTGGTCAATGCGAAGAAGGGAGAGGCTTCGATAAAGGTTTTGTAGTGCTCCGTGATGTAGTTCACTTCTTTATCGATAGAGATTTGCTTTGGGCTGCCATAGAGCTCTTCGAGTTGAGCCAAACTGGTAACTTCGTGAGAAATAGATGTCAGGTCTGTGTCTTGCATCTAAGTTTCCTAATATTACGCATTGGTCGGGACAAATTTCCAGAAATTGCGCTTGCGGTGGGTTGTGTGGACAGGCTATCAAATTATGCGTGGGTGAACTAGAGGTTACACGCTGATGGTACTGATCGATACGGATTTCAATCGGGTTCCCGAGGGGACGCAATCTGGCTTTATCCAGACGGAAGACAATGTAAAAATCCGTTGGGCCCGTTGGGCTCCGACCGGGTCTCCATTGAAGGGAACTGTGACTATTGTTCAGGGCCGCACCGAGTTTATTGAGAAGTATTTTGAAGTTGTTGAGGAACTACGGGCGCGGGGCTTCTATGTGGTCGCGTTTGATTTGCGCGGGCAGGGCGGTTCCGAGCGTTTGTTGAAGAATGAACGCCGAGGTCACGTTGAAAGTTTTGATGAATTCGCTCTTGACCTGCACGCTGTGCTCGACAATGTGGCGCTCTCCGACTGCCCAGGGCCGCATTTTTTTGTTGGGGCATTCAACTGGCGGCGCAGTCGTGATGCACGCTAATCGAAGGCTGAAGACGAAGATTGATCGGGCTGTGTTGACCGCGCCTTTGGTTAGTCTTGCGATGAAAGGGCGTCTGTTCAAGATGGCTGGAGCGCTTGCCAAGACGCTGGTCTGGGTCGGTATGGGGAATACTTTTGTTCCCGGCGGTAATGACAAGATCATGTTGGATTATGATGGCAACACACTGACGTCTGACCCGGACCGCTTCAAGCGTATGAACTCCATTCTCGAAGCAGCGCCTCAGTTGGGGCTGGGTTCTCCCACTGTGAGTTGGTTTCGTGCTATGGGCTTGGCCACGGAGCATTTCAGGGAGCCGGAATTCCAAATTGAATTCGGGGTGCCTTCGCTGATCATTGGAGCCGGAAAGGATCAGATCGTTTCCACGGATGATGCCGAGGAACTCTGTCGTTCCTGTCCGGGTATGAGCTTCTTGGAAATTCGAGGATCCCGCCACGAAATTTTGATGGAGCGAGATCCTTATCGCGAGCAGTTCTGGGCTGCGTTTGATGCATTTATTCCCGGAAGTGCGGATTAGATAGCAGCGCTTGCCAGTTTGGTGAGGAGCTCATCGTGGAGGCGCTTGTCGCCTGTGGCTACAACCTGACCGCCGTCCGCTGCGTTGCCGCCTGTCCAGTTGGTGACAAACCCACCTGCGCCTTCGATGATCGGGATCAGGGCAAGGATGTCGTAGGTGTTCATGCCGGACTCAATTACAGCATCAAAGCCTGCTGCCGCCACCATGGCATAGCCATAGCAGTCTGTGCTGTAGCGGGTGAGGCGGGCTTCTGCACAAATGGCATCCCAGACTGGGCGTTCGGTTTCATTGAAGAGCGCTGGCTCAGTGGTGGTGATGACCGCCTCTGACAGAGACGCGCAACTGCGGGTCTCAGTGGGCGTTCTCCCAGAGGGCCACTCATGAAGGCTTCTTTGCAATTGCCCCAAAAACGCTCGTTGTTATAAGGCTGGCTCATGATGCCTTGAACGGCTTTGCCGTTGGTTCTGAGACCGATCAATGTGCCCCATAGCGGTGTTCCACAGATGAAAGAGCGTGTGCCGTCGACGGGGTCTAGAACCCAGACGTTTTCAGCGTTTTCACGGGTCCTGCCGTATTCCTCGCCAATGATCCCGTGGTCGGGGCGCTCGACTTCCAGAACTGCGCGGATCGCTTCTTCAGCTGACCGGTCGGCGATTGTGACCGGGTCAAAACCTGCCTCCAGCTTGTTCACGACCTCGTAGCCGCTGCGGAAGTGTTGCATAGTCTTGGCGTCTGCCGCATCAGCTAGTTTGTGAAGAAAAGCGTAGTCAGGATTGGAAGAGGTCATATCAGGTCATCCGGTAGGAGCAGTCAATCGCCTGCGCACAATAGTCGGGATTTTGAAAAGTGCAAATGAGTTGGGCGGTTAGCTCCAACTTAATTCGCGATGGGTTGTTTTGTGCCGGCTCGGCAAGGTCAGTGGCCTCTTATTGATTGAGCTCCAATATGTCATCGGAATTACTATTATCCGTGAAAAATAGGGGTGTGGTCGCCAAGATACAAACTGGCCAATTCGTCTAGGAACAACCCAAGTTCTACGCTGAGCGCTTGACGTTCTTGCGACGCAGTGCGAGCTTTATTGCAGCGCGACATTCGGTGTCTGCGCCGCCCTTCGCGATAAAGGGCGCTCCTCCCTAGACTAAAGGCCGCCTCCCTTATGGGTGCGGCCTTTTTTTTGTTTGGCTGTTGCTGGTAATCCGGCCAAGGTGGTGCGATCCCGGTTCTCTGACGTGCAAATTCAGATGCTTTTGGAGATGAAATGGTGGGATTGGCCGGATGACGTTCTGAAAGACGCTATGCCTCTTTTGTGCTCGTCAGGCATTGAGAGGCTTTACGACTACTGGCTTGGGTTTTGAGGGGCGCGCTTTTGGCACCAGCTCATTCGGCTGCCAGTGTTTCTCTCGCAAAGGTTTCTGTGACCATTTCGACGAGTGCAGTCAGGAAGACCAGTAGGTCCTCACGTAAGTCATGAAAACCTGCGTGCGGGTGGTGCGTGTGCTCATCCATGTAGAGCGCACGATTGATCTCGACCTGAAGGGCATGCATGCCGCGTTCTGGTTTACCGTAGTTTTCGGTAATGTAGCCGCCAGCGTAAGGGCGGTTCAGGGCGACGTTGTAGCCCATGTTTTGCAATATACCGACGGCGCAGGATGAGAGCCAACTGGAACAGCTGGTGCCAAAGCGATCTCCAATGACGAAGTCAGCTTTAGGATCATGGTTCTTGTTTGAGTTTGCGGATGGCATTGAGTGGCAGTCGACGAGGACTGCGAGGCCAAATCGGTCCTGTACGTTGTTCAGGAGGCCACGAAGGGTGTTGTGATAGGGTTTATAGACCTTCTCAATACGGTCCAGACCTTCTTCTGCCGGAATGCGCGTGCGATAGATCTCTCTGCGCTCACCAACGATGCGGGCGATGGTTCCAAGGCCTCCAGCAACGCGCAGAGAGCGCGAATTGATGTGCTTGGGGAGCTTACCCTCAAACATTCTGGGATCCAGCTCGTAGGCTTCCCTGTTCACGTCAAGGTATGCGCGCGGGAAGTTCGCCTTCAGGACTGGTGCTCCCAGTTGCTCAACATCTTTGAGCAGCAGATCAACAAAGGCGTCCTCGCTCTGCCTGATCTGTGTAGAGTCCAGGCGGGATGCCTGAAGAAACGAGGAAAGGTATGCCCGCCCGGAATGGGGGCTGTTGAAGACAAATGGGACAGAGTGTTCATCAGGGGAGAGGACCTCAAAAGCGGGTATCTGATCTCCGGCACCGTGCGTATAACTATAGTTCGCTATGGCTTTAATCTGATGATCTTCCAAAACTGACACAGAGCCAACATTCCTTAATTGCCGCAATTCTCCCCAGTATAGAGCTAGATCTACGTATGGGCCAGACTTTAGAGCGCGAGCTTGTGAAATAGGCAAGAGAGAACGGATATTTTGCTCAGACGTGACGGGGAGGTCGCACTGGGCCTTTATTTGACGCAGAAGTCTCTTTAGAAGTGTACCTGTTTCATTTGCCCCTATTGTTTTGACTGGTATTCCCGAGTAGCTTCCTGAACCTAACAGCGTACGGTATTCGGAATCTGTCGGATTGCGAGGGGGAGTGCGTTTGACATATTCTATTGATTTACGGGGCCGCTCTGAAAGGGGACCCTCGTCGCTGCACCTGGAGTTTTAAGGTTGTCGAACATGTCTCGAATTCTGCTCGCGGAAGACGATAATGACATGCGCCAGTTCTTGTCCAAGGCACTTGAGAAGGCTGGGCACACTGTTGTTTCCTTTGATAATGGAAAGAGCGCATACGAACGTATTTGCGAAGAGCCCTTCGCCCTCTTGCTGACTGACATCGTGATGCCGGAGATGGATGGTATTGAGTTAGCTCGCAAAGCCACTCAGCTAGATCCGGACCTCAAGGTCATGTTCATCACAGGATTTGCTGCTGTTGCGCTTAATCCGGATTCCAAAGCGCCTCAGGATGCAAAAGTTCTTTCCAAGCCTTTTCACTTAAAAGATTTAGTGCGCGAAGTGGAAAAAATGCTCATTTAGTTAGTTTTTAGGGGTGAATGTGGAAAGAGACCGCAAATTTCCATTTTTGGACTTGCACGTTCTCCAAATTCCACTTATACGCCTCTCCACCGCAGCGTTAAACCGCTGACGGACGAGCTTCTTTGAAAGTTTCGGGCGTGTAGCTCAGCGGGAGAGCACTACGTTGACATCGTAGGGGTCACAAGTTCGATCCTTGTCACGCCCACCATTTTTCGTCGGTTAACATCTTAGATGTCTATCCGGCGGAGCGGGTCCTGACTTCAGTCCCTGCGCCGCTTCGTAAGAATGCAGCGCGGCGAAGTCAGAGGCTATCACTGGAGGCGCTTCGCGCCTCTTTTCACTGGCGGATCGTGGTACTTCAGGATCCCTAAGTTATTGTCCTAACCGGGGTAGGATAATGAAGATTAAGAACTCTCTTAAGGCACTCATGGGCCGCCATCGTGATAACCAGATGGTACGTCGCAAGGGTCGCGTTTACATCATCAACAAAAAGAACCCACGCTTTAAAGCGCGTCAGGGTTAAGTTTTTCGCACTGATTTGAACTAAATCAGCGCCAAAAACCCTTGGTTCTAAGAGTTGCGAGCCGCATGGCAAAAGTGAGATGCTTTTGCCATGCGGTTTTTTTCGTTTGCTCGCCCAAACAACCCTGTCTGCGGGGCTTTGATGCCTCTGGTGTCTCAGCTCGTCGGGATTTCCAGAAGGGTATCTTCTTCACGACATTCAAACCGGCTCATGCATCCTGCTGGGTTTCGCGTTGCCGCTTTGCTCTTCTGCTGGTTGTTGTTAGTTATTGGCAGCACTCAGATGGTCGCCGCTGAAGGCGGGTGGGGCGCTAGGGGCGGCTTGGAACTGCAGACAGTGCGGGGATTGCCTGACGGGCCACGCAAACTGAGTATGGGGCCTGATGTGGCTCTTGAGGGGCCTGCGGGAGGTCCTGCCCAGATCGGTCGGTCTGTTCCCGGTCGTGGCGTTCCTGCTCACTACACGCGCCGAGAGCTTCTGGATGCGCTGTTCCTTGAATTAAGGGATGCTGACAGTCTGGGGGACGCTCAGGCGATCTCCAGGCGCATTCATAGCCTCTTCATGCAGTCTGGCAGTCATACGCTTGATTTGCTCATGATGCGTGCTGGCACGGCCATTGATAACAAAGATTACGGTTTGGCTCTTGATTTGCTGGATGCGGTTGTTCGCCTTGATCCGGACTATGTTGAAGGTTGGAACCGTCGGGCCACTGTGTATTTCATGAAAGAAGATCTGGGGCGCTCACTTGCAGATATTGAGCAGGTGCTGCGGATTGAGCCACGTCATTTTCCAGCGCTCTCAGGTTTCGGCATGATTCTGAGGAGAGCGGGGGAGAATGAAAAGGCACTCGAGGTGTTCCAGCATGTGTTGAGTATCTATCCGTTGCTGGAAAATGCTCAGGACGCTGTCACAAGTCTTCGTGAGGAGCTGTGGGGGCAATATCATTAGACGCAGTTGATGTGAGGCGCTTGTGCTCATCCAGAACGCGATCAGCGGCTCTGGTTATTCCGGCATGATATTCTGCGTAGTTAGCAACCGTGAGTGATAGACCTTTTGCAAGCGTGTAGAGGATGAATGCGTCATCGTCTGCCTGCTCTTTTGTACGGTCACTGTGAGCCTCCAGAATGACCTCTGCGATCTTGAGCATAACCTGCGGTATAAGGCCTTTCCCAACTGCGGATATCACCTGCCCACCGATCTGCATTAGCTCGGCTCCATGAGCTGAGTTTCTTATCAGGTCAACATGCTGACCGATCATGATGTCCAGCGCATAAAGTATGCGAGATTTGGGATCGTTGGATTTTTCGGAAAGAATTTCTAGGGCCTGAAGGGCAACCTCTTCAGAATATTCCGCGATTATGGTTTGGAACAGCTCTTCTTTATTTTTGAATTTTTTTGTAGAGCGACTGGCGTGAAAGGCCGACCGCGTTTGCGATGTCGCCGACGGAAGTTTTGCGAAAGCCATATTGAGCAAAAACAGTCAGCGCTTTCTTTTTATCAAAGCTTATTTTCATGTCTGTCTAGTTGACGAATATGGGTGATATTGTCAACTTTACTGCGAACAGGGGCGGTTTGGTATGGAGCTAGACTGCAACTGAATCGCCGTGTTTTGAGCAGTAAGAGATAAATCATAACAGGAGATAACCATGGGATTGGTTTTGAGGGAGATGGTGATGGTCTCCTCGGTACTGCTGATCTTTAGGTGCTCCATGATGCTTCGATGTTCGGAGATTTCCGTCTGATCAATGATAAAAAAAAGCCCGTGATGCGAGATCACGGGCTTTCTCAATGATTTTGCAGCAGTGCCGTTTGGCGATTTATGCTTCTGCAGAGCCAACGAACGCGATGCGCAGCATATTTGTGGAGCCCGGGGTGCCGAATGGAACACCTGCGGAAACCAGAATACGTTGGCCTGGCTTTGCAAACCCTTCTGTGTTTGCGAGGCAGCAAGCGCGATCGATGAGGTCTTCTTCAGTCGCGGCATCCTGATTGGCAACACAGTGCAAGCCCCAACCGATGGTCAGGCGGCGAACTGTGGAGATTTCAGGAGAAAACGCAATGATTGGTGTTGCAGGGCGCTCACGGGCTGCACGCAGCGCTGTGCCGCCGGATGCGGTGTAGGAGACGATTGCCGCCAGATCCAGAGTTTCCGCGACCTGGTGAGCTGCTGCGGTGATTGCGTCAGCGCCGGTTGCTTCTGGTTCTGTACGCTGAGCGTGGATGATGGAACGGTAGTTCTCGTCCTGCTCAACTTCGATTGCGATCTTGTCCATGGTCGCAACAGCTTCTGTCGGGAAGTCACCTGCTGCAGATTCTGCAGAGAGCATTACTGCATCAGCACCTTCGAATACCGCAGTTGCCACGTCAGAAACTTCTGCGCGGGTTGGTACCGGAGAAGTGATCATGCTTTCCAGCATCTGCGTTGCAACAACAACTGGCTTACCAGCTTTGCGGCATGCGCGGATCATGCGCTTCTGAAGGCCTGGAACCTTCTCGAGCGGCATTTCAACGCCGAGGTCACCACGAGCGACCATGATTGCGTCAGACAGTTCAATGATCTCGGAGAGGCGATCGATTGCCTGAGCTTCTCGATTTTTGCCAGAACGCCAACGCGGCCCTGAGTGATGTTGCGCACTTCGATGAGGTCTTCCGGACGCTGTACGAAGGACAGCGCGATCCAGTCAACTTTTGCATCGAGAGCCGCCAGCAGGTCTGCGTGGTCTTTCTCGGTCAGTGCGCCAACCGGGATTTCTGTATCAGGAACAGAAACACCCTTACGGTTGGAGATGGTACCGCCAACTTCAACAGTGGTGACACAGCGCTTCGCGGAGGCTTCTGTCACGCGCAGGCTGATCTTGCCGTCGTCTACGAGGAGACGGTGGCCGACTTCAAGACTGCTGAGAATTTCTGGGTGTGGGAGGTGAACGCGGGATGCGTCACCTGGGGTGTCATTTGCGTCTACAACGAAGCTTGCGCCATTTTCGAGAACTGGCTTTGCATCATCTGCAAAAGTGCCAACGCGCAGTTTTGGGCCCTGCAGGTCTGCGAGAATGCCGATCGGGCGACCTACTTCCGCTTCTACTTCGCGGATGCGATCAACCAGATTGTTGAGGACTTCATGGGAGGAGTGGCTCATGTTGATGCGGAAAACATCTGCACCTGCGAGCCATAGCTTTTTGATGGCTTCTTTTTGGGAAGACGCCGGGCCGAGAGTTGCTAGAATTTTGACCCGTCTATTACGCTTCATCGTCCACCTGTTCCTTGCTCTACCGGCTCCGTCAGCTGGACCGTCCAGCTGCTTTGCTCGCCTGTGTCTATTTCAAAGAAACCTGTACGCTCATAACCGCGAGCGACACAGTCTTCTATCCCGCGAATGGTGAACTTTTTTTTGACGTACACACATATACGCCTTGCCATCCCATTCGCCTTTCTGATCCGTTTGTACTGCGTACAAGTAATAGTAGCGTGACGGCAAATCACCGGACACCAGCGTGTCGCAAGTGTTTTGATTGATGGTCCACCATCCTTCGGTGATCCAATCAGCGCCATCGCGGTAGCCTACTGCGATGTTGACTGTGCTTTCGGTCTTATTACATGCGCGAAAGTCTGCTCTTGCAGAGGGGACCTGCAAAAAGCTGAGAACTCCAAAAGCAACACAGGCAAGAGCCAGTGTATTTTGTCGCAAAAGATTAATTACGGCTAATGCAAAGTCGTTTCTGGATGTTTTCATAACAGTCATATGTACAGCTACAAACGGCAGTTTAATGCGTTCAGTTTATGCCCTTGTCAACGTGGTACAGCCGACGGCTGAAGCGTTTTGGAGCACGACTAGAGGATAATGCAGGTTGTTCCGAGTAAAGAACGTCGCCCTAACTCACCATTGGCCATATAAAAACGGCAGGATGATGGAATGGCATAAACCCGACATGTCATGCTTTGGTTGCGTCACCCTAATTCTGGATGAATGTGGATGACCCCCGTCAACAATTGAAATATGATCCAAGAGCCGGATCTTACTTCTAGGAATCCGAATATCTTTATTGACCTGAGTTCTGCATGGAATCAAGCGAAAAGCCAAAAAAACCCTGCCGCCCCCCACAGTTCCTCATGTTTTGCGTGAGATTTTTTTAAAAGTTATGACAAAGAGATAAACAGTATTGGGGCAGACTTGCGGTTTTGGAAATGTTAGGAAAAGGACTTGGATGACAACAGAACCCGCCTTCCACAGGTGCGCGCCAAGTTATTTCTTCAAACTGCGACACTTTGCCAGACAATGATCGGGGTAATTGTTCCGCTGAGTGGAAACTCTGGACTTGTCATCTTAAATTACGGATTGAAACTTCCGGTTATTATATCTGTACTCTGATATATTGGGCGGGGTGATTTGTCGCGCCGAATTATCCTTGGACAACTGTGAGTATTTGGCGAGCTATGTGGTGATGCGTACGTAGCCGCGCTTATTTTTGCTGCAGACTGTTGTGCAACCTTGGATGCTTGTGTCCAGTAATGGGTACTCACGCAACATCGCTTACCTGAAATTTTGTTGGGCTTGTGCCAGCGGATTGTGCGTCAATTGAGGCATCTGTTTTATATTACCATTGAAATTTAGTTCTTCCCCCAGAACCTGTGAAGCATGCTGAAAAGCGGCAGTCAACGGTTGACCCACCTGCTTTGTTCTGGCAGCAAGACTGTAAGGTTAATTGGTGTTTCGCACGAACGTAAGGTGGATTTCACATGGCAGATGCCGGTGGTGTAGCAGCAGACCAGCTGCGTGCATTTATTGAACGTATTGAACGTCTGGAAGAAGAGAAAAAGGTTATCGCTGACGACATCAAGGATGTTTATGCGGAAGCCAAGGGCAACGGCTTTGACGTGAAAGTTATGCGTAAAATCGTTTCGCTTCGTAAGCGTAAGCCGCACGAGCGTGAAGAAGAAGAAGCAATCCTTGATCTTTACCTGCATGCTCTTGGTATGTCTGGTCCGGTTATGGAAGAAGCGTAACGCTTCTGGCCTCTCTCGAAGACATTGAAAAAGGCTCCTTACTGCGGTGAGGGGCCTTTTTTCGTGCCAGTGGGAATGCTTCTGCGGATTGCCTCTCTGAAAGCAGGTGTAGGCTTCTAAGAGGAAAGCTTAAGGACTGGTGCCAGCGCCTTTTGAAAATCCCATCGTCCCCACATGATTGCGAGGATGAAGCGGCGAGTGAAATCGAGATGAGGAACGTGAAGGGTTCTCCCGTTGTCAAACTTGCAGCGCCAAGGAGAGTTGCGGCGATGCCAGAGTAAGCTGCGAAGCTTTGCTTGAAGGCTGCCAAAGTGACGGAGACAGTTCCGGTGCATGAAAAAAATGAAGGCGTTTGAGAACGTTTCAAAATAGGCGCGGGCTATCGAGAGTATGGCAAATAGCAGAGGAATGAGAACCCAGTGTAGCGCATCGAAATCCAGGGTGAGGGTGAGGCCGGCAAATGCGGCAGCGCTCATGATGCAGGCGGCCATTAGGTGGTTTTGCGGAAACGTTTCAACAACCAGCTTTTGCCTGACGACAGCAAGGTTGTAGATGATTGCCCCGATGGCAGACGCTGACAAGGATAGGGATAACAGCGACTTGGGAATCCCGTAGAAATTAAAGGTATAGGGCAGCAGGTTGGAGAATGTAAGTGACAAGCCGGAGGCCAATAGGATGGAACAGCCGAATCCTGCGAGGAACATGGTGGGAATCTGTTTTGTCTCTGGGGTTTCGGTGCTGAAGCTCTGTGTCGGGGTTCTGCGAGATAGAGGGTACTTCAAAAGGCATAGGGTCGCGACGCAGCAAAGGCAGAAGCTGAGCACGAAGACAGCTTGCTCACCAAAATAGATCGCAAAGAGCCCGCCGATCGCGGGTACTATAACCTTTGAAAGCGTATTTATGAGGTTGAGGAGGGCGGCAAACTGAGCCTTTTGGCTTTTGCTCACGGATTGTGCTTCTCCTGCGATTAGTGGTTGGAAGAAACCAATGCTGAGAGAGCGAATGAGCAGCAAAGGCAGGAGCGTGCCGAGTGTGTCTGCCCAGATGAGGCCTAGGGTGCAAAGTGCGCGGGTGATGGTGGTTGCTATCAGAAGATGATTGGCATTGAAGCGATTGACGCATCTGGAAATGAAATTATTTAGTATGGCTTGTGGAGCGAGCATCGAGATCGACACTAATGCTACGCTAATTGCTGAGAACTCCAGCTCATAACCCACATACGTCATGATGCTAATAAGGTCGATCCAAGCGCTGATGCTCAGGAGGGTAACGATTAGTAGGAGCGGTTTGTTCTTCATAGAAATCCTACGCGTAAATATGACTGCAGCAGACCGTAGTTGTCAGCATGGATTTCACAATTATGCATTAGAACAAAAGATGAACAAGGTAGGGAGTCGAGAAGATGGTCTTGAGCGAAAGATGCCTGAAGATTTTTAAGGCAGTTTGTTTTGTTTGACAGATAGGAAGCTGTCTACAGGAAGCTCCGTGTACCTTGGGCCGAGGCTTCAGGGCTTGGGAAGTGGTGAAAGAAAGCGTGAATATATAGGTGCCGTCCAGCATGAAGAGGCTAACCAATTCACCGAACAGGATGAAAAATTCTAAGGGTAAAACCTAACTGTATTTGCGGATCTGATTATCTGGAAGAGACCTTTATCTCACCGGTATAAATCGAATCCAACCAAGCGATGGCAGAGCCACGTTTGATTCTTTTGCTGACTGGTTGATATGGCGTTTTGGTCAGTGAGTCTTTTAGGATTGATGTTACGGACGCCATCAGGGCCGTTAGTTGGTTTTGATCCGGATGCTGCATGGTGATGGTGCGGCGGTTATTTGCTGTCCATGTTGGATCCAGCATCAACACCGCATTGGCCTGTGGTGCGGAATGGAAACCGACCAAGGCAGCCTCCGTAACCGGAGCTCTGGCGGCGACTGTCTGTGGGGCCGGTTGCGGCTTGGGCAGGAGGTTAGGCAAGCGCTGTTCAACAAATGGGGCCTGCGCTGAGAGCGCAGACTTTTTGTTGAATTTACTCTGTGCCAGATCTGCTCCAGCGTTTGGTGAGGCATAGGCCAGCTGCGTGTTTATGAGTGGGCGCAGACTGTCTGGTGTTTGCTCGCCGGTTGCTGCAATGATCGCGGCAATCCCGTCTTTGGGGGTCTCAACCTTTTGCGGCATGAGCGGGGTGCGTCGTGGCTCAGAAGGGGTGGCCGCCGGCAAAGCGGCGACCTCTATGATTTGTTCTGGCTTTATGCGAGGGAGAACTGATGCAAATAAAGTTTGCTCGGTTGCTAATGGTGCAGCCTCGGCTTCATCCTTCGGTTTTGTATAGGGTGTTAGAGCAGCCAGAGTGGTTGGTAATGCTGCTTCCGGTACCGGGCTTACTGCTGGTTGAGATGCCGCCAGTGCAACTTTCGGCTGTGGAATAGCATTAAATTCTGTTGCTGCCAGACGGCCAGAATCCTTCTCGCCTACGCTTGGTGCTTTCGAGATCGGCGTTGGCGCGGATGTGTCCTTCTCTTTGTTGCCAGAGTTGCTGAACAGGCGAGAGAAGAAGCCGCCACCGCTCCTGGAGGAGGAGTTCGCTACGCTGGATGAGCGGCCTGACTTTTTGTTCTGGATAGCAGCAAGTGTCTGCTTATAGCGCGCCATTGGTTTCCCGTCGGAGGGGATGTGAATGGTGTCGCCCTTTGGAAAGACTTTTTTTCAGCTGGGAGCGGGTCATCCGTGGCCAGTGGCGCACTGAGCCGGTGTCCAGGTGAACAAACGGTGTGTTCGAGCGCGGATAGTACCCAACGCCGCCAACATGCTGACGCAAACCAAGTGCACGCAGCTTGGCTGTGCTTACGCTGGAATGAAGAAATCGATGGCACGGCCTTGAGTGTGCTGGCTGTTTTTAGCCACACCGCTGGATCGTGAACGAAGCATGTTGTTGGTTTTGGGTGAGCGGTACGCAGAGACAATGTTGATGTATTTGTTTGAACCGGTCTTCTGGTAAACCTCCCAAAGCAGGTCAAACAGTTCCGGGTCCATCTTTGTTGGCTCTTTTTGCCGCCAATCCCGAAGGAAGTTGTTGAGCTTGCGAAGGCCTGCTTTGTCATAGCGACCATTCCGCTTGAAGGTGATTTCCGCCCGTTCTTTTGTGTGGGTGAAGTACAGCTTGAGCGTGCGTGTGCTCGCGCTAGCTGAGGCGATTGAGGTGAGGGAGAAGGCACAAAAAAACAGCTGCGACCAGCAAAGAAATGCCTGGCAGACGTTTACCAAAGTCCGAGCGCCCGAATGCAATTATGTCACGCAATTGAATCTCGCTTTCGCGTTATTTTGGCTACTACCTTACCCAAGAGCCCCACCTCTTTTGTTTAGTGTGGGCAAGGTTAACGATGCTTTACTTTAGTGACAATTAGCGCGAACTAGTGGCAGCCCTGCAACAATCATTGTTTTTTGCCGGAATCTGCTATTTACCTGCGACAAATGCGCGCGAATCCGCACGCATAAGTCTACGTTTCACTGTGGATACATGTGAATAGTGACAATTTTAGAGATTTAGAGCGTCGATGGTCGCTTGATTGTGGCCATAGATATCGGGGCGTCTTTGCAGCTTTCCGGATTCATCCACAAAGGCGGTAAAGTAGGAAAGGTGCACCGGAATATCCCTTTGCAGATTCACCTGTGTCTGCTTCTTGCCGACCAGCGAACGGATGTAGTTGCCGGTGATGGTGTTCTGTGTCGCCATCAAAGCATCCGCAAATTCGAACGGGTTTTGTACGCGGACACAGCCATGGGAGAAGGCACGCTCAGAACGGTTGAACAGTGATTTCGACGGCGTATCATGCAAGTATACGTTGTGCTTGTTCGGGAACATGAACTTGATTTTACCAAGTGCGTTGCCGCGTCCCGGGCGCTGACGAATGCGGATCTGCTTGAAGGTGACCGTATCCCAGTTTACCCGGCGTGGGTCCACAATCTTGCCACCGTACACGATCTCGTAGTTACCCTTTTGCAGGTAGTTTTGCGGGTTGGTTGCCCGCAGCTCCGGCAGAAGTTCTTTGGATGCGATGGAATACGGCACGTTCCAATATGGGTTTACGACCACGTGCTGTATCTTGTCTGAGAACACTGGTGTCTGGTTGGAGCGTTTGCCGACCACAACGCGGGTTTCATAAAGAACGAAGCCATCCATGTTCAGGCGAACCATGAACTCAGGGATGTTCACCCGTAAGTGGGTTTCGCCGAGATCACGGGGCATCCAGCGCCAGCGTTCCATGTTGGCGATAATATCTTTGATCGGGTCACCGCTCACGCGGCCATTGAGGGCGAGTAGCGTCCGTGGACCGACTGCACCATCCGGATGCAAGCCGTTTGCAGCCTGAAATGCCTCGACGGCATACGCCAAGTCCTGCGTGTAAACGTTTGTCTGGTACTCTACGGTTGGAACGCCCAGACGTTCACGAAGCAGGGCAACGCGGGAGCTTTTTGTACCAACCTTAAGAACTTTGCCGGATGGAATGACGACCTGCTTCTCCAGATCGCCATTTTCGGTTTGCTCGCGTAGCAGTGCCAGTTGTTCTTTTAGTGCTTTGTATTCGACATGCTGTGGGTTGAAGGCAGCGAGTACTTGTGCCGGGGAAACCGAGCGCGCAACGGAGGCCAGCGCTTCAATCGGATCGGGTCTTTCCGGGCGAAGAGTAATATCCTTGGAGATTGCAGAGGGACTGACACGACCTGCCTGCGCATCCT
This sequence comes from Pseudovibrio sp. JCM 19062, assembly GCA_001310715.1. The sequence goes on from BAXV01000008.1 coordinate 36,989, forward strand.
CTGCGTATTTGAGGATGGAATGAGTCAGCTCAAGTTCTGCTGCTGCGATTTGCTCGGGCGTGGCCTTACCATCGGTATTAAAGTTGGCCTCCGGCACCGGGTAGTCGGCGGAGCGTAGGCCTTCGTCATCAGCAGATTGCAGGGTTTCCAAAACCGAGAGGGCGCTGGCGGTCAGTTTGCCTTTCACGATCCAGGCAGGCTGAAAGCTTCTGTTTTCGTAGAACAGCTTTGCAGCGGCGGCCTCGCGTTTTGCGTGGAAATTCCGTGGGTGAAGCTTTTTGCTGAATGCCTGTTGGATTTCCTGTGCAACGGGATTGCCCAGAGCAAGGTTTACTTGCTCAGACTGCGCGTCAAGATTGTCAGGAATCGCTGCTTGTGCAGAGTACACAGTTGATGAAAGCGCAAAAACTGCCCCTGCGAGCAATACTGATGTGCTCGTTCTACCAAACATTTATGACTACCCACCTGATAACCCTTTGATCTTTCACGGCGTAAGAAGAACGTCTTGAAATTTCAGAGTGTTGTTTTGCCCAAACTTATATTTATTACGCATATACACTAATGCGTTTGAGATAGCACGGCAGCGCAATGTTTTAAATTCAAGGTTTAATGATTTTAACTTAAACCCACGGTTTTTTGCTGGTTGCTGTGCTTAATCGATTTATTGTGGCTCGCTCCAACTTCTGTTCGAGAGAGCTTCTTTTGCACAGCAAACGTGAACCCAAAGGGGGCGATCCTTAGTGCGCTGCTTTCTGTGCTGGCGTTTCTTCCAGACCGTATTCTTTTAGCTTGCGATAGAGCGTTGAACGCCCAATTCCCAAGCGCCTAGCAACCTCTGTCATACGACCCCCGTAATGAGAGATTGCTGTGCGGATCATCTCTTCCTCCACGCTGGTCAGCGTGCGCACATGACCTTCACCATCAAGGGAGCGCATGTATCCAAAGGGAGGTTGTTCCGCATCGAAGGCTGAAACGGCTTCGACCTGAAGAAATTGTTCGTCCTGCTGTTCCTCCCACTTACTCGCCACACCAAGGGATGAAGAATAGACGTCAGTCTGCGGTTCTTTCTTTCCGACAGACGATGCTGCCGCATAACTCATTGGCGTATCAGTCGCTTGAGCTATTTGCGGGAAGTCTTCGCATGTCAGGCTTGGACCATCGCACAGGACAACGGCGCGGAATACTGCGTTTTCGAGCTGGCGAATGTTGCCAGGCCAGTCATAAGTCTTAAGCATATTAACTGTGTCAGAAGTGATGCCCGTGATTTGAGGCTTGCTCTCTTCTGCAGCAAATCGCGCGAGAAAATGGCGGGTTAGCTCGGGAATATCCTCACTACGATCCCGGAGGGGAGGGACCCAGATTGGGAAGACATTGAGGCGGTAGTAGAGATCCTCGCGAAACTTGCCTTCCTTCACCTGATCGATCAGGCGCCGGTTTGTTGCGGAGATCAGGCGGAAATCCACTTTTGCTGGTTTGCGCGCTCCAACCGGGTCTACTTCGCCCTCCTGCAAAGCGCGGAGGAGTTTTACCTGAACTTCAAGAGGCAGTTCGCCAACCTCATCAAGGAACAGAGTGCCGCCATTAGCCTCTTGGAATTTACCGATGTGCTTTTCTACGGCACCGGTGAATGCACCTTTCTCATGGCCAAAAAGAATGGATTCCACCAAGTGGTCCGGAATAGCTCCGCAGTTTACAGTGACAAATGGCTTGGACCGCCTTTCACTGGAACCTTGAATAGCGCGCGCAATCAGCTCCTTGCCAACACCAGACTCGCCTTCGATCAGGATTGGAATGTTGGAGGAAGCGGCCCTTTCGCCTAGTCGTAACACACGGTCCATGGGCTCTGAGCGTGTCACGATATTCTTGAAGGTGAGGGTGCCATCTGCGTGTTTGTGGAGGCGGGTGAGTTCGCCTTCCAACGCAGCCACCTTGAGTAGGTTGGTGATAGAGACTTGTAACCGTTCTGGCCGGCATGGTTTTACGACGAAGTCCTGAGCTCCGGCGCGCATGGCCTCAATGACCGTTTCGATGCTGCCATTCGATGTTTGCACGATGACAGGCACTGCATTTTTGGCGGCGCGGGTCTCTTTGAGAACCTGAAACCCGTCTACTGCGGGCATCATGAGATCAAGGATCACCAAGTCAATTTCTGACTGTGCCTTACCAGTCAGGATTTCCAGTGCCTCGCGGCCATCAACGCAGCTTTTGGAGCGATATCCGAATTGCTTTACTGCGGCTTCCAGCAAGCGACGTTGGACCGGATCATCGTCTACGATCAAAATGCGCTGTGCCATGGAAATCCCTTCAAATTGACTGGAGAGTAATGCATAGTGTGCCAATTCAGGTCATCCTGCACGCAATTTGGTAAACAAAATGCCCACTTCAATTTGGGGATCTTGCAAAAAGACGCCATTGCATGTGGAAGGATTGGACGCATATTAAAACGGTGTGCTGCAGAACTGGTTTTGCGCACTTCAGGTTGTTTTTTTTGGCGCAATGCCAACCCATAATCGGACGCTCATATGACACTCAAGTACGTCACTCCTTCTTCCATCGCCTATCAAAGTGCTGATGCAGCCACGGCAGAATCTGCCCTTGGTGATCTTCCGGAGTGGGATCTTTCTGTTTTCTATAGCTCTATTGACGATCCGCAGATTGATCGGGATATGGCGCGGGCGAAAGATCTGGCGGAGCAGTTCGAGACTGATTGCAAGGGCAAACTTGCCGAGATTGCAGCGCGTTCGGGCGACGAGCTTGCTGCCGTTGTTCGTCGCTATGAAGAGCTTGAAGATCTGATGGGGCGCATTGGTTCATTTGCGGGCCTAGCGTATACCTACATCACCACTGATCCAGCCCGCCAGAAGTTCTATGGTGATGTGCAGGAGAAGCTGACCACAGCAAGCCTTCATATGCTCTTCTTCTCGCTTGAGATGAACAAGATTGAAGATGAAGTGCTGGAACAAGCGCTCGCCTCTGAGAAACTTGCTTATTACCGTCCATGGTTGGAAGACCTGCGTAAAGAGCGGCCTCATGAACGTAGTGAGGAGATTGAGCAGCTGTTCCATGAAAAGCATGTGACTGGTGCTGCTGCATGGAACCGTTTGTTTGATGAGACGATTTCCGGTTCTCGTTACGAGATTGATGGTGAAGAGCTTTCCATCGAGCAAACGCTGAACCTGCTGCAAGGTCCAGATGGTGAAATGCGTGAGAAGGCTGCTGCGGCGCTTTCTAAAACGTTTTCCGATAATCTGAGCATCTTCACGCTGATCACGAACACGTTGGCAAAAGATAAAGACACCTACGACCGTTGGCATAACTTTGAGGACATTGCTGACAGTCGGCACCTAGCCAACCGGGTAGAGCGCGAAGTTGTAGATGCGCTGGTGGATGCGGTTCGGACCGCTTATCCGCGTCTGTCACATCGCTACTATGCAATGAAAGCGAAGTGGCTTGGTGTTGAGAAGATGAAATTCTGGGATCGCAACGCGCCATTGCCGCAGGCTGATACCCGCGAAATTCCGTGGGATGAGGCTAAGAGCACAGTGCTGGATGCCTATTCCAAGTTTGCGCCTGAGCTTTCTGACATTGCGGAGCAATTCTTTGATAAGAACTGGATTGATGCCGCAGCTCGCCCAGGAAAGTCTCCGGGTGCTTTCTCTCACCCGACAGTGCCAAGTGCGCACCCGTTTGTGCTGATCAACTACCAAGGCAAAATTCGCGATGTCATGACACTCGCGCATGAGCTTGGTCATGGTGTGCATCAGGTTCTTGCTGCACCAAATGGTGCGTTGATGGCGCCGACACCGCTGACACTGGCTGAGACGGCTTCTGTGTTTGGTGAAATGCTGACCTTTAAGGATTTACTGGCGAAGGCCGAGACACCTGAGAAGCGTCAGATCATGCTCGCTGGCAAAGTGGAAGACATGCTGAACACGGTTGTGCGTCAGATTGCGTTCTACACCTTTGAGCGTCAGGTTCATGAACTGCGCAAGGAAGGTGAGCTGACTGCCGAGCAGATTTCAGCGATTTGGATGGGCGTTCAGGAAGAGAGCCTTGGTGAGGCGATTGATCTTGAAGGTGGCTATGAAAACTACTGGACCTACATCCCGCATTTCATCCATTCGCCGTTCTATGTTTACGCCTATGCCTTTGGCGATTGTCTGGTGAACTCGCTCTATGCGGTTTACGAGGAAACAGAAGAGGGCTTCCAGCAGAAGTACTTCGACCTGCTGAAAGCGGGCGGCACCAAACACCACAGCGAACTGCTGGCTCCATTCGGCCTCGACGCAACCGACCCTGCCTTCTGGCAGAAAGGTCTGGCAGTGATCGAACGCTTTATTGATGAGCTGGAAGAGATGGACAAGGCGTAAGTTATACGTAGCTTGAGCTTTTCAAGGCGGGAGCTTCGTGCTCTCGCCTTTTTTATTGCAAAATAGCGTGTGGTATCTTGCTAGCGGTGTTGGTCTATCAGGATGGGATTGCCATCCGGATCAATCACTGTGAAGTTTGCTGGGCCTGACGTGGTTTCATCTGCCTCAGGCCCATGAATTTCGACACCATTTGCCTTCAAGCGTTTCTGGAGCTCTCTTATGTCGGTGAAGTTATCAAGGGCCTGCGCGTCCTGATTCCATCCGGGATTGAAGGTCAGCATGTTTTTCTCAAACATTCCCTGAAATAGTCCGATGATTGTCTCGCCATTTTTCATGATGGCCCAACCAGCCGTGCCGTCACAAGCTGGATCGCATGTGAAGCCGAGCTTTTGGTAGAATGCGACTGATGCTTTGATATCTTTGACTGCCAAGCTGATTGAAAATGCACCGAGTTGCATGTGATTTCCTCCTCAAGAAAAATAGTGAAGCATTTTGAGAGTAGCGTAACGGAAGATTGCTAGCTCTTAAACCGGCAAGGGGTGAGCTTGCATAAGTCTGAGGTTGTGTTGCAACGCTCATTCCTTTATTGCTGTATATTATACAGCGTATAATAAATGGGAATTGGTACTATGGTGAGTGGGCATGTTTTTATCGCGACCAGTTTAGACGGGTTTGTTGCGCGCGATGACCGGGCGTTGGATTGGTTGATGAAACAGCCAAACACCGGAGAAGACTATGGCTATGACGGCTTTATGGAGGGCATGGATGGGTTGATCATGGGGCGAGGGTCATATGAGACCGTGTTGGGATTTGAGAGTTGGCCCTATTCAAAGCCGGTTGTTGTTTTGAGCAAGACAATCACTCAGGCGGATGTGCCAGATGCATTGAAAGACAAGGTTCGTGTAACCGCATCTGATCCAGCGGAGGTTATGGCGGAACTATCAGCGGAAGGTTGGAAACGTGCGTATGTTGATGGTGGCAAGGTGGTGCAGTCGTTTATTCGAGCAGGGTTGGTAGAAGATATCCTTCTTACTCATGTGCCAATTTTGATTGGTCGTGGATTGTGTTTGTTTGGTGATCTTGCTGCGGATATTGATCTTGAGTTGGTTTCCAGCCGGGCTTTCAAATCCGGTATGGTGCAGAGCCATTATCGATTGATGCCAGGTTGGAGAGTTGAGGATGGGGCGTCCGGCGAAATCACAGAAGTTACTCAGCAAAGAGCGGATTTTTGAGGAAGCGATGCTGCTTCTGGATGAGGGGAGTGAACCTGCGGTCACCTATCGAGAGCTTGCCAAACGGCTCGATGTTACAGCGATGGCTGTTAAACACCATGTTGGGTCGCGCAAGGAGTTGTTTCAGCAGCTTATTGTGCGTGCTTTTAAAGGGACTACGGATGTACCTGAAGAGCTGAGTGGCGCTGCCGCTCTTACTCATAGGCTTGAGAGCTATTGTGAGAGAGTGATTGCGCATCCAGCGCTTATGCAGAGTATTTTGGCAAATCCTGATTTGATGCCGCACCAGCTGCATTTATTGACAGCGCAAATCCGCTCCCACGTCCGTTCTTTGCTTTCTAACGAAAGTGAGGTTGAGGTCGTTGTCGGTTTAATTGCTGACTACACTCATGGCTTCGCGACCAGTGTGGCAACTTATCGAGATGGAAGTTCTGATGTAAAAGGATTGCGGATCGAGGACTATCGAAGAGGGTTAAAGTGGATATTGGCGAGGTTATCCTGACTGCTGTTGCTTGAAGAAATATTGCATTGAAATCGAAGGTGTTTTTTTTCGAGTGATGAAGAAATATTCATCGTGCGCATAGCGACGCTAGATTCTCCAAAAAAAACGCTATTTTTCGGCATTTCCGGCGCTATCTGGCATTGTTCTAGAAGGCCTGTCCTGCTACATGCTGCGACAGAATTGTAAAGCATACGAGGACTAGCATGATCCCGCGCTATTCGCGTCCTGACATGGTCGCTATTTGGTCTCCTGAAACGAAATTCCGCATCTGGTTTGAGATTGAAGCTCATGCCTGTGATGCATTGGCAGAACTCGGTGTGATCCCGAAAGAGTCTGCTGCGAAGATCTGGGAGAAGGGCGGTCCTGCGACTTTCGATATCCCTCGCATTGACGAGATCGAACGTGAAACCAAGCACGACGTGATAGCATTCCTCACGCATCTGGCTGAGATTGTTGGTCCGGATGCGCGCTTTGTGCACCAGGGCATGACTTCTTCTGACGTTCTGGACACTTGCTTTAACGTTCAGCTGGTTCGTGCTGCAGACCTTCTGCTGGCTGATATGGACAAGCTGTTGGCTGCATTGAAGCGCCGTGCGTTTGAGCACAAAGACACAGTGACCATCGGTCGTTCCCACGGTATTCATGCTGAGCCAGTGACCTTTGGTCTGAAGATGGCGCAGGCTTATGCTGAGTTTGATCGCTGTAAGAAGCGCCTAGAGCTGGCTCGTGAAGAGATTGCGACCTGTGCGATTTCCGGGGCTGTTGGTACCTTTGCAAACATTGACCCGCGTGTTGAAGAACACGTTGCGGAGAAGCTGGGTCTGGGTGCTGAGCCTGTATCCACTCAGGTTATTCCGCGTGACCGTCATGCCATGTTCTTTGCGGTGCTGGGTGTGATCGCTTCTTCCATCGAGCGTCTGTCAACTGAAGTTCGTCATTTGCAGCGGACCGAGGTTCTGGAAGCTGAGGAGTTCTTCTCCAAAGGCCAGAAAGGCTCTTCCGCGATGCCGCACAAGCGCAACCCAGTGCTGACCGAAAACCTGACCGGTCTGGCGCGTATGGTTCGCTCTTATGCAATGCCTGCGATGGAGAATGTTGCACTTTGGCACGAGCGCGATATCTCGCATTCTTCCGTTGAGCGCATGATCGGTCCTGATGCGACTGTGACACTGGATTTTGCGTTGGCTCGTCTGACCAATGTGATGGAAAATCTGGTGGTTTACCCAGAACGCATGATGGGTAACATGGATCGTCTCGGCGGTTTGGTGCACTCCCAGCGTATTTTGCTGGCACTGACACAGGCTGGTGCATCTCGTGAAGACAGCTACCGCCTGGTCCAGCGCAATGCGATGAAGGTTTGGGACAGCTATCAGGTTTCCGGTGATGCGAAGGTCGACTTCTTGACTGAGTTGCTGGCGGATGAAGATGTTCGCAATTACCTGTCTGAAGAGCAGATCCGTGATCGTTTTGACCTTGGCTACCACACCAAGAATGTTGATGTGATCTTCAAGAGGGTCTTTGGCGAGGCCTAAGTCGCCCAGTACCTACGAGTGGAGAGGATGATGAAGCTTTATGGTCTACGGATTTTTGTAAGTGACATCGGAAAGGCCAAGGAGTTTTATGTTAAAACGCTGGGTCTTCCTCTTAGCTGGGAAATGCCTGAGCTTGGCGCATTTGGTGCCAAGCTCGACAACGCTGAACTCATTGTTGAGCAGGCGCATAACGAAGAAGACCGTGAGTATATAGGCCGGTTTTTGGGCACCACACTTCAGGTTGATGACATTGTCGATACCTATGAGCGCCTTTGTGAGAAGGGCGTTGTTTTCTCCAGTCCCCCTGAAAAACAGGTGTGGGGCGGAGTTCTTGCACATTTTCATGATCCGTTTGGTAATGTTTTGACACTGCTGGGCGAACCTCACTGACAATACGGCTGCGTTTGTTTTAATGGAGCGTAGGCGGATCAGGAGTCATTGCTATGAGAATTGCGGTTATCTCGGACATTCACGGCAACTTGCCTGCTTTGGAAGCTGTTCATCACGACATCAAGTACAAGTCACCGGATCTGGTTTTTAATCTGGGTGATTGCGTTTCCGGGCCGTTGTGGCCTGAAGAAACGGCACAGTACCTGATTGCGGAGAACTGGCACACTGTGCGCGGCAATCATGATCGGCATCTGGTGGACCATAGCCAGTCGGAGATGGGGCCAAGTGATGCTTATGCCTATTCAGTCCTCTCGGAAGAATCCAAAGCATGGCTGAAACAGCTGCCGACGCAAATGGAGCACGTGGAGAATGTGTTTCTGTGCCACGGAACGCCGAGTGCAGATGATGTCTATCTTACCGAAGAAGTTTGTAACGGTCACACGAAGATTGCATCGCCGGAACATGTGTTGAAGCACATTGGCAAGGTGACCTCTCCGCTGATTGTGTGTGGGCACTCGCATATTCCGCGGGTGATCTGGGTGGAAGCGACCGGACAGATTGTGATGAATGCGGGAAGTGTCGGGTTGCCAGCTTATGAGGATGACAAGCCACATCCGCATGTGATGCAAGTTGGAAGCCTCATGCGCGGTACACGATTGTGACACGGGTGGGGACGCGGTGGTCCTTTGAAGAGCGGGCGGTGAACTACGATTGGGACCAAGCAAGTAGAAAAGCTGCGCGTAATCAACGGGGAGATTGGGCTGGTGCTTTGAAAACCGGCTATTTTCGTCCTATTAAGCTGCCAGAGTTTTTAGCACGACCACGGATTGAGGAACCCTATGAAGATTTCTGAGGCGGACATTCTTATTGTCCCCGGCCTGTTTGGCTCCGACGCAAACCACTGGCAGAGCCGTTGGGAGGCAAAATTCTCCACTGGTCGGCGCATTGAACAGAGTGATTGGAGCAAGCCAAATCTTGAGGATTGGGTCAATACTGTTGTGAAAGCAGTTGAGGAAGCGACGCGCCCGGTGGTGCTTGTTGCACATTCTGCTGGTGTTGCCACGGTGGTTCACGCTGCGCCGCGCATCCAGAACTGGGTGAAAGGTGCTTATCTGGTTGCGCCTGCAGATGTGGATGACAGCTCCCGTGTGCCCTCTGAACTGAAAGGGTTTGGGCCGTTCCCGACATCCCCGTTGCCTTTCCATGCAAAGCTTGTTGCGAGCCGCAATGATCCTTATTGCACATTTGAGCGTGCCGAGCAGCTTGCGAAGCTCTGGAATGTGCGTTTGCAGGATGCAGGTGAAACGGGCCATATCAACTCTGATAGCGGGCAGGGGCCATGGCCAGAGGGGATCATCTCGTTTGCTCATTTTATGAAAGAGCTTGGGTAGCTCGTCTATATTAGTGACCGCCCACTTTACGGTGCATGTTTTATGCTTGGAGGGTAGTCAAGGAACGGTTTGCACGCACCCGCCTTTCTTTGTCGTTCCCTCCAACTGCTCATAGGCGGAATAGTTTGACGAGGCGGCGGATTCGCTCGATATGATTGTTTGAGAGCCGATTTAGACCTTTGCTTGTTCTGACAGATAGTAGCTCGGTGTGTGTCCGGTCAGTTTTTTTGAACGCCTTGCTGAAATGGGCGTGGTCGAAGTAACCGAGGGATTGGGCGAGATCTGTCAGGTTCAGGCTTTGACCAGAATTGATCGTGTCGACTGCGGCCAACATGCGATAACGCTCGATCACCCATTTGGGATTGACGCCGATATGGCTTTGGAACAGGCGCTGGATTGTTCTTAGTTGGAATCCGGAGGCTTGGGATAGGTCTGTCAGGTTGTTGATCTCTTCTGATTTGGCGATAAGTTCAACAAGTGCATTTGCATCTTGGGCCTTTGTGGTAAGGGGCTGTTGATGTGAGATCAGGAGCTTATCTATTTGGCGGGCAAAAACTTTGAGATCTTGAGCAGACCTCAACTGAGCCTCGAGTTGGTGATCGGATTGTTTCAGAAACGGCTCGATATCTGTGTGGGTGTTGAGGAGCTGAGATGGGTTATATCTGAAGAAGTCAGCAAAAGCGCCGGGACGAAACTTTATGCCAAACACACGGCCAGTTTCTTGAAGGGTGTAGTAAAACACACCCGTGTTGATGCCAAAAACGCTGTGTCGTGAGATGTGTCGATGACAATGTGCTGGGATGGGTGGGGTAGGTTGGCCTGCTGGTAAGGTGGTTTATCCCTTAAATCCCAAGTGATTAGCCAGTAAAACTCAATTGCTGGCTGCAATGGTTCTGCTGGAAGAAGCTTGTCCAGATTGAAGTGTTGAAGGCTGCTATGCTGGTTCAGTAGGCCGCTGATCTGGCTTGGAGTTTCAATCTGATTTGGCATAGGCATAAAAGATCGCAGCTGTCGCGCTTTTACAAGCCTTACGGAGCTCTCACTGTAGATGTTCGGTTCTTTCGAACAAGGAGCTGATGATGGTGAAGGTGGTATGCACATATAGTCTTGAAGAGTGGAAGGAAGAGGTTGTTGAGGCACTCTCCCAAGCAGGAAAGGTATCTTCTGTACGGGCACGTGGCCCTGTCGCGGGAGATATTGTCGGGCAGGTGAATACGTTCTACTTGCTTGCTTATGTGGCTGAGAAGCTGGGGAGTTACACCGGGTATACGCAAATCTCGGGATGTTATGGTGCGCGTAACGGCACGTTTCTTATTGAGGAAACCGGGGTGTTTGATGCGGAAGGTGTCCGTTCTTCGGTACGCGTTGTTCCCGGTTCAGGTGTGGGAGATTTCAGGGGTATTGCAGGCTCTGGTAATTTTATTAGCTCCCATGGCAGCACTGTCGAATGCCAGTTTGAGTTGGAGTTTGCGGAGAGAGTTGAATTCGCAGGCACAAAGATGTGATTAGGTAATTCTTAAAAGTTCCCTTGGGTTTCCTGCGTTTTCTGCTAGTTTTGCAGTGCACTATGTCTTGCAACAAGAGTATGAGGCGCAGGAACTATATGCCTTCCACACGTGACCATGAAGCAAATCGCATGACTGCTCGCATTGGCCGCTATGCCAGAGTTGGTGGTAATATGAGTGGTATTGCAGCCAAGCTTGCAGCTGGCAAGTTGCTTGGGTGGGAACAGGACCCGACCAAGAATGCGACTGCTATCGCTGAAACTCTCGGTGAGCTAAAAGGTCCATTGATGAAGGTGGCGCAGTTGCTTTCGACCATACCGGATGCGGTTCCACCTGAATATGCGACTGAACTGGCGAGCCTGCAGGCGAATGCTCCACCGATGGGCTGGGCGTTTGTTAAACGGCGCATGCGTGCTGAGCTTGGACCGTTGGCAAGACAAGTTTGACAGGTTTGAGAAGGAACCTGCTGCTGCAGCTTCTCTTGGCCAGGTGCATAAAGCCATGGATCTGGAAGGAGCTCAGCTCGCCTGCAAACTGCAGTATCCGGATATGGACAGTGCTGTTGAGGCTGATCTGAACCAATTTAAAATGTTGCTTGCTTTGCATCGGCGGTTCCGGCCTGCGATTGAGACTTCTGAGATAGAGAAAGAAGTTGGAGACCGACTGCGGGAGGAGTTGGATTATCGCAGGGAAGCGCGGCATTCCAGCTTTACGCCAATGTGTTTGCTACAGATGAGCAGGTTCGGGTTCCAGATGTGTTTGAAGATCTGTCAACGCGGCGGCTGCTTTCCATGTCCTGGTTGGAAGGCCGTCCGCTTCTGGCCTACAGGCAGGAGAAGCTGGAGGCCCGCAACAAGATTGCGCAGGTCATGTTCAAGGCATGGTGGCATCCGTTTGCGAAATATGGTGTGATCCATGGTGATCCGCATTTGGGGAACTATACAATCTTTGAGGATGGTACGGAGCCGGTGGGCGTGAACCTACTGGATTATGGCTGCGTGCGCATCTTTCCGCCTGACTTTGTTCAGGGGGTGGTGGATCTGTACTACGGCTTGCTTGATGACCATCCGGAGCGCGTGGTTGCCGCCTATGAGACATGGGGATTCAATGGGCTGTCCAATGAGCTCATTGAAACGCTAAATATTTGGTCTAACTTCATTTTTGGTCCTCTTTTGAGCGATCGAGTCCGCTCGATCGCCGATGGTGTTTCGCCAGCGAGTTATGGGCGTAATGAGGCGTTCAGAGTGCACCAGTCTCTCAAAGAACTGGGGCCGGTGAAGATCCCTCGTTACTTCGTCTTTATGGACCGGGCCGCCATCGGACTTGGGTCCGTGTTCCTTCATTTGCGGGCCGAGCTTAATTTCCACCGTCTGTTTAACGAGCAGATTGATGGATTTGGACAGGATGTGCTGACAGCCCATCAGAAGCATCAGCTGAATTTGTGTGGCTTGACTGATGAGCGTTGAGGTACATACTCTCATTGTTGGAATTATCCCCGAAACGCCGGTTATTTTCTGAGCGGTTCCCAACGGAAGTTGCGTCACACGACGATGTGGTGTTAAAGACTGGATTAGGAAAACTACTTGTTTCGAGGGGGAAACATGGCTGACGGGAGTGCGTCTGTTATGGATTATAAGGAACACGAGAAGACCTACAAGAACTTCATCAACTTCTCCAAAGTTGGGATTCTTGCAGCTCTCACATTTGTACTCGCCATTGCAATGGTTGGATTTGGTGGTACTGCCGGGACGGTCTGGGCAAGCATCACCACAGTCGCAACTGTGATTGCAGCAGGTGTCGGAATGGCATCTGGCGACAGGTCTCACGTTGTGCCAGGGATTGTCTTCCTGCTTGCAGGCGTGGTGACAATTGTACTGACAGTCTAAGAAACCTTCGGGTTTAGATGTTTTTTTTGAGGATCGCAGGAACCTTGTGTTTCTGCGATTTTTCATTTCAACCCCGAGATCTGCCAGAAGCGCCGCCCTTTTCCGATCATTATTGAACGGTAGGGTTTTTCGTAAAGTTGTTCTGAGTTCGGGTATCTTATGTCTACTGCGCAAACTGTTCGCGTCCTTCTGCGCTGCTCGTTGCTACTTGCAATCTTCATTGTGGTTGCAATCGTGTCATCGCCCTCGCATTCTGCCGCACCTGATCCAGGTTTCTCTCAGGTTTTGAGGGACGAGGGTCTTACAGTGCGTGGCGATAATTACGAGATTGTGCCTCCGGTTCTGCGAGACGGGACGCTGCTCGTTTATAATCTCAAGGTTCAAGGCAAGATTTACAAAGTGCGCGGAACGGCGACTTTGAAGAAGCGCATCAATGAACTTTATGCGGTTGAGAACATCGAGAGGCTGGATACGGTTTCTCAGGCAGGTGAGGGTGTTGTAACGGCCGTTGCCAAACCTTTGCGGTTTCTTGGAAGTCTGGTGACTGCCCCAAAGCAAACACTGAGCTCAACCGTTGATGGGGTTGGCTTGTTGTATAATGGGACCGTGAATGCGATTAACGGCAAGGCAGGTATGACTGCTCGTTCTCAAGGTGATCCCAAAGAGCCTTCTACGGTGGAAAGTATTGCTGCTGCGGTGGTGGGGCGAGATGAAGCGCGTCGGTACATTGCAGTTGCGGCGAACGTGGACCCTTACACAACCTTTCCTCCACTATCAGATGAACTTGATAAAGCTGCCTGGGCCTATGCAACGTCCAACCGTTTGGCCAATTTTGCGACCATCTTCATTCCTGGAGGTGTCGGTACTGCCGTTTACGGCGTTGTGTCGACGTCGAATTTTAGTGAATCGCTCAAGGCTAGTCCTACGGTTGCGGATGAAACCATGCGCGGGATGTTGAGCGAGATGGCTATTCCTCAGGCTACGACACAGGCCTTCCTGAGTGCGACCTCTATGACGCGTGGCGAGAAGATTGTGTTTGTTGCAAGCCTTAAAGCGCTGAAGGGGGTTCACGGTCGAAGTGCACTGGTTGATCAGGTCAGCCGCAGCGGGATTTCGCAGGACGCTGGTTACTATTATTTGCTGGGTCTGATGATGATCGCCGACTATCATATTGATAGTGAGCGTCTTGTTTCTGTTGAGCTTATCGATGGCGTTCCGGTTGGTACAACCCGAACCGGCCGGATGGTTGCCTTTATTGCCGGAGATAGAATTGGTTGGGACGCTGAGCAATCTGCCACCACTCTCGATATTGCCGGTCGGGTCAATCATGCCCGTTCTGAGGCTGGTACGAATGAACTGCGCGTGCTGGGGCTGGTTCATCCCATGTTGAAAACAGAGCTTGCTGCTTTGAACTGGGTTATCCGCGAAAAAGCGCCATTGGCCACATTTGCAGAAATTGACGTAACCAGCTGATTAAAAATGTGTTTGGGGTGAACTCTGGAAGTGCCACCCCAAAACCCAAGGAGCAACATTCAAAATATCGGTGCTTATGGTGAGAGCGCGCTGGCTGGTGATTGGCCGCGCCTTATGCCCTTTCATGAGCGAGGTGGTCCATGAAAATTGCCGATATTCTTGATAAGGCTTCTATGCCGATTGCTTCACCTGCTTACCCTAAAGGGCCATACAGGTTTGTAGATCGCGAGTTCTTCGTGGTCTCCTATGAAAGTGATCCTGATGCCATTCGCGCAGCATTGCCCGAACCTTTGGAGCCGGATGGGTCCAATACGGTGATGTTTGAGGTGATCCGGATGCCGGACTCCGCTGGCTTTGGGGACTACACCGAATCTGGCATTGTGATTCCGGCAAAGTATCACGGCAACCCGGTGAACTTCACTCAGCAGATGTTCCTTGATGACGCCCCGCCGATTTTTGGTGGGCGTGAGATCTGGGGGTTTCCGAAGAAACTCGGTCATCCAGAGTTGAGTGTGGAGGGAGCGACGCTGACGGGGCACCTGGAGTTTGACGGGGTGACGATCGCCATCGCGACCATGGGGTACAAGTATCAGCATCTCCTCTATGATGTTGAGCATGGGACACAGTGCCATCCCGATGCAATTCTCAAAAAGCTGCAAAAAAACGCAGGTGAACCTGAAGCTTATTCCTGATGTGGATGGTTCTCTGGCGATTGCACAGCTTGTTGCCTATGAAGTTTGTGATGTCACGGTGAAGGGGGCATGGTCCGGCCCTGCAAGCTTGCAATTGTTCCATCATGCAAATGCGCCGGTTGCTGAGTTGCCGATGCTTAAGTCGCTTGGCGGGGTTCATTTCATCACAGATCTCACTTTGCCTTATGGTCGGGTCATGTATGACTACCTAAATCCCTAATGGGATTGCTGAAGGGGAGGGGGCTTATGCGACGCTGTTTCGGTATTCTCTGGTTTGTGGTGATCAGCTTAATTGCTGGACTTCAATGGTTGCCCCATGCGACTGGCTTTGAGTTGAAGCCCTTTAAGGATGAGCTGTTTGCCTACCCTCGTGTGCTCGAACAGAGGATGGGTGGAGCTTTCTTGCGGATTGATTATCAGGTCCAGCGGGATTTGCGGGATCGTGATAAAGTGCCTGAGCGGCGTGTTGAGGGGCGTTATGTTTCAAGCAGGCCCTCTTGGTATGTGAAAGAGCGCTCTGCCGTGCTTGCTGGTCGCAAGCGCAAGTACATCCGTGTTGGGATACCAGATTCGGACACGAGGCTGGTGTTCGTCTATCTGCATGGCAAGGGGGGGAACCGCAAGCAGGGCAATGCGGACTGGACGTTTGGGGGAAACTTCAATCGCCTCAAGAACCTGATGGTGCGGAACCAAGGTGTCTATCTGTCTCCGGATGTGAAGCTGGAAAGCCCAAGAGGTACGCAGGAGATACGCGAGTTGATTGCGCAGTACCGACAGGAAGCGCCTCGGGCCAAGGTGATTGTGGCCTGTGGTTCGATGGGCTCGCAGGTTTGTTATGCGCTTGCGGATGATGCTGGTGTTGCAGGTGCGCTAAGCGGCCTCTTTATTTTGGGAGGTGCAACGGATCAGCGGTTGTTGACCAGTGAAGCCGTTCAGTCAGGTGTGCCGATTGTGTTTGGGCATGGAAGTGCTGACAGGGTTTACGACTGGGAGAAGCAATATCAGCTGTTTCGGGCAGTTCTTGCGAGAAAGAAGGGCTATCCGGTGCGCTTTCGGTTGTTTGAGACAGGCTCTCACGGAACACCCATCCGGATGATTGATTGGCGCGACGAGATAAACTGGATGCTATCTGCTCCATCAAAAGATGGGCAATAAAAAAGGCCGGTAGAACCGACCTTTGGAGACTGGTTGGGTGTTGGCTTAAGCCTGCGGCACACCCGTTGTTACAGCCAAGCGCTTGAAGCCGTCCCGTGCGGTCTGGTTCGATGCAGAAATTTGCAGAGCTCTGCTGTAGGACTGGCGGGCTTCGGTAATCTGGCCGAGAGCTTCTTCTGCACGACACGGTTTGCCCAGGCAGATGCGGATTGGCTGTTCAGTGCGATTGCAGCATTGAAGTCTTTCAGCGCGGATTTTGGATCTCCAAGGGAGAGATAGGTCGCGCCGCGTGCGATCAAAGGTGAGTAGCACTGGAGTTCAGGCCGACTGCTGCGGAAAAGTCATTCAGCGCTGCTTCTTGCATCCCCTGTGCCTGATAGATGAGGCCGCGGTTATGATAGGCCTGTGCATCACCGGAGTTCAGGCGGATGACTTCATTGTAATCGCGCAAGGCTGCGGTGTTCTGGCCAATTGAGCGGTAGGTGTTCCCGCGTCCATTGAGAGCCTTCACGTAGTCAGGTTTGATAGATAGCGCGTTGCTGTAATCCTGAATTGCCTGAGAGGTGTTTCCTTTGCGGCGCTCTACGAGTGCGCGGTTTGCATAAGCCTGATAGGAGTTGGGTCTTAGCCGCAGTGACTTATTGAAGTCCTCAATCGCCTGATCAAGGCGTCCGGCCTTTGCGTACGCAATGCCGCGTTTGTTATACGCGTCCGCATCGACAGGATTGGTTTCGATCACAGCACTCAGACTATCGATGTTGGAGGATGAGCCAACAGCTTTGTCGATAGGTACATTCTGATAAACAAGTCCGGATGAGTTGGATTGGCATGCTGCGACGCCAAGGGCAAGCAGGCACGCGCAGGCGCCTTTAGCCAGTTTATTGTTCACGAGAATGTGCCCCATTCTTGAAGTGTCCTTGCAATAACACAGTAGCCTACACCTTAGTGTGGCAAAAAAAAGGTCGAATGAACCAGCAGAAACAACAAACGGACCAACCGGTGTGCCGGATGGTCCGTTCTAAACTCTATTTCCGGTCAGTGCGCAGGCCATTGCCAAGCATTGTTGAACCTTAGCTGTGCGCAGTTCCGGATATCGCCGAATTAACGACGACCTTTGCCGACCAACAGCCTTCACGCTGTGCTTTCTTACGAGCCAGCTTGCGAGTGCGGCGGATAGCTTCAGCCTTTTCGCGAGCCTTCTTTTCAGATGGCTTTTCGTAGTGGCCACGAAGCTTCATTTCACGGAAGATGCCTTCACGCTGCATCTTTTTCTTAAGCGCTTTCAGCGCCTGATCGACGTTATTATCGCGAACGAGAACCTGCACGCGTTTATCCTTACCTTCGAGCGTTCCGGATAGCATCTCCAGAACGACATAGATGAAATGAATGATAGCGATACTTAGCGCATGTCTACGGGTTACAAGAACACCGTCGCCGCTTATGCGTCGCTTCTTGACGGGGTAACTAGCAGACTGAGTGTGGGCTGTCTACCTCCTTACTTGAGAATCCATGTTAATTTATAGATGGGATAAGGGGGAATACCTCTTGAAAAGCAAGGCAATCGCAGCAGCATGCGTTCGTATTCTTCAAATCGCCCTCCCGAGGCACTCTGCCCTAAAGTAAAAGATAAGTAAAAATTGCTTTCAAAATTCATTATGACTTATGTGCCTGCTCTTCTAGGTCTGCATACAACCTTGAGTTGTATTGGTTGTGCTCTCTCCTTTTGGGCGGAAAAAAAAGTCGTAAGAGCTTTTCTGAACGGTGGAAATCTAGGTGGAAATTTGAGTGAAGTTTGCTTCAAACGACGTTCGTCCTCATTCGATCTGAAGCTGAGTCGGGTAACTTCATTTGGCTCTCTCAGTTGTGCTGTTGAAGAGCCCGTATTAGACCCATGGAACGATTATTGAGAAAACTCTCGGTTCTTGTTCTCCGCAAGGGGTTTATGCGTGCAGGTGGATCATGCATACTCCGAGGGGCTTATTTGGGTAATCGATCAGAAGAAAGAATAAAGTAATGTGCCGCTGGCTTGCGTACCGTGGAGCTCCCATTTTTATGGAGGAGCTCGTTTCTATGCCCAACCACTCCCTGATCGCGCAGAGCATGCAATCTGCAGAAGCCAAGGTGAACACGAATGGGGATGGCTTTGGAATTGGGTGGTATGCGCACAACGCGGAGCCGGGTCTTTATCGGGATACGCAGCCTGCGTGGGGTGATGAAAATCTTTTGAGCATTACCAAGCAAGTGAAGTCCTCCTTGTTCTTTGCCCATGTGCGTGCGTCTACAGGCACAGCGACGTCCCGCCCCAACTGTCACCCGTTTGCCGTCGGCAAATGGATGTTTATGCATAACGGGCAGGTCGGGGGGTATGATGATGTCCGCCGGCAGATCGAAAGCCTAATCAGCGATGACTTCTATCGTTATCGGCAAGGTACGACAGACAGTGAAGCTCTGTTTCTTGCCATGCTAAGCCATGGTCTGGCTGACGACCCTGTGGGCGCGGTGCAACAGGTGCTCGCGAAAACGCTCGAGATTATGAATTGCAATAATGTCATTGCTCCATTGCGCGTGGTGATGGCTTTGACTGATGGCGAGCGTCTTTATGCGGTGCGTTGCTCTAGCGATAACATCGTGCCAACCTTTATTATCGGCTACATAACAGCAATTTGAGTGTGGTCTCGGAGCCCTTGGAAAAGGGTGGGCAAGGCTGGTATGAAGTGCCTTGCGGGCACGTTATGGTTTATGGCGGTGATGCCGCGCCTTGCTTTATTCCTCTGGACATTCCCAAAGAGTTTTGCGAAGTAGCGTAGTCAACATTTTTCGAGTGGTTTTGCTTGGGCAAGCAAATCGCTTGTGAAAGTGGCGGTCTGTTTCTTTTATAGGAAGCTTCCTCCCAGCGAGATATTGCGGTCAATTACGGCTCGCGGTTTCGTTTATGATCTTGAGAGGCTCAAGTTCTGGAGGGGTTCCATGCCCTTTTCTTCAGGAGCTTATGATGACGCGGGTTGAATACACCAGCGTTGCCAAACCCACAGGCATGTCTGCATGGTGGGGGGAGTCTAATGCAACGCTGCTATTGGGATTGCCGTTGATCGGCGCGCAACTGGCGCAGATGGCAATCAATGCTACCGATGCACTGATGATCGGGTGGCTGGGTGCCACAGAGCTGGCAGCATCTGTGCTGGCTTTGCAGCTGTTCTTTCTAACGTGGCTGGGAGGACTCGGGTTCTTGCAGGCGGTTATGCCATTGGCCTCGAGAGCAGAAGGCAAAGGCGATACCCGTAATGTGCGCCGTGCTTCTCGTATGGGCCTTTGGGTGGCGCTCATTTACACGACTCTGGCGATGTTTGTGCTTTGGCACGGTGAGAGCATTTTGCTCGCGCTGGGTCAGGATCCGGAGGTTTCTGCGATTGCAGCGGAATATCTGCGTGTCATGCAATGGTCGATGTATCCGTCACTGTTTGTTGCGGCGTTGCGTAGCTTCTCACCAGTATCGAGCGTTCGCAGATCGTGCTGTGGGCGACTGTGGTGGGTGCGGTGATCAATGCGCTTCTCGATTATGTGCTGATCTTTGGCTATTGGGGTTTTCCTCAGCTGGGGATCCTTGGTGCAGGTATTGCCTCTGTTCTGACCGCTTTTGCATCCTGTGTGATTTTGATCGCCTATGTGTTCTCTGAGGAGAAGTCGCGCAAGTATGAAGTGTTTGTTCGCTTCTGGCGTGCGGACTGGCCTGCTTTCTTCGAGATCCTGCGTCTTGGCTGGCCGATCTCCCTGATGCTGGTTGCTGAAGTTGGTTTGTTTGCTGCTGCAGCCCTTATGATGGGGTGGATCGGCACGCTGGAGCTTGCGGCGCACGGGATTGCTGTTCAGCTTTCCGGTATTGCGTTCATGATCCCGCTTGGGCTTTCCAGTGCAGCCGTTGTGCGCGTTGGTATTGCTACGGGCCGCTCTGATCCAGATGGCATCACCCGTGCTGCCTGGGTTGCTTTGATCTGGGCGATTATCATGGGTGTGCTTGGAGCAATCTTGTTTGTTGCGTTTCCTGACACGTTAATTGCTTTCTATCTGGATAGCGCTAATCCAGACGCAGCTGACGTCATTCGCTTTGGAGTACCTTTGGTCTTTATTGCTGCGGTTTACATGGTGGTTGATGGCATTCAGGTGGTTGCTGGTGGCGTTTTGCGCGGTCTTTCCGATACGCGCATTCCAATGGTGATTGCCGTGATTGGCTACTGGATCATCGGCGTGCCGCTTTCCTACGTGATGGCGTTCAACTTTGGCTGGGGCCGGAAGGGATCTGGGTTGGGTTGGCCAGCGGTCTGTTTATCACCGGCATCCTGTTGCTGATCCGGTTTCAGAGGCGTGAGCAGCTTGGACTGGTCAAGCTCGGATAAAAAGCTATAAAAACAAAGCCCCGAAGATCACCTGGTCTTCGGGGCTTTTTTTGTTGTTCTGTTGACTGATCAGGATTTTGGAGAGAGGCGGTTGATGTGTCCCATCTTGCGCCCTTCACGGGTTTCTGCCTTGCCATACAGTGTGAGGCGTGCGTTTGGCTCTGATAAGGCTGCTTGCCAAATGTCGACATCACTCCCAATCAGGTTTTCCATGATGACATCATGTGCGCGGGTGGGTACACCCAGTGGCCAGCCAGCGATGGCGCGAACATGCTGCTCAAACTGGGAAACCGGGCAGGCGTCTTCTGTCCAGTGGCCGGAGTTGTGAACGCGTGGAGCGATCTCGTTCACCTTCAGCTCGGTTGCGTTGCCGTTTTTGACGACGAACAATTCCACTCCCATCACACCAACATATTCGAGTGCCACTGCAATGCGGGTAGCCATCTGGATGGCTTCCTCTCTGGTATCTTCGGGAATGTCCGCAGGTACGCTGGAAGTCTTGAGGATGTGGTTCTTGTGGTAGTTATCAGCTGGGTCGTAACACTTCACCGTGCCGTCCACTCCGCGCGCGACAATGACAGAGATCTCTTTTTCAAACGGCACGATCCCTTCCAGAATGGCTGGCTGGTTGCGAGATGCTCCATGGCGCCTTTGATATCTTCCGGCGTGCGGATCATGATCTGGCCTTTGCCGTCATAGCCAAACCGGCGGGTTTTGAGGACACCTTGCCCGCCGAGCTTCACAAGAGCAGCTTCCAGTTCTTCCTGGGTATCCACCTTGATGAACGGGGCGACTTGTGTGGTGGCTTCTTCTGAAAGGAATGTCTTTTCTAGCAGACGGTCCTGTGAGACCTTCAGGCGCGAGGCCCCGGGCGAACCGGAACGAACTGTTCCAGAATGCGGGCTGTCTCTCCGGGTACATTCTCGAACTCGTAGGTGACCACGGAAACGCTCTTAGCGAATCTGGTGAGGGCCTGTTCATCCTCATAGGCTGCGACGGTCTTTTCGCCGGAGACTTCAAAAGCAGGGCTGTTTTCATCAGGCAATAGATGTGGCATTTGAGGCCCATCCTGCTGGCTGCTTGCGCGATCATACGGCCAAGCTGGCCTCCACCCAGAATACCAATCGTGTCACCAGGACGTAGTGTGGAACCCATTTCAAAAACTTCCTAGATGTTAGGGGGCCATATTTTAGGGCTAGATGTTAGCGCAGGTTGAAACAAAAAAAAGGCGCCTGCAATTGGGCGCCTTTGGAATTCTTACTCTTGTGGATTGACCGGCTTTTCTGCAATCGCCTGACTTTGCTTTTCGCGCCAGTCATCCAAGTTGGCAGCAATTTCTGGATCGTTGAGCGCCAGAATGGCTGCAGCCATGAGAGCTGCGTTGACAGCACCGGCGCGGCCAATGGCAAGGGTTCCGACCGGGATGCCCGCTGGCATCTGAACGATTGAGAGTAGGCTGTCCTGACCTTTCAGGGCGCGCGACTCAATTGGAACACCAAATACAGGCAGTGGGGTCATGGAGGCTGCCATGCCCGGAAGGTGGGCCGCTCCACCTGCACCAGCGATGACAACCTTGAAGCCGTTGTCTTTTGCGGTTTTGGAGAACTCTACCAGACGGTCCGGTGTGCGGTGTGCGGAGACGATGCGAGCATCATAGGAGATTCCCAGTGCTTCTAGCGTGTCTGCTGCGTTTTTCATGGTTGGCCAATCGGATTGGCTTCCCATGATGATGGCGACTTCTGGCTGGTCTGTGCGGCTCATAAAACTGGCACCCTCTGAAGGTCTGGTAGAAAGCGCGGATTATAGGAATACCGCAGCGTGTTTCAACCCAATTATAACAAGAAATGCCAATAGTATACGAAGGTTAGGGCAAGGCGTCCAAATTAGGCAATAATGTCAGGTAAGAGCTGTGTTTCCAGCATCTGGATTTTGTCTTTGAGCATAAGCTTTTTCTTTTTCAGGCGCTGTAGCTGAAGAATGTCCGAGCGTCTTGTTTCGATGAGGGCTTCGATGGAATGATCGAGATCCCGGTGCTCCTGTCGCAACTCAGCAAGCTCGGAGCGAAGGCTTCGCTGATCTAGGTTGTCTTCCGTCATTGTTTTTTCCTCACCTGACACTAAACGGCTGTGTGCAAATCCATCCGTCAGAAAAATATCTGATGGGGCGCATTGTCGCAATTTTCCGCCTTGTACCAGTATAGCTAAACTGGTGGTACGATGAACATGAGTCTCTCGATATTTACAGGAAGTGTGTGCATCTGCGGAAATTACGTAGCGTATATGATGGGTTGAATACTAAGTAAAGTTCTCTCTTGGGTGGTGTCTCGGCTCCATTAAATTTACTGGGTCATTTATTAGTTCCCTAAGTTTTTCATGAACTACCGATCTCGCGTTGTAGAGGTCGCAAAAAAAACAGCTATTCATCGTTCGACAACTGAATAAAATGGTGCCATCATATTCTTGTAACAGAGACAATGTAGGAGGATCTGAACCTATGTCCATCCGTGAGCATTTGACTGAGCTGGAACGCCGCCATGCTACTCTTGAGAAGCAACTGGCAACAGCCAAGCACCATCCTTCCATGGATGAAATTGAACTAGGCAATCTAAAAAGGCAAAAGTTGAAGCTTAAGGACGAAATCTCGCGATTACGAGTGACTGGGTAGCCTTATCTTTTCTACGAGTTTAATGAATGCGCCGCGAAAAGCGGCGCATTTTTTGTTGGGAATTACGAAAGCGTTTTCGCTTCCCGCGCAATACAAATTTCTGGATTTTGCCGATTGAGGTTTTGGGGCGGTCTGTGAAGACAACGGTCTTGGATGCTTTGATGCTGGCCAGATGCTGTTTGCAATAGGCTAAGATGTCCTCCTCCGATGCGTGGCTGTCTTCCTTCAATTCCACAAATGCGCAGGGAGTTCGCCCCACTTATCATCGGGACGGGCGACTACGGCCGAAGCGGAGATATCCGGGTGCTTGTAGAGGAGCTCTTCGATCTCGATAAATGAGATGTTCTCACCTCCGGAAATGCTGATGTCTATATAACGGAAAAAGCGAAATCCTATTGCTCATTCGGGCAGACCGAATGCTCGCGACAATTTGCAACACCTTGGAAGCCTTCCCCGCTTGCTCTTCGATTTGTAATGTGGACCTGTCTGACGAAAGAATAAACTGCGACCCGTTTGATGCGGTGCGTGATGATAAGCAGGGCACACATGACCGTAACGACACCAAATCCGCAGGGAAAGATTGCCTTATTATTGGGCGTAGTTTTCTGCGTGCTTACGGTGGCTCTTACTGGGTATATCTTCATAGTTGGCCCAGAGGCATCGCAGGACGCACAGTGGCTTGTGCTGTTGGTGGCGTTTCCAGTTGTGATCCAGCTGTATCTTAAGCGTGCGGTTATTCTCGGTCACTTCCGAGAACACTGGTATCTATGGGCGGTTACGACTGCGGTCTCTATGGTTGTCGGGCTTCAGCTCAACTATGCTCAGCTGAACTCCTCAGGTAGCATGGCAGATCAGCTGCGGACCCATTTCTTCTCGTGGGTGGAAGGTCAGCCAGCCAACTCGGAATATGCCGGTGATCCAACGGGTTCTTACGACGCAAAACAAGTGCGATATCGCATTGTCTCGCCAGCGCGTGGAGACCTGAATCTGACAGATCCTGCCAGTTATTTTCATAAGACAGTGACATGGCAGCCCTTGCCGGAGGGCACCTATAAGGCCAAGGGGCCGATTGCCGCTATCAAGCGTGTGCTTTACCTTGGTCTGGGCGAGCGGAACTGAACTGTTTTCAATCAGCTTTCACGCTGGCCTTATAATGTGCGTGGCAACAAACCTTTCTAAAACGCGATATGCTTGTTTCGGGCTATCGGCCTTAAGCGCCTAAAGCCCCGTCCCAAATCAGTTTGAGTGCGACAATGAAGAGTGCTCCATAGGTGATCTTGTAGAACAGCTCCTTGTCGATGTGTTTTACCACCTGATGCCTGCCAGTGTTGCCAGAGGGGCGAGGGGGAGCAGCACCAGAGATGTTGCGATGTTTTTGGCATCAAACTGGCCAAGTGCGAAGTAGGGCAGGACCTTGGAGAAGTTGATGACCGCGAAGAAGATGACTGCCGTTCCAGCCATGACGGGTGGGGCCAGCCGGAGCGGGAGAACGTACATCTGAAAAGGGGCGCCACCAGCGTGGGCGATGAAGCTGGTGACACCAGAGATTGTTCCCCAAAATCCACCCATAATTACGTTATGCGGCTTAGGTGGTTTGCTGGCTTTGTTGTTGAACCAGTAGTCGAGTACAAAGACCAAGGCGATGCCTCCGGTAATCAGCCGAATATGGGTATCAGAGATGTGAGCGGCGGCAAAATAGCCGATCAAGGTTCCTGCAAGACCAGCTGGTATGAGAATGAGTAGTGTCTTCCTGCAGAATATAGCTCGATAAGAGAGCAATCCGACGACGTCCATCACGAGCAGGATCGGGAGGAGTATTCCGGCGGCTTGCACTGGTGGAATTGCCATGGACATGAGTGGAACTCCGGCGAGCGCGAGGCCTCCGCCGAATCCTCCTTTGGACATGCCAACAATGAAAACGGCAGGTATTGCACAGAGGTAAAAGAACGGGTCGGTGATTGGCAGCATGATGTATTCCCTGCAGAGGTGCAGGCAAGTCCTTTTTACTTAAAGGGAAAGTAAGAAATACCCGGATTGGAGGCGCGGGTTCATCATTCGTTATAAGCCGATTTTCTAATATGGCACAACTTGCCTTTGGGACCTTCTGGGCCCAGTCTAACGCGAACCTGTGGTCAGGTACTGTGCAGGGGTGCATGGGAGGAGAGCAGTTATGACGAGCCGATATCAAGACATCTATAATGGATGGAAGGAAAACAGCGAAGCCTTTTGGGATGAGGCTGCAAGGGCATCGACTGGTTCTCGCCCTATACCAAAACCTTTGATGCGTCGCTGGGGCCCTATGGCCGTTGGTTCGTCGGTGGTGAGTGTAACACCTGTTATAACTGCGTTGATCGTCATGTGGAGCATGGCCGTCCGGGGCAACCTGCACTCATCTATGATAGCGCGGTTACCGGTGAGAAGCGGACCTACACTTACCATGACCTGCAAGAGGAAGTGGGTGCTATGGCAGCTCTGCTTCGGGAGAGGGGCGTAGAAAAAGGCACAATGGTGCTGATTTATATGCCGATGATCCCGCAGGCGATGTTTGCGATGCTGGCCTGTGCGCGTTTGGGTGCGATCCATTCTGTTGTCTTTGGCGGTTTTGCTGCGCAGGAGCTTGCTGTTCGTATCGAGGATTGCAAGCCAAAAGCAATCATCAGTGCCTCCTGCGGTATCGAGCCGGGGCGTGTGGTGGATTATAAGCCGCTGCTTGATCAGGCGATTGAGCAGTCCTCCCACAAACCTGATTTCTGTTTTATTCAGCAACGCGAGCAGCTGCCTGCGGATCTTATTGAAGGTCGTGACTTTGATCTGGGTGCGCTGATGAAACCGCGGTGGCCGAGAAGATGACCACCGAGTGCGTTCCGGTTGCTGCGACTGATCCTCTTTACGTGCTTTACACCTCCGGAACGACTGGCCGGCCGAAAGGCGTGGTGCGTGATAATGGCGGCCACATGGTTGCGCTGAAGTGGTCCATGGAGAACCTTTACGGCATTGATCCGGGCGAAGTGTTTTGGGCGGCTTCTGATGTGGGGTGGGTTGTTGGACACTCCTACATTGTTTACGCACCGCTGCTTCACGGGGCGGCGACTGTTCTTTATGAAGGTAAGCCAGTGGGAACGCCGGATGCCGGTGCGTTCTGGCGCGTGATTTCCGAGCACTCTGTGGTTTCGCTGTTCACTGCACCGACCGCGTTCCGGGCCATCAAGAAAGAAGATCCGGAAGGCAAGGAGTTTGCCAAGTACAGCACATCTGGTTTGCGCTCCCTGTTCCTTGCTGGGGAACGTGCTGATCCGGATACGATTTTGTGGGCTGAGAACCTGCTGGGCGTGCCCGTGATTGACCATTGGTGGCAGACGGAAACTGGCTGGTGCATTGCTGGCAACCCTCTGGGCCTTGGCAAGCTGCCGGTCAAACTGGGCAGTTCCACAGTGCCGATGCCGGGTTATGACATGCGCGTGCTGGATGATGAAGGCAATGAGCTTGGTGTTGGTGAGCTGGGCAATATTGTAGTGAAGCTGCCAATGCCTCCGGGCTCGCTACCAACACTTTGGAATGCAGATGACCGTTTCAAAGAAGCCTACCTTGCCGAGTTCCCGGGCTACTACAAGACTGCGGATGCCGGCTGATGGATGAGGATGGCTATCTTTTCGTTATGTCGCGTACTGATGACATCATCAATGTTGCCGGGCACCGGCTGTCCACTGGCGGTATGGAAGAGGTGCTTTCCGAGCATCCTGATGTGGCCGAGTGTGCGGTGATTGGGATCTCCGATAATCTTAAAGGCCAGCTGCCATGCGGGTTTGTTGTGCTCAAGAGCGGGGTTGAAAAGCCTACGGATGAGATCGAAAAAGAGCTGATTGCGCTGGTGCGTGAAAAGGTTGGCCCTGTTGCGGCCTTCAAACTGGCCATTACCGTTGAGCGGCTACCCAAAACGCGGTCTGGCAAGATCCTGCGTGGGACCATGCGGAAGATCGTTGATGGCGAAGACTTCAAGATGCCCGCAACGATTGATGACCCTGCGATTTTGGAGGAGATCGCCGTCGCGGTTTCTGTTCGTGGTCTGGCCTCCGTTGGTTAAATTCGGAGGAGCTAAGTAGTTTTTACTGTAGAAGAACGTCGACATGACTGACCTTTACGACTAAGGTCGGCAAAATTTTCGGCAATGCCAGAGGTATCTTCAAAGTGAAACTAGAGAAAAAAAGTTGCGATTGTAACCGGTGGCGCTCAAGGCATCGGTTACGCTATAGCGCAGCGTTTCTTGCAAGATGGCGCCAAAGTCTTGATCTCCGACGCGATGAGCGTACAGGCGAAGCAGCACAGGAAGCTCTCTCGGAGTTTGGACCTGTCGCGTTCAGCCATTGTGATGTCAGTGTTCGTTTGGACGTACGCAATATGGTTGCGAACGCTCTTGATGAGTTTGGTGATATTGATGTGTTGGTGAATAACGCCGGCATCACCGCTGCAGGCGATTTCCTACAGGTTTCCGAGGAAGATTTTGACCAGGTTCTCCGCGTCAATCTAAAGGGCGCTTTCCTGTGTTCCCAAGCTGTTGCCCGGCACATGGTGGAGAAGGTTGAAGATGGTGGATCTGCAGGCTCAATCATCAATATCAGCTCGGTAAACAGTGTTCTGGCGATCGCTGATCAGGTGCCTTACTCAGTCTCCAAGGGTGGATTGAACCAGCTGACGAATGTCTCTGCTCTTGCGTTGGCAAAGCATGGTATCCGTGTGAACGGAATTGGGCCGGGCTCCATTGAGACCGATATGCTCAAGGGTGTCGTGCAAGATGCAAGCAAGATGGAAACTGTGCTTTCCGCACTCCGCTTGGCCGTCTCGGCCAGCCAGAGGAAATTGCAAGTATTGCGGCTTTCCTGGCCTCAGACGATGCGAGCTATATTTCCGGTCAGACTATCTTTGCAGATGGCGCACGTATGCCGCTGAACTATACGGTGAATGTGAACGAGCCAGAGTAATCTGGTTGACCGCATTTTAAAAAAGCCGCGCTTTTGAGGAGCGCGGCTTTTTTGTTCTAACTTGCCTGTTGCTTCGAGTTGAGCGCTTCTGCACCGACTTCGAACTGCATTCTGGCGAGCTTGGCGTATAGGCCGTTTTGGGCGACCAGTGTGTCGTGGGTGCCTTCCTCAACGATCTTGCCATCTTCCATCACAACGATGCGATCTGCTTTGAGGACTGTTGCCAGACGGTGGGCGATGATGAGCGTTGTGCGCCCTTCCATCAGCTTATCGAGTGCTTTTTGAACGATGGTCTCGCTGGCAGCATCCAATGCACTGGTGGCTTCGTCCAGCAGGAGCACAGGTGCATCCTTCAGGATGGCACGGGCAATGGCAATGCGTTGCCGTTGACCGCCGGAGAGGGTGACACCGCGCTCGCCGATAAGCGTGTCATAGCCATCCTTCATGGTGCTGATGAAGTCGTCTGCCAGTGCGAACCTTGCGGCGTCCACGATTTGCTCACGGGTTGCGTTGTCTTTGCCAAAGGCGATGTTTTCTGCAATTGAGGTGCCGAAGATCGCGGTGTCCTGAGGCACCAATGCGATGTGCTCGCGCAGGTCTCTTGGATCAGTGGCCGCAAGGTCGGTCTGATCCAGCGTTATTTTGCCGGAAACGGGGTCGTAGTACCGCATCAGGAGCTGGAACAGAGTGGACTTGCCAGCGCCACTTGGGCCAACGATGGCGACGGTCTCGCCTTTCCTGACTGACAGGTTCAGCCCTTCCAGAACGCCAGCTTCTTTTGCGGTGGGGTAGTGGAATGTCACATCGTGAAATTCCAGCTCTCCGATGGCCGGGGAGGGCAGAGCGACCGGGTTTTCCGGAGCGTTGATATCTGAGGGCACATGAAGCAGTCCGGTGATGCGATCCGCTGCGCCTGCGGCCTTTGCCAGTTCGCCCCACACCTGTGAGAGCTCACTCATAGCCCCGGCGGCAATGATGGAGTAGATGAGGAACTGAGTGAGCTGACCACCCGTCATGCGGCCTTCAATCACGTCCAGCGCACCAACCAGAGTACCGCCACAATACTGGAAGCGATGATCAGGATGATTGTTGCAATGAGGAGGGCGCGGGCCCGAGTGGCAATGAGAGCAGCTTCGTAGGTTGTCTCAATGTCTCCCTCAAACCGGTCAGAAACATTCTTTTCGTTTGTGAAGGCCTGCAACGTGCGGATTGAGCCAAGCACTTCTGTTGCGTAGGCGATTGCGTTTGCGAGCGTTGATTGTACATGGCTGGTTCTGTTGCGCACTGCGCGGCCAAAGCCTAGCAATGGAAGCACGATAAGTGGAATTGCAAGCAGCACAAACAAGGAGAGGCGCGGGCTGGTAATGACCATCAAGGTGGTGGAGCCTGCAAACATCAGCAGGTGGCGCAGGGCGATGGAGGCGCTGGCGCCGAAGGCGGATTGAATCAGCGTGGTATCTGCTGTGAGGCGAGAGATGATTTCGCCAGACTTGGTCTTGTCATAAAACGAAGGAGACAAGTAGGTGAGGTGGCGGAACACATCAGAGCGCAGATCAGCAACGACTCGTTCTCCGATCATCATCACCATGTAATAGCGTAGTGAGCTGGTGATCGCGAGCAAGGCGATGACAAAAATGATGAAGATGAAATAGTCGTCGATCAGGTTTGGATTGTCGCCTGTAAAGCCGTAATCGACCATGTAGCGCACTGCAATTGGCAGTACCAAAGTGAGGCCAGCTGCAGCCAACAGAGCGAAGGTTGCCAGAATCAGACGGGCTTTGTGTCTTAAAAGATAAGGGAAAAGCGTTGCGAGTGGACGCAAGATCTTTTCCTGATTGTTTGAGTCCCGCTGCTCATGCCACCCCCGGATTTGTGCCAAATCATCAATGTTTATATTATGATGCAGTAGATGTGTCCCGCCAGATTTAATTGCAAGCACTTTCTCTGGATTTCTGCGGGTCGTTCCCTCTTGTCTCCTCGGTTTGGATGGGTTATAGACCCCATCACGATTATGCCGTGTTTAATAGAGCGCGGCTTCTTTCTACCGATGCTTCAGGCCAGCCCAAAACCCATCTTTTGATTGAGGTGGCCCGGCCGTCGCTGACAGGACAGTTTAGTCATGAAACAGGACATTCATCCAGATTACCACACCATCACTGTTAAGCTCGTTGATGGTAGCGAATTCACCACCCGTTCTACTTACGGTAAAGAAGGTGACACTCTGCAGCTCGACATCGACCCGAGCTCCCACCCAGCATGGACTGGCGGTGACCGTCAGCTTATGGACCGTGGTGGTCGCGTGTCCCGCTTCACCAACAAGTTTGGTGGCTTCCTGGGCAAATAATTGCTCCGAAGTTTGCGAAATTAAAAACCCGAAGCGTTTGCTTCGGGTTTTTTGTGCGCGTTTGAGGAGTGCGCAGGGTTGCCAGCGGAGTTTACGGCCAGCGAACTCTATTAGAGCGTGTTGCGTTCATATGCATTCACACACCAAGCTCTAACTCTTTATTTTCATGCGTATTCCTGTCCGAAAACCGGAGCCACTTTTCGGGAATACGCTTTTGACTTACTTGAAGGTGGCCTTGATCTGGGAAAGCTGATCGCCTACCGGATTAGAGGTGTTGGCGGCTTGTTCTCGCAAGAGCTCTTCCTTGAGCATGTTGTCGATGTGCTTGATGCGTCTTTGAAGCTGGAATGACATCTGGATCAGGGAGCGCAGATTTTCGGGCAGGTCAGTCCAGACCGGATTCTGCAGGTCTTTGGACGCATTGTCGACGCGGATCTTGTTTTTCTCGTTTTGTGCTTCGGCTTGCATGATCTCGCCGTTGTTGACGGCGCGTTGCAAGAGAAGCCACGATGCCAGTTGCATGAGGCGGGTGGTGAGACGCATGGATTCTGTAGCGTAGGCAAGTGACGCTGCCGGTCCCAGAGCTTTGCTCTGCTTTCTTCCCGGTCCGTCAAGATAGGAGGCTGTCTCTTCAATCAGCCCCATGCCTTCGCGGAAAAGCACCATGAAGTTTTCCGAGGACATGAGCCGCTGCGCAAAGCTGAAGGTATTTTCTGGTCCTGTTTCAGTTTTGAATTCACCCATTTTAAAACCCCTCAGTGATCACGTTAGGTTTCTCTTGCGCTCGTTACCGGCTTTCCCAGTCTGAAACACTTAGGGCTCGAAAGTTGAGGTGAGCCTTTGGGAAAGACTAAAACTGTCTCGAAATGGAGCAAGAGATCTTACTTCATTTTGAGAGCAGCAAAGCCCGTGCCAAGTCAGGGTTGCAAATTGAGTGGTTGATTTGGGGTAGGGCGGATTTCAGGCAAAAAAAAGAGCCGCATCGGTGCGGCTCTGAGGTGTTTTAACAGGGAGGCGTCAAGCAGAGTGAGTAAACACTCTGGATCCAGATCAACTGGAATAACTAAGTTTTAATTTAAAATAGTTAACGATAGGTAAATTGTAAGTATATCATTTGTTTGTTTTGGATTTTGTCACTAATTTAATTTAGACTGTAATGTATATTTTGTTTTAATTACTGTTTCACTACTTGAAGAATCTTTCTGCTGAAGCGCTGACGTTGGACTTTGTTTTGATCTCATTCTCCACACGTGTGATCTCTGCCTTAAGTTGCTCAAGGCGCTCGTTTAATTCGTGGATCGATAAGGCGCTGAGTGGCTCTCCCAGAACTACTCCGGAGGGTGCTCGGCGTGGTGTATCATCATCATCAAATATACCCATGTCTTCTACGAACTCCTTCTTTTGGCAGTCAGCGTATTCTCGGTTTTAAAAAAAACAGAGAATTCACCATTGGTGGGGTAGACGGGCTCTGGTTGCCAACTATTCTTCTCCGAATTGAATAAGTGAGCAAGCGGCAGTTTTAGCTATTTGCGAAGATCGAGGCAAAAAAATGACAATAGATGATCGCCCAGAACTGATGAAGGCCGTGGTTATGAATGGTGTCGGGGGCTCGGATGTTCTCGAGATCGCAGAAGTCGAGGTGCCGAAGCCTAAAGCGGGTGAGGTGCTGATCAAGGTGCAGGCCGCCGGTGTCAACCGTCCTGATGTCTTTCAAAGAATGGGCGCTTATCCGCCGCCTCCCGGTGCGTCTCCTTTGCTAGGTCTGGAAGTCTCCGGTGAAATTGTCGAGCTGGGGGAAGGGGTTGCCTCTCATCGGCTAAGAGAAAAGGTCTGTGCGCTGACGCCCGGTGGTGGTTATGCGCAGTACTGCGTGGCGCCTGCTGCTCATGCGCTGCCTGTTCCAGCTGGACTGTCTATGGAGGAAGCGGCTGGTATTCCGGAGACCTTTTTTTACAGTGTGGTCGAATGTGTTTGATCGGCTGGGGCTGCAATCTGGTGAGAAGTTCCTTGTTCATGGTGGCTCTTCAGGCATTGGAACAACAGCAATTCAGCTGGCAAAGGTTTTTGGGGCCGAGGTGTTTACGACGGTTGGGTCCGAGGAGAAAGCGCAGGCGGTTCGTGAGCTTGGGGCTGACTATGTGATCAACTACCGCGAGACCGACTTTGTGAAAGAGATCGGCAACATCACCAGCAAGGAGGGCATTGACGTTATTCTGGATATGTCGGTGGTGATTACGTTGAGAAAAACTGGATTGTTGCGGCTATTGAAGGTCGTATCTGCCAGATTGCAACGCTTCACGGGCCTTCGGAAAATCTCAACTTTAGCCGGTTAATGATGAAGCGTTTGACGCATACTGGTTCGACACTTCGGCCTCGAACAAACGAGTATAAAGGTCACCTTGCTGAAGCGCTTCGCACCAAGGTCTGGCCGCATCTGGAAGCGAGCCGGGTTAAGGTGGTTCTGGATAAGGTGTTTGATTTCAGCGACGTGGGCGCTGCTCATGACAGGATGGAAGGTTCTGGTCATATCGGTAAGATCATCCTCAAAGTCGCCTAGCGAACGTGCATAGGTTGATTTTGAATTCTCACAGGTTTCGTGAGGATGGTGGAGGCAGGTGCTGATCTGGTTTGCTTTTGAGGAAATGTGAGCGTATAGTGCGCTCAAGTTTCCCCAAAAACTCTTATGGAATTCGGCTTCGCCTCCTTTGATTAGGCTGTGGAGCACACAGGAGGGATTTATACTATGTCCAACGCACCGCTTATGCCAAAGGCAACAGCCGTATGGTTGGTAGACAACACCGCACTTGGCTTCGATCAGATTGCTGCGTTTTGTAAGCTGCATCCGTTGGAAGTGAAGGCGATCGCTGATGGTGAAGCTGCACAGGGCATCAAGGTATGGACCCGGTTCTTGCAGGTCAGCTGACCCGTGAAGAGATTGAAAAAGCGGCGAATAATCCGAACTACCGGATGCAGCTTTTTGAATCGAAGGTTCGTGTTCCCGAGAACAAGCGTAAAGGGCCTCGCTATACTCCGGTTTCTCGCCGTCAGGATCGTCCGAACGCAATTTTGTGGCTTGTTCGGTATCATCCTGAGCTGCTTGATGCTCAGATCATGCGTCTTGTTGGCACAACTAAGCCGACAATTGAGGCTATTCGTACCAGAACCCATTGGAACTCCTCGAATCTTGAGCCAATGATCCTGTGACGCTGGGCCTGAGTTCCCAGATTGAGCTGGACATTGAAGTCGAGAAAGCTGCGAAGAACGCTCCGAAGCCTATAGAAGGTGAAGAGCCGCAAACCCTTATGCCTGTTGATGAAACAACAAGCGAAGAGGCGATTGCAGCAGCGTTTGCGAAACCTGCGCCTAAGACCCGTGAAGAAGAAGAAGCAGTGGATGCAGATGCTGTATTCGCGAACTTCAAGTCTTCCGGTGACAGCGATGAGGACGAAGACGAGCGCTAAGTTCGTTTCTCTGGCTGTTTAAGTCAGAGTGGCTTCTCGTTCTTCTGAGTGCCTGAATATTTGAAAAGCCGCTTCCATATTTGGGGGCGGCTTTTTTGTTTGCGTTGGTTTGCGTAGGTTTGCGCGATTTTGCGTTTTTCCTGCGTTTGGTTGCGTTGTTATGTGGTTGCAGGCCCATGATCGAGCTTTCCGCAGAGCAGGGTTTGGGAGCGGGCGGGTCTGTAAACTCAGCGGGTATAATTTCACGGATCAAACTCGGTCAGCTTGTTTTTGGGGAAGTTACTCCCTTGCCGGGGTTCGAGTTTATACTCTAAGTTCGATGCAATTGTTCGTGGTGCTTTTCTAGCGGATCGGGTTTTTATGCGGATATTTTTGGGGGCTTTTGTTGCGCTGTTGCTGGCTTGTGGGGTGTCGTTGGGGGCCTCTGGGCTGAAGAACGAGAACCTTTTGGTGAGTGTTCCTTCTGGATACAAGATTGCTTTTTCTGATCGGAAGTCAGGGCTTCTGGTTTCCGAGATGATTCCTGAAGCACAGTCTTTGAAGGACTGGAAGGACATGTTGACTGTCCAGATCTACTATTCCCGCCAGATGAAAATGAGTGCGCTGGAGGCGGCATATACACAGGGGGCCAATCCGGTTTGTAAGGAAAGTTCAGGTGCGCTGGTCGGTAAGGGTCGTGAGAATGGCTATGAGTATGGCCTGTTCATCTCTTCTTGTAGTACAGAGCCTGATTCAAAAAGTGAAACGGTGCTGACCAAAGCAATCCTTGGCGAGGATAGCACCTATTTCATCATCAAATCCTGGCGCTCGGAGCCTGATCATGGGGAGATCGTGAAATGGTCTCGCTACATGGCGGGGGTGAAGGTGTGTGACAGCCGGATTGCGGAGAGGAAGTGTCCGTGAGCGCTGGCTGTGTGGGTTGCTGTTGGGCTGATGTGACAGATGTGTGATCTGGGTTCGCAGGTATAGATCCCGGCTCGGGGGCCGGGAAGACACCGGGGGTGGTGGTTAGTTTTGAGTAAGGCCTCTCAGCGTCATGCCATACGAAGCGCAGCGGAGATCTGGTATCCAGAGCAAATAGTCGAGGCGATTGCGGAGCTGACATGGAATTAAGGTGATGCTGCTGCGGGTGTTTGGGTTCTCTGTTCGATGACTTTTTGTAGCCAATGGAAGAGTAAGACTCTGCTAGAGCATATCGCGTTCATATGAATTCACGCGCCAAGCTCAAAGCGTTTATTTTCACGCGTATTCTTCTCCGAAAACCGGACCCACTTTTCGGGAATACACTGCAAGAGCGCGTTCCGTTTGATTGGATGCAATCAAACGACAAGAATTCGCTCCAACAAGGAAGTTAGTGTCCGATGCGTGAATGTAGATGAACGCAACGTGCTCTAAGTTTTGATTGTGGGGGAGTGTACGTGTTGATGGATGTGTCGCCAGTACTCTCGTGTGATGCACCCCGATTAAAAAAGGCAGTTGCCTGAGGGGGATCAAGCGAACTGCCTTTGTTTGTTTCTACGTTTTCTCTCCACCATGCTCAGTGCATTTTGGAGAGCTGCCGTTATCGCTGTGTCAGCTTTAGCTCGATGCGGCGGTTTTTGGCGTTGGCTTCGTTGCTGGTGCCTGCTTCCAGTGGTTGGTATTCGCCAAAACCGGCTGCAACCAAGCGGTCTGGTTGAACGCCTCTGGCGATGAGGTACTTGACCACGGAGATTGCGCGGGCGGCCGAGAGGTCCCAGTTGTCGCGCAGGCGACCGGTGCCGGAAAGTGGACGGGCATCGGTGTGGCCATCTACACGCAGGACCCAGTTGATTTCCGACGGGATTTCGCCCTCAAGTTCGATAATGGCGCTTGCGAGGATATCCAGCTGGCTCCTGCCTTGCGGGTTGATCTCATCATCACCGGAGGAGAACAGGACCTCGGATTGGAAGACAAAGCGGTCGCCAACCACTTCAATATCGGAGCGCTGGGCGAGGATTTCGCGCAGGCGGCCAAAGAAGTCGGAGCGGTACCGCGAAAGTTCCTGCACGCGCTGGGCGAGGGCCACGTTGAGCCGCTTGCCAAGGTCTGCAATGCGGGTCTGGCTTTCTCTGTCGCGGGTTTCTGAGGCTTCCAGCGCATCTTCCAGCACGGCAATCTGACGGCGCAGGGCGCTGATCTGCTGGTTGAGCAGTTCTACCTGTGCCAGAGCCCTGTCGCTGATCTGTTGTTCGTCTTCCAGCTGTGCCTGAAGAGCGGCCAGTGCGCCACCTGCCTCGTCAATCTGTCCTGAACGGTCGTTGAGCAAGCCAGAAGACGATCCCGTTCTTCTGAGGTTTGATCCAGACCCAGTTGCAGGGAGGAGATGGTGGATTCCAGATCTCCCACATTGGATTTTTCCAATGCGAGCAGCTCTGTAAGCTCTGCGATTTGCTGGTTGAGGCGATTGAGCACCCTATCCCTGCCAGACAGCTGCTGGCTCAGGAAGAACTGCGCAATCATGAAGATGGAGAGCAGGAAGATGAACACCAGCAGGAGTGCGGACATGGCGTCCACGAAACCCGGCCAGTAATCCTCTGAGTTGTTTTGCGACCTGCGTGAGCGTACACCTGCCATGCTTTATTCCTTCTCCCGCTCTACCTCTGCGGTGAGCGTTTTCAGGAAGCGTTCAATGCGGCGCTGTTGCATAGACTGGGCCTCGGCCCATTCGCGCATCATCTTCTGCTCGGATCGCACGTGCTGGACAAGGCCCTGAATGCCTTCGGCCAGTTTGCTCATGGCAGTGCTGGAGCCGTCATCCTCCGTCGAGCCCTTTGACTCCAAGGATTGGCGCAGCTTTTCCAATGTAACGCGCAGGTCTGCTGCAATATCGGCAGATGCGCCGCTGCCCAGTTCGTCCGGATCGATATCCGTCAGGGTGGAGAGCCAGTCTTCCAGTTCCTGATAGAAACGGTTTTGCGCTTGTCCTGCTTGCAGGTCGAGGAAGCCCAGAACGAGGGAGCCGGTCAGACCAAGTAAGGAGGAGGAAAATGCGATGCCGAGGCCAGTCATCTGCGCGGTAATACCGGAGACCAGATCTTCAAAGAGCACATTGGCATCGCCGCCTGCCGCGTTGAGCGTGCTGACGGTGGTCGCCACCGCGCTCACGGTTTGCATCAGGCCCCAGAAGGTACCGACCAGCCCGAGGAAGATGAGCAGGCGGGTGAGATAGCGGGAGATCTCACGGCTTTCATCCAGGCGCATGCCGATGGAATCAAGCATGGAGCGCATGGTGGAAGGCGAGATGCTCATATCGCCTGCTTTGTTACCAAGCAGGGTTGCCATGGGCGCAAGCAGTACCGGTGGGCGGCGGACCTCAAGGCGTGGATCGCCGAGGCGGAAGCGTTTACCCATGAAACTTCCGGGAAAATTCGCAGGACCTGCCGGAATGACAGTAAAATGCCCAGTGTCGCGACCCCCACGATCAGGCCGTTCAATGCCGGGTTCGCCATGAAGGCTGCTGTGATTTGTCCAATCAAGACGAAGGCGATGAAGCCCGCCAGGACTAGAAAAATGATCATGCGCCACAGGTAGACCTGTGGGCTCGACAGACTGTAGGATCGTAGTCTCGTGCCATTATCCTGCGTACATCTAAAGCAAAGCGAATTCCGTTTGTCTGGCCAAGGCCATTCAAGCAGAGCCGCTTTATAGTGAATGATGCTATTAGATAACGCGATTTTCCGCCAATAGGAAACCGCAAATCGCCGCGATTGGGCAAGAAACCCGTAAGTTTTTAAATAAGCCGCATTTTCGCACCCCTGATGTCGTGTTTTCGGCGGGATGTGGTCATGGTGGGGGTGTCTTGCTCAGAATTTGGGTGCGGATGGCTTGAGTTATTTGCCCCAAATGTCATTGAACTTATGGCTAAAGCTCCGGTTTTCTTCTGTGTATTGTTGAGATTTCGCATATATACGCCTGCTAACTTATTTTGTACTCATATGTATACAATATAAAATTGATGCCGTGTTGGATTTTTTTGTGAGCGAGCATTGCTCATTTACGCGAAAAGAAAGAAGACGATAGTTATGATTGATTTGAGTACTTTTTCGGAATTCTCGACCTGCAATTACGCGGACTTTCTATCGCCAGCCTCATTTATGGATCGGGGAATCAGATCGTTATGGTCCGGTGGCCCAAGATTAGTCGGCAGAGCGTTCACGGTGAGGTGTGAGCCCGGTGATAATCTGATGATGCATGCGGCGATTTATGAAGCACCACGCGGTTCGGTTGTGGTTCTGGATGCGGGCGATGACAAATTTGCGGTGGCGGGTGGCAATGTCTGTGCAGTTGCCAAGCAACGGGGCATTGCGGGGTTTATTATTGATGGCGTCATTCGGGACATAGCGGAGATCCGCGAGATGAAGTTCCCTGTTTACGCCCGTGGGATTGTCCCTAAGCCGGGCAAAAAAGCCAAGCTTGGGGAGTTGGGAGGCTTAGTTATCTGCGGGGGCATTCCGGTTCGAACCGGTGATGTTGTTATTGCTGATGAAGATGGAGTTGTCATAGTGGAGTATGACAAGGCTGCTAGCGTTTTCGAGCAAACTCGGAAAAAAAGTAGAGCAGGAGCGAAATCAGTCACTCGAGGAATGGCAACGCAACCACTATCAAAAGATCAGTGGCTTGATTTCTGGGCTTTCGAACTAGCTGCGCTCTACTTGTGCGTCGGGATGAAGTCGAAGAGGTCCCAGTCGTCGGTGGTGGCGGTGATGAACTTCATGTCGTTGCCTTCCAGCACCGCGCAGGTGAGGCGGCCGGAGGCGTAGGCTTCGGTGTCCACGTCCAGCCGGTTGGTGCGGCGGTCGATGTGTTCGACAGGGGTGTGGCCGTGGACGACGAAGACGCCGAAGTCTTCCTGATAATTGAGGAAGGGGCCGCGAATCCACATGAGCTCTTCCGGACTTTGCTCGTCCAGCGGGACTTCAGGCGGATGCCAGCGTGGACGAAGAAGTAGTCGCCGCATCTGTACTGGAGTTGCAGGGATTTGAAAAAGTCTTCGTGAGGCTTGGGCAGGTTATCCTTGAAGAGGGTTCGAACGCTCTCAGCGCCGGAAGAGCCCATGAGGTCGTGCTGGGAGAGACCATAGGACAGTAAAGTTTCGGTGCCGCCCAAATCTTCCCAATGATAAAGCGTTGCCGGGTTCTCCAGAAATCCCAGCAGGGATGCTTCGTGATTGCCTTTCAGGCATATTTGCCGTGGTGTGCGGTGGTGGTGATTGAGGAAGAACTCAATGACTTTTCTACTGTTCGGGCCGCGGTCGATATAATCGCCGAGGAAGATTGAAACGGGATCTGCTATGGGGCGGCTTTGCAGGTCGCTTTCTATGGCTTTGCCCATGACTTCCAGCAGGTCGTACCGGCCATGTATGTCACCGGTCGCATAAATGCGTGTCCCTTCTGGCAGGGTTGGATAGGGTTTTTGCATGGTGTCCACGTTGCAAATGCCTGTCTGTTTCACGGTCACTCGTTGGGGCAATCTACTTTAAGAAAACGAATGAGGCGCAAATTGACAGGTTCAATTTGTTGGCTTTTAGGCGGGCCCAATGTTGATTTCGCTGTTACATTGCCTTTTAAGACAGCAGCAGGTTGAGGCACAGTCCGGTGAGGTAAAGACCCAGCCCGAATGATAGATGGGCGATCAGGCTTCTTATTCTGGCGATCTTTGGGGCAGGTATTTTGGCGGCGGCTATGCCGAAGCCGAAGGCTGGTTGCATGAGGAAAAAGGGGAAGGTGAGGGAGAGCAAGCCAATCATTAGTGGTAACAGGATGGTCGGGTTTTGCAGCCAGACTGGTCCAGTCATAGCAAGCAGAATGAACGCGAATACAATGCCGATGCCGTAATGGGCGATCCAGCCGATGGAACGTTCAAACGGTTGTGAAGGGCTCTTCATGATGTTTTGGTGCTGTATTTGTCCGCGTGGCATGGATAGCAGCCAACGGCCAACCAAGCGGTAATCCAGAGATGGAATTGCGAAGTAACGCAGTCGCACCCAAGCGACCAGATCCATGAAGATTGTTGCGCCAGTTCCTAGCAGGATAGCGTTGAGTAGATGACTTGTGGTGAGCACGGGTTTGCCTTTCCTGATGAGGTTTCGGCGGCTACCGTGCCACTTCAAGTCGACTTGAGGTCAAGGGATTATCGTTGGGATCTGATGGATAACCTTTTTGGGGGGCGAACATTCTGCGGTGATGGTGGATTTGTTCATCTGGCGATGTGGTCAGTTGATGCGCAGCAGGCGTTTTAGTTTGGTTTGGAGGCCGCCGCGTTTTTCCTTGCGGGCCCGTTCTTCCTCCGAGATCAGGAAGGTGGTTTGGATCACGTAGCGTTCGCCTTTGAAGGAGGGGTGGCCGTGCCAGCTGGATTCGGAACGCTTGAAGGCGAACACGTTGCCGGCGAGGGGGGAGACTTCCTCGGCGTAGTCGTCCATGTCGGTTTTGCCGTTAAGGGCGCGGATGGCACCGCCTCTGCATTGTCCCAGTCCTCGTTCAGGTAGATCAGCATTGTGCAGATCTTGGACTTGGAGTCGTTATGGATGCGGCCATCGTCGTGTTTGGAGAGGCGGCGGACGGTGATCATGCGGGGCTTGTCCATCAGGTCCAGACCCAGCTTTTCTGAGAGAATTTCCGCCAGTTCCGGCTTTTGCAGGTCGTCGATCAACCGCTTGAAGGCACCTGTGGCCTCCAGTTTGGACAGGGGCAGGTATCCGGTCTGTTTGATGTTGGGGTAATCCCTGCGTACCTCGGCGGCTTGTTCCTTGGTGATTACATTTTCGCTGATGATATACTGGTAGGGACTGGTGCGGGTGCTAGAGGCCCTGAGAGCATCGAAATTGATCATGTTCTGACTTCCCCGAAAACGTGCCTGCCAAGAGGGACGAGAATAGGAGTGCAAGTTTGTAACACGTGGTCTGAGCGCCGGAAATTGTCAGTTCTTGATGCAGAAAAATAGCGTTTGAGTTTTTGTGGGAGCCCGAGTGAGTGTGCTCGAGCCAATAAAAAAGCAGCTTGTCGGGGTGTCCGGTGCAAGCTGCTTTTAATGTTTCTTGAGAGCTGGACCTGTTGGTTCAGCCTGTCAGCATTTATGCCTTGGCTTTTGCCAGAAGTTCACGGAGCTGAAGGTGGGTGAACTCGTTGCCTGCAATGATGGAGCGGGATTCGAACATGTTGTCCTTGCCGTTGCCGTCAGACACGAAACCACCAGCTTCACGAACCAGCAGAATGCCTGCTGCCATGTCCCATGGGTGCAGACCGTTTTCCCAGAATGCATCAAGCGGCCAGAAGCAACCCATGCCAGATCCAGTGCAGCTGCACCTGCGCGGCGGATGCCTGCAACTTCGCCCATGACGTGGCGCATTTCCTTCAGGCGCGGCCATGGTCGCCCACGCCGATGAATGGAATGCCGGTGCCGATGAGGCAGTCAGTCATGTCTTTACGAGCAGCAACGCGGAGGCGGCGGTCGTTACAGAATGCGCCGGAGCCTTTTTCTGCGGTGTAAAGCTCGTCCATGATCGGGTTGTAGATCACGGCAGCACGATCTGACCTGCACGTTCCAGAGCGATGGATACGCCAAAGATCGGAATACCGTGGAGGAAGTTTGTGGTGCGTCGAGCGGGTCAATGATCCAGCGGTGCTGACCATCAGTGCCTTCGATCTCGCCGGATTCTTCCATCAGCAGGCCGTAGGTCGGGCGTGCTCTCTGGAGTTCATCACGAACGATCTTTTCTGCTTTGTGATCTGCTTGGGAGACAAAGTCACCTGGCCCTTGCGGGATACTTGCAGGTTTTCAATTTCGCCGAAGTCCCGTGCCAGAGAGCGACCGGCTTTTGTCGCAGCCTGGACCATTACGTTAAGAAGGGCCGTACGTGCCATTTTATTTTCACCGTTCCTGAATGGGTAATGAGGCAGCCGTACGCTGCCTCATTCTTATTGTTTTTGAATTATTTCTCTGCGCGACGCACGTATTCAACAGTGTCGGTGTCTACAACGATCTTCTCACCGGAGGTGATGAACGGAGGCACCATGCAACGTACGCCGTTTTCAAGAACTGCTGGCTTGTAAGAGGAAGACTGGGTCTGGCCTTTTACAACTGCGTCTGCTTCAACGATTTCCAGAATCACGTGGGTTGGGAGGGAAATGCCGATTGGCTTTTCTTCGTGCAGTTCAACAGTCACGGTCATGCCGTCCTGCAGGAATGCTGCGCGCTCACCAACGAATTCTTTCTGGAGTTCCAGCTGCTCGTAGGTTTCGTTATCCATGAATACCAGCATCTCGCCTTCTTCATAGAGGAACTGGAAGTCTTTCTGCTCAAGGCGAACGCGCTCAACGGACTCGGTTGCGCGGAAGCGTTCGTTCAGCTTGCGGCCGTCGAGCAGGTTTTTCATTTCGACCTGAGCGAAAGCGCCGCCTTTACCCGGCTTCACGTGCTGGACTTTAACTGCTGCCCAAAGTGTGTCCTGGTGCATAAGTACGTGACCTGGCTTAATTTCGTTGCCATTGAGTTTCATAGAACTACCAATCAGTTTGATCTGTTCAGAAGATGGCGCGTTCTTCGATTGTGACGCGTCATATTCCAAACTTTTGTTTCCATACGTATCCCGATGCGAAAACCGGTTTTCGACTTTTCGGGTGTACGCTTTAGCAGAGGCCGACACGGATTGGCGCTGAGCCTAGGGTCGCAGCCTATCTTGCGGTCTGTGCAACATAATTTCACGCGATTTTCAAGGAAAAAGAGCGCATTGCGTGTCCAGAGCTGGTTTAGCCATGTTTCCACAGCCCGATCATTATCACGGGTGGAATCTGGGGGTGGCTATTGCTCTGCCTGGAGGACTGGTGCCGCGCCGATTTTAACTCCGATTTCTGCTGCGCGTTTGCTGGCCTGTTCTTGCTGCTCCAAAGAGAGTGAGTTGGACATTTCTTCGAGGTACTGTCGAGAATGCCTTGCCGGCCAGCATGGAACTGCCATGCGGAGGCTTCGACCAGATCAACCGGACGGCCGCGGCCATTGGCGTACATGCGGGCAAGGCGGTTCATGGCAATCGGGTTGCCCTTGCTTGCAGCACGCTCGAACCAGTCGGCAGCTTCCGCCTCGTTGGGGACAACGCCTTCGCCCTTAAACAGCAGGTACCGTAGTAGATTTGAGCAGGAACCAGCCCGCGGCGGGCGGCACGGCCCATCCAGAACGCGGCGCGGCGGTCATCGCGGATTTCATCCGGGCCATCCTTCAGGTAGATGCCAAGCTCCAGCATGCGTCGGTGTCACCGGTTTCAGAGGCTCGTTCCAGCAGCGTTTTGATTTGCTCGGGGTCATTGGGGAGCACCCGGCCTTCCTGATGGAGGAGGGCGAGGTTGTAGAGAGCTTCCGGAATATCGGCTGCCGCCGCTTTTTCAAGCTGCTCGGCTGCCTTTTTCTTGTCAGTCTCAACACCTGCGCCGGACAGATAGAGCAAGCCAAGGCGCAAGGCTGCTTGTGGGTCACCATCGTCGGAGGCAAGCTCGTACCAGCTGGCGGCCAGCTCCAGATCCTGTGGGACACCCCTGCCAGTTTCGTAAAGAACACCGAGCAAAGTTTTTGAGCTGGTGATACCTGCTTCTGCTTGCTTTGTGGCTAGCGAGAGAGCTGTCAGGTACCAGCCGCGCTGAAACGCACCATATGCCGGATCACCTTCGACGGTCTCCGGCGTTGGGGTGTCCTGAGGCAGGATCGGAGGTCTTGAAAGTGTAGACGGCAGAAGCCGTGTTCCGTTTGGATTGTACGGATCAGCAGTTCCAGTGCCTTGGGGAATGGTTCCACTGCTCGGATCTGTTTGCGCAACAGCGATGCCCTGCACTCCGAGCAGGCAGGTCATTGCTGTGACAGTTACGAGTTTTATAGAACCAGACAACTTCAAGAGATTAGTCCTCAGCTTCGGCCAGTTCGTGCGTTGAGAGGATTTTATTGGCCTGCTCAACAGCCACTTTTGGCCCTTCAGGGTGATTCCAGACAGCTTCGCGTACTGCTACAAATTCAGCGCCGGTTTGCGCTGCAGTATCAATTGAGGAAACCGAGGTGCCCGCCAGAACAACACATGGCGTTTCAAATACCTCAGACCACCAACTGCCGAAATCCAGTGATTTGCGATGTGGCTCTTCTTCCTGATTTAATGAAAGCAGGCCGAAGAAGATGTAATCGACGCCCATAGATGCAACGACCATAGCCTCGTGCCGGGTCTTGATGCCTGCGTGACCGATGATGCGATCTTCCGAGAAGGACTGCATGGCCTCCTCCAGATCTTTGTCAGAACCGGAAACGTGCAGGCCATCTGCGCCGGAGCGGCCCATGATCTGGGTGTTGTTTTCAATCAGAACAGCAACGTCATTGGCCTGTGCCAATGGGACAAGCCGCTTTGCAGCAGCCTGCAGGTCACCTTCGTTTGCGTCCGGCATGGTGATTAGCAAGCTCGCAATGTCGCCACCGTC
Organism: Pseudovibrio sp. JCM 19062; assembly: GCA_001310715.1. The sequence goes on from BAXV01000008.1 coordinate 81,421, forward strand.
CAAAGCCTGTTTGAGTTGCCCTTCGAATTCGTCGAGGTCAAAGGTAGGCGGGGTGACAAGATACAGACGCGGATGCACAGAGTTTGCTCCTAGTAAAATTCCGATAAAAAGAGATCATGGCTATAGTGTAACCTACGCCAAGCCTCTGGCCCATTCATTGGGATAAGTTCTAAACAGCGTCTTGCTCTCTTTTTCAAGAGGAAGTGTCAAATTCTAGGCAAAAGCGAGAATAAAACGAAATGAGGGACCAAAAAGGTCCCTCAATCTGGATTTATCTAAGGAATCGCTGTTTTAAGCTTCCAGTGCAACAACGCCTGGTAGTGCTTTGCCTTCGAGCCACTCAAGGAACGCGCCGCCAGCAGTGGAGATGTAAGAGAAATCATCACTCGCTTTTGCGTGGTTGAGCGCTGCAACGGTGTCACCGCCACCTGCTACAGTTTTCAGCTTGCCTTCTTTGGTGCGCGCTGCTGCGTGCTGGGCTGCTGCAACGGTTGCCTTGTCGAATGGTGCGATTTCGAATGCGCCGAGAGGACCGTTCCAAACGAGGGTCTTTGCTTCGTCGATCTTTGCTTTCACAACTTCGATGGAGGCTGCGCCAACGTCGAGCATCATTGCGTCAGCCGGGATAGCGTCGAGAGCAACAGTTTCGTTCTTGGTGTTGGCTGCAAATTCCCAGGCAACAACTGCGTCTGTTGGCAGAACGATTTCGCAGTTCGCTTTTTCAGCAGCTGCCATGATGCGGTTTGCTGTGTCAGCCAGATCGTGCTCGCACAGGGATTTACCAACGTTCACGCCTTTTGCGGCGAGGAAGGTGTTTGCCATGCCGCCGCCGATGACCAGAATGTCCACTTTAGACACGAGGTTTTCGAGCAGGTCGATCTTGGAGGACACTTTTGCGCCGCCCACAACTGCCAGAACAGGACGCTCTGGCGTGGAGAGTGCGGAACCGAGTGCTTCCAGCTCTGCCTGCATGGTGCGGCCTGCGAATGCAGGAAGCAGCTTTGCAATGCCTTCGGTGGAACCGTGGGCGCGGTGTGCTGCGGAAAACGCATCGTTTACGTACAGATCGCCGTTTGCAGCAAGTGCTTTTGCGAACTCAGGGTCGTTCTTTTCTTCACCAGCGTAGAAGCGGGTGTTTTCCAGAAGCAGAACGTCGCCGTCAGCCATTGCATCAACAGCAGCTTTTGCAATGTCGCCGGTGCAGTCATTGGCGAAAGCAACTGGTTTGCCGAGCAGGTCGGCAACAGGGCCTGCAACAGGGGCAAGGCTCATTTCTGCGACGACTTTGCCTTTTGGACGGCCGAAGTGCGCAAGAAGGATGACTTTGCCGCCAGCCTCGGAGATTTCGCGGATGGTTGGCAGGACACGTTCGATACGGGTGGCATCGGTTACCTTGCCATCCTTCATCGGGACGTTGAGGTCTACACGGACCAGAACACGTTTGCCGGAAAGTTCGGCGTCGCTAAGAGTTTTGAAAGACATAAAAATCTCCGGAATCTCTGTCTGTGACCTTATGCTGGTCGAATTCTTTACAGAAAGACTTTGCGGAGTTCGTGATCAAATCTATGGGAGTCTTCGCACTAAATGGTGCGGCTCAGGGATTGGATCACTCCGCACTGGTATATGTGAGAAAAAAGGGCCGCTTCTCAGCGGCCCCTTTCTGATTAGATGAGCTTTGCCATCGCGACAGCAGTGTCTGCCATGCGGTTGGAGAAGCCCCACTCGTTGTCGTACCAGGTGAGGATACGAACCATTGTGCCTTCCATGACCTTGGTCTGGTCCATGTGGAAGATGGAGGAGTGTGGGTCGTGGTTGAAGTCGATGGAAACGTTTGCCACGTCGGTGTAACCGAGAACGCCCTTCAGTTCACCGTCAGCTGCAGCGCGGATTGCTGCGTTGATTTCTTCAACGGAAGTTTCTTTCTTCGCGGTGAAGGTCAGGTCAACAACGGAAACGTTTGGAGTAGGTACGCGGATTGCAACGCCGTCCAGTTTACCAGCCAGCTGAGGCAGAACCAGGCCAACAGCCTTTGCAGCACCAGTAGAGGTTGGGATCATGGAAAGAGCTGCTGCGCGGCCGCGGTACAGATCCTTGTGCATTGTGTCGAGAGTAGCTGATCACCAGTGTAGGAGTGAATGGTGGTCATGAAGCCTTTTTCGATGCCAACAGCCTTGTCCAGTACAGATACAACAGGGGACAGGCAGTTGGTGGTGCAAGACGCGTTGGAAACAACCAGATCTTCAGAAGTCAGGGTGTCATGGTTTACGCCGTAAACGATTGTTTTGTCAGCGCCTGCTGCAGGAGCAGAAACCAGAACGCGCTTTGCGCCAGCTTCCAGGTGCAGGGAAGCTTTTTCTTTTGCGGTGAAGATGCCGGTGCATTCCATCGCGATGTCTACACCCATTTCACCCCAAGGCAATTCTTTAGGGTCACGGACTGCAGTCACTTTGATTGGGCCACGGCCAACGTCGATGGTGTCGCCGTCTACTGTCACTTTTGCAGGGAATTTGCCGTGTACGGAATCAAACTGCAGCAGGTGTGCGTTTGTTTCTACTGGGCCGAGGTCGTTGATTGCTACAACTTCAATGTCGGTGCGACCGGATTCAATGATTGCGCGAAGAACATTACGACCAATGCGACCAAAGCCATTGATGGCTACCTTGACTGCCATTTAAGAACCTCTTTCGATAGGGCGTTTCAGAACGCCCGCGTTTTTATATTCTGCCAGCTCTTGCCGGCCGTCTTCCGAGAGGCTCTGGCTGAGAGGAGCCAGAAGCTTCGTATCATCAGCTTTAGGCGTTATCGCTATCGCCAAGCGCTTTTCAGCCTCTTGGACTACTGCATCGGCAGTAATCCCGAAATGCTCATAGAGCTCTTTGTATGGGCCTGAAGCTCCGAAGCCTGTCATGCCGATAAATCCACCATCGGAACCGACAAAGCGATCCCAGCCCATACGAACACCCGCTTCAACAGCGATCTTCACTGGACTACCACCAATAATGGAATTCTTGTATGCGTCAGATTGTTGCTCAAAGAGTTCGAAGCTAGGAACGGAGACCACGCGGGTAGCAACTCCCTTGCCGTCGAGCTCTTTTTTCGCTTCCACTGCGATCTCAACTTCAGAGCCGGATGCGAACAATGTGACGGTCGCTTCTTCTTCACAGTCAGCAATGACATATGCGCCTTTGGCACACAGGTTTTCGCTTTCGTAGTGAGGGCGAAGGGATGGCAGGTCCTGACGGGTCAGAGCCAAAACGCTAGGATTATCAGCGGCTTTCATTGCCAGCTGCCAGCATTCCAGGGTCTCTGTGATGTCCGCTGGGCGGAAGAACAACAGATCCGGGATACAACGTAGAGCCGCGAAGTGTTCCACAGGCTGGTGGGTTGGACCATCTTCACCCAGACCGATGGAGTCGTGGGTCATTACGTGGATGACACGCTGCTTCATCAGAGCTGCCAAACGCAGAGACGGACGGCAGTAGTCGGAGAAGATCAGGAAGCCACCAGAGTAGGGGATAAGTCCGCCATGCAGTGCCATACCGTTCATTGCTGCAGCCATTCCGTGTTCACGGATGCCCCAGTGGATGAAACGGCCGGAGAAGTCGTCCGGGGTGATAGGCGGTGTAAACTCGGTGTTGGTGTTGTTGGAACCAGTCAGGTCAGCAGAGCCGCCGATGGTTTCAGGCACAACACCTGTGATTACTTTCAGAACAGCCTGTGACGCCTTACGGGTCGCAGTCTTTGGCTGGGTTTCTGCAAGCTCTTTCTTGTAGCGTCGATTGCAGCGTCAAAGCCGGCTGGCAGGTCGCCACGGTTCCGGCGTTCGAACTCGCCGCGCAGTTCCGCGTTGGCTTCGTTGAAGCGCTGTTCCCATTCTTTGCGCGCGTTTGCAGACCGCAGACCTGCGATGCGCCATGCATCAAGAATGTCGCTTGGTACTTCAAACGGCTCAGCGGACCAGCCGAGTGCTTCGCGGGTTGCTGCGATTTCGTCTGCACCCAGAGGGGAGCCGTGCACTTTGTTGGTGCCGGACTTGCTTGGAGAACCGAAGCCGATTGTGGTCTTGGCCGCAATCATTGTTGGCTTGTCGCTGTTCTGAGCTTCTGTCAGGGCAGCTTCGATTGCTTCCGGATCATGACCATCCACTGCGATGTGTTCCAGCCGGATGCATTGAAGCGTGCAATCTGGTCGGTGCTGTCCGCAATATCAACGGAGCCATCAATGGTGATGCCGTTGTCGTCCCAGATGAGGATCAGCTTGTTCAGCTTGAGGTGGCCTGCCAGTGAAATTGCTTCCTGAGAGATGCCTTCCATCAAGCAACCATCACCTGCCAGAACGTAGGTGTAGTGGTTTACCAGATCTTTGCCGAAGCGCTCTTCCTGCATGCGCTCAGCGATTGCCATGCCAACAGCGTTGCCAAGGCCCTGACCGAGAGGACCAGTGGTGGTCTCGATACCTGCGCCATGGCCATACTCAGGTGCCCGCATGTGCGTGCGCCGAGCTGGCGGAACTGCTGAAGCTGTTCGATAGGGAAGTCTTCGTATCCCAGAAGGTAGAGAGTGGAATACAGGAGCATTGATCCGTGCCCGGCGGAGAGCACAAAACGGTCGCGATCGGCCCATTTCGGGGAGTTTGGGTCAAATTTCAGAAATTTGGAAAACAGGACCGTTGCGATGTCAGCTGCACCCATCGGAAGTCCAGGGTGGCCAGATTTTGCTTTTTCAACGGCGTCCATTGAAAGAAAGCGTATCGCATTCGCCATGCGAGAGTGCTTTTCGAGGTCGGTCATCATATTCCCGCTGTCGACCCGGATGGGCAGCCGGTTCTTTACTATTAGCTAGTGTAAATTCGACGACAGTTGCCATAGTCTTTGCCCCAGACTAATGCAAATTGGCAGTTGTCTACGAACGAATAACGGAAGGAGACATAGCAGGTCAGAGAGTTGAGTCAATGAAACTGAGCTCCTCGGAAGCCGTTTATTGCGTAAGTTGAGCGCTTTTGAGTTTTGAATAGCATTTGTTAACATAAGTTATGTTGCCAAGGTCTACTGAGTGAGGGAATTTGCTTAGCGTAAAATACGGCTAGATTAGATTTTTGTGGTGGCGCTGCATGCATTTTGTTCATGAATGTTGCGCTGGGGGGAATTCCGGGTCCTATGCGTTTTTCAGTTCAGTTAGTGCTGATAAAAGAGGTGGTTCTCGCCTGTTCCTAAGATATGGTGTGAATAACGGTCGACGATTCCCTGTGCTGATGGATAATTGTCTTCCTCTTCTAGACGGGATAGGTCGGTTTGCCATTTTGGGTGGGGACTGATGTTATGGTGAGTATGGATACAGGTAGATGTCAGAGGTGAAGATGGATAGTGGGCAAGATCTGGATCAGGCGCTGGATCGTATTACTGCTCCATCACGAAGCTTGAAGGAGCGCTTCATCGCAGGACGTCCCGTGACAAAACCATTGATGCGTTAGAGAACGACTTGCAGAGAATTGGCGAGGATCGCACGCAGCTTGCTGCCAAGCTTGACCAGGCTGAGGCGCATGGTTCGCGACTTGAAGATGTCAACAAGGATGTCTCGCGTCGCCTTGTTGCTGCCATGGAATCCATTCGTACTGTTCTCGAAGGACAGGAGAGCTAAGATCAATGGCGCAGATTACAGTAACAATCAATGATCGCAGCTTTCGTATGGCGTGTGACGATGGCGAGGAAGAGCGTCTCCTCGGTCTTGCTCAGCGTTTTGACGACAGCATCAACAGCCTGAGAGAGAACTTCGGAGAGATCGGCGACCAGCGCTTAACCGTGATGGCAGGCATCATGGTGACTGATCACCTTGCTGAGGTCGAGCGTAAGCTCAAGGCTGCTGAAGCGCGCATCGAAGAGCTTGGTAAAGCGGAGGCTTCTGTCGAGGAACGTCTGGCTGCGCAGGAACAGCGCTTCTTGAGCCGTATTGAAGCGCTTGAGGAAGAGCACCGCGACAAGGAAGCCAGAATTGTGACTCGTCTGCTGGAGAGCGCAGACAAGATTGAAAAACTCGGCACTGACATCGACAATGAGCTGCGCGAGGAAGAAGAAAGCACGGCTTAAGTCCGGGGGCATCTTATGAACTTTCGGGCTGGTTTCTGACAGCTTCCGATCAATTTTAACAGGGACGACTCATGAGGCTGGTAATTCCACCCGCCCTGGCCTATATCAGCCATTGCGTTGCTGCGCTGTTCGTCAGGAGACACATATCCCCGGGGCCTTACGCATTCCTTAGGGAGCTGTTCCTTCCCTCGCTCGTGGGCTTGGGGACACGGCGCCCACCTACATAGTAGGTTCTCCGGGATTGCACATTCTCCAACGGCTGTTGTGGCACGCACTTTCTTTTTGTCAGCGCCGGTTTTGGCCTTGAGACGCAGACAACACTCATTCTCGGAAAATTTGGTTCAGCTGGTTTACTGAGCGGATATGCCTAACCGTGATGATTGGTGGGGGGCGATGAGATTTTCATGCAATTGCTTATGGGCTTCTGAAAAGAACGCCTTTTGATCAAATTGTTTATTGAATTGTTGAGATATCAACGCCTAAAGAGCCCAATGAAACAATAATAATCAGGCGTTTTACTCATGAATACTCTTGGTATCATTAAAGTTTGTTGTCTTGGTGGCTTTCTAGCTGGCTGTATTGGTTTGGGAGGCAGCGAATGGGCCCAAGCAGATGTCACAGGACAATTGGAAAGTGGGAGCGAGACCTTCACCGGCCAAGTGGTGGGCGGTGACTTGACCTTAGGGGGAGCAGCGGTCGCACCTGTCAAGGAAATGTAGACAATCTTTATAACACAATTCTTGTTACCTGTAGTGATAGAACCTCGGGGTCCTTATCAATGCAGTTTGTCTCAACCCGCGATCAGGGAGCGATTGTTACAGGCACCCTTGGCAATCAAAATGTAAACCTATCGGTCGGCCCCTTTTCTTGCCCTAACGCAGACGGTATCTTGACTGGTTGCACTTTGGCGGTCCAGGACGGTGATGGCACCCGGGTGAATATTATTGGCGGTTAGAGCAGCACTTTCTCGCGCGTCAGAAGTTGGCTTCCCATAGGGCATCATCGATCAAGGGTGAAAGGCACTCTCGAGCGTCTTTCGTCCACCCCCTTTCTTCTTTCAATTAGGCTCTTGCTTTGCGATTTCTCGCAGGCTGCATCATACTGCGCTCAAATTAGTGGTGAGGTTCGTGTTGACAGCTCAATACATCAGAAATGCTGAGTTTAAAGAGGCGAAACGTGCAGTCCGTAAAGCTGGGCTTTCGGCGCGGGGGACGCTTTCGCCTGTGGAGCGGATTGAACACTCGCTGGGTCTTGTTGAGTTTGTAGCTGAGCTTGAGGTGGAGCCGGGGTCTGTGGTTGCAGGGTTCTGGCCTATTCGGGATGAGATTGATCCGCGGCCCTTGATGGATGCGCTTGCGCAGGCGGGATGTTCCTTGTGTCTTCCGATTGTTATTGGTGATGATCTTGAGTTCCGTCTTTTGCAAAAGGACGGTCCGCTGGTGCCTGCCAGCTTTGGTAGTATGGCGCCTGGGCCGGAGGCGGAGGTGGTGCATCCCAATTTTGTGCTGGTGCCACTTTCGGCGTTTGACCGGAATTGCAACCGGATCGGCTACGGCAAAGGTTTTTACGATCGTGCATTGAGTGAGCTGGAAAAACTTACCAATCTCACCGCGATTGGGGTTGCATTTGCCGTTCAAGAGGTAGAAGAGGTTCCGATGGAACCGCATGATCGTCGGCTGGATGGCATTTTGACTGATCGTGGGCTCCTGAGAACAAGTGATTAGAGCGACTTGCAGAGGTTTAAGCATCAGCGTTTCTGTTTAAGAAACCAGCGTGATGTCTGAGCCTTTTGTTTTATGGCCTCCCTTATCCGCAGGTGCTTTGGCGCTTTCGGGGGATTGGCTTTAAAACAGGCGGGTCTGCTTTGGTCCAAAAGATGTGCGCGTATTCTTTCATCATAAAGCTTTAGGTCGGGAATACGCGGCGGAGCATGTCTGCGTCTCCTATGAAGTGACGCGCCATGCTCTTCGTATTGTTTTGTGCGTATCCTGATAGAAAGCCGATTGGGCGTTTCGGGGGGTACGCTTGAAAGGGATTATCGATGCAGCTGCTGTTTCTTGGTGATTTGGTTGGGCGCGCTGGCCGCAATGCCGTGACTGACGAACTGCCTCAACTGATTGAAGACAACCAGTTGGACTTTGTCGTTGTGAACGGCGAAAACTCCGCAGCAGGCTTTGGTATTACAGAAGAGATTCTTGAAAACGTGTTGGATGCGGGTGCGGATGTTGTCACTACGGGTAACCACATCTGGGATCAGCGCGATACGCTTGTTTACATTGAACGGCAGGACCAGTTGCTTCGTCCGGCGAACTATCCTTCAGGTACGCCAGGTAAAGGGGCGAACCTTTACCGCGCCCGGAATGGTGCTGACGTGCTGGTGGTGAATGTGATGGGCCGCGTCTACATGGATGCGCTGGATTGCCCGTTCGCGGCTATGGACAAAATACTGGCTGACTGTCCGCTGGCTCTATGCTGATGCGGTCATTATTGATATGCACGCTGAAGCGACCAGTGAGAAGCAGGCGATGGGCCATTTCTGCGATGGCCGTGCAACGCTGGTTGTTGGCACGCACACGCATGTTCCAACTGCTGACCATCAGGTTTTGGTGGGTGGCACGGCTTATATGTCCGATGCGGGTATGTGCGGTGATTACGATTCTGTTTTGGGTATGGATAAGGAAGAGCCGGTCAACCGGTTCTTGCGCAAAATGAATGGTGCGCGCTTTACGCCTGCGCTGGGTGAGGCGACGATCTGCGGTGTTGCTGTTGAAACGGATGATCGTACTGGCCTAGCCAAGAATGTTTCGCCGGTGCGTATTGGCGGGCGTTTGTCGCAGATAATTCCGCCATTCTGGCCAAGTGCAGCAAACGGTTGATCCTGATTGTAGGTGCTGGTTACACGGCGAATGGTGAGGAAGAGTGAGGCCGCGTTGTATCTGGCGGCTTCTTGCTCTGGATTTTGTTGTGTAAGCGTCTTATAAGCTTACAACAAATTGGCTCGACGTTATGCGACATTCCTGTCGGGGAGAGCGCTGTCCAAGCTATCAGCGGCTTGGTGAGCGCTCCTTTGAGCCCTACGTTTTATTCTAAACACAAGCCGGGAAGACCTATGGCCGGACATTCAAAATTCAAAAATATCATGCACCGCAAGGGACGTCAGGATGCTGTACGTTCCAAGCTGTTCTCTCGCTTTTCCAAAGAGATTACCGTTGCTGCGAAAATGGGTGATCCTGACCCGGAAAAAAAACCCGCGCCTGCGCCTTGCTGTGCAAAACGCGAAGGCCCAGTCCATGCCGAAGGACAACATTGCCCGCGCGATTGCAAAGTCTCAGGGGGGTGATGCTGCTGATTATACCGAAATCCGCTATGAGGGTTATGGCCCGGGTGGCACCGCGATTATTGTTGAAGTGCTGACTGACAACAAAAACCGCTCCGCTGCGAATGTGCGCTCCTACTTCACCAAATACGGTGGCTCCATGGGTGAAACAGGTTCTGTTTCCTTCATGTTCGATCGTGTTGGCGAGCTTGTTTACAAGCCTGAAGCCGGTGATGCGGACTCTGTTATGGAAGCAGGTATTGAAGCTGGTGCTGATGATGTCGAGAGCGATGAAGATGGCCACACCATCATTTGTGCTTTCGAAGATATTTCCGAAGTTTCCAAGGCACTGGAAGAGGCGCTGGGCGAAGCTGAGTCTGTGAAGACCATCTGGAAGCCTCAGAACCTTGTGGAAGTGAATGAAGAGAAAGCTGGCACCATCATGAAGCTGATGGATGCGCTGGAAGATGATGATGACGTGCAGAACGTCTTTTCTAACTTCGATATCTCTGAGGAAATCATGGCCAAGCTCGGCTAAGCCATCTTCCTGTTCAAGCTTTAAAGGCGGTGCGTTTTGCGTACCGCCTTTTTTTTGCCCACCTGCTTGTGGAGGTTCGCCCCTGATTTCAATGGAGTTGGCTTCATGGGTGCACTGTGAAACGCTTTTGTGGTCAGGATTTTGGTTGAGGCAGGCTGGTGAGTGAAGAAAGCGATAAGGTTCGTGTGATCGAACATGCAATTGACTCGGCATGGCGACTGCATCTGCTTGCGATTGCCTATGCGGCGCTGTTGGTGATTGGTGCGGTGCT